>NZ_JAVAYG010000002.1:0-485520 GCF_041954745.1 Pantoea sp. CS_6
AGTTGCCAGCGCATCATCCGCATCCTGCCGCGACACGCCGTTATCTTTCACCAGTGCGGCATAGCGTTCGGCTTTCAGTTTGCTGCTCTTCACCAGGGCCTGCGCATTCTTAAGTTGTGCGACGGCCTGATCGTAGCTGGCCTGATAGCTGGCCGGATCAATCTGATACAGCACCTGTCCCGCTTTCACGTCATCGCCTTCGGTGAACAGACGTTTCTGGATGATCCCATCCACCTGCGGCCTGACATCCGACGTCATACTGCCGGTGACGCGCCCGGCAAGCTGGCTGGTCAACGTTACCGATGTACTTTGCAACGTTTTCACCCCGACCTCGGTGGTCATGTCTGCATCAGGTTGCTGACCGCTTTGATCGCAACCCGCCATGATCAACACCAGCCCGGCGATCATACTGCGCTGAAAATTTTTCATGAATTACCCTGTAATGAACGTTCATTCTCAGCGCGTAGTTTAATAAATACGCAGAAATTAGTATGTCAGCAAAGCGAAAAGAAGCATGTCCAGAAATGAGCTGCGCCAGCCGCTTACGGCAGACTCTTCTGACTAAACGAAGCGGTGGTTTATTGAAGTTAATAAGAACGCTGGATGGCGAATACGCGTTGTCGTGTGCTTTGCGATTAGTAAGCGTGACGTCGGGTGCTCACTGCACTTTTTCCGCAATCTCCACATCGCAGTGCATCCGGCGTTTTTACAGCCACAGGGTGTCCGGTTTTCGCCACTTAACCCAACCTGTTGTGAAAAGCCGTGCGGTCCTTTTAATGACTATTCCAGCGCGCTGCAAATCGGTGTGGCATAGCCGCGCGAATGATTCCGTCCTGCGCCAGGGTATCCATCGCTTTGCGTACTCTGATGCGTAAAAAAATTCAACGGCGAAAACACTCACGCTTGCCTGACAGGGCGTCTTCATTACGTAGCAACGCCTCACGCACGGCGCTTTTAATCCCCTGCGCGAACCGTTTATCCGACGGTATATTGCTGTCGGCACTGCGCGCAGGGCAGGGCGCCAGGGTGTGATGTGATTATTTTCGTCCGGGAGACAAAATCGTATCGGCTGAAATTCTATACTCTCACTGTCAACGCCGTACTGATTTTGCATAAATCCCGGAGGAACCCTGAATGGAAACGCCTCTTTCACCCGTAAAACACTCAAAACGCGCACTGATCGCGGGTGCGGTAGGCAACTTTATCGAATGGTATGAATTTGCCATCTACGGTTTCCTCGCCACAATTATTGCGCACAATTTTTTTCAGCTTCAGGGCGAGTCAGCGCTGAGTGGTCTGATCCTGACCTGGGCGTCCTTTGCCATTGCGTTCTTTTTTCGCCCCCTTGGCGCCCTGGTGTTTGGCCGACTGGGCGACCGCCTGGGCCGCAAGCCTGTCCTGATTACCGTCCTGATATTGATGACGCTGGCGACCACCGCTATCGGGTTAATTCCCACCTATGCGACGGCGGGCATTCTCGCGCCCGTGTTGCTTACGGCACTGCGTATCCTGCAAGGGCTATTTGCCGGCGGCGAATATGGCGGGGCGGTGGCGCTGATGACCGAATTTGCGCCGCGCGGTCAACGTGGACGCTATGGTGCCTGGCAGTCGCTGACCGTGGCGTTTGGCCTGTTGGCCGGTGTGGGGCTGGTGGCGCTGCTGTCCTGGCTGCTCAGCCCGCAGGCGATGCTGGCATGGGGCTGGCGCATTCCGTTTTGGCTGGCGTTACCGCTGGGCCTGGTTGCGCTATGGTTGCGTCTGGCAATCACAGAAACGCCGGACTTTGTACGCCAGCAACAGCAGCGCGTCAGGGCTGCACCGCGCCAGACGATAAAAATTATTTTCCTGGCGATCGCGCGCGTCATGCTGTGGTCCTCCGCAGGCTATACCTGTCTGGTGATCATGCCCGGCTATTTGCAGTCGGCGCTACATACCGGTATGAATCAGGCGCTGCTGATTGCCGTGATCGCTAATGTGGGCTTCGCATTGACAATTATCCCGGCGGGCATCGTCAGTGATCGCGTTGGTCGGCGTCGTGTCATGGTTAGCGCCAGCGTACTCCTGCTACTTATGGCGATGCCGCTATTGAAAATAGTGCAGGCGGATGGCGTGAGTTTGCTGCTAAAAGCGCTGGTGGTGCTGATAGCGGGGGGACTGGTTGGTTTGCTCGCCGGGCCGGGACCTGCGATGCTGTCGGAAATGTTTCCAACAACGGTACGTTATACCGGGCTGGGTGTCGCCTATGCGTTATCCAATGCGGTGTTTTCCGGCTGTGCGGGTTTAATTATTACAGGGTTGATTAAGCAGACGGGCAATCTGGATATTCCGGCCTGGTATATGATGGCAACGGCACTGGTTTCCATCCCGGCCCTGATGACACTCAATAAAGACGACCACACGCGGGAGCTGACATAAAGGAAAAACGGGAGCAAACGCCCCCGTTTTGAACTTACTTACGACCGAGCAGGAAGCCCAGTACGACGCCCACACCGGCCGCGACCGCCAGACCCGCAAACGGGTTAGACTGCATCTGATCTTTGATGCAGTCGGCGGCATCGCGTGCGGCATAGGATGCCTGGTTGGTGTAGCGGCGGGCTGCACCACGGGCGCGGTGACGCGGCGAATCGGTGACTTCACCCCATTGTTGCTCTGCGGCACCGGCGACTTCTTTTACGGCATCTTCAATTTTTCCTGACATGCTTCATCTCCTTGGTTATCACAGTCATTTAAAGCGTAGCAAACCTTCGCCACTGTGCTGCGTTTAGACGCATTAATCGTCTGTCAGGGGGGAATTGACCAGATGAAAACTCCGCCTGGTGATGGCCATCGGACTGGCGGAAGGCGCGGAGAGACGGGCATGAAGCGGACAGGGCGCGTTAACGCCACCACGCGAAGGGCCCGGCGAGGAAAATTATTACCAGCTGTTTCACCTGACGGGATGAAGTGGATGGGATCGCGTGTTGGGATACCAGCTCACCAGAAAATGCCGCAGATGGTCAAAGCACCACTCGGCATCCTCAGCCTGCTGGCAGTAATACTGAATCGTAATTTTTTCATAATGGCGCTGGCGTTGCTGTAGCGGTGACCAGCCCCAGTCAAGTACACAACGGGCAAAGTTCACCAGCGTGTCGGCTGCCAGCGCGTGCTGCTGCTCTTGTTCCTTCAGATAGTCATAAAAGGCGGCTTCTAGCTGAAGTGCCTCCTTGTGAGAACAGTGAAGGAGTTCGGGCCGAAAGGCGATATCAATGAATCCGCATACCGCGTTTTCCTGCTGCTGCCAGTCGCAGGCCAGGGTCATAAACAGGCCTTCCTGCAGATTCACCTCTTCCAGTAAACGTTGCAGGTTAGGGGAGTGACGAATCACGGCGATCTCGTCCAGCCGTTCTGTCTCCAGGGTCAGGTCGATACCGCAGGGATTAACGGAGCCATCTGCATTGCGGGTAGCAGGGAACGGGAAATCAATATAACCGTTGTTATCCAGCCGTTTTTCCATGATGAGCCTGACCTGTCGCTTGACGTTTCCTGACACTATATCACGCAGTGTCAGGATTGCCCGCTTTACGGACAGGTCCAGGTAATCATGGTGTCCTGATAAGGGTTGATCAGACGAAACTGTTTATCGGACAGGCGCTGGGCGTAGTAACCTTCAGACGTCACCGCAGAGGGGACATACTGAAAGCGATCCAGCGACTGAAGCGGCCCGCTCCGCACGTTTACGCCATCCCGACTGACGCTGAACGCGGTGACCAGATCGAATACCGTTCCCTGCGTTTGCCCCAGTGACTGACCGTAAATTGTGCTGACGTCGCCCGGACACTCCACGCCTTTCGGCGAAGAGGAACAGCCTGAGAGCAGTGCCATAAAAATGAAAAATCCTGGTCGCAACATAGCCTGCTCCTGCCCCGGTCCATAGAATGAATGACCGATTTTAGCCTGAAACGCGACAAATAACATGATCATAGCGTTTACGCGCGCCGGGTTGATTTGCCGTTTGTTCAATCGTTAAGCAGTGGGAATGTAAAAGATGACTTTCGGTGCAAATAAACGTTATTCTTGCCATCTTTGCGCGTCGCTTAAGCAAATTCAGGGATAAAAGATGAAAGAAGAAGAAGCCAGTCTAATGATTATTCGCCATGCCATCGATGCGCTGGACGCAGAGAAAAGGCAGCAGGTGATTGCCTGTGCGGCAGAAATCCGCGATGTCATGAGCAGTTTCGACAACGAACCTGCCGGTCTGGCCTTGATGCTGGTCGCGGCGGAGGTTGCGGCAGAGTAAGTTTCATCCGTCGCGCCTGGTATCCGCATGCGCGAGTGTCATCCCGCTGGCGGCAGCCAGTCACGCGTCTCTTACGGCCTGATGTGCCGTTTTTTATTGCGCGGTCGCGCTCACCGCGCGATGCTTTACCCCTGCTTACAGCGTCTTAGCGCCACCTGACATGTGGCCGCCCTTATTTTCAGTGGAGGAATCAGATGAAAGCAGCCCGTCTTGCCCTGTGCCTGATCGCCGGTTTCAGCGCATCCGCATGGAGCGAAAGTGAGTTTCAGATCCAGTGTCCCGGACGTCCCGTTATGACCGTCTCGCGGGCGCAATATGGGCTCAGCACGCTCTACTGGCCGAAACAGCATTTCCAGATTGCCGCAGGCCAGCTGCAAACCCGCACGGATAACGGCGACAAGGTCGCGATTACACGCTTTCGCAACGGCGATCAGTTGATTGTGAACAAAAGCAATCTCGACACCTTCTTTGTCTACCATGACAGCGACGATCTGATCCCGTGCCGCCGTACCACGACGCGTGAGGTCGATGCGCTGAGCCTTGAGCGCTATGATGATCGCCAGCGCAACGACTCCTGACCCGCAGCGATAAGGAAGATAAATGCAGATTACCCTGACTGACACGGTGAGCAGTAAGGATCTGGATGAAATCCGGCTGGGCCTGAATGCCTGGAACAATCAGTTTTACGATGCTGACCTGATTAAACCCCTTGGGCTGTTCATCTGCGATGCGCAGGGCAGGAAACTGGCCGGATTGACCGGCACGACCACCGGCAACTGGCTACGCATTGATTTACTCTGGGTCGCACAGGCGCTGCGTGGGCAAGGCACCGGTCGCCAGTTGGTGCTGGCGGCTGAGCAGGAAGCCCGCCAGCGCGGCTGCCGTTTTGCACAGGTGGATACCGGCAGCTTTCAGGCAAAGCCGTTTTACGAAAAGCTGGGTTACCGTGTCCGGCTGACGCTGGGCGAGTACATTATGCATCATCAGCGTCACTATCTGACGAAAACGCTATGCTGAGGGCAGCGCCTGCTGCCGCAAATCCAGCGGGTGCTGCTCAGCCTCATCAATCGCGGCCAGCCAGCAGGGCAGTGTAACCTTTTGCCAGGACAGATGACCACGCGTGGTGCTCATCAGCACCACATCGGGACGCAGGCTACGGTAAAGCTCCAGCGACGCCGCCAGTTCGGCAGGATTGCTGTCGGGTACCAACACGGTTACCCAGCGGTCATGATCACGCGTCAGCGTATCCCCGACAAATAAATAGGTCGGCCCCTGCGGCGAATGGTAGAGGTAGCTGCAGCTGCCGGGTGTATGGCCGGGCGTGGGCAACAGATGAAAATCACCGAAATGGGTTTCCTGCTGGGTAAAAGTATCGTCCGGCTCCACAAAGCGGCTGATTTGCCCGAGCGAGCGGCTGTGACAGTACAGCGCGCTGCTAAAACGCTTCTGGATTACCGCTGCGCCCGGTGCAGACTCATGCCAGTGAGTCAGATAATGGCGAATCACGCCGTTCTCATCGGCCAGCACTTCATGATCGAGCGGATTTTCCACCCGGCCAATCAGTAAATTACCGCGCGGATGGCGCAGTAAAAACCCATGCATCATGATATCGACGGCATCGTCTTCCGGAAACTCCGGCGTAGAGATCCACAAATCGTCATACAGCGGCTTCAATGTCGATCTCCTGCAACTCCAGTTATGTGCGCAATACGGGATGCCCGCTTGCCTGTAAACTGACCTGTCCCTGATGTACCGCTAAGGTCGCCCTGGCACCCAACGGCAGGGTCACGGTGTCAGGGCCATGACCGAAATCCAGATCGCTGATAACGGGCAGACCGCTCAGATCGCGGAGGTACTGCCAGACCGTGGCGAAGTCAAACCCGTTATCGTAGTCGGACAAGGCGGTGCTGGTGAAACTGCCGGTGATAATCGCCCGTTGCTGCGCCAGAATCCCACACTGGTGGAGCTGCAGCAGCATACGTTCAATCCGGAACGGATGCTCATTCACATCCTCAATCACCAGAATGCCGTCTGTGATGGCTGGCATCCACGGCGTACCGATAAGCGAGCTGATCATCGCCAGGTTTCCTCCCCATAACGTACCGTGCCAGGTGCCGTTATCGGGCGTGTCACTTTTCCAGTTCACACTGACTGTAGGTGATGTCAGCGCCTGCCAAAAGTGCTGCAGGGTAAATTCGGATAAAACCGCAGCGCCAAAGTTGCCCGCCAGCATCGGCCCACTGAAGCTGATTATTCCGGCGTGTTGCAGTAAGGACAGTTGAATCACGGTGAAGTCGCTGTGGCCACACAGTGCCAGCGGCTGGTCCGCTAAGCGGCGCTGTAACGCGGCATAGTTGATTGAGGGCAGCAGGCGCGTGGCACCGTAGCCGCCGCGCACTGCCAGCACAATATCAGGTAAGGTCGCCAGCTCGGTCAGCGCATTGATATCGTCTAAGCGTTCCGAATCCGTACCGGCAAAACGTTGAAAACGCCGTGCGATTGCCCCCGTATTTTCAACCTGGTGCCCCGCTGCGCGCAGGCGTTCAACCCCCAGATGGGCTGCAGGCTGATTGTGGCAATAACCTGAAGGGGCGATAAGACGGATTGAACGTGACGTCATAGTAAATTCCTGAAATTAGTCAGTGACAGACGTCACGATAATGACGAAAAAGTGCCAATAAGTCATCCGACTACTGTAATTAGGATAAACGGTAATTTTGCAATTTACCCTGCCAGGTATGATAGCTTCCGCCACTTCTGCGACGAGATAAAAAATTGCTTAAAATTCGCTACTTTGTCATTTCAGCATTATTGCTGACAGGCTGTGCCAGTGAACCGCCGCATACGTATGTTAAAGAGAAGAATACACCGCTGACGCAGGCACCGCCGTCGCGTATTTCGGGCACATGGTCACTCTTTACCGAAAGCGCGGCCAGCCAGTACGGGGTGGATGAGAAACTGATTAGCGCGATTATTAATGTGGAATCCGGAGGAAATCCGGGCGTGGTCAGCCGTTCGAATGCTGTCGGGTTGATGCAAATCAAAGCGGCAACGGCCGGACGTGAAGTGTACCGTACCCAGGGGCGCCGGGGTCAACCGACCACCGCTGAGTTACGCGATCCCGCCAGGAATATTGAGATCGGCACCGCCTATATCAAAATCCTCCAGCAGTCTGCGCTGTCCGGCATCCGCGATCCACTCACGCTGCGTTATGCCACGATTGTTTCTTACGCTAACGGTGCCGGGGCATTGCTTCGCACGTTCTCGCGCGATCGTGACCGCGCGATTGCCATGATTAACGCCATGACGCCGGACGAATTCTACCAGCACGTGCAGAACAAGCATCCGGCTGCTCAGGCACCGCGTTACTTATGGAAAGTCACCACGGCCTACCGGGCTATCAGCTGAGTCGCGTTTTTTCTCCTCACCTGACAGAAGGTGAGGAGAAAACACTTAACCCACCAGCAGCCGGGCCGTCGGATAATCGACGATCAGCACATTGACATAACCGCCGCGCAGGGCTCCGCGAATCGCCTGGGCCTTCTCTTTGCCACCCGCCAGCGCCACCACCTGCTGACACTGTCTGACCTGTTCCAGTTCCATACCAATCACCGGATCTTCGTCGGCCTGCAGCACGGGCTGGCCCTGTTCGTCAAAATAATGCAGACAGATATCGCCGACCGCGCCGCGCGCTGCCAGCGTGCGCAACATGGTTGCATCGTAATAGTTACCGGAGTTGCGCAACAGGGCGGACGGCTCCAGGTCGCCGATGCCGACAATCGCCAGGTCTACTTCGCCGAACTTATTCAGCACCTCGGCCACCTCCGGATTGGCCGCCAGCCGCTGACGGTCGCTCACCGAATGTTCAATCGACTGCGAAGGCAGCAGCCAGGCCGGACAGTTCAGCAGCGCGGCCAGGTTTTGCGTCAGGATAGTCGCCTGCACGTTGCCGTTCGCCCCCACGCCGCCCAGGAGCTGAATCACCCCTTTGCATGAGGCATTCAGCGGATGCAACGCATCGACCATACAGCGAATGGTGCCGCTCCAGGAAGAGATGCCGATCAGCTCATCGGGGCGCAGTCGCGTCTCCAGATAGTGAGCCGCCGCCGATCCAATCGCCTGTTTAATTTCGCTGACAGAAGCCTGTTCTGCCACATCCACTACGATGGCCTGAGGTAACTGATAGGTTTGCTCGATCGCTTTTTCCAGTTCAGGAAAAACGTTGGCGGGGGGAACCACGCTAATTTTCACCACGCCTTCTTTCACACTGCGGGTCAGGATGCGTGAAACAAACGACTGGGACAGCTTAAGTAACTGCGCAATATCGGATTGCTTCCTGCCTTCGACATAGTAGAGCGTGGCAATTTTCACCATGAGCCGCTGTTCGTCCTGCTTCGCCATCTGTTTTTCCTCTCGTGTTCTGCCCGCCATTGTTAACCACTGACGTGAAAAGCACAATCCAGGGCAATTTGTGATCGTTTTCGCTTTTTATCACTTCGTGCATAGACGCCGTCGTTCGTCGGGCGCATAGTACTTGTGAATATAAAATCATTATTGAATATATATTCATAACTGTTAAGGCTGTTGTGTTTCTGCGCGTAATAGCAGGCGATGAAAGGGTAGGTTATTGCTGTCATCACGGCGAAAGAAGGGAGAGTTGTACTCTCTCTGAATATATATTCAAGTTCGACTTAAAATTCAAAGGTGAAATATGAATCCATTTACGCTTTCTGTGGATGCGCTCGAAAAAAAGGCCCGGGCCGTACGCCGCCGCATCATCCAGCTTAACGCGGGCAGTCCGGCAGGCGGGCATACCGGTGCCGATCTGTCACAGGTTGAGATTCTGACCGCGCTCTATTTTCGCATTCTGAATTGTGCACCGGATCGAACGGAAGACGATCAACGTGATATCTATATCCAGTCAAAAGGTCATGCTGTGGGAGGATACTATTGCGTGCTGGCGGAAGCCGGCTATTTCCCGCTGGACTGGCTGCCTACTTATCAACATGCCGATTCTGCGTTGCCGGGCCATCCGGTACGGCAGAAAACTCCGGGCGTTGAACTCAACACCGGTGCGCTGGGTCACGGATTGCCCGTGGCGGTGGGCATTGCGCTGGCGGCGAAAAAGAGCCACAGCCCGCGCCGTGTGTTTGTGGTGACCGGCGACGGTGAGCTGGCAGAAGGCAGCAACTGGGAAGCCGCGCTGGTAGCCGCGCACTATGGCCTGGATAACCTCATCATCATAAACGACAAGAACAAGCTGCAACTGGCGGGTGCAACGCGTGACATTCTCAATACCGATCCACTGGCAGAAAAATGGCGCGCCTTTGGTCTGGAGGTCAGGGAATGCAACGGCAATGACATGGCCGCAGTGGTGAATACGCTGGAAAACCTGCCTGTGAACGGTAAGCCACAGGTCATTATCGCGCACACCGAAAAGGGCTTTGGCATCTCGTTTATTCAGGGACAAGCCGAATGGCACCATCGGGTGCCGAAAGGGGACGAGATTGCGCGGGCACTGGAGGAATTAAACGATGAGTAATGCACAACACCTGGCCAACGTCATGGTCGACGCGTTAACAGATGCCGTACATCGCGGCATCGATGTGGTGCCGGTCGTGGCGGATTCGACCTCCACCGCGAAGATTGCGCCCTTTATTGACGCCTTTCCCGGTCGTCTGGTTAACGTCGGTATTGCAGAACAGGCGCTGGTCAGCACAGCCGCTGGCCTGGCGCTGGGCGGCAAAATCGCTGTGACCTGTAACGCCGCGCCCTTTCTGATTTCGCGCGCCAATGAGCAGATCAAAATCGATGTCTGCTACAACAATACTAACGTAAAGCTGTTTGGACTGAATGCCGGAGCCAGCTATGGTCCGCTTGCCAGCACCCATCACAGCATCGATGACATCGCCGTCATGCGTGGATTCGGCAATATCGAAATTTATGCGCCCGCCTGTCCAGTCGAGTGCCGCCAAATTATCGATTATGCGCTTGACCACAGGGGGCCGGTTTATATCCGGCTGGACGGCAAAGCGCTGCCGTCGTTGCACGACGAAAATTACCGCTTCCGGCCCGGTCAGATTGACCGGCTGCGAGAAGGCCACGATATTGCGCTTGTTGCCATGGGCTCGACGGTACATGAAGCCGTGACCGCCGCAGAGCAACTGGAAAAGCAGGGCGTTTCTGCCGCCGTGATTTCGGTTCCGTCCATTCGCCCCTGTAATACGCAGCAGCTGCACAATCTGCTCAGCCACTTCCGCGCCGTGATTACGGTGGAAGAGCATAACATTAATGGCGGCTTAGGCAGCCTGGTGGCGGAGGTGCTGGCGGAATACGGCTTGCCGGTTAAGCTTCTGCGGCTGGGGATTGCCAACGGCGAATATGCTATAGCCGGCGATCGGGCCGCCACGCGCGCGCACCATGGCATTGATGCCAGCAGCATCGCCGCGCAGGCGTTACGCCTCTGTGCAGGAGGCTGACGATGCGGGAGTCGGTGATTCTGGCCATTGATGAAGGCACCACCAATGCCAAAGCGGTCGCTGTCGATCGAAAGGGACGC
The DNA here is from genome assembly GCF_041954745.1 of Pantoea sp. CS_6. NCBI lineage: Bacteria > Pseudomonadati > Pseudomonadota > Gammaproteobacteria > Enterobacterales > Erwiniaceae > Pantoea > Pantoea sp. CS_6. Next base: position 10,836 of record NZ_JAVAYG010000002.1, read on the forward strand.
ATGGTGGCGCGCGGCAGTCAGGGTTTAACGTTACAACATCCGCAACCCGGCCTGGCAGAACAGGATCCCCAGGCGATATGGTCAGCCGTCAGGCAGGCCATCACCGACTGCCTGGCGCAGTGCGACGGAGCAAGCGTGGCAGGGGTGGCTATCAGTAACCAGCGCGAATCCGTACTGATCTGGCAGCGCCGTGATGGCGTGCCGTTAACGCCGCTGGTGAGCTGGCAGGATCGTCGGTCAGAATCGTTTTGCCGGGATTTACAGCAGTCGGGCAGCGCCGCGCGCATCAGCGCTCTGACGGGCCTGGCGGTCGATCCGATGTTCCCGGCCGCCAAACTGACCGGTATGCTGGCAGCCATACCGGACGGTTTCGCCCGTGCAGCGGCGGGGGAACTGTGCATCGGCACCGTGGACAGCTGGCTGACCTGGCAACTGACGGCGGGCACGACATTTGTGACCGATCATGCCAATGCCGCGCGCACGCAGCTTTACAGCCTGCACCGCAATGACTGGGACGATGAACTGCTGTCATTGTTCAGCCTGCCGCGTGCGGCGCTGCCACAGATTACCGCGTCGGCGAGCGTGGCAGGCATGATACGCGTGAGCGATATACCGGGACTCGCACCCGGCACACCGATTCTGGCGCGCATCGGCGATTCTCATGCCGCGCTTTATGCTCAGCGACGCGGCACGGCGGAAGTGGTCAAAGCCACTTACGGCACTGGATCATCGCTGATGATGTCGATGGCCACGCCGCTGCTGACCGATAACGGGCTCAGCACCACCGTTGCCTGGCACGACGGCCAGGCGCGCTTTGCCTTTGAAGGTAATATCACGCACACCGGGTCCGGGGCCGCCTGGCTGGGGACGATGCTGGGCATTCACGATCCCCGGCAACTTACGGCACTGGCTGAAGGCTGTGATGATAATCAGGGCTGCTATTTTGTTCCGGCGCTGTCGGGGCTGGGGGCGCCGTGGTGGGATCTCAAGGCCAGAGGCCTGATCTGCGGCCTGACCGATGCGGCCACGCCCGCCGTACTGGCGCGGGTGGCGCTGGAATCCATCTGCTGGCAGATTGCTGACGTGTTTTTTGCCATGGAAGAGGCCTGCGGCACAGCGCTTCCGGCCTTGTGCGTTGACGGCAGCGCCACGCAAAACCCCTGGCTAATGCAGTTTCAGGCCGACGTATTGCAACGTCCGCTGCACTGCGCGCCGACCGCCGAAGCCTCTGCGCTGGGGGCGGCACTGCTGGCAGGAAAAGGGCTGGGATGGTGGCAGCAGGGCGACGATATGCTGGCCTTGCAGGGCGGGCCGATCATCATGCCGCGCACCCATCTGGCGCAGCACATGCAGGATAACTATCAGGGCTGGAAAAACGCGGTGACCCGCTGTCGCTATCAGCCACAATGAACGGAAAATGAGGGCCAGACTGTAACAGCCAGCCCTCAGTACAGCGAGGTTAACGACTGACGCGTTGCGGGACAGTCTCTTCATCGTCCGGCACCGGTTTAAGATCGACCGGCGGTAAACTTCCGCCGCTGAATTCGACCTGACGGATCGGAAAGGCAAAGCGAATATTGCGTTCTTCCAGCGCCGCCATCAGTTGCAGGTTAATCTCCTGCTGAATATCCATGTAGACGTTGTAGTCGGCGCTCAGCACAAAGTAGACCACTTCAAAGGTCAGCTTCGAGTCATCGAAGGCCAGAAAATGGGCGCGGTCAAAGCGCGTCATTTCAATACCCTGAATGATGGTTTTCACCAGTTCGCTGATTTCGCGCACCTGCTCAGACGGCGTGGCGTAGCTGATACCGAATGTAAACACCAGACGACGTTGCTGCATCCGCTTGTAGTTATGAATCGTCTGCTGCAACAAAATGGTATTGGAACAGACGATCTGCTCACCGCTCAGGCTACGCAGCCGCGTGGTTTTCAGGCCTATATGCTCAATAGTGCCGGCAATATCGCCAAACACGATAAAATCGCCGTGCTCAAAAGGCTTATCAAAGCCAATCGCCAGGGAAGCAAACACATCACTCAGGACGGTCTGAATCGCCAGGGCGATGGCAATACCGCCCACGCCCAGGCTGGCTACCAGCGCCGTGATGTCGATGCCCATATTCGACAGAATCGCCAGCAGCATCATGACCCACACCACGACCCGCAACAGAATCCCCAGAATGACGGTGGTCACCGGATTGCGCACGTGAAGCGGATCGCGCAGCAGGCTTTTTAACCACAGGCGAATGCCGCAGTCGATCCACAACGCCAGTTGCACAATCAGCGCCAGAAACCAGCTGTGAGAAACCGTCGAGCGCCACGAGTCGGGCAAATCGATGAAACGCAGGGCAATCAGCAGCGAAAAAATCAGCAGCAGCAGGTGGCTGGTGCTGCGCAGTATTTCCACCAGGATGCCGGTAAATCGGACGTGGCGGTCTTCGCTGAAGTGCGCAATGCGGTTGGACACGAAACTGATCAGGCTGCGCAGCAACCAGTAAATAACGAGGGTGGCAACGATGACGATGGCGCTGTTGATCCACAGCGTTTGATTAAAAAGAATGGACTGAAAATGACGCAAACTGAGCCAGTTTTCCATTGGGGAGTGTCTCCTTGCTGGTTCCGGTTAAACGAGAAAGCAAGGAAAGCATAGCCTGGATGCGCCGCAGATGTGCGGCGCGGGAAAAGAGCGGAGGTTACTGGAAGCGTTGCGCTTTGTCGCGCGCCAGCCGCTCCAGGCTAAAAATCACCTGCTGCAACTGCCGTTCCTGATGGGGTTCGAGTGCCGTAAAACGGAAGCTCAGCCGCGGCGTAACTTTGGTTTCATTTTTACTGGTAATCATGCTGCGTTCACCAATATGCATTAACGTCGCATTGACGTTGAACTGGCCGTATTCACCCAGTTCCACCTGCAGATTTTTAAAATCGTCGCCGCTTTTCAGGCCGTCCGGCATCGCGTCGTCCACCAGCACGCCGATACCGCCTAACGATAAATCCTGTAATCGCAGTCGGGCAGCCGAGCCGTCAGGCCATGTGCAGTGACACCAGAACTGCGGGTCCATCGGTGCGCTGATGCGGAAGAATTCACGCCGCTGAATTTGCCACAGCACCTCCGGTAACGTTGCCTGAAATGCAGGCAGGCCGTCGAATTCCGTTTTCTCCAGCCCAGGTAAGGCAAATTCAACCTTCGCGCCCTGGGTTTCGGCAAACACGGTAATATCGTTGCACTGCAGTGCGTAGTCGTTATCCAGATTATTACTGCCCAGATCAAAAACAATGCGGTTTTCATCCGCCGCCAGCATACGGCTGATAAACTGCCCGCGTGAGAAATTCACCAGCAAAGGTGTTTGCGCCTGAAGCAGGTCTTTCATGACGCCCAGAACCGCCAGCGTGCCACGTTTGAGATAATGTTCTTTATCGGCTTCTTTCACTTGCTGGCCCCCGATGAGCAACGCTTTATCATTTATATTTATCCTGTTACTACCCGTTCGTTATCGGCTGACAATAATAAAGCTTTAACACAATAACCACTATCATAACCTTCACGCGCAGCATTTTTAAAAATTGCGACTATACTAAGCGCGTGAACCGCTTGATTAATCAGGCGATCGCCATTGACTAACCAAAAGGAAGGAGTAACAGATGGGTATTATTTCATGGATCATCTTTGGTTTAATCGCTGGTATCCTGGCGAAGTGGATCATGCCAGGCAAAGATGGTGGTGGATTCATCATTACTATTATTCTGGGTATCGTGGGTGCCGTTGTCGGTGGGTGGATCAGTACCTTCTTCGGCTTTGGCCGTGTGGACGGGTTCAACTTCGGTAGCTTTGTCGTCGCGGTCATCGGCGCGCTGGTTGTGCTGTTTATCTACCGCAAAGTACGCAGTTAACGTACGCAGATAACCAAAAAAGGCCCGCTTCGCAGCGGGCCTTTTTTATGTTAACGCGATCTCTCGCCTGCTCGCTTTATTTCGCGCTGCTTTGCGCCTCGGGAATATCGTGGGCGCTGTTACAGGTTTTATCTTTCGGACAATATTTATCCAGCAATTTTAACGTGACCCCGTTCGTCCAGCCAAAACCGTCCTGAAGCGGATATTCACCACCGCCGCCGCCGCCAAGATTGTTGCCTTCGACCACGTATTTTTCGACCAGCTTATGCTCTTTATCGTACGTCAGCTGAACGTTACGCAGGAAACGCAGACCCACCTGCTGCGCCAGTTGCGGCTTTTTATAGTGCTCCAGCCCTTCAACGGCCACCCACTGCAGCGGTGCCCAGCCGTTGGGAGCGTCCCATTGCTGGCCGTTGTTCACTGTGGTGGTCACCAGACCGCCCGGTTTCAGCAGCTGTTTTTCCACCGCGCTGGCGGTGCTGTCAGCCTGTTTGTCACTGGCAATCTGCATATAGAGCGGAAACAGCGTAGCAGCCGTTAGCTGCGGATGAATCTTACGCGTTTTCCAGTCGTAGTCGGCGTACCAGCCCTGTTTGCTGTCCCACAGATAGCGGTTAATCGCCGCCTGACGTTTTTCAGCCCGATCGGCAAAGGCTTTAGCCTGCGCATCCTGTTTATTCAGGCGATACGCCGTCGAGAGCGTTTTTTCCAGATGGAACATCAGGCTGTTGAGATCGACCGGGGCCAGTTGCGTGGTGCGGATGGTCGAAAGGTTATGCGCATCGGTAAACCAGCGTGAGCTGAAATCCCAGCCCGATGCCGCACCGGCGCGCAGATCACGATACATCTCTGCTTTGTTGCGCTGTGGCGCTTTGTTTGCCGTTGCAATGTCGTCCATCCATGATTCGGTACGCGGCACGTCGCGTGCGTCCCAGTAGCGGTTCAGCACTGTCCCGTCGGCCAGTTTGACCACCCGCTTGCTGGCATTACCTGCGGCGACGCTGTCGCTGTCCGCCATCCAGTAATCGTACTCTTTTTGTAACTGCGGCAAATAACGCACATAGACGTTATCGCCTTCATGCGTCGCCAGCAGATCTACCATCAGGCTAAAGAATGGCGGCTGTGAGCGACTCAGGTAATAAGTGCGGTTGCCGTTGGGAATGTGGCCATAGCGATCCAGCAGCGAGGCGAAGTTGTCCACCATATCCTGCACTTTATCCCAGTGGCCGCTTTCCGCCAGGCCGAGCATGGTAAAGTAGCTGTCCCAGTAGTAAACCTCACGGAAACGCCCGCCTGGCACCACATAGGGTTTGGGCAACGGCAGCAACGAGTCATATTTTCCTGTGTTACTTGTCGTCCGCGTTAACACCGGCCACAGGCCGTTAATATGGTCACGAAGGTTCTGGCCCGCAGGCGGTACATATTTGTCACTGTCGGTGGGCAGGGTGAAATTCGCGGCGACGAAGCGCTTTAAATCAAAACCGCGCTGATTCTTCTGCATCTGCCAGTCGGCCAGAATGGAGGACGGATCATATTTAGGCACGGCATCTGCAAACGTCTTTTGGTCAGGGTAAAATTTTGCCTGTTGTACGGCATTGAACAACGGTCCTAAACGGACATCGGGCGGCTGGGGTTGACTGGTCAGTAATCGGGAATCCTCGGCTGCCCAGGTGCTGAAAACGGTCGCACTTAACAACACGCCAAGCAAAACGGGCGCATGACGTTGAGACCGTTTAGTCGTTGTTACCTCAGTGTTTCTCATCGGTGTTTCTCCTTGTCCGAAATGTGATCATGTGTCACGCATTGACCACTCTCCAACTTTAGACCTTAACCGCAATTTTCACCCTTTCGTCCGGCGGAAATGTGAAGCCGCGTAACTTATTGATGATCATAACCTGCGAAATTTTGTGCTTTTTTTTCAGGCTCCGCTTGCCCTGAGACCACTTTTCCCCGAGGCTGAGAAAAAAAGAGGATCACTATGGACATCATCTGGTTTCATCCATCGCAACCTGCTGACGACTGGATCAGCGGATTACAGCAGCGCTTACCTCATGCACGTGTCCGTCACTGGACAACCGACGATACGTCCCCGGCAGATTATGCGCTGGTCCGTTCGCCGCCACCGGCCATGCTGCGGGGCCGCAATGACCTGAAAGGGGTATTTGCGCTGGGGGCGGGCGTAGACGAAATTTTGCGTCAGCTGCAGCAAAACCCGGACATGCTGGCAGACAGTGTTCCCCTTTATCGTCTGGAAGACACAGGCATGGCGCAACAGATGCAGGAGTACGCGGTCTGTCGGGTGCTGGGCTGGTTTCGGCGCTTTGATGATTACCAACAGCAGCAGCAGTCGGCCCAGTGGCAACCGCTGCCGTCGTATTCGCGTGACCAGTTTCATATCGGGATTTTAGGCGCGGGCGTGCTGGGGCAACAGGTGGCGAAAAGCCTGGCGGCCTGGGGATTCCCGGTGCGCGTCTGGAGCCGTTCAGCCAAGCAGATTGCCGGTGTGACCAGCTTCGCCGGGCGCGACGCGCTGGACGATTTCCTGCGTGACACTCAGGTACTGATCAATCTGCTGCCCAGCACCGCAGAAACGCGCAATCTGATTGATCAGAAACTGTTAGCCCGGTTGCCGCAGGGCGCGTTTTTCCTTAACCTCGCTCGTGGGGATCAGGTTGTGGAAGCCGATTTGCTCACCGCCCTGGATAGCGGGCAAATAAAGGGCGCCGCACTGGATGTTTTCCAGGTCGAGCCACTGCCTGCCGATCATCCGTTGTGGTTCCATCCGCGCGTCACAATTACTCCGCATAATGCGGCGGTCACCCTGAAAGAGGAAGCGATGGACTACATTGCCCGCGCGATTACTCAACTTGAAGCAGGTGAAAACCCACAGGGCTACGTCGATCGCCAACGTGGCTATTAACGATTCGGGCCGTAACCGGCCCCTACAGGAGCAGACAATGTATCCCGTCGATCTTCACATGCACACGGTTGCCAGCACCCACGCCTACAGCACGCTACATGATTATGTCGCGCAGGCTAAACTGAACGGCCTGAAACTGTTTGCCATCACCGATCACGGCCCGGATATGGCCGATGCACCGCACTACTGGCACTTTGTGAATATGCGCATCTGGCCCCGTATCATTGACGGCGTGGCGATCCTGCGCGGCATCGAGGCCAACATCAAAAACCAGCAGGGCGAAATCGACTGTTCCGGCCCGATGCTGGAATCGCTGGATCTGATTGTGGCGGGCTTCCACGAACCCGTCTATGCACCGCGCGACCTTACTCAGAATACCGAGGCGATGATTGCCGCCATGGCGGGAGGGTTAGTGCATATCATCAGCCATCCCGGTAACCCGAAATATCCCGTTGATATCCCGGCGATTACCGAAGCGGCCGCACACTACGATGTGGCGCTGGAGCTGAACAATTCCTCCTTTACCCATTCGCGTCCGGGCAGCGAACCGAACTGCCGGGCGATTGCCGAAGCCGTCGGCAAGGCGGGTGGACGCCTGGCCTTCGGCTCTGATTCCCATACGGCATTTACCCTGGGCAATTTTGAGCACTGCCTGCGTATCGCCAGAGAAGTGGATTTTCCGGAGGATCGCGTGTTAAATGTCACGCCGCGTCGCCTGCTCGATTTTCTGGCACTGCGCACGGGCAAGACGATCCCCGAGCTGGCGGACTTTTAATTTTTCTCCTTCAAGGAATTCTGACTCATGAATGAGTTTTCCATTCTGTGCCGCATTATCGGCTCGCTGTTTAACCGCCATCCGCAGGATCCCCTGCTGGCACCGCTGTTTACGCTGATTCGCGAAGGCAAACTGGCGGCGCAGTGGCCGCTGGAGCAGGATGCGCTGTTGAAACGGTTACAGCAGAGCAGCGATCCGCAGGCACTGACTGCCGACTATGAGGCGCTGTTTGTTGGCGAATCATGTAACGTTTCGCCCTTTGCCTCACACTGGCCGGAAGGAAAGCCGGAGTCCGAGATCCGCGCCTTTTTAACCTCGCGCGGTATGCCGCTGGGTGAAGCACCGACGGACCATTTTGGCGCGCTGTTGCTGGCGGCGTCATGGCTGGAAGATCAGTCTGCGGCAGACGAAAGCGCCGCTCAACTGGCGCTGTTTGATACGTTTCTGATGCCGTGGTGCGGCGCATTCCTGGGCAAAGTCGAGGCGCATGCCACTACCGCCTTTTACCGCACCCTGGCCGAGCTGAGCCGTGAAGCGATTCAGGCCATGTACGATGAGCTGGTGGAAAGCGCCAGCGAGCAGGGCGACGACGCCTGATTTACCACGTCGCCGGATGGCTGCCGGGTGGGCAGCCGGGCGTGGCACACTTCAGGGCGGTGCCGGGCAGCCATGCGGCGGAGTGCAGACGTACGCCGATTCCCCACGGTGTAAGTTCCAGGCTGGGCTGATTGTCGCTGTGCTGCGGGATGATCCCCGAATGGGCCATGTCGCTGGCGTAACGGTGCTGCTCCAGCAGCCAGGCGGTGCGCGCCAGCGACAGGCGCGTCTGGCTTCCGCTGCCTTCATGAAGGCGCTGACGCAGACCGGCCAGCACGGCCGCCGCTATCAGGTAACCCGTGGCATGATCCAGCGCCTGAACCGGCAGAGGCACCGGTGCAGTATGTTGCTTCCAGCGCATGCCCTGTTCGGCAATACCGCAACCCATCTGCACCAGACTGTCGAAACCGCGCCGGTTGCGCCAGGGGCCCTGCCAGCCCCAGGCATTCAGGCCCACGTCCACCAGGCCGGGACACAGGCTTTGCAGCGATTCCGCATCAAATCCCAGCTTTTCCAGCGCATCGGCACGGTAACCGTGCACAAGCACATCGGCCTGTTTCAGCAACCAGATAAACTGTGCACGGTCAGCGGGCTGTTTCAGGTCCAGCACGGCGCGGCGCTTGCCGCAGGCGAGCTCCTCATCCACGCCCGGCTCCTGCCAGCCGGGTGGATCGATACGCAACACATTTGCCCCCAGGCTGGCGAGAAAGCGCGTGGCCACCGGGCCCGCGATGATGCGCGTCAGATCCAGCACTCTGATGCCCAGTAACGGACGCGCGTCGGGCAACGCCCAGTCGACCGCAGGGCCTTCGGTCATGGTCTGCCGGGCAAACAACGGTTCATGTATGACGGCCAGTCCCTGCGGATGCTGTCGCCAGGCTTCAGCACTGCGCATTTCGGCAGCGCAACCGCCAGCGTCAATCACGGCCTGCTCCAGCTCGGAGGCCTGCCACTGCGCCACTTCCCGCGCCAGCGCATCCCGATCCGGATGCTGACCCAGCACGCTCTCCATCGCCAGGCGATGGTGGGGCGCATTGGTATGCAGACGGATCCAGCCGTTGCGGCAGGCGTAATCGCCCGCGAAAGCATCCCACAGCGCGGGTGCAGGGCGGTTAAGCGGCATAAAACTGTGCTGGAACCAGCGTGAGGCAAGGCGGACATTGATCTGTGCACGGGCAGGACGATTGAGTAATTCAGCGATGCCCTGCGTCGCTAATCCCAGACTGGTGGCCGCCAGTTCACTGACGGCATAGGCGGAGGAAAAGGCCGCGTGATCGGTGAAAACGGGCAGCGCGTGTGGCGCAGGGTTGCCATGCAATCCCTGCCACATCTGCTGCCAGAGTGCGTTGGCCAGATGATTCATGCTACAGGCTCCTGAAGCGGACGATTCCTGAAGCATAGCATGTGCCTTTAACGACGTCGTAAGCGCGGAAACCGGGCGTGCATGCGCAGATTACGCAGGTTGATTACCGCAATGGTAGTGCCGAGGATCACCAGCGAGGCACCAATAATTTTGAAACTGTTCAGGCTGTCGCCCAGCACCACAATGCCCATGATCACTGCCAGCACCGGTGTCAGCAGGGAGTAGGGCATAATCAGGTTAACGTTGTATTTCTTCAGCAGTGAATACCACAAGGTATAGGCGACTACCGAAGAGGCAATCGCACTGTAGAGAATGGCAAACCAGCCGCGCCAGCCCGCATGTTGCAGGGCATAAAGCTGATGTGATTCGGACATATAGCTGGCCGCGCCGACAATGGGCAACGCCAGAAACGCGATCCAGCCCGTCATGGTCAGCGGCTTAATCGGGGGCGATTTTTTCACAATCAGATTGCTCACCGCCCAGCCCGTGGCGCTGCAAAGCAGGATACAGAGCACCCACCAGGCGGGGATAGTCGGGCTGCCGGACAGCACCACTACACCGCTCAGCGAAATCATAATGCCGATAAGCTGGATAAGCCGCAGCTTCTCTTTCAGGAATACCATCGCCAGCAGCATCGCAATCGGCGTGCCCAGTTGCACCACAATCGCTCCTGTTCCGGCATCGGTGTAACGCATGCCGAGAAACAGCAGCGAGAAGTGCATAAAGCCAAACGTAAAGGCCAGCAGTAACAGCCAGGGAAACTGTTGACGGTTAATCCGGCAAAACGGTACCAGGACAATCGCCACGACGAAAAACCGCATCCAGGTCAGGAACAGGGGCGGTAAATCCACTAAGCCCCATTTCACCGCCACGTTATTAAAGGCCCAGATGGACACGACCATCAGAACCGTAAAGAAATGCCGCACTGCCACAATGTCATCCTTTGAAAAAACACGTTACCCGATAATCATGGCATGAACCCGCGCGGTTAAGACAATGATTAACGTTTTTTTTATTTAGTTAACTCTAAAAATTCATAAGACTTTTACAACAGTTGCTGTCAGACTGATTTTCCGAAACGTTAACGCCTGTGAGGATCCGATTCGGTATGACTTATGCACCTGCCTTGCCGCTTGCCCTGATTCAGTTAGATGTTCCTCCTGCCAGTGTGGTCGAAAAAATCGGTGAACAGCCGGTCTGGTTTATTGATGCTCTGAATTTACAGCCTGAAGATTACCTTATCGTCCGTCCGCATCTGGGTGAGCCGTTGCCACAGTTTACTGAAATCTCCGGCGCGGTATTAAGCGGTTCGTGGGCAATGGTGACTGACCATGAGGAGTGGAGCGAACGCACCGCCGCCTGGGTTCGCGCGGGGATGGACGCGCAGTTGCCACTACTGGGCGTGTGCTACGGGCATCAGCTCATGGCGTATGCGCTGGGAGGTAAAGTCGCGGACAACCCTCATGGCTGGGAACGGGGATTACTGGCGCTGAACACGACGACCGCGGCGAAGCACGATCCCCTGCTTGCGACCCTGCCGGAACACTTCGAGGCCTGGCTTTCTCATCGTCAGTCGGTGGTGATACCGCCGGCGCAGTCGACGATTCTGGCACAGTCAGAAAAAGATCCCTGCCAGGTATTGCGCTATTCGCCGAATGCGCTGTCCATGCAGTTCCATCCCGAATTTGATCGCCAGATTATGGATGCCTGTCTGCCCGACGATGTGGACAGCGATGGCGCCGAACTGCAGGGGGCGGACTGGGCACGCAGCATTTTAACCCATTTCTGGCTGCAAACGCGCCCGGCGGTCGACAGCGCTCAGGGCGCATAGTGACGGGCGCAGCGGTAAACCCAGGCGGGCGGCACGTTTTTTAAAACCCGCTGACGTTCCCAGGTAAAGTAACGGGACAAATCGGGCTGGGTCAGGGATGTGTACTGAAACTGTACAAAGACGCCGTTTGGGCCCAGCGCGTGGAAAACCGCCTGTAAAATCGCCTCGCGCAGTTCCGGCGACAGCGACAGAAGCGGAAGGCCAGAAAAAATAGCGTCATAGCTGCCGTTCAGGTACTCCGCCGAACAGGTGCGTACCGTCATGCGTTCATCATCCAGCGCGTTAAGCTTTTGTGCCAGCGCGCTGCTGATTTCAAATACGTCCAGTGTGGCCTCAGGTGCCATCTTTGCCAGCAGGCGACGCGTCAGCACACCATCGCCTGCGCCTAACTCAGCGATCCGGAATTGATGACGCCAGTCGACCGCTTCCACCATGGTGCGACACAGCGCTTCGGAAGACGGGGTGATGCTGCCCATCTTGCGCGGATTGCGGATGAACTGGTGGACGAAATCTGCTTTTGCGCGCATTAACGTGAAAGCCGAAGCCAACATGCTGACCTACCTCCAGAGTGAACATATCCTCATATTGACCTCATTCGCGCCGAAAGTTTCCAGTTAACAGGCGAAGCGGTAAAAAGTCGGAATTATCTGTAGTGGCTCTGGCGGGTATTTCCTTCGCCGCGGTCACAGTTTAGGGACAACAAACCTGTCAGGCTGGCGCTGATCGAATATGTTAACAACAAGTTTCAAAGTTGTTTCACATCACACAGCGTAAGGAGATCCAGCATGCGTTATGCCGCTCCAGGAGAACAGGGTTCTCTCATCACTTTGCAGAAGCACTACGGCAATTTCATCAACGGCGAGTTCGTCGCCCCGGTAAACGGTAACTATTTTACCAATACGTCCCCCGTTAACGGCTCAGCCGCGGGCGAGTTTCCCCGATCGGACAAGGCCGATGTCGATAATGCCGTGGCGGCCGCCGCCGCAGCCGCTGACGCATGGGGCAAAACCTCACCTCAGCAACGTGCGCTGGTACTGTTAAAAATTGCTGACCGCCTGGAAGAAAATCTGGAATACATGGCGGTCAATGAAACATGGGATAACGGTAAGCCGGTGCGGGAAACGTTGGCTGCAGATATGCCGCTGGCGGTGGATCATTTCCGTTATTTCGCCGGTTGCGTCAGGGCGCAGGAGGGCAGCGCAGCTGAAATCGACGAGTTTACCGCCGCCTATCATTTCCACGAGCCACTGGGCGTGGTGGCGCAGATTATTCCGTGGAACTTCCCGCTGCTGATGGCGGCCTGGAAGCTGGCACCGGCACTGGGTGCGGGCAACTGCGTGGTGCTTAAACCGGCAGAACAAACGCCGCTGTCGATCACGCTGTTTGTTGAACTGATTCAAGATCTGCTGCCGCCCGGTGTGGTGAACGTGGTTCACGGCTACGGAAAAGAAGCCGGTGAGGCGCTGGCCTCGCATCCCGGTATTGCCAAGGTGGCCTTTACCGGATCGACGGCGACGGGCGGACACATTCTGGAGCTGGCGGCGAAAAGCCTGATCCCGTCCACCGTTGAGCTGGGCGGTAAATCACCTAACATCTTCTTCGAAGACATTATGCAGGCCGAAGAGAGCTTCATTGAAAAAGCGGCAGAGGGCGTAGTGCTGGGCTTCCTGAATCAGGGCGAAGTCTGTACCTGCCCGTCGCGCGCGCTGGTGCAGGAATCCATCTATGAGCCCTTTATGGCGGCGGTGCTTAAACGCATCAAAACCATCAGACGCGGCGATCCGCTGGATACGGAGACCATGGTCGGTGCTCAGGCGTCACAGCAGCAGTTCGACAAAATACTCTCGTATCTGGAGATTGCCCGTCAGGAAGGGGCCGAAATCCTCACCGGCGGCGGCGTTGAAAAGCTCGACGATGCACTTGCCAGCGGCTACTACATCCAGCCGACGCTGCTGAAAGGCAACAACAGCATGCGCGTCTTCCAGGAGGAGATCTTTGGACCGGTCGTCGGCATCACCACCTTTAAAGACGAGGCAGAAGCCATCGCCATCGCCAATGATTCCATCTATGGGCTGGGCGCGGGCGTCTGGACGCGGGATATCAACCGCGCCTATCGGGTGGGCCGTGCGATCAAAGCCGGTCGCGTCTGGACTAACTGTTACCATCTCTATCCTGCCCATGCCGCCTTTGGCGGGTACAAGAAATCGGGCATTGGTCGTGAAACCCACAAGATGATGCTTGATCACTATCAGCAGACTAAAAACCTGCTGGTGAGTTACAGCATTCAGCCACTTGGCTTCTTCTGACCTGGTGCGGCGTGCCCTGTGCACGCCGCATTTTCCTCTGATGGTTGTCATATAAGCGTAATCTGCTTGTGACAGGGTGATTAGCGGCTATTATCGATCCTTCGCAGTGATCATTTCGTGCCTGTGTTGACTGGATTACCTGCTTCACTATGGATAACTGAACAGAGACGATTTATGCAAAATGCTTACGACTATCTGAACCTGATGGATGAGGTGCTCGACGGACCGGAAGAGAGCATCATCATCGTTAACCTGCCTGAACGGCACAGCGCTTACCCGTCTTGTGCGCAACAACCTGATGCGCCTTTCTCCGCACGCGCACCCCAACAGGCCGCCAGACCGCGTCGGGACGGCGTGTTCTGACAGGACGTTCATGTCGGGTCACGCAGGTTATGTCAGCCAGACGCCGCACTGCTCCGACTTATTTGCGCCCTGTTCAGGCGGTCAGGACACCACCGTCATGCTGGCCGGATAACCTGATCGCCCGTTATGCAGTCAATTCACCTTATGCCTGCTCAGTCACCCGCCTGCGCCGGTGCACTCACTGGCCTGCACCTGTAACAAAGTGTGACCAAAAACGATACGAAGGCCGGACGCGAAAATTATCTTTTCGTGCCAGTTCTGGGGCAGTATCAATAAGAAAACTTAACCATTCCTAAACCGGCGGCAAAGAGTTCGCACGCGTTGATAACTTCTGCGCCATACCTGTCTTGTGGTTGTCATCAAAATTTACATATCACATAAATAAAATTCAACTTTCCCCGCTATACATTCCTTAGGACAGTGCATGTCGGCGACTTTATCAGCAAGGAACGAGGTAGTGTATTTATGAGTAAATTAACCCGAAGAAGTTTTATGGCTTTTGCGGCGGGCGGCACCGTCGCGCTGGCGGCCGGACAGGTGCACGCGCATGACAGCATCCAGTCTTTTTCCGGCGGGGGCCGCGATCCCGGCCCGCACGATCCGATCCGCGAAGCCGAAAACCCGGATATCGTGAATCCACCGGTGACGGACAGCGGCACGTTACCGAATCTGCGCTTTTCCTTCAGTGACGCGCACGTACGTAAAAGCAGCGGTGGATGGACCCGCCAGGTCACTCAACGTGAGCTCGGCGTCTCCACCACGATTGCGGGCGTGGATATGCGCCTCAATGCAGGGGGCATTCGTGAGCTGCACTGGCATAAAGAGGGCGAATGGGCCTACATGACCTATGGCAACGCCCGCGTCACGGCGTTTGATACCGACGGCACCTGGTTCGTGGACGATATTGGCGTGGGTGATTTGTGGTATTTCCCGCCGGGCATTCCGCACTCTATTCAGGGCCTGGGGCCGGACGGCTGTGAGTTCCTGCTGGCCTTTGATAACGGTGGATTCGATGAAGACAGCACCTTCCTGCTGTCCGACTGGTTTAAACATATTCCGCCCGAGATCCTGGCGAAAAACTTTAAGGTCCCTGTCTCAACCTTTGCGAAACTACCGTCGCCGCAGGACGAATATATCTTTGCCGCACCGGTGCCCGGCAGCCTGTCATCGGTGCAGGTGCAAGGGGCAACCAAAGCCAAACGCACCTTTACTCACCGTATGCTGGCGCAGGACCCGATCAAAGCGCCAGGCGGCACGGTCCGCATCACCGACTCTTCCACCTTTAAGGTCTCCAAAACCATTGCGGCGGCACTGGTCGAGATCGAACCCGGTGGCTTGCGTGAGCTGCACTGGCATCCAAACAACGATGAGTGGCAATACTATCTGGAAGGCGAAGGGCGCATGGGCGTGTTTGGTTCATCCGGCCAGGCCAGAACCTTTGATTACCGGGCCGGAGATGTCGGCTATGTGCCGTTCGCCATGGGGCACTATGTGGAAAACACCGGCAAGGGGCCGCTGCGGTTCCTGGAGCTGTTCAAAAGCGATTATTACGCTGACATTTCACTGAATCAATGGCTGGCCGGTACGCCGCGCGACCTGGTGAAACAACACCTGCAACTGGACGATGCGTTTATGGATGCGCTGTCGTTGCAGAAAAACCCGGTAGTGAAATAGCCAGGCGGGCGCATCCGTCTTCAGGATGCGCCGGTATCCGCACTAAAAATCCGGTTCTGCTGCGGGGCTGGCCTGATGAAAAATCATCTGCCAGCCTTGCGTTGCGTGGTACACCCAATGGGACGACCGCCATGCGGCATGACGGCCATCGGGTCTTGCGGTACGGTAAAGCAACAGGGCGTGATGTGTACCTGTCTGTATCAGCTGAAAATCGCGGCTGACGATTGCCGGCGCATGCGCTTCAGCTTGTAAGGCCGCAATCGTCTGCGCGCGATTCACCCGCACGCCCGAGCGGGTAATTTCCTGAAATTCAGGATGCAGTCGCTGCGCCAGCCAGGCTGCATCGTAACGTTTTTCCTGATGCAGACTGCATTCCAGCGCCGTCAATGCGGCCAGCAGTGTCTGATAGCGTCCTGTCTCCGTCTCACAGGGGGCGGTGTGATGTATCACTGCCACCTGAGAATCGAGCTGAATCGCGGGATAGTGCTCCTGCATGCCCGCCAGCAGTTCCGCATCGGGCCATTCCTCATCTTTGCCCAGATGCTGCGCGACGGATGACAGCGGCATCATGACAACCCGTTCAACAGTCACAATGACGCTGTCAGCAGGATCTTCGTGGTTGATATAACGCAGTGGGCCGGGCGTAATGGCCTGTTCCTGCCAGCGTATCGTATGGCGTTTGTTGCCCGCCCGCACCGCTGTCATCAGGCGAGGCACAATGTGCAGCATTTGCATCACTTCACTCCGTGAGCCCTGGGTGGACGTTAACCCTGGCCTGGCTGAGTATCAGGGCGCAAAGCGCGACAGCCAGATTTGGCGCAGTTCCCGGGCCTGCAACGATACTGCCGCCGTCTCACTGCCGTGGAAACCATGAAACGCGCCCGGCCAGACGTGCAACTCCACGGCAACCCCGGCGCGGATTAACCGCTGTGCATAGTCGAGGTTCTCATCCAGAAACAGATCCAGCGTGCCCACGCCAATCCAGGCTGGGGGAAGTCCGCGCAGGTCTGTGGCGCGAGCGGGGGCCGCATAAGGCGAAACGGCTTCGCCACCGGGTGCTTCGCCCAGCAGCGCCGACCAGCCGATGCGGTTGTATTCCCGCGTCCAGACAAACTCGCCGGTCACGGGATTGGGGTGGGTTTCGGTGACCGTGCGGTCATCCAGCATCGGGAACATCAGATTCTGAAAGGCCAGCGTGGGGCCATTCCGATCGCGGGTGAACAGCGCCAGTGAGGCCGCCAGCCCGGCACCGGCGCTGTCGCCCATAACACCGATACGTGCCGGATCGATGCCCAGCATCGCGGCTTCATTCACCATCCAGTTCAGCACCTGATAGCTGTCTTCCAGCGATCCCGGAAATACGGTTTCCGGTGACAGCCGATAGTCCACCGAGACCACCACACAGTTATGTCGCCGTGCCGTCGCGCTGGTCAGCGACAGGGACTGCTCCGGGCTGCCAAACAGATGACCGCCGCCATGAAGATGTAATATGCCCATGCGTTTACCGGCGGCCGCAACGGGCGTGATCACACAGACTCTGACCGACGGATGGCCGGGAAACGCGATCAGGTGTTCATCAATGTTCAGCCCCTGGTCGAGGTACGACTGGACCTGCTCAAGCGCAGCATCCTGGCGCTGCTGGCGTAGCGCAATGATTGCGTCAGGCGTGAGTTCCAGCGGCGCGCTGTTAGCGAGCAGGGGACGTAGCTCGGGATCGACGAGATGCAGCGTGTTCAACTTAACCCTCTCTTCAGGTTGATGTGACAGCAACGTGTTTCTGCCAGATATGCATGGCAGCGGCTGAGATCAAAACGACCTGCTGACAGCGACTGCCAGCAGGTCACAGCAATGGCGTTCAACCGGCTTAATGACCTGTGTCTTCGCCATTGGAGGCTATCAGTTTTTTATACCAGTGATAGCTCTTTTTTAAGGTACGTTTCTGCGTGCCATTGCCCATATCGTCCTGATCCACGTAGATAAACCCATAACGTTTAGACATCTGCGCCGTACCTGCGCTCACCACGTCAATCGGTCCCCACCAGGTGTAGCCAAACAGGGGAATGCCATCCGCAATGGCCTCTTTCATTTGCGCGACGTGCTGGCGCAGGTAGTCAATGCGGTAATCGTCATCAATACTGCCATCGGCCTTGACGGTATCGACTGCGCCAAGGCCGTTTTCGGCAATAAAGAGCGGCTTTTGATAGCGATCATACAGCTGATTCAGTGCCAGTCGCAGGCCTTTGGGATCGATTTGCCAGCCCCATTCACTGGTTTCCAGGTGCGGATTTCTGATGCCGCCTGTGATCAGGTTGCCCTGCGCGCCGGTGAGTTTTTCAGGATGGGCGCTGACCGTGCTGGACATGTAATAGCTAAAGGAAACAAAGTCCACCGGATGTTGCCGCAGGATTTCATCGTCGCCCACGGCTTTAATCAGCTGTACGCCTTTTTCCGCCAGCATTCTTTCTGCATAAGCCGGATAGTAGCCGCGTGCCTGCACATCGCTAAAAAACAACGACACGCGCTGCATCTCTTCGCACGCCTGCACATCATCCGGATGGCAGGTGTGCGGATACAGGATTTGATAGCTGATCATACAGCCCACCTGCGCACCGGGAATAATGGCGTGGCAAGCCTTTGTCGCCAGCGCGCTGGCGACAAACTGATGATGGGCACCCTGGTATTTATCCTGTTCAATATGCGGGTGACCTTCTTCAATTACGCCAATGCTCACGTAAGGGTGATGCTTAACACAGTTGATCTCGTTGAACGTCATCCAGTATTTCACTTTCTTTCGATAGCGCATGAAAACTGTGGTGGCAAAACGCACATAGAAATCTACCAACTGGCGATTGGGCCAGCCGCCGTAATCCGTCACCAGCGCAAGCGGCATTTCGTAATGTGACAATGACACAATCGGTTCGATCCCGTGAGCGAGCAGAGCATCCAGCACTGCATCATAAAACTGCAGGCCCGCCTCGTTGGGTTCTGCTTCATCGCCGCGTGGAAAGATGCGCGTCCAGGCAATCGACATCCTGAAGCACCTGAATCCCATCCCGGCGAACAGCGCGATATCCTCTTTAAAGTGGGTGTAAAACCCGTTGCCTTTACGTTTGGGATAATATTTTTTGCTCTCCGGATTCTGTGCTTCCGCTACCTGCGCATGGGTCATGCTTAACCACTGATCCAGCCACTGGTCTTGTGGTGTGGATGCGTCAAAGGTGTACACATCCGATACGGACAGCCCTTTACCGCCGACATGCCAGGCGCCCTCAAGCTGATTCGCGGCCGTGGCACCGCCCCACAGAAAACCTTCGGGAAAAGAGGGTGAATACGTCATGCTTTGCTCCTTAAACCGCTGCAGCGGTGAGTGTCAGAAAAGCGTCACGGCAGGCGATATGTCCCCCGGCTTTTACCGGGCGAACCTCGCCATAGCGTTCGCAGTTGGTCACGATTACAATCACGCTCGGATCGATGCCTTCGGCCTCAAGCGCGTTCAGATCGAATGTGATCAGCAGATCGCCGGTGCGGATAAACTGGCCCGGCTGAATATGGCTGGTGAAATGGCGGCCGCCGAGTTTCACGGTATCGATGCCAATGTGGATCAGGATTTCCGCGCCAGTGTCACTTTTCAGCCCCAGCGCGTGGTGGGTTTCAAAGAGCGACTCGACGCGGCCATCAATGGGGGAGCGCAACTTGCCGCCGGTCGGATAAATCGCCAGCCCTTTGCCAAAAATTTCATCGGCAAAAACCGGATCGGCTAAGGCGCTTAACGGAGTGATCTCACCGCTGACCGGCGCAAAAAGCCTTACGTGGTCCTGTGTATGATGACAGTGTGAGGAGGCTGTATTGTCCACGTTCTTCCGGGGCGCTTCCTCAAAACCCAGTATGACGGTCAGCATGGCCGCACTGGAAAAGGCAATGACCAGACTCAGCAGTGCTGATAAGAAGGTGGGACCAACCAGGGCGGGAATGCCGGGCAGGCCGCTGAGTGCAAACGCATAGGTTTTTACGCCCATCGCCATCGCAAACGCACCACCACAGGCACCGCCAAGCAGAGCGGCGGCAAAGGGACGTTTGTAGCGAATGTTGATGCCGTACATCGCAGGCTCGGTGATGCCCATGGCAGCACTGAAGCTGGTGGTAAGCGCCAGCGATTTAAGCTTTTTATCCCGGGCCCGCAGAAAGACGCCAAACGCCGCACCGGCCTGACCAAGGTTAGCCACATAGAAAAGAATTTTAAACGGGTCGAATCCCAGATGGCTGATGTTATGGATCATGACCGGCACCAGCACATAGTGCATGCCGGTAATAATAATCAGCGACAACGTCCCGCCGACCACCACGCCCGCGATAATGCCCATGTTTTCGACCAGCCAGATAATGCCCCCGGTCAGCGCGTTACCGGCAAAAATCCCTAATGGCCCGATAGCGATCAGCGTCACCGGCGTGACGATAAGCAGGCTTAAAAGCGGAACAAACATGGTTTTGAGGGCGGCAGGGATAATGCGGTCAATCAGGCGCTCCACGTAACTCAACAGCCAGATTGATAGCAGGACCGGAATGACTGTCGAAGCATAGTTCACCGTGGGAACGGGTAAACCCAGAAAACGTATCGGCTCACCTGCGGTAAAGAGGGTTTGCAGGGCAGGATGAAAGAGTGATGCCGCCAGCGCAACAGCGACATAAGGATTGGCACCAAAGCGTTTTGCCGCACTGAACGCCAGCGCCAGCGGCAAAAAATAGAACACGCCATCGCTGAGCGCCAGCAGGATCTGGTAGCTCTGGTTTTGTGTCTCCAGCCAGTGAAACGCCACCATTAGCGCCAGAATGCCCTTGAGAATCCCTGCACCCGCTATGGCCGGAATAATCGGTGAGAAGATGCTGGACAGCCCTTCAAGCACTGCGGAAACAGGGTTACAGGGCGAAGCAGGGCGGACAGGAGCTTCCTGAAGCGGAAGCTGACTGAGCAGCGCATCGCATAGTGGTTTGACATCATTACCGATGATGAGTTGAAACTGGTCGCCAGAAATATTAACCCCGATCACGCCATCCAGTGCTTCAAGCGCGTGATGGTCGGCTTTACTGTTATCTCTTAGTAAAAAACGCAGGCGGGTTATGCAGTGAAATAAAGACTGTACGTTATCTTTTCCGCCTATCAGGGGAATAATTTGCTGTGCGGTGTCCTGATAATTCATAAATTCCTCCAGACTGAAGTCGATATGACGTCATCCACAATGACCGGCATAAACCGGGTGGCATATTTTCTGGGGTTTGCCTGATTAAACAGTCACAAGCCGGTAAAGCAATTCAGTAATGCATTATGAGGTGTCAACATCATGCGCACTGCGCTGCACGATGTTTTCAATGTGTACCGTTAGATAGAGTTTTTCTGAGTGACTCATACTGTGGTGATAATGTTTTTTTACGAAGGTGCTGATGGCTTCTACGCACTCAAACGTTCGGGCATATCGCTGTTGTGCCAGCGTGAATAATTCCTCGTCGTCGTTATTTAATACTTCGCCAGCAATGACCCGCTGCGCAAAGAATTTTAAATGGGTAATGAAGCGCTGGTAATTCAGACTGTGTTCATCGCGGGTCAGCGTAAAAAAGTATTTTACGATTTGTTGTAACTGACAGAGGAGTTGGGTGATTTTAGTGGTTTTGCCTAAGTTATCATTGAGCCCGGCATTCACGATATGCAGCGCAATACTGCAGGCTTCGCTGTCTGGTAGCACGGTGCCGGTGCGGGCCACCACCATGCCCAGTGCCTGGCGGCCAATCGCATATTCTGCGGTATAAAAATGACGGACTTCCCATTCCAGTGGGTTGGCGAGCAGCGCGTTATTTTTATGCCGCTCCAGCGCAAAGTAGAGGTGATCGGCCAGCGTGACATACAGCCCTTCGCTTAGTTTATGCTTCAGCGTTTCATGCGCCAGGCTGACGATATCGGCGGTCAACTGGAGAATATCGATGGGAACTTCACTGACCAGATCTTTAAAGCGTGCAGAGATGCCTGAATCTTGCAGCCGAAATATCTTTTCTGCTTCGTGCAGATGAATACGGGCCCCGTTGCGTGTATTAAATCCCAGCCCCCGACCGGTTAAAATCACTTCAAGGCCGTTATCATCTACGGCACTGACCACATTATTATTCAGTATTTGTCTGACCAGCATCGCTCACTCCTGAAACACAATCGGGCAAAACATAAATACAGCGTTGAAGGGATTATCCCTCAGCCTGCATTCAGGTTTTGCCCGATAATCGGTAACAAGCGTGATGCCGGTTAATCTTGACACCTGGAAAATTGATATTCAATATGAAATTGTGCAGTGAGTCATCTGGCGCGCTGATTTGTGATCCGCTTTACGAAAAGTAATAGATAAAGCCGTTACGTGATCGGGGGGAATGGGCGATGCCGGCGAGTTAGTGCGCTGGCAGGTGAGGGGCAGGGTATTAGGTAGCAGGCAGCTCGGGAATGAGAAGATACGTGATGGCTGTTAAAAAATGAACGTCTGCTATGAGCGAAAAGCGGACGCGCGCAGTTAGTCGAGAGTAGCTGAAGAATTTGCGAATGAGGCCGTATATTCATTTGCAGAGAACAGATCAGGTCACTCGCGATCGTTGCGCCTGTTGCCGTAAAGGCTGTATTCAGGCAACCTGCGCTTTCCCATACCCATTCTGCTCATTCTCACGTGATCCTGCGGACACTCTCTTTCAGGGCATTCGTGCCGCTCTTTATCACGGTTTCCTACGCCTGAGTGACTGGCCGCATGAAGCTTCGTTCATAACTTATGATGCTTCGATTAACCTGTTCAGTTGCAAAGACAGAAAGGCATTCAGGATCTCTCTTCATTTCTTCACGGTACGCTTCATATGCCGCAAGGCTGGGAAAACTAAAAAGAGCATAGGCCAGATTGTTCGCTCCCTCGTGAGGCAGGTAATAACCGTGATGACTTCCCCCCATACGGTTCACAATAGGAATCCATGCCCGCGCGTAAGACTCAAACTCATCCAGCTTATAGGGATCTATGACGTACTTTAGAAAACAGGTGACCATATCAGTGATGCCTTAAGATAAGAGGGTGATTAGGGATAAGATTACTGACCCCTATAAAACGTGCAAAAACCACGATGTTTTATCACAAGACCACTATTGCGTCCTTACCTGGTGCCATGACAACGTGAAGTTAAGGAAGCTCTGTGTACATAAAACACTCACCCTCTCATTAAAACAGTGATATGAGCAACGTCCGCTCCTGGCACAATGCAGCCCATCCGCACATAATCACCACCACCATTCTACTAATCTCTACTCCGCAAACCTCGCCCGCAGCCACCGAATAAACGTGGTCACAGCCTTAGGAACCTGCGCAGTATGCGGACGTATTACCCATAAGCTTTCGGCAAATGCGTCTACCGTTCGCCATGCGGGCAGAACCTGCGTTAGTGTCCCTGCAGCCAGCGCGGCGCGCGCACTAAAATCAGGGAGCAGGGCGATACCGAGTCCCTGTAATGCCGCATCGCGGACGGATTCGCTGTTGTTAGTGGCAAAGTTTCCCTGTCCCTTCACCATTACGGTTTCCTCTCCGCCCGTCACTTTGTGGAAATGCCATCGCGGCGGTTCCTGTCCGCGCAGATAGTACAGACAGTTATGCCGCTCCAGGTCGTCGGGCTTTTGCGGGGTGCCGTATTGCGCCAGGTAAGCGGGGGAGGCAACCAGAACCGCATGCGTGTCACACAACTTCAGCGCAATGTGGGTCTCCGGAAGTGTCTGGCTGTGACGGATGGCCAAATCAAAACCTTCACGAGTCAGTGATACCAGACGGTCGTTGACATCCAGCTGAATAGTGACCTGCGGGTACTCCCGGACAAAATCGCCAATAACCGGGACGAGCTGCTGGCGCGCAAAGGCTACCGGCGCACTGACACGCACCAGGCCTCTCACCGGGCCGGTTTCATCACGAATGCGTAAAAAGGATTGCTCAATTTGCGCAAAAGGATCGCGTAAGTTATCCACCAGTTTTTCGCCCGCCGAGGTCAGACGGACGCTGCGGGTAGTGCGCTGCACCAGTGCTGTGCCGGCCATATTCTCCAGCTCTTTGATTTTCTGGCTCATGGCTGCCTTGCTGACCTCCAGCCGATCAGCCGCGCGGGTAAAACTTCCCGATTCAGCGAGTACCGTCAGCCAGTACAAATGCACCCACAGTTCATCCGTGCGGAATGCTTTCATCGGGATTGTTCAAAATAGCGAATAATCATTTCAGCCCTGTCTCTTTTTCTTTTCAGCAGTAGTCGTCAACATAGCGCGACATCATACACTTACGATTTAGACCAACCGAGGGTTTATTTATGCCATTGCTGACATTCGACATCATTGAGGGACGTTCTGCTACGGAAATCAGAACAATGCTGGACGCTGCACATCGGGCTGTGCTCACCGCGTTTAACGTTCCCGAACGTGACCGTTATCAGATTGTTCACGAAAATAAAAATTACCAGATGGTGTTCCAGGATACCGGGCTGGGGTTTGAACGCAGCGACCGTCTGGTGATGGTCCGGGTGTTTACCAGCCCGAGAAGTGAAGAGCAAAAAACGCGTTTCATGGCGGAACTGGCACGGGAACTGGCAGAACACTGTGGGGTGGAAGGGAAAGATTTGATGATCAGCTTTATTACCAATGCGCCGGGTGACTGGAGCTTTGCGGATGGTGAAGCACAGTATCTGACCGGAAAGCTGTAATTACCGCGTTTCCTCTCGGTTGTCAGTCACAGCGTTTTGACAGGAAAGATAACATCCTCACCACGCACCTAAGCGTGTTATCCGTGGCACCCGATACCACGCCGGGGCATTATGAAAGACAGCGTCGAAGTAAACGGCCTTGCTTCCCGTTGACTGACATAAAGCGATATCTCTCCATGGATTCCCCGGCGGATATTATCCTTTTCCTATGACTCGCCCCGGCACCGGGGCCGATTTCACCCTGATTCGTTGAAATAACGCGGTTGCCATTAGTTTTTTATCTGACTATAGCCTGCCGTTATACCCCGCAACCAAACAAGCATTCGTCACTTTTCAACACGCATGAAATAGTGGTTTCAGAACCTTACCTTTGTCTGAAACGAGAACTCTCATGCTAATCCCACAACCCTATTTACTTTTTCTTGGCGATGTTACCGATCCCCTCGCGGCAAAAACGGCGCGCGGTATTCATATCTGGCGACCGGAACAGTGCGTTGGCGAAATTAAACTGCCGGGCTGTACGGTCAGCCTGGGGCTGGATGAACTTGATATCGCCAGCGCCAAAGCGCGCGGCGCGAAAACGCTGGTGCTGGGCACCGCCAACGCAGGGGGATATCTGCCCGAACACTGGCTGGATACGGTGAAAAGTGCCATCAAAGCCGGCATGAACGTGGCCAGCGGATTACATCATCGTCTGGTAGATGAGCCCGAGCTGGTCACGCTGGCAGAGACGTTTGGTGTTGCGCTTTTCGATTTACGTCATATGCGTCCGAAGCTGAGTGTTGGCAGCGGTAAGAAGCGTTCAGGCAAGCGGATACTCACGGTGGGGACCGACTGCTCAGTGGGCAAGATGTACACCTCACTGGCGCTGGAAGCGGCAATGCGTGCGCGCGGAATGAAAGCGGATTTTCGTGCCACGGGACAGACCGGGATTCTGGTTGCAGGGGAAGGCATTGCTGTGGATGCGGTAATCGCGGACTTTATTGCCGGTGCGGCAGAAGCCCTGTCTCCTGCCAACGATGATGATCACTGGGATATCGTGGAAGGGCAGGGATCGTTGTTCCATCCCTCTTACGCGGGCGTCAGTATGGGGCTTATGCACGGTGCGCAACCGCACTGGTTGGTGATGTGCCATGAAATGGGCCGTCCGCATATGCGCCATTTGCCGCATCAACCGATGGTCAGCCTGAAAGACTGCGTGGAAGCCAATCTGCGCGCCGCCCGGGTGACCAGTGAGTCCGTTCAACTGGCTGGCTTTGCGATTAACACCTCAAACTACACGGAAGAAGACGCGCGCGCCTATTGTGCTGAAATCCGTGCCGAATTCGGTTTACCGGCAACCGATCCGGTGCGTTTTGGTATCGATGACATCGCCGCGCTGCTTCAGGAGCGGGGCTGAGATGAGACAGGTGCAGATCAACGTGGTGGAACTGCCGCTGGCGCGACCGTTTGCTATCTCGCGCGGTGTGCGTACCGCCGTGACGGTTATCCGCGTCACGCTTGAGCAAAACGGCTTTATTGGGCAGGGCGAATGTACACCAACGGCGCGCTACGATGAAACGCCAGACAGCGTTCAGGCCCAGCTTGAGGCGGTACGCGCTGACGTGGAAGCAGGCCTGAGCCGCGATGATCTGCAACACCGTTTGCCTGCTGGCTCCGCGCGCAATGTGCTGGACTGCGCACTGTGGCGACTTGACGCCGCACGGGCCAGTCAAACGCTCTGGCAACAGAGTGCATGCCCGCCGCCACGCTCGGTCGTCACGGCGGAAACCCTCAGCCTCAATACGCTGGAAAACATGGCGCTGGCAGCGGCGGATGCCGTCTCGCGGGGTGCCATCCTGCTCAAAATCAAGCTTGACCGCGATGCGGTTCTGGAAAAAGTGGCGGCGATTCGTGCGGCGGCCCCGCGTGCGACGCTCATTATCGATGCCAATGAAGCCTGGTCGGGAATGGATCTGGAAAGCCTGCTGGTGGCGCTTCAGGCCTATAACATCGCGATGGTCGAGCAACCGCTTCCCGCAGGTCAGGATCATGACCTGCAACGCTTCCGTCATCCTGTTCCCGTCTGTGCGGACGAGAGTTGCCACACGCGAGAGGATATTGCCAGCCTGCGTCATCGCTACGAGATGATCAACATCAAGCTGGATAAGTGCGGAGGTCTGACGGAAGCGCTGGCGATGGTCGATGAAGCGCACAAGCAGAACATGCGCATCATGGTCGGCTGCATGCTGGGTTCATCCCTGGCGATGGAAGCGGCATTGCCTGTGGCGGTGCACGCAGAGCACGTCGATTTAGATGGCCCGATCTGGCTGGCGGCTGACAGCTCTCCTTTTTTGAATTACTCCGATGGCCGTATCTGGCTGTAACGCGACGAGGCATTGATGACGGACACACGACTCACTTCTTCTGCCACACGTGCTGACGGTGCATCACCGGTGCTTGCTGTTCAGGACCTTAGCGTCTCATTTCGTGGACGCAGTGGTGAGAATCAGGCGCTGAAAGGCATCAGTTTCGCCATTTATCCAGGCGAAATTGTCGCCGTGGTGGGCGAGAGCGGCTCAGGTAAATCAGTCACGTCGCTGGCCGTGATGGGCTTGCTGGCGAGCAGCGGCCGTATCGATCGCGGCAGCATGCAGTTTCGCGATCGCCGCGGAGAAGTTCATGCGTTAGAAACGCTGGATGACAGTCAGCGCCGCACGTTGCGTGGCCGTGAAATGGCGATGATCTTTCAGGAGCCGATGACCTCACTGAATCCGGTGCTGCGTATCGATGATCAACTCACCGAAGCGTTACGCGACCATCATCAGTGCGACAAGAAACAGGCTCATGCGCGCGTACGTGAACTGCTGCGACAGGTACGTATTGCCGATGTCGATCGCGTCATGAAAAGCTATCCGCACGCGCTGTCCGGCGGAATGCGCCAGCGCGTGATGATTGCTCAGGCGCTGGCCTGTGATCCGCAACTCCTGATTGCCGACGAACCCACGACGGCGCTGGACGTCACCGTACAGGCGCGCATTTTACATATCCTGCGTGAGTTGCAACGCGAGAAGAACATGGCGGTGTTGTTTATCACCCATGATATGGGCGTTGTGGCGGAAATTGCGGATCGTGTTGTGGTCATGCTGCGTGGCGAAGTGGTCGAACAGGGCACCGTGTCAGAGATTTTTGCCGCCCCGCAGCATGCGTATACCAAAGCGTTGCTGGCAGCCGTGCCAAAACTGGGCGATATGCGCGAATACGCGTGGCCGCAACGCTTTCCTCTGTTGGGTGCACAACAGGCGGCGCAACACGAACAGCTGACGGCGCGCTACGACAGCGAACCGCTACTCGATGTACGTGGGCTAAAAGTGTATTACCCCATCCGCAGCGGCATCTTCTCGACCCATACGCATCATGTGCATGCGGTTGAGCAGATTGATTTCAGTCTGTGGCCGGGTGAAACCCTGGCCATCGTGGGTGAAAGTGGCTGCGGTAAATCGACCACCGGGCGTGCGCTGATGCGCCTGATCGCCAGTGAGGCGGAAAGCATCCACTTTGAAGGAAAGGAAATCTCTCATCTGAAAGAGACGGCATTCCAGCCGCTGCGCCGTGAAATTCAGATGGTGTTTCAGGATCCCTATGCGTCACTGAATCCACGTCTGACGGTGGGGTTTACCATTGCCGAGCCGTTGCTGTTGCATGGCATGGTGGACTCACTGGAACAGGCTTCTCCACACATTGATGCGCTGCTGACAAGCGTCGGGCTGTTGCCGGAGCACGCGCGTCGTTATCCGCACGAATTTTCGGGCGGTCAGCGCCAGCGTATTGCCATTGCCCGCGCGATGGCCCTGAAACCGAAAGTGATTATTGCTGATGAAGCCGTATCGGCCCTTGACGTTTCAATTCAGGCGCAGGTGGTGAATCTGATGATGGATCTCCAGCAGCAAACGGGCGTAGCCTGGATATTCATCTCTCATGATATGGCGGTCGTCGAGCGCATTGCCAACCGCGTGGCGGTGATGTACCTCGGCCAGATTGTCGAGCTCGGACCGCGCCAGTCGGTCTTTAATCAACCGCAACATCCTTATACCCAACGTCTGCTGGCCTCCGTGCCAGTGGCAGATCCCGAGAACCGTCAGCCTCGCCGTTTTGATGACAGCGAAATCCCTTCGCCGTTGCGAAAGGTGGGCGAAACGGTCACGAAACCCCGTTATCGGCAGGTTGCACCGCAACACTGGGTCGCTGACGGCATTGCATTGCGATAATCCTTAACGACCAGGAGATTTTATGAAAACGCTGTTCCGCCGTACTTCACTCGCCCTCGCCTTAACGACGACACTGGTCATGACCGCGCAGGCACAGGATCTGCGCATTTCAATGTATGCCGATATTACGGGGCTCGATCCGCACGATACCTCAGATAATGTCAGCTACTCGGTGCAGAGCGGTATCTTTGAGCGCCTGTTTCAGTTTGATCCCCAGATGAAGCTGGAGCCCTGGCTGGCGACCGGTTACACCTCCAACGACAGTGCGACGGAATTTACGCTGACGCTGCGTAAAGGCGTTACCTTCCAGGACGGTACGCCTTTTGATGCGGAAGCAGTCAAAGCGAACCTTGATCGTCTGGCTGACCAGAAAAAAGGGCTGAAGCGCAACAGCCTGTACAAAATGATCGATAAGGTGACGGTGCTGGCACCCGATCAGGTGAAAATCTCACTCAATCAGTCATTTGGTGCTTTTATTAACACGCTGGCGCACCCTTCGGCGGTGATGTGGAGCCCGTCGGTTCTGAAACAGTATCCGGACGAGGCCCAGTTGCGGCTGCATCCGGTGGGGACCGGACCATTTAAATTCGTAAACTGGACTCCGGGCAAAGCGGTCACGCTGGCGAAGTATGACGGTTACTGGCGGCAGGGCTGGCCCAAAGTCGATCAGGTGATCTTCTCACCCAGCCCGGAAGATGCGACACGGGTTGCCGCGTTGAAATCGGGTCAGGTGGATGCCATTTGGCCTTTGCCTTCGGATCTGATCGCGGCGGTGAAGCAGGACAGCAACCTCGCGATTCAGCGCGATCCGAGCATCTATCTCTATTACATGGCGATCAATACGCAGCATAAGCCACTGGCCGATGTCCGCGTGCGCCAGGCAATCAACTATGCGATTGACCGTAATCTGTGGTTGAAGGTGGCCTTTGCCGGTTTGGGTAAACCGGCCACCTCCGCGATGCCGGAAGGGGTGCAGTTCTATGAGAAGCAGAGCGATCCCGATTACCACTATGCGCCGGATAAGGCCAAAGCGTTGCTGAAAGCGGCGGGCTACCCGAATGGGCTGGATCTCAAGCTCTGGGTCACCAATGCGACCGCCAGCGTGCGCGCCGCCCAGGTGCTGAAGGCGCAACTGGCCACGGTGGGTATTCGCGCCACGGTGACACCGATGGATTCCGGAACGCGCAACGCGAAGCTGTGGGGCGTTCAGGACCCGAAAAAAGCCGAATTTGACCTCTATTATGGCGGCTGGTCGACGTCTACAGGCGATGCCGACTGGGCTCTGCGTCCGCTGTTCGCCACCGAATCATGGGTACCTACCTCGTACAATGTCTCCTATTTCAGCAATCCTGACGTTGACAAGGCGATTGCTGCCGGGCTGGCGACGGCCGATCCGGCAAAACGTGGTATCGCCTATGCACAAGCGCAAAAGCTGTTGTGGAAAGAGGCCCCCGTGGCGTTCCTTGGCACGCCAGACAATCTGGTAGGCAAACGCAGCACCCTGAGCGGCGTTTCGATGCTGCCTGATGGCAATCTGTTGTTTAATCAGGCGTCGTTTAAATAAGTCGCGGATGTCCCTCACGTGCCTTTGCCGGTTGCGGCGGCACGTGAGGCTCCCCGTCTCACCTTTATTTCAGGGAATGGCATGTTTGCATACATCATTCGCCGATTGCTGGAGATGATCCCGGTTTTGCTGGTGGTCTCGCTGCTGGTTTTCGGTTTCATCAAGCTGCTGCCGGGCGATCCGGCGCGCATTTATGCCGGACCGGATGCACCGATTGAAGCGGTCGAAGCGGCACGTCAGCACCTCGGGCTCAACGACTCGTTGCCGCAGCAGTATGTTAACTGGATAGACAGCCTGTTACATGGCGATCTTGGCACCACGTACCGCACCCAGCAACCGGTGCTGCAGGTGATTAAGCAGGGCTTCCTGCCCACACTGTGGCTCGCCTTAGCCGGTTTCGCCTGGTCTGTGCTTCTCGGCCTGATGCTTGGCGTACTCGCGGCCCTGAAACGAGGGAAATGGCAAGACTGGACACTAATGAGCGTGGCGGTGGGCGGTATCTCGATGCCGGCGTTCTGGCTGGGGCTGCTGCTAATCCAGTTCGTTGCGATGCCTTTTGGCCTGTTCTCGGTCAGCGGCTTTAACAAGGCCAGCGATATTGTCCTGCCCGCCATCACGCTGGGATCGTCCGTTGCGGCGGTCATGGCACGCTTTACCCGCTCGGCCTTCCTTGAAGTGGCACAGGAAGATTACGTGCGCACCGCGAAAGCGAAAGGGCTGCGTAACCGTCTGGTGACGTGGAAACACGTGATGCGTAACGCGCTCATCCCGGTAATCACCATGCTGGGGTTGCAGTTTGGTTTTCTGCTGGGCGGTTCGATTGTCGTGGAAAGCGTCTTCAACTGGCCAGGGTTAGGCTGGCTGTTAATTGAGTCGATCAAAGCGCAGGATCAGCCGGTCATTCAGGCGCTGGTGATGCTGTTTGTGTTTGAATTTATCGTCATTAATCTGCTGGTGGATCTGCTTTACGCGGTCGTCAATCCGGCAATTCGTCTGCGACAGGAGCCGAGATGAGTCATCAATCGCTGACTGATAACCCGCCTCAGGTTATTCGCTCGCCGTGGCGCGATTTCCTGCATGCTTTTGTGCGCAATCCTCTGGCGCTGGTTTCAGGCGGATTTGTCCTGCTGCTGATTCTGGTGGCGATCTTTGCGCCCTGGCTGGCTCCCTGGGATCCGATGGCGCCCGACTGGATGGCGTTATCCTCGCCCCCTTCGGCAGCACACTGGATGGGCACCGACGAACTGGGGCGCGACCTGCTCAGTCGTATTATCTATGGGGCGCGTATTTCGCTGTATATCGGCGTGCTGTCCGTGACGCTCGGCATGATTGTCGGCGTCGTGCTGGGATTGCTGGCGGGCTATTACGGTGGCTGGGTCGATATGCTGATCATGCGCGGTGCCGATGTGTTATTCGCGTTTCCCGGCATGCTGCTGGCCATTGCGGTGGTGGCGCTTCTGGGAACGGGCCTGAACAATGTCATCATCGCCGTCGCGGTGTTCAGCGTGCCCGTCTTTGCCAG
The DNA here is from genome assembly GCF_041954745.1 of Pantoea sp. CS_6. NCBI lineage: Bacteria > Pseudomonadati > Pseudomonadota > Gammaproteobacteria > Enterobacterales > Erwiniaceae > Pantoea > Pantoea sp. CS_6. The sequence continues at coordinate 42,622 of NZ_JAVAYG010000002.1, forward strand.
GATTGTTCGCGCCTCCACGCTGTCATTGAGACAGGCTGCCTATGTGGAAGCCGTGCGCTGTGCCGGTGCACCCGACCGAATCATTATCCTGCGCCATATTCTGCCGGGCACGCTTTCCAGCGTCATTGTTTATTTTACGATGCGCATTGGCACCAGTATTCTCACAGCGGCAGGCTTAAGCTTTATTGGCCTCGGACCGGAGCCGGATGTGCCTGAATGGGGCAATATTCTGGCCATGAGCCGGAGCATGATGATGGCGGGCGCGTGGCACATGAGCGTGTTTCCGGGGCTGGCGATTTTTATCACGGTGCTGGCGTTTAACCTGCTCGGCGACGCGCTGCGTGACACGCTCGACCCGAAACTCAAGGGCTGACGATGGACTTTCAACAATGGCAGTGCGAACTGCTGCTGGATCGCTGGCGTAACGAGCGTCAGTTGGGGCAGCCGCGCAGCGCATGCGGCCCCACTAATCGCATCAGCGATGTGGCTGGTGTGCGCGTCGGCCACGTCACGCTGGCTGAGGGAGAGCGGCAGACTGGCGTCACCGCTATCGTTCCGCCGGGTGATAACCTGTTTCTCACGCCGCTGCCGTGCGGAGCTGAAGTTCTGAATGGCTTTGCGAAACCGGTCGGACTGACACAGGTCGAGGAGCTGGGTGTGTTACACACGCCGATTCTGCTCAGTAACACGCTGGCGGTGGGCACGCTGTTTACCACGCTGGTACGGGACGCCATCAGTCGTAACCCGGAACTCGGGCGAACGCTGCCGACGGTGAACCCGCTGGCCCTGGAGTGCAACGACGGCTGGCTCAATGATATTCAGGCGCTGGCCATCAGTGAGGCGATGGCGCAGGAAGCATTGCATACAGCCGCAGCGGACTTTTCCCGCGGCAGCGTTGGCGCAGGACGCGGGATGAGCTGTTTTAATCTGAAGGGCGGGATCGGCACGGCCTCGCGTGTTATTCCGTCGCTCAATGCCACGCTGGGAGTGCTGGTGCTGGCGAATTTTGGCGCGCTCAGCGCGCTCACGCTTGACGGTGTGCGGCTTGGTGAAGTGATTGCACCGCTGCTGGCAGGAGAGGCACCGCAGCGTGATGCCGGTTCTGTCATCATCGTGATGGCGACGGATGCGCCGCTGGATGCGCGTCAGTTGAAGCGTATCGCGAAGCGTGCCGGTGCCGGCCTCGGGCGGCTGGGCAGCTACTGGGGCCACGGCTCGGGCGATATCGCCGTAGCGTTTTCAACGCAACCGCTGCCACAACCGCCGCAGGACGCCATGCTGGAGCCGCTGCTTGCCGCCGCGGCAGATGCCACTGAACAGGCTGTACTGGATGCCTTGTTGAGCGCAGAGCCTGTTACCGGCTTTCGTGGTCACCATCGCCCCTCACTGACTCAGATTCTGGACAGGTTAACCACATGAAAATTTTTATTTCTGCCGATATTGAAGGTATCGCGGGCGTTATGCGCCCGGAGCAATGCACACCCGGCAACCCGGAATATCAGTTGGCCCGCGGTCTGATGGAACAGGAAGTGAATGCCGCGATAGAGGGGGCGTTCGCGGGAGGCGCAACGGAGGTGGTCGTTGCAGACAGCCATGCGCAAATGACCAACCTGCGGGCGGAAAATCTTGATCCCCGCGCCCGGCTGGTGCAGGGCAAACCGCGCGGCTTATCGATGGTTGAAGGCATAGAACAGCAGACGTTCGACGGATTATTTCTGGTGGGCTATCACAGCGCAGCAGGCGAACCCGGCGTACTGGCGCACACCATTAATGGCCGTGCATTCTGGCGTATCCATATCAATGGCCTGGTGATGGGCGAAACTGATATTTACGCCGCTGCCGCCGCTGAGCAGGGCACGCCACTGTGGCTGGTCACGGGCGACGATCAGCTACAGAGCTGGATAGCCGAATATTACCCAACGGTTGACTACGTTTGTGTCAAACGCGCCATTTCCCATACCTGCGCGGAATCCATTAGTCCCAAAGCGGCACAACGTGCCATAGGCAGTGCTGCACGCGCCGCGCTTGAGCATCAGCGCGATACACGCACGACCCGGTTGACCGCGCCTTATCATATGCAGCTTCAGGCCAGTAAACCCGTGTTGGCCGATCTGTTCAGCCTGATCCCCGGCGTCACGCGCATCGATGCGGTTACCGTGGGATATCAGGCAGAGCGGATGGAGACGTTGATCAGCTTGCTCAGTGCGTTTTCTTACCTGGCGAGTACCCAGTCGTAGCACAGGGACAGCCATGAGGTCAGGGGCGGGTAACCTTCGTCCCTGCAGCTTCCTTTTTTCAGAAACATCGCTGCCGGGCGCGGTCGTGCGCACTGACCGACAATCCGCCACCAGGCACCGTCGATCCACATGAGATAACCCGGCCGTCTCCCCGCTGCACCATGGCAGGGCGAACGCCTGGCTTTACCCTTTTCAATAATTCAGCCAGTGAGGGGAAATGGGCCGATACCGGCGCGATTTGCACCCGTTTCCCCTTGCTTAAGCCCGGTGCCGCCTTATTTCAGCGCAAGGCGGTAGCGGGTCGCTTCGCCTCCCTCTGTTTTACGGTACAATTTTTGCAGCAGGGGTTGTCCTGTCTTTACCCGCCCGGATCGTATCGGCAGTAAGGAATAACGACAGAGGCAGGACAGATTCAGGCGCTGGCCATTTCTTTGCCCGTACCGCGGGTGAGATGACAGATGGTTCAGGTTTTCCATTTTGATTCAGGCGTTGGCGGTGCTGTAAGTGAAGCGCTGAAAAGGGTGCATCACAGCGGCCTGCGGGTAGCTGAATCCACACAGGGTAAATAATGATGCGGCTCCGTCACATAGAAGTCTTTCAGGCCATCGTACAGACCGGCAGCATCAGCGCAGCCGCGCGCCTGCTCAACGTATCGCAGCCCAATATCAGCCGCGTGCTGAATCATGCAGAACAGCAACTGGGCTTTGCGCTGTTTGAGCGGCGTATCCAGGGCATGAGCGTCACGGCAGAAGGGCGAAGGCTGCTGCCAGAGGTGGAAGACCTCTACCAACGCTTACAATCCATCACCCAGCTCACTGAACAACTGCGACGCGGCGAAGGGCAGATCGTCCGTGTTGGTGCGGCTCACGCTTTCGGTCAAATGGTGTTGGCACCGGCATTGGTCACCTGGCGACAACAGGTGCCCTCGGTCAGCGTTGAGCTGGTCACGGAACACTTTAGTACCTTATGCCAAATGATCCTGGAGAATCAGCTTGATTTCGCCCTGGTCTTTGGTCAGCAGGTGGATGCAGCGCTGCTGGCGGAACCGCTGTTTCAGTCGTCAATGGTGGCGCTGCTGCCGCCAAATCATCCCCAGCATGAACCCGTTACGCTGGCATGGTTATGCGCGAATAACCTGCTGATGATGCAGACCCAGGATCCGCTTGGGCGTGTCCTGCACCGCGCGCTACGCGATAAAAAGCTGAATCCGGCGGTGTCGTTATCGATTAAAACCTACTCGGTAATTGCGGATATGGTACTGGCGGGCGGCGGTGTGGGCGTGGTGGATCTGTTCACGGCTTGCCGCTATGCCGAACAGCTAAAATTACTCCCCGTCGCACAGCCGTTGCCGTTTGAAGTGATGCTGATCAGCCGTCGTGATCAACCCCAGTCCCAGTCCACGCTGCAACTTAAGCAGGTCATTCGCAACAGGCTGTGGGAAATCGCCCGCCAGTGCGAAGCGCAGTTTATTTGTGAGTGAGCAAATAAACGGTGGTACGAGCTGCGTTCAGGCCTTTCGCCGCGCCTGAACGGCCCTGGTCGGGCTTTTCAGATGCGCGTTGTGGCTGGCCTGACGACAGGTTGCGCCGTTTTTCCTGCACCGGTTTACGTCATTCCTGATCGGGTAAGGCGGCAGAGGGCTTTATGATGGTGCTGTTTAGCCAACCTGTCGCGATTCTGACCCTTCCTTGCAGTTGCCTTCAGATGTCATAAATCTGGCATACAGTTATCCAGTTGCGTTAAGACAACGTCAGCACAACGAAAAAACATTACGTCGTAAAACGCGCTCAACCGAGTGATAGTGATATATGGACGATTTAGAATTAACCCTGGCAAAAATGGCACAGCAACTGAATCAGCACGCTTTGCCCTGGATGGTGATCGGGGGAGCGGCCATGGTGCTTTACGGCCTTGAAAAGGGGCCGGTGAACGATATCGATATTGTCCTGCCTTCGCATGCCGCGGCTTTTCTGAGCAAGAAATACGCCTGGCCCAACTATGCTGATGAGACGTCTTTACGGTTCCGCTCCGACTTTTTGCTGCGACCTGAGCCTGGTCCGGTGCCGGTTGAACTCCTCGGTGGCTTCCACATTTTGACAGAACAAGGCTGGACAGCTCTCTCAGTAGGCGAAACCGTTACCGTGAGTATCAAATCGCAGCAGGTGTTTTTACCCGTGAAAGCACAACTTGCGGCCATTCTTCGCCTTTGTGGTCGTGAAAAGGACCTCAAGCGTATGATGCGCCTGAGTGGCACTTACGTTTCGTAAGGTAAGGATGCTTCCTGACTGAAGGGCCTTCACATTTCCTCAGGCACTGAGTGTGCAAATCAAATGAACAGTTTTATTGCTTCGATGATTGCGGCTTTACGCTGACCACCTGTTTCCTGCTGCAGAATGCTGTAGAGCTTATCAATTAACGTTTTCCGCGTGATTGAATCGGCTTCATAAAACAGGGCTTCGGCTGCCTCACCAACGATAAGGTGAGCGGTATGCATTTTATTTTCAGTCACGTATCCTCTCAATGCCGTCAGGCGCATCAACCCTTGCTGAGGCGCGTCACACACAGCGCCCCAGCACGGCCTTGCGTTATGCCTTAAAATGTCTCCCAGTTGGCGTCTGAGGTTTTCACTGAAGCCGGAATGGGCCGACTGCGCGCGATCACCGGGGCGCTGGTCGCGGTCATTGAAGAGGGCGGCGGTAACCGAAATACGGCCACGGTTTTTTCGAGTTCCAGCGCCTGATCCTCCAGGCTGCTGGCCGCCGCAGATGACTCCTCAACCAGCGCAGCATTCTGTTGCGTCGTGGTATCCATTTCCGTCATCGCCTGCGCTATCTGGGTAATGCCCCGGTTCTGCTCGTCAGACGCGGCAGCGATTTCGCCCATAATATCTCTGACCTGCGTGACGGATTTGACGATATCTCCCATGGTATTACCGGCACGGTTAACCAGTTCGGTACCGTTGTTTACGCGCTCCAGGGATTCCCGAATGAGTGCCTCAATTTCTTTTGCCGCAACAGAGCTGCGCTGTGCCAGGCTACGTACTTCACCTGCTACCACAGCAAAGCCGCGTCCCTGTTCGCCTGCCCGTGCCGCCTCAACCGCGGCATTCAACGCCAGAATGTTCGTCTGGAAAGCAATACCGTTAATGACAGTGATGATTTCTCCAATTTTGCCCGAGCTCTGACTTATCCCACCCATCGTGGCGATCACGTCGCTGATAATTTCCCCGCCACGGCTGGCGTTATGTGATGCTTCGGTAGCCAACTGGCTGGCATGATGGGCGTTCTCAGCATTCTGTTTTACGGTTGAGGTCAGCTCTTCCATACTGGCAGCGGTCTCTACAACGGCTGCGGACTGCTGTTCTGTTCGTGAGGAAAGGTCAGTATTACCTGCTGCAATTTCAGAGGAGGCGCGAGCTACGCTGTTCACACCGTCCCGGACTTTTGAAATGATGGTGCGCAGACTGTGATTCATGGCACCGACGGCGGTCATCAGTTCGCCCAGTTCATCAGTACGCGAACTGGTTATTTCTGACGTCAGGTCGCCTGCTGAAATGCGTTTTGCTGAAGAAAGCGTCTCTTTCAGGGGAACGGTAATGCTACGGGTCATTCTCCAGGCGACAACAAGGCTAAGAATAATACAGGTAATCGTGGTGAAACCTATCTGCCAGAGGGCGGTATGTATGTACTCTTCAGCCATCTGAGACTGGAAGAAAGCCAAATCTGTCATGGACTGATTGAGTTTGCCTGCGGCGGCCGTCATGTCGTCTGAGGCGTGTTTCTCTGCGTTAACGGCAAGAAGATAGTTGTTCAACAGCACAGGGCCGGCTGTTGTTTTTTGCTCCACTTCGGCTAACAAGGTAGTGAATTCTGAAGCGGACGGACCGGACAGCTGGGTCTTAAGCGATGACAGGGTATCCCTGATGCCAGCAAATTTATCCAGCGATGACGAATCTGGCGTTTTAATAAATGCCTGCACATAAAACGCGGCCTGTTCGATCTTCAGGCTCAGCGTGAGCAGTTGAGCAGCAGCGTCAGCAGGAACGGACGTCTGTCGGGCAGCCAGTTTTTCTGACAGCGTGGCCAGTTCGAGGCGGTTCAGTTCATTTAAGGCGAAGACGGTTTTGTCTGTACTCGCAAGAAAAGTCTGCCGTTTCTCGCGATACTGATTCAGGGCAACGCTGAGAACAGAAAGCTTTTCACGCCCGGCCGTGGACCAGGAGTAGTGCTCCAGGCTTTGCCGTAAACCCGAAAGCTGGTTCATTGCCTCGCCATTGATTTCGATAAACTTCGTCTCACGAGTATACTGAAAAAGTGTGCGGTTAAGCCGGGCTTTAGCCAGTGAATCCAGCATTTGTACGGTAATGTCACGTTTGGCAGAGTTCTCTTTGATATTTAAAAAACATTTGAGCGCCAGCGAAGAGATAATCAGTGAGGCAAGAATAACTAACAGAAAACCCAGAACCAGTTTCCCGCCTATCTTTAAATTGTAAAAGCTTTTTATAATTTTCATTTAATTAACCCTGTGTTGAACGTTACCCCGAGCCTTAGGTTTTCTCAGGCGGTAATCGTATATCGGCACAAAAGATACATTCATTATGCTTCTTTTGATTTTTGCCCATTATTTTTAAATTTATTTGATTTTGATCAACCTAATCCCGCCCATTCTCATTGGCTTAAAATCAGGTATTTCATTATTTCAGGCGTTATCATCTGAAATCTAATTTATCTTTTAACCAAAGTTTTGGGGTTGATTATTTAGTTAATATTTTGAATTTTATGCATTTAATTTTATTTTCTTTGGTATAAAAAGAGTGTGGGTGATTTTAAGGGTTTCAACAAGAAATGGCGTAAAAGGGGGGCGTTAGTGGAGCAGGTATCCTATTAAACGTATATAAAATCGCCTTGCGTTTCTTGTCTGGTTTGCAAATAAGCGCAATATTGTGTCTGTCATGTTTTCCTCTGATGTTAATTTTAACGAAGCGGCTGTCCTGATATTTTTAGATCTTGTCGGATTCTGACTAAGTAAAAAGAAACCGGTACGTAAATTAGCGTCGTGTCACCGTCTCGTTTGCAACGCTCAGATATCAGTACAATAATTCATTAACGTGGGGGGCTGCTGGCGCCTGCAGCTAAAGTAGCCTGGAACTGTTTAGTTAGTTCGCTCCCCGCTATTCAGGTGGGGAATTTTTTATCTCTGCCTGGCATGAACAGCATTATTTCTGGCAGACAGTCCGGCATGTCAGGTGGATAACCCCTCTGACCATTCATGTCTGATGAAATCACTGAAGCGAGCGTCGGGTGACGGGCAGGATGACAGGCTTAGTGCTGCTGCACAGAACAATGAGCCCCATTAATACAGTCATCGTAACCCGCCTGAAGGGCGGCTTTTCGCCAGTTCTGCTTTTGCCTCTGACGCGTCAATCATCAGGGAAGCGACAAAAAATATTCAGCCATTCTGCTTCCTGCGTTAGGTCCTTAAGCAAGCAGGCCTAAAGATAGGGGTTGTCAGAATGCCTGACTACACCTTAAAACTGGATAATTTATGAAAATTCATCATCTCAACTGTGGATGTATGTGCCCCGTAGGTGGAGCGCTGTTTGACGGTTTCAGTAAAGGTCTGTATGCGCATCTGGTGTGCCATTGTCTGCTGATAGAAACAGACCGGCACGGCCTTGTACTGGTTGATACCGGTTTTGGGCGGGAGGATATGCGCCAGCCAGAAAAACGCCTTTCTGGCTTTTTTCGACTGCTGAACAATATTCAACGACGTGAAGATCTTACCGCACGTTCTCGCATTGAGGCGCTGGGGTTTGACGCTAAAGATGTCCGTCACATAGTTCTTACTCATCTCGATTTTGACCATGCAGGCGGGCTCACTGATTTTCCTGGTGCGCAGATACATCTGCTGCAAACCGAAATCGATACTTCACAGCAACGGCACAGCTGGCTGGCCCGTGAGCGCTATTGACCGGGGCAATGGACAGGCGTTTCCGGCTGGACGGGCTATCAGGTTCAGGGAGAGCGGTGGTACGGCTTCGATGCCGTAACATCTCTTACAGGACTTCCCGCTGATATTCTGCTTGTGCCACTGCCCGGTCATACACAAGGGCATGCAGGCATTGCAGTTCGCGGGGCGGAAGGATGGCTGCTTCATGGCGGGGACGCCTGGTTCTATCGGGAAGAAATGGCACTGCATAAACCCCACTGTACGCCAGGGCTACGTTTCTATCAGTGGATGATGGCAATGGATAATAAAACCAGACGGGATACGCAACGGCAGCTTCGTGCGGTGTTAAGTCACTATCATCAGGAAATTACCTTCTTTTGCAGCCACGATGCAAAACAATTGCGGGCCCTGAATCCTGATGCGGAAATGGGTTAATCTTTGCCGATCTCCTTCGACGTTTTCAGCACAGTGACCGGGAATAATGGCGCAAAATCCCCTTCGCTTAGCGTGCCTTTACCGCTCTCATTTCATCTCTGTCACGGAAAGCAGCACCTGTACAGGGATGCGGCCATGGCGTTTGTTATGCCACTGAATCAGCCTGGGTCAGGGCCGAAAGTCTGCCAGACTCTCATCATCATCCTCAGAATAATAGTAAAAGCACGTTTTGCAAAAGAAAACGAGCGTTTCCCAAAATACACCTGTACAGCGGACCATCAAGTCTATAACTTTACCCACAAGTAATAGTAAACCCATTAAACATTTTCCCAGAGCCAACATTGTACAAAAACTCGTCCAAATCCGACGCCATGAGCGCCATTGCCCGCTACTTCGACAGTGCGTCACTGCCCACTCAGCAGGAAACGCTGGGGAGCATCGCGTCAGAAATTCTTCGCGCAGGAAAAAGCCTGAACCGCACGGCCATATGCAGCAAACTTGTCCGCCGCCTGGAGCTGGCAGGAAGTGCAGAAGAAGAGCAGCACTACCGTGAACTCCTGGGTCTTTTGTTCGGTCGTAAATCCGGGAACTGATCCCCCACGACGGCCAGGCTGAATCCCGATACTCGTCTTTCCCCTCGTTTCCCTGACGTTCACCCCTTTTGCCGCTGCATGATTCCGGCGGCATAACCTTACGCCATTATTACGCACGCGCTCAGCGCCGGGGTCAGGGGATGTTTAGGGGAACGTTGCAACGTGTGCAGTGGAAAGGGCAACACGCTGATTATCATGCCTGAAAGCCAGGCATCTACATGCTGACGCCACAGTTAACCTTCTGCGTCCGGCGAAGCGTTCCTGTTACTTCTGACGTTATCCACTGTTACCCGGCTCGAAGTAAGGGGTAACCAGCATATGGGGAATAGCGAGTGAAGCGAGCGCAGCAAACAGCGATTTTATGTCTGCGTCACTGGACGGGTACATCATACAGGTTGTCGCGACCGCCAGCAGAATGGCCGCTGCCAGCACCGGCCAGGTTGCATAAAGGTAGCCGGTGTAATGCGCATAACCCAGTTGAAGACGACGTAACCGGGTTTGTGGCAGGGCATGCAAAATTAAAAAACCCATGGAAAAGCCGACAAAAGGGGGAAGGAGCAGTAACGCCAGCGTCCCGGTAATGAGCCGCACATCGTGACGCCTCAAGCCGGTGATCATCAGGCTAATGGCACAAAGTGCGCCCGCAATCGCCATGCATAACGTCACAGAACCGAGCAGAGTGGGTGCCAGTCCTGCCTGGTGAAGAATGATGTTGTATTCTTGCAGGTGGAAGAGGGCGGGCGTCGCTATCATGCTGACGCCTCTGGCCAGGCGTTCTGTCATCCTTCCCTTTGGCGCATCTTCAAGGGCAAAATGCAGCGCAGATGCCAGCAAGAAACCAGGTAATGCCAGTGCCGGCGAGCAGTGCCACCAGAACAGGCAAAGCAGGATGATCACGCCGTAAGCAGCCAGGAACGGCAACTTACGCCCGCGTTTTACTACGGCCAGATCGCTGGCACCGTGTGCCATGCCAATAACACCTATTGCGACAATGGCAAAAATCAACTGCACGGGCATCGGACTGAAAGAGGCAGCCAGCGCTGCCCCCCAAAGTCCTGTCCAGCCGGCAGTCTGCCGCAGAGTCATACCCGCACAGCACCATCAAATGTGGTATGGCGCAGCGCTTTTTCAAGACTGGACGCCGCGTAAAAGGCGTAAAACACCTTGGCGATGATATCAAGAACCAGGAATGCCCATACGGACGCAGGATCGGTGATGATTTTTAACCCTTCCGGACCGACAAGGAAAACGATAGGGTAGATGAACCAGACCACCGTCAGTAATGCGACGTTTTTGTTGTAAGCGTCCGCTATCGCCCTGCCGCGCTCCGCGGCAATCGTCCGCAGCGGCCCCCAAAGAAGGTAAACCACGCCAAGAAACGCAGCACAGGACCAGAGATACCACACCCATTTCGCGGCGAACGTTGCCGCCAGCGAAGAGACCAGACCGGTGATAATCATCATCACATCCAGAATAATGATGGCCGTTAAAAATCCCCCCATTTCACCCGGTTTACTCTGTTCATGAAAGGCAACCATAACAAGCCCTGCCAGTAAAACAGGCGTGGTGACAGACCAGTCAGCATAGCGAGCGAGATAAACGATACTGCCACTCTCTGTGGCCAGATTTCCGAAACCAAAGGCCATGGCCAGATAAGCGGTGGCGGCAATAAAAGGCACTGAGGCATGCATTAACGTGTGATGTCGAAAGGGAAAGGTTTTTTTGCCGGTGGCATAAATCGCCAGTGACGCAATTGCCATGACCGAAAACCCGATCAAAAATGCGGTTTGATCCATAATACTGTCTCCTTGCACAGACGACTTTACAGGGCCGTTTGCGCTGCCATAAATTGAAATGAGTTTTATATTCCGAATGAGAATATGCCTGAAGTATATGGCACCCTGTTCAAAGCGCGAGTGACTGAAGCGTATTTCAAAAATGGCTGGAGAAACAGGGTGAATAAATGCTTTTATATTCGGCACTGGCCAGGCGAGAAATGTAAAGAGCTGTTTCACCGGTTTTCACTTTTAACATTTTTCGTCCATCAATAAAAGATTTCCAGGTGTTTTTTTTCTTTATTATTAATGGGTTATTTTTAAATAGTGATTTTGTGGAAAAGGAGAATAAATAACCCGAAAGGAACAGAATTATATTTTTCGCTAGAGAAAATAAAATGGTGTACTAAGCGCGGGATAAGATTTTCAGAGGGCGTTAACCTGCCGCTATTAAAGGGCTTCTCGTATAATCACTTGTAGTGACTATATGGCTGACGCAATCCTCTTTCTCTGTAACGGAATACGCTGGCATTACATTGCTGTTAAGTCAGTCAGCTCACTATTACAATAAGCTGCATTTCATCTCAGAGAGAGCGGTAAAAGCGATTATGCGGCGTTACCCTGTGGAGGGATTATCCAGAATAACTCGCCCGGCATGACTAAATGTTTTTTCAGAACAAAGCAAACAGGTCTGGAAAGCGGTTCGTCTTCGTTTTGCCTGAATATAACCGCGTTAATGATCGCGGCATTATCTCAAGTGACGAGGTAAAGGGGAAACCGCCCGCGTTATGCAACATGCTCTTCGAAACACGATCACGTCAGTGACCCGAGTTTTGACCTGCACCATATAACCGCATCTGCAGATAAGCCGCTTGCCGGAACACTAAATTAATCTTGAGGGCCTGGGCTTCAGTTAACGGGAGTGACACTTTATGACGACGCTAACACCTCAGGCTGTAGTCGAAACCTTCTTTCATCGTATCGCCACCTCAGAGGCGGTGAGCGAGATCGCTGAACTGGTCAGTGAAAAGGTGGACTGGCTTATCGCCGGTAATACACAAGTGGTTCCCTGGATTGGGCGTAAAAAAGGCAGAACAGGTGTGGCCGAATTCTATGCGCAAATCCGGGAGCAGACGACGTCAGAAAAGTTCGACATCAACGACATTCTTATCAACGGCAACCACGTCGTCGCCACGGGCGAGCTTGCCACGCGCGTTAAAAAAACCGGTAAGTTAATTGAGACCGAATTTGTACTCGATATGTACATCGAACAGGGGCTCATTACGCGTTTCCGTATGTTTGAGGACAGCTACGCCGTGTCGGAAGCCTGTCGTGAGTGAGAAGCCTCATCCGGTACGAGGAGAGAGAGGCGGCACGACCAGCAGGCGCAATACGGGTGAGACCGGACGCAAAAGCGCCCCGCAGCATTCGCGGGGCTTCTTCCTTTACGGTGAAGGGTGCGCATCTTTCATGGGCCCACGGCTTCCGTCAGGGAAGCAATGGAGAAGATGGCATGTTTCTTGTGCCCCTGCCGACATTCCAGCTTGTCTCAGGGCAATGGTCAAAAGTCTATTGCGGTGGGACGTATAACGATTTCGTTGATGTCGATGGCTTCTGGCTGGCTGATTGCAAACGCGATGGTTTCAGCCAGTTTTTCTGCCGGGATAGCCGTTTCGTGTATCTTTCTGACCTTCTCTGCTACGGCAGCATCTGTCACGCTTCCCGGTAAATCCGTATCAACCGGTCCGGGCGAAATAATCGTGCTGCGAATATTGTATGGCGTCATTTCCATACGCAGGCCCTCTGATATAGCCCGTACCGCAAATTTAGTCGCTGAATAAACAGCCGTGGTAGGGCGAACATGCAGGCCAGCTACAGAAGACACGTTAATGATATGGCCGCTTTTCTGGTCTTTCATAAAGGGCAGGGCTGCGGCAATGCCATACAGCGTGCCTTTAAGATTGATATCAATAGCCTTTTCCCAGTCCTCTACCCGCAACTGGTCCAGTCGTGAATTAGGCATAATACCCGCGTTGTTAATCAGCACATCAATCCTGCCGAACGTGTTTACAGCTGTCTTAATCAGTTTTTCGGCATCCTGACGGTTTGACACGTCCATCTGCACGACTTCTGCTTTTCCGCCCGCCCGTGTCAGTTCATCCGCCAGAGCAGTCAGCTTTTCAAGACGACGGGCACCCAGCACGACACTCGCGCCTGCGGCGCTTAAAATCCGGGCAGTGGCTTCACCAATACCGCTGCTGGCACCGGTGATAACAATGACTTTTCCACTCATATTACTGTTCATAGAAGATTACCTTTACTGGGTTACCGGAAATGACGAGAGAACCTGAACGGGTCGGGTAATAAACACCGGGTTTATTACCCGTCTTCAGAGTCAGGAAGAGTATAGGAGGCTGCAACGCTGTGTGATATTCCAGATTATCACCTGCTCAGTATGCAAAAATTCACAAGCTACAGGCAGGCTCAAGGCAGCCTTTAAGGAAGTCCAGGACAGTACTGATGCGTCTCGCATACCGGACATCTTCATGAACGCTCAACCAGATGTCCTGAATGAGAACCGGGCCATCGGGATCTGTCGGCACAAGGTGATATTCATTCGCCAGGTATTCGGGTAGCAGCGCTATACCGGCATGGCCAGCCGCCGTAATAGCCTGTATACGTAAATCATTACTGAAGAACACAACTTTCAGCCCCGCGCACTGCGCTTTAAGCCAGGCCTGCTGTGGCGTCTCTGTCACGTCCTCATCGTAAGCGATGACGCTCCGTTCTCCTGGTGTGGCGAGATATCCTGCACTGCCGTAAAGCCTGAACTTAACCTGGCCAACGCGCTGATTACGAACGGCAGACTCAACGGGGCGAACCATACTGATGGTTATGTCTGCCTCATGACGTTTGTTGCCTCAATTGGGAACAGGACAGTAGATTGAGAAGATAGAAGTGGGTTTGGCAGGTTCTAAAGAACGAATTGATTTTGTTAAGACTATTGGTACTTTTGTCGATAAAGCTACTGGTTTATCTGTGCCGACGCCAAAAGGAATTGTTCATTATGATAAGGATTGTGTTCATACAGTGCCAGCGCGTTTCTGATCGGGAGATTATGATGAAAAATAACTATGAATATATAAAAAGGTTAAAGTTATCAATACAAGCGGCTCTTCTTGGTGCTGTTACTGAAAATATGAGAAACATAGCCGTAGACATTTGTGGAAATAAAATTTTGCTGTGTTTTTTTATTGATGGGGAAATTAAAGATGATGATAAAGAAAACATCTCTATAGTTGAAACAGAGGTGATAGCAGATTTTGATGGCGATTTTGATATAGAAACCATTATAAAAAGGATTGACTGTCCGGAGAAAATCATTCCAGGTCAAGGTCATAGTGTTTTTCAAAGAAAAGAGAGTTAATCATAAATGGGCCTTCATAGGAAAGGTGCACTACAAAAAATGAAAATACCCGCCTTAATAAGCCGGGGTGTTTTTATCAGCCCTTATGCAAAAGGGCAAATCAGTCAAAGATGAAATATACAATAAATACTCAAGGGGCAATCAGAAACAGCAGATGAGTTTACAATCGGGACAGATAATGACACAACGTCAGGGCTAATATTATGATGAGGGATGGGAATGGTGGGGATTCTTGCCTCGAATGTAAATTTTCACCAACTGCACCATTAACACAGAATCAAAAGAACGGTTATCCTGCCCTAAAGAAAATGGTGATACTAGAGTGGGGGCAGGTAAACCCGGTTTTGAGGGAGACACTAAAAATCCCGCCAACTCAGGTGATAATTATTAGGCCAGAAAGTTTAGCGTTCAGGAGATGCTATGGGTGTCGAATTTCACATAACGCGAGCTGAATTTTGGGCAGATAAAGGTGATGCGCAGATATCCGCTGACGAATGGCTTAACTACATTAATAAAGATAATGAATTAAGCAGAGATGTATAAACGGCGATTACCATGTCTTGTGGTCAGGTCCCTCGTCATGTGAAGATTCATGGCTTGACTGGAACGCAGGTAATATTTATACCAAATGGCCAGATATCTATCTGTACAGAAAGATGTTAGAGATTGCAAAACATCTTAATGCCCAGGTAATGGATGATGATGGTGCGATTTACAGTGATGAATCACAGTGGGAATACGATCCGTCAGCCAACGCTGAACGTCCACTTCTGGCACAAAGCGGACACAATATTCCGCAGGAAAAATGAATAGCGAAAGCCGGATTACCGCTCTTCCGACAGTCGGTCTGAGGCAGCAAGACTTGCACGTTATTAGGGTAATAAATTGATCAAAAGCGGTGAGCCCGGAAGGATGGTTAGCATTGCACTAACCATCGGTTGTCTCTCCGCGCCACTAAAAAAGCACGACCAAAACAGCCGTGCCTTATCAGGCTTAAAGAAAAGGGCTATTGCAGCTTAATGCCTTTCGTTTCGGGTGCCATCCACACCACAACCATCGCGGCGATAAAGGCCAGAACCGTGGTCGCCAGCCCTGCGGTAAATCCCCCTATGCTGGCAACATAGCCAATAAGCAGCGGTGCAATAAACCCACCTAAGCGACCACCGTTATAAGCCAGGCCCATTAAAAAGCCGCGTGACTGTGTGTCGCCAATAATCTCGGCAAGGAAGGGCCCGGAGCCAGCAAAGATGCCGTTTACACCAAACCCCGCCATAAAGATGGCTGCCATCAGAACCAGTGGCTGGGTTGTCGCCAGATACAGGCCGACTGACCTGCTCCCCGTTGATTAATACACCGCGATGTCAGTAATGTCTTCATAAGCCACTTGATGACACCCCCATGAAGAAGCGTTTTTCCGACGAACAGATCATCAGTATTCTCCGCAAGGCTAAAGCCGGGGTTTCTGCCCATGAGCTCTGCCGCAAGCACGCCATTTCCGACGCCACCTTTTATACCTGGCGTAAGAAGTATGGCGGTATGGAGGTGCCCGAGGTTAAGCGACTGAATTCGCTTGAGGAAGAGAACGCCAGACTCAAGAAGCTGTCTGCCGAAGCTATGCTGGATAAGGAAGCACTTCAGGTGGCTCTCGGCGAAAGTACTGACGACAGACCAGAAGCGGGAAATCGTTGAGTCTATGTGTGATGCGACCAGTCTGTCTCAACGTCCTGCCAGCAGGCTTACAGGTTTGTCCCTGTCGACCGCCTCTATGAAGCTCAGCGTCTGGCGGCTGATGCACATTTATCAGGCCGTATCACAGAACTGGCGCCCGAACGAAGGCGTTCTGGGTACCGGCGCATCTGGCAGTGATTACGTCGGGAGGATCTTCCCGTCAACCACAAGCGGGTATACCGCATTTACCACCTTAACGGCCTGAGTGTGAAGTGCAGACGACATCATAAGGGGCTGGCGGCTGTGCGGCTTCCGCTTCTTAGCCCGGATGCGCCGGACCTGACCTGGTCGATGGATTTTGTCATGGATGCACGGGCCAACGGTCGCAGGAACAAGTGCCTGACCTGTGTGGACGACTTCACGAAGGCGTGTCTGACGATCAGCGCTGCTTTCGGGATTTCAGGCGTTCAGGTCACGCGTATTCTGGACAGTATCGCGCTCTTTCGCTGCTGGCCGGCGCCAATAGAACTGATTAGGGCCCGGAATTTACCTGCCACGCGCTCGAACAATGGGTCTTTGAGCATGGTGTGGAGTTGCGCCTTATCCAGCCAGGTAAGCCAACGCAGAACGGATTTATAGAGAGCTTTAACGGTCGCTTTCGGGATGAATGCCTGAATGAATACTGGTTCAGCGATATTCCTCATACCCGGAAAATCATTAATGACTGGCGGCAGGACTATAACGAGTCCAGACCTCATTCATCGCTGAATTACCAGACGTCGGCTGAATTTGCAACAAGCTGGAGAAATGGAAAATTAGAAGATAAACAAACCGGCATTTATAACTGAGCGTTGTATCTAATACCGGTAGCAGGCCACCCTTAAGCTAAATATTATCCTTTCATATAAAAGCGCTTTCTCAGCTCGGCCAGTAAAAGAAAATTCTCTTTCTTTCATGAATATTTCAGTGCGTTATTAGTGACGTCTTCCATAAAATCAGTCTGCTGTTCTCCGGAATTTATGCCAGCTATCAATACTTATCCGTACTGGAATCAGAATGATCTGTATATTCAGAATAATGGTAGTTTTCCGAAGAGTCTCTTATTGGTATATTTGCCCCTCGCACGCACGTCGTTTGTATATGGCCTTTATTGCCGCTTCGCAACCTGACATTTCCTGATAGGCTTAACCTCTGCTGAGGCTTCGCCGGCGGTAGCCATATTATGAAATTTCAGTTCTGCAATATCGAATCATCTAAAAATGCAATGAGTTTCTGCTGTGCTGCCGGAAGCGTGAAAGTATGCGTCATTTACTGATGTGCTGTGATCTACGGGGCATAGCCAGATGGATGTCTCGGGCTCTGGTTTGCAGCGCATATACACATAGGGATGTAAGTTATGCTTAACCGAATCACCGTTCAGCTCCCGGTCGAGGGGCTACTTTTCTGGAAGCTTTCCGGGCGCGAGTCGCTGTCGGAGCCGTTCATGTTTACCCTGACGCTGCTTGGGACTGACGCGCGTACCGACCGCAGCGCGCTTCTGGGCCAGCCGGTGACGGTGACCATCCCGACTCAGGCCCTGATGACGCCGCGCTACCTCAACGGCAAGGTGACACGGGTGGCGGTGACCGCTGTGGAGATGTCCGGCATCCGCTACGCGGCGTATGAGCTGACGGTTGAGCCGGACGTATGGCCGATGCAGCGCGACCGCAACCTGCGTATCTTCCAGGGCCAGACGGTGCCGCAGATAGTGAAAACGCTGCTGGGCGAGAGTCAGGTGAACGTCGAGGAGCGGCTCTCCGGCAGTTACCGGGTGTGGGAATACTGCGTGCAGTATCAGGAGAGCAGCCTCGACTTCATGAGCCGCCTGCTGGAGCTGGAGGGCATCACCTATCACTTCCGCCACGAGCAGGAACGCCACACGCTGGTGCTTACTGATGCCCCCGGCCAGTACAAGCCTTTTCCCGGCTACGAGACTATTCCGTACCACGTGACGCCATCAGGCGGTACAACCGATGAAGAGGGTATCAGCCAGTGGGCGCTGCAGGATAACGTGACACCGGGCATCTACAGCCTCGACGACTACGACTTCCGCAAGCCGAACGCGTGGCTGTTCCAGGCGCGGCAGAACCCAAAATCGCCACAGCCAGGGAGCATTGACGTCTATGACTGGCCGGGCCGCTTTGTGGAGCACGATCACGGGGAGTTTTACGCGCGCATCCGCCAGGAGCGCTGGCAGGTGGAGCACCGCCAGACGCAGGGCAGCGGGACGGCGCTGGGTATCGCGCCGGGGCACACCTTTGTGCTGCGCAACGCCCCGTTCTTTGGTGACAACGGCGAGTACCTGACCACCGTTGCCCATTACCACTTTGAGGAAAACCGCTACGCCAGTGGCGCAGACAGTAACACCATCCACGAAACGCGCTTTGAGGTGATACCGGCGGACGTGCCGTACCGCCCGGCGCAGAAGACGCCGTGGCCGCGTACCTACGGGCCGCAGACGGCGAAGGTCGTGGGCCCGCAGGGCGAGAGCATCTGGACGGACAAATATGGCCGGGTGAAGGTGAAATTCCACTGGGACCGGCTGTCGAAGGGCGACGACACCAGCTCGAGCTGGGTGCGCGTGTCGAGCGCATGGGCGGGCCAGGGCTTCGGTGGCGTGCAGATACCGCGCGTGGGTGACGAAGTGGTTGTGGACTTCATCAACGGCGACCCGGACCGCCCGCTGATTACGGGGCGCGTATACAACGAGGCGAGCATGCCGCCATGGTCGCTGCCGGCGGCGGCGACGCAGATGGGTTTTTTAAGCCGCTCGAAGGACGGCTCGCCGGACAACGCCAACGCCCTGCGCTTCGAGGATAAAGCCGGTGCCGAGCAGGTGTGGCTGCAGGCCGAGCGCAACCTTGATACGAGCATCAAGAAAGACGAGACCCACAGCGTCGGCGGTTCGCAGTTGCTTTCCATTAAGCAGGACTACACCGGCAAAGTGGAAGGCAAACACGAGCACGCGATTCAGATGACCCGCAACGAGCTGGTCGGCGGCCAGTACGACATCAAAGGCCAGGGGATGGTAACTATCTCTTCCGCAACAGGCATCCGTCTGGTGACGGGCGATTCTGTGCTGGAGATGGGCTCGAATGGCCAGGTCAACCTTTACTGTACCAGGTTTGCGATCAATGCCAGCGGTACGGGGCAAATTAACACCGGCGGTACGCTCGATCTGAATCTCAAGGATCCGGACAAAGCGACAAACGTGGCGCCGACACCCGCAGATATTCAGAACGAAGTGGCAAAAACTTTTACCCCTGACGGAGAAGGGCAGGCATGAGCAACGTGAAATATACGCTATCAGAAGGGACGCTGACGCTGCCGGAAGCGGTGCAGGATCGCAGCATGACAATATTGTCACTGCCGAAAGCGGGCGCGTCGCTGGTGCTGACCCGCGCATGGGACGTGAAGCCTGGCGAGGAAGAGGCGTACCTGAAAAGCCAGGTCGCTAAAATCAAACGCGACATGAAGAAGTTTACCGGCGGTGAGGTGCAGGACACCCAGGTCGGTGGCCGGCCCGCACAGGAAGTCGCCCTGCGTTTTGAAAACCACGGTGTGACGGTTCATGAACAGCTGGCGACCACGATGCTTGACGATCATCTACTGGTGATGGCCATGAGCCGCACCGCGCCGTTTGATGAAGACGAGCTGGCGTTATGGGAATCCATTAAAGCGGGTCTGGAGTTTACGCCCGGGGAAGGAGCATAAGCGTGTCCGAACCGTTAGCTGCCCGTTATCAGGATCCGCTCATCCATAGCTCTCTGCTCGCCGACGTTGTCAGCGGTGTGGTCGAAGGAGCCATCTGTCTTGCCGCGTTTACCGCGGGTACGGCAATGATGACGACGGGGCTTGGCACGGTCGCGGGCGTTGCATTGATTGCCGTTGTCTTCACCAGCGGCATCGCGGAGGAAGCAGGCGATATGGTCGGCCAGGGTGCCGATGCCGTGCTGGATTTCTTCGGCTGGCGTGGACCGCCGGATGCCCTTATTACCAGCGGTTCGCACAACGTTCATATCATGGATCTCCCTGCCGCCCGTGCGGCGGGCACGGTCGATCATGATTATCTCAATACGCCTATCCCGGAAGAGAGCTTTTCCGATAAGGCGAAAGCGTTCGCGATAAACACGGCCGTTACCATTCTCGAAGTGGCGCAGTTTACGCTGCACCCGGTTGATAATCTGGCAGCGGGAGCAAACGCGATTGCCAGCAGTGGCTGGCAGGGTGTGAAAAATTTTGCGGGCAGCGTCTGGGATAACTTAACCCAGCCGGTCGTGGCGGGGGCGAGCCCTTTTGCTAAAGAAGCGCCGCTGGATACCGTTGAGTGTACCAAAGGCCATACGGTTACTGGCGGTAACTTCCTGGCGGAAGGCTCAAAAAAGGTGCTGATCAATGGTCAGCCTGCTTGTCGTGACGGCGATCGCAGCACCTGCGAAGCAAAGATAAAAGTTAAAGAGAACACGCGCGTGCGCATCGGCGGTGAGAGCATTGTCGTGCGCGATATCCGCAGCGGTAAAAATTTCTGGGCGCGGCTTATTGGTAACGCCATCGGCAGCCTCGGTCCGGGAATTATTCGCAACCTCAGTAAAGGCCTGCTGAAGACGATTTTCAGCCGCCAGATACTCAAGGCATTTTGCTGTCAGCTCGCCGGCGATCTCGGAATGGGGCTAGCCACGCTCGGGCTGATCCAGGCCGGGAAGGTTGGCAGCGAAGCGCGCCACACGCAGCACCCGGTGGATATTGCCAGCGGTGCGAAAATTCTCGCGGGCAAGGAAGACCGCGATTTCACGCTCGAAGATCGTATTCCGCTCATCTGGCAGCGCATCTACAACAGCCGCAATCTGGCGACCGGTATGCTTGGCACTGGCTGGCTGCTGCCGTTCGAGACCCGCTTCTTCCGCCTTGAGGACAATACGTTTATCTGGCGCGATATGTCAGGCCGCGATCTGGGCTTTGGGGAGCTAAACCCCGGCGACGTGGTGGATTATCTCGAAGATGGTATCACGCTCTATTACACCGTGACCGGTACGCTGATGCTCCAGATGGCGAACGGTGAATACCATGTCTATGAGCCGGACCCGACGAACCCCGGCGAATGGCGCCTGTTCCGCATCTACGATCGTCACGAGAACTGTCAGCACTACGCCTGGGACGAGCACGGCAAACTGGTACGGATTTCCGGTGACAACGAATCGCTGGATGTCGAGCTTACCTATGAGAAACAGCATGACCGTCTCGCCAGCGTGCATCAGGTTTACGCAGGCGAGCGCCGCCTGCTGGTGACTTACGGCTATAACGAACACGGCCAGCTAACCGACGTGACCGACGCCGACGGCATCGTCACGCGCCGTTTCGGCTGGGACCGCGCCAGCGACATGATGGGCTGGCACAGCTACTCCACCAACCTCAGCGTGCATTATCAGTGGCAGCCCGCCGCCGATGCGCCCAACTGGCGCGTGTGCAGTTATCAGGTGCTGGATGACCAGGATAACGTGCTGGAGCGCTGGCGCATCGACGCTGACGAGGCGAAACGCTCCGCGACGGTGAGCTGCGACGCGGGCTTCTCGACGCGCCACTGCTGGGATTTCCTCTACCGCATCACCGAATTCACCGACCGCAACGGCGGCGTATGGCGCTACGAGTGGGCGGACTACGCCGAACTGCTGAAGGCGGCCACCACGCCGGACGGCAGCCGCTGGGAATACGGCTACGACGAGCACGGCAACCTGACGGAAGTGCGCGACCCGCTCGGCAACAGCACGTTCACCACCTGGCACCCGGTTTTCGCGTTCCCGCTGAAGGAAGTGCTGCCGGACGGCGGCACCTGGCAGTATGAGTATAACGCGCGCGGCGACGTGGTTTCGCTCACTGACCCGAAAGGCGGCTTGACGCGCTTTGAGTGGAACGAACAGGGTGATCTGGTGAAGCAGACGGACGCGCTGGAGAACACGCACCGTTTCTGGTGGAACGAGCGCGGACAGCTGGTGCGCGATGAGGACTGCTCCGGCAACCAGAGCCACCGGCTGTACGATGCCGCAGGGCGGCCGCTGAGCGCCGGGGATGCCGAAGGCAACACCGACCGCTGGACGCTGAGCGCGGCGGGGCGTCTGCAGACCTGGCGACGGGCCGATGGCCGCGAGACGCACTACGAATATGACAACGCCGGGCTGCTGTGTGGGCAGGACGAAGACGGGCTGCGCGAGCGCAAAGTCACGCGCAACGCGCGCGGGCAGGTGGTGAGCGCCGCCGACCCGGCGGGCCACCTGACGCGCCTGCATTATGACCGCCTGGGCCGCCTGACGACGCTGATTAACCCGAACCGCGAGAGCTGGCGCTTTGAGTATGACGCCACGGGGCGGCTGACGGGCCAGCGCGACTACGCGGGTCGTCTGACGGAGTACCGCCACGACGCGCTGGGCCAGGTGACGGAGGTGATTCGCCATCCGCTGCCGGGCAGCCAGGAGGCGCCGCTGGTCACCGCGTTTGAGTATGACGTGCTGGGGCGTCTGACGGCGCGGGAAACCGCTGACCACCGCACCGAATACCGCCACGACACGCTGTCGCTGGAAATCCGCCGGGCCACCCGCGCCGAGTGGCGTCGCGCGCTGCTGGAAGAGCGAGAGCCCGAGTGGGACGCGGTGCTCATCTTCACCCGCAATGCCGCGGGCGAGCTGGTGAGCGAGGAAAACCACGGCGGGACGTTTGAGTATGAGTACGACGCGCTGGGCAACCTCAGCAGCACGCGATACCCGGACGGGCGCGAGCTGGCCAGCCTTCGCTACGGCACCGGGCACCTGCTGGAGATGCAGCTGCGTCATGGCGGGGCGACGCACACGCTGGCGGCATACGGCCGCGACCGCCTGCACCGGGAAATCTCCCGCAGCCAGGGGGTGCTCTCGCAGGAGACTCACTACGATACCGTGGGACGCATCACCCAGCGTACGGTGCTGGATGCGCGCCGGGAGCTGGTGTTCGAACGCCGCTACCGCTGGGACCGTACCGACCAGATAGTCCAGCAGATACACACCGACGCGACACCGACAACTCCCGGTGAAAAATACAGCCAGTATCTGTGGGGCTACGACGCCGCCGGCCAGGTCACAAAGGCCGTCGAACCGCAGAAGGAAGAGCGCTTCTTCTGGGACCCGGCGGGCAACCGCACCGAAGAACACCGTAACCCGGTGTGGCACAACCTGCTGCTGCGCCTCGACGGGCTGAAGCTCGATTATGACGGGTTCGGGCGGCTTGTTAAGCGGCGGGACAGGTCTGGCGTTATCCAGCATTTTGCGTATGACGATGAGCAGCGTGTAAAAGAAATCACCTTCACCGGTCATGCCGAATTCATAAAGGTGGAATACCGCTACGACCCGCTGGGGCGCAGGACGCACAAGATTCTCTGGCGCTACGGTGAAAAAGACCCGGAAACCATCCGCTTCGACTGGCAGGGGTTACAGCTCGCCGGTGAACAGAGCGACCGCGAGCCGGACCACTACGTCCAGTACGTCTATACCGAGGGCAGCTACGAGCCGCTGGCGCGCGTCGACAGCGTCTTCGACGACTGCGAAATTTACTGGTACCACACCGAACTTAACGGCCTGCCGGAGCGGGTAACGGACGCTGACGGCCATACCGTCTGGCGCGGACAGTTCAGCACCTGGGGCAAAACGGAGCGCGAACTCAGCGTACCGCAGTGGCAGGTGCCGCAGAACCTGCGTTTCCAGGGGCAGTATCTCGACCGCGAAAGCGGGCTGCACTACAACCTGTTCCGCTACTACGACCCGGTCGCCGGGCGTTACACGCAGATGGACCCGATTGGTTTAACGGGCGGTATGAATACCTACAGCTATGTGCGTGATCCACTGGTGTGGGTGGATCCGTTGGGGTTGGTTGCATGTTATAAGCCACCGCATGAGAATGTTTTTTACAGGACCATGTCAAAAGAAGATTTTGCTGTTTTACAAAAAACAGGACGGATGCCAGGTACAACCGAAACAACAATATCTCCTACCCGTGAGTTTTCAGAAGACTATGACGGGATATTGGTACAATTCAATCTAAAACCAGGTACACGAGCACAGTTAGAAGGTATTGGCATTAGAGATAAGTCTGATCTGGCTGCTGTAACCCATCCTGATATGCCAAGCCCAGTAAAATCAAAAGGTTGGGGATTGATAAATGCTCGATTTAAAGGCGAAAATGACCAGATAAATATTGGTCTTGGTAGGGAAGGGGGCGCTGCTTTAAAAATCTTTAACGATGGTATCGATTCTTTTAATGTGTTGAGGCAATAATGAATTCAGAGCAAAAGAACTTAGTGCTTTCTGTGGTTAATAATCAGCCACTTCGAGCCGGAAAAATAACAGATGAAGAATTTCTAAAACTTTTTCCATGTACTCAGGAAAATGTTGAGGATTTTATAGATGACATTTTAAAAAATGCGCATTCTTCTAAAGACCTGAAAGAAGTTGAATACGCTTTATATATTGGATTTCATTTTGGATTTACAAGCAAGCATGAAGATATCTTGATACATATTTTGGGTGATGATTTTCATTATAAACATGATGATGTTGTGAGGGCTTTAGTTAAAATAAAGGCTAAAAGCGACGATGCAGTAAATGCCCTATATAACTGTGCTTTGTCTGAATATGATTATTTGGCTGATGAAAGAGAGGATGATAATTATATGTTGGCATGGAACTGTATATACGCTTTAGCGAAAATAGGTTCAAAACACGCTGTTGAGAAATTAAAAGCATTATCAAGAAACTCCATTCCTGAAATAAAAAACAAAGCAGTACAGGTTGGGAAATCTTACGGTATTTTAGATTAAAAAATAAATTTATATTTAAGCCGGTTTCCGGCTTAAATTTTATAAGGCCGTTCTAGAGGGAGAAGGGAAATTGCTAAATGTATGTCCCCAGCATCTATACACCCTTTTATTTTTTCGACAAGGCTGGTTACATCTGAAATATTGACAATCCATTTTTTGCAATAATTTTCAACGGCTTGATTACGTAATCCTATTTGTATGGTGCGATAGTTTAGTTTATTTAGATATAAGTCCCTTTCTGGATCCCATTGTATTATTACATCTGATTTTTTTATATCGGTGCGCCAACTGTCTAAGCTATTATGAAGAGACTCGCCATGACTGCTAAGTACGCCGTTTTTTAGTATTTCACGGAATCCTGTGTGGCTTATATCTATTGCCAGAATTCTTTTTTGTCTTGAGTCTTTTTTTGCCCATCCTGAACGGTACATCATCCATAAAAAAGAAGGCTTAATCCATGTCATTCTGCTCATACTGAACGGTGGAGATACGAAGGTTTTGTTCTCAAGAGCGCTTTCTGCTATTTCATCAGAAAACGCCTGATAGACTCGAATGAAATCATCAGTATAATATGCTCTAATTTCATTTGTTGGAGTTAAAGAAGTGGTTATTTTATTCATGATTTTCAATTATAGATTGTAGATATCATTATTTATTATAAGCAATATCCAGTGATAATACCATGTCCCACATTGATACTTCGGGCTGTATTCTGGTAAAAATCAAGAGTAAACCAGACCCTTAAATATTTTGCTGACGGCAGCAACTGGTAATACGGCTACGACGAGCACGGCAACCGGAGCCTCCGGCTGTACGCCACGGCGGGGCCACGCACACGCTGGCGGCATACGGCCGCGACCGCCTGCACCGGGAAATCTCCCGCAGCCAGGGGTGCTCTCGCAGGAGACTCACTACGATACCGTGGGACGCATCACCCAGCGTACGGTGCTGGATGCGCGCCGGGAGCTGGTGTTCGAACGCCGCTACCGCTGGGACCGTACCGACCAGATAGTCCAGCAGATACACACCGACGCGACACCGACAACTCCCGGTGAAAAATACAGCCAGTATCTGTGGGACTACGACGCCGCCGGTCAGGTCACAAAGGCCGTCGAACCGCAGAAGGAAGAGCGCTTCTTCTGGGACGCCGCAGGCAACCGCACGGAAGAGCAGTTGTGTTTGATGTCAACCAAAGAGGGTGTTTCAACGAGGTGTAGTGTTTGCAGATGATGAACGTCCGCTATGAGCGAAAAGCGGACGTTCGCGGTTATAAGATCGTGGAGGAGGAATTTGCGAATGAGGCCGTATATTCATTTTCAGGGAACAGGTCAAAATTGAAGACTGTTTTTAATCGAAAATTTGTGTAACCTGACGTACTCATGTACTAGCTAAATGGGGTTGAAATGGATTTTTCATCAATTGATGATGTCAGAAATCGTATCGATCAAATTGACAGTGAACTGGTTAAAATGATCGCGCAACGTGGCCGATGTGTTAAAGCTGCAGCAGCTTTTAAAAGTGACCACTCAGCTGTGCGTGCTCCAGACCGCGTCCAGCAGGTAATCGACAAAGTCAGTAAACAGGCAACTGAAGCAGGACTTCCCGAAGTGATTATCGAAAAGGTCTACCGGGCGATGATCGGTGCGTTTATTGATTATGAACTCGAGCAACACGACCAACTGCGGCAGTAAAAATCCTGACATCGTGCGCCAACATGCCATTCAGCTTCTGGCTTTTACTGTAGCGGGTATCGAGGCGGTGAACGCCAGCAGCGATATCTCTTTTGGGCGGCATACTCACGATCAGTTCGGCATTGTGGACATGGCAATAAGCGCTTTTAACCATGCTCTCCCCTGAGGCCAGTCACCGAGTCCGCTGGCTGCGTTGATATGCCCTCGCTCACCGATATTGACCAGACGACTGCCCCAGGCATCGGCACGGCACTGGCTGTAATGGATATCGGCATAAGGGTCATTGGAACTGACAATCATTATGCTCGGAAATGCGAAATGCTTTTCACTTCGGGAAACACTAAACCCCTGAGCCTCTTCTGGAAACGCATCGCGTGTGGGATCTGGCACTGCGACCAGCAAAGCGCCTCTCACAATCGTGCGGCTATGTTGTGCCCAGTTCGCAACCTGCAGGCAGCCAAGGCTATGGGCGACCAAAATGACGTCTGGCCCGATCTTTCTGACGGCAGTTTCTAAATTTTCGACCCACTCTTCGCAAATCGGGTGATCCCAGTCTTGTCCCGAAATGAGGGTCATTGACGCGTCAGTTTTTGCCCACAGCGTTTGCCAGTGTCCGGAGCCCGAGTTGTCAATTCCCGGAAGAAGCAATATTGGAGATGTCATGTCTTGATTCCCAAAGAGGTGTTCACATAATGTAGTCAAATGCCACATCGTTCCTGAATGGCAAATCATCGAAATACAGCCCGATTAGCCGATGATTCATCTCTGTTTTGGGCAAAGGATCAGCATGGAGCTTGACAGTAAAGATCGGCAAATTCTGGAAGCACTCCAAACGAACGCACGTCAGAGTCTGGCGTCTCTGGGCAAATGCATTGGACTTTCGCAGCCAGCGATGAGCGAACGGGTCAAAAAACTCGAAAGTGCAGGCGTCATTGAAGGTTACGGTGCCCGCGTCAGTTTGCGAGAGATTGGACTGGGATTACAGGCGATCCTGCGAGTGCGCACCACCCACCAATACATCAAACAATATCTGGCGTTATTTAACGCTATTCCTGAAGTGATAGAAGCTGACAGAATCACAGGAGAGGACTGCTTCATCGTACGTTGCGTTTTTTCTCAACCGACTGATCTGGAGGCCATTGTCGATGCCCTTGCAGTTCATGGTTCAGTGACGACATCCTTAGTTCTGTCGAATGCGGTACGTAAACAGGTACCTGTACGCCTGAGGTGACCGACTCGTATTTGATCGATATGGCAGAACATTAGCAAGGTTCGCTCTTTGCACGTAACGGGCAGTATCACGGTACAATTTAAGCTGAGAGTAACCAGTTGGGTAACTTTTAAAGGCAATGTCTGCGTTTCCACTCATCCACCACATCACCTAAATTTTTAGGGATATCGTTTCGAATCCAGGCCATAAAAGCACGATCAAATCTAAAATCTGGCCCACATTCATCAGTCATGAAACGACGAACGTTTTGTGTGTTTTTGTAGTTGTTATCCACGACAGTGTTACGAGTCAATGAAGAACCGTGCCAGTCTGTTTTCATTCGTTTACTCCTGTACAGGATGAACGGTAGCAACGATAAAAATACCAGACTGATTTAAGTCCGTCAGCTTTTGGCGCAGAGCGAACGAGCTGACTAAGATGAAGGTCCGCTTTGAGCGAATAGCGGACGCGCGCAGTTAGCCGAGAGTAGCTGAAGAATTTGTGAATGAAGCCGCGTATTCATTTACAGGAAGCAGGTCACGGTGATTCTGCAATAGAGACATAATCCTTTCCTTTTTTAAGGAGTAACTGGGGGAACAGGCTTCAGATCTGATTCGGGGTTGTTGCCCGGCGAAGCAAAATACATTTTAAACGTTCGCTTCTGACGCCGTGCGGACCACACAGGTGAATGCACAAAGGGCAGAACTTATCTGAATTTAACCCGGTTCAAAGGGGATAGTGAGTCACCTTACAGAGAAGAACTCACCTTATCGAAAGCACAAAGCCTCATCGCATCAACTGCGCCTTTGTCAGTTCCTAAAAAATTTTTGCGTGTTCAAACAAATTCAGGATGTCAACTGACCGTACCGACAATGCGTTTTCATACTCCGGGAGGCATTACCACGCTTTCGACCTGGCGGACAGTAGCAATCACTGTGAGCCTGCCAGGCGGCTGCCTGCACTTGATGATGTCGTTTGTGATGCGTCAGGTTACCTACCGGCTGACCGGGCCGACCTGTGAGTGGCTTGTAGCAGACACATGCGTTTGAATGCCAGCATTCCCTCTGATTCCTTCGCCTTTTACCACGGCTTTAACGTAACCCTTTCTCAATCCTGTATGCAGTATTTCCCTGTCCGAAAACAGCGAGCAGTTCCCGTCAATAAAAAGGTACTGTCATTCTGACCAACACGGGAGGCGAAAATGAACTACAAAATTTCGGGGCTTGATGCGGGACAGTTCGTCCATCTTTTTGGCCAGGACGAACACTATTTAACTTTCCACGGTGCTGTAAGAGTCAAGGTCGAGAGTTGCCCGGGGTATCCCGACAGAATCTCGCTGCGCGATATTCCTGCCGGTGAAACAGCGATTCTGATCAACCATACCTATCAGCCCGCAAATACACCTTACCATGGCTCTCATGCCATCTATCTGTGGGAGGGATGTACGGAGCAGGGCATATATCTCAATAACATACCGGAAGTGATGATCCACAGACTTCTTTCCCTCAGAGCCTATAGTGAAAACCATCTTATGGTAAAAGCTGAAATCTGTCAGGGCAATGCAGCGGAACAATGGCTGAATCATTTTTTCGACGATCCTGCCGTAAGTTATATTCATTTCCACTACGCAAAACGGGGATGTTTCGCCTGTCTTGCCGAACGTGTTCTGTAAATGAGCATGCCGTTTGGGATCGGTCAGGAAAAACCAGATGAAGATTTCTGATGTTGTCAGGCTTATTTTACTGGCCGCGGTGTGGGGTTCAAGTTTTCTGTTTATGAGAATAGCCGTGCCCGCCTTTGGATCCATTAACGTGGCTTTTTTACGCGTACTATTAGGATTTACGGGTCTTGCCGCCGTCGTCCTGTTCAACAGGCAATTACAGACATTCAATGGGAAACTGAGGGCAACGCTGATGCTCGGCATCATCAATTCCGGCCTTCCTTTTCTGATGTACTGTATTGCGGCGAGATGGCTCCCGACGGGCTACTCCGCACTGTTTAACGCGACAGCGCCGATGATGGGAGCACTTATCGGCTACTGCTTTTTTGGGGAAGTCATCACCGTAAGAAAATTGATCGGAATATTAACGGGTCTGGCGGGAATAATGCTTATAAGCAGTCCTGCTTTCTCTGGTTTAGGCGGAATGTTTATAGCAGGCGCGCTGGCCTGTCTGGTGGCGACAACCTGTTACGGACTTGCGGGTTATCTTACCAGACGATGGATTACCGAGCGGGGAGGGCTCGATCCGCTTCTGGTCGCACCTGGAAGTCAGGCTGGGGCATCCGTTTTTCTGTTCCCCTTTTTTGGCTGGAACCTGTTTTCAGCAGGTACCGTTAACTGGTTTCAGCCCTGGGTATGGAGCAGCGTAGTCGCGCTGGGCTTAATCTGTACTGCGCTGGTGTACATTTTGTATTTCAGGCTTATTGCAGATACGGGGCCTCTGAAATCTCTTACGGTCACATTTATTATCCCTCCCTTTGCCTGCTTGTGGGGCTATCTTGCGCTTGACGAGAAAATTGGAGAGAAATTTATTGCAGGCGCCTGCCTCATCGGCATTGCGGTCTGGATGGTGGCGTTTTCGGGCAGAAAGAGGCAGACCTCATAACGGGAATATTTCTGCAATGCCGTACAAAGTGCCTGGCGGCGTAAACCGACTTTTACCGCAAGGTGCCTTTTGTGAGAGTCCGCCCTGTATCAGGCCCGGCGATGCGGTTAGCCATACTGTCCCGTCAGCCGTTTTGACGGACTGTAACGCTTTAAACAGCGTCAGGTTCAGCAAAAAGAAGGTCTGGTAGCGTTTGCATCAAAAAATCATAAGGAGAAAGGCGACGCTCTATGCGAATACGGATCATCACGCCTTCATAACTGTGAATAACCAGCATTGCCGCGCTTTCCGGAGACATGCGTGGCGATAATGTCTGAGACTGCTGAGCGTCAGTAAAGATGTTAATCAGATCGCGCTCCCAGGCGCTAAAAATTGCCAGCAGCTTCTCACGCATTTTTTCACTGTGTACAGCGCCCGTCTGACCTATAATTCCTGCCAGACAGCCGCCTGCTTCGGGTTCACGCTCAATATATTCCCTGTGTCCGGTCAGCCAGTTTATCAGACGCTGGCGGGGAGCAAGCGCTGTATTCAGCAGTGTATTTTCCCGGAGTGCGTCAAACGTCTTGATATAGACGTCAAGGGCGGCACAGGCAAATTCTTCTTTGCTGGAGAAGAGATTATAAAATGATCCTTTAGGCATTCCTGCTTCACCAAGAATAGTGGTAATACCACTACCTTCATATCCTTCCCTCATGAAAACCCTTACACCGGCATTTAAAAGACGTTTGCGCGTATCACTCTTTGCCATAATAATTAGACCGTTCTACTTTTTTTTTAAACTATAGCGAACAAGGATAAGAGATGCCACTGTTTAAAACCGCCAGCAGGCACAGTCTGGGGATAAGCATGGTGTGCCTTTCCGCCGTCATGTGGAGTTCAGCAGGTTTCTTCGTGAGAATGCTCGATATGAACACGTGGGCAATGGTCGCATGGCGGTCACTGTTTGCTTTTCTGTCACTGGTTCTTCTGCTGGCGCTGGGTGGGTATTTGCGCCGTTTTGCATTCCGTCATGATGTGGGTATAAAAGGTCTGATCACTGCTGCCGTCATGGCGGTTTCTATGTTTTGTTACGTAGCGGCATTGAAACTCACCAGTGTTGCTGGTGTGATGACGGTTTATGCCACCATTCCCTTTTTTGCCATGGGGCTGGGCTGGCTGATACAGAAGAAAAAAATAACAAAGCGCGCGCTTATTTCTGCGGCACTGAGTCTCGTGGGGGTCATTGTTATGGCGACCTCTGCCTCAGGTACGGGCGATATGGCGGGTAACGCACTGGCACTCATGATGACGGCCGGTTTTGCCGCCAGCATCGTGATGTCCGGGACATGGCCGGATATGAATCTGCCAGCAGTTACGGCACTGGCGTGCGCACTCTGCGGTGCATTCTGTTTTACAATGATGCCGCAGGGCCTTCCACTTCCCGGTTTACATGACATGGTATGGTTGTGTGCTTTTGCGCTGGCCACGCAGAGTCTGAGTTATCTCCTTTTCATGGCAGGTAGTCGGTATATTAACCCCGCTGAAGCCAGCCTTATTGCGCAAACTGATATTGTGCTGGGGCCTTTATGGGTCTGGATCTTTTTCAGTGAATTACCGCCCAGCAATACATTACTGGGCGGGGCAATAACCTTCATTGCGGTAACGGGTTACCTTGCAGGTGAGTATTACCTGAAGACAAGAGCAGCTTCGAAAAACTAATCGTTTTCGTATTTAACAGCGCCTCATTTTGGATTCCAGGTCTGATTCTGGCACAAAGCTACAGAACAATTTCAACGCCCGGGAATAATGGAAATTACCTTCACTCCCGGGTAACCCCTTTATCATACGCACCATCCACCTGTGATGACTGACCGTTTCAACAGCCACCACAGGGATGTATTTCAGCAACGAATTAGCCATCTGTTGAAAGTGTCAGGGATTCCCACTGTTCGATTTCATGATGCAAAGCGGCGAGCTTTTGCCGCACCAACGTTAATGCATCACTGCCTAACAACAAGTGCGCGGGTGGGCTCGGGCTTTCAATCAACGTCAGGATGGCCTGCGCTGCTTTTACGGGATCACCGGGCTGGTTTCCGCTTTTTTCCTGACGCGCCTGACGAATGGGGTCAAATAACGCGTCATAGTCCGGGAGGGTGCGGGCACTGCGTGACATTGAGCGACCGGCCCAGTCGGTGCGAAACGAGCCGGGTGCGACCGCGGTGACTTTTACATTAAACGGGGCCAGTTCCTTACCTAAGGTTTCTGATATGCCTTCCAGCGCAAATTTGCTGCCGCAGTAATAGCTGATACCGGGCAGGGTGATAAAACCACCCATTGACGTGATATTGATGATGTGACCGCAGCGTCGCTGACGCATCTCTGGCAGGACGGCTTTTATCATCGCCACTGCGCCAAACACATTTACGTCAAACTGGCGGCGCATTTCTTCCAGCGAGGATTCTTCCAGAATGCCTTCATGACCATAACCAGCATTGTTAACCAGAACATCAACAGGACCAACGGTAGCGACTATCTCCTTAACGGTCTCAGCAATTCGCTCAACGTCTGTCACGTCAAGCAGGCGACCAAATGTCCGCTGCGCATCAAGCGCTTCAAATGCCTGTAATGCGTCAGGGTTGCGCACGGTTCCGATAACCCGATGGCCCGCAAGCAGGGCTTCCTTCGCCAGGGCAAGACCAAAGCCACTACTCACACCGGTGATAAAAATCGTTTTTGCAGATGTCATAATTTATTCCCATGCAGTAAAAGCTGCATGATATTCTCTGCACCGATGGATTTTCAGGCCATATCTTCTGGTTTTATTGCCTGATTTTATGAGGGTGCGATAATGTCCGACATGATTACACGGGTAAAAACACTGGCCGTTCAGGAAGGGTACAACCTTACTGCGCTGCCCGATGTGAGAATTTTGCGCGCCAACCGCCCGCTTGCCAGAACCCCTGTGCTCTATGATCCCGGCCTTGTCATTGTCTGCCAGGGCCGTAAACGCGGTTATTTCGGTCAAAAGACCTATCTGTACGATGAACAGCACTATCTTGCCGTCTCAGTCCCCGTGCCCTTTACCATGGAAACTGACGCATCGGCAGACCATTCGCTACTGGCTATATATATTCATCTGGATTTTCAGCTTGCTGCGGAACTGATGCTGCAGATTGAGCAGCATGGTGCACCGCAACTTTCCGCCGCGCCTGAGAGCATGATATCGAGCCCGATGGATGACACGATAAAAACGGCTGTGTTACGTGTGCTTGACGTGCTGGAGAATCCCGCAGAAGCCGCCATTCTGGGGCACGGGAGGATGCGCGAACTTTATTTTCGTGTATTAACCGGCGCGCAGGGCAACGCAATGCGGGCGGCGCTGGCTTTACAAGGTCAGTTCGGCAAAATCGGCAAAGCCTTACGACGTATCCATGCCACTTATGCTGATCCTTTAACGCTCACGCAACTGGCGGCGGAAAGCGGTATGAGCGTGCCGACCTTTCATCACCACTTTAAAGCCATAACCCAGCTGCCGCCGATGCAGTATGTAAAATCAGTTCGCCTGCATCAGGCGCGAATGCTGATGGTCCGTCAGCAGCTCACTGCCGCCGCCGCGAGCTACGCCGTTGGCTACGAGAGCCCGTCCCAGTTTAATCGCGAGTTCAAACGGCTGTTTGGCCTGCCACCGGCAGAAGAGATAAAGCGTATGCAACGTAATTTCGCCTTTCCGCCTTTGCAGCAAAACTCTGCATTTGTGTCATCGCACTGAAGCTGTGATGGCATCGCTGACGAGATGCAAAATGAGCAGGTAGAAAACCGCTCTTTTTCTGATTTATCACTCATATTTAAGCCGTGCTAATACCGGTAGATAACCGTATCATCAATCCGCCCCAGACTATCGAGGCGTTCGTTAACCAGTCTGGCTTCGGGTTTGAAACCGCACTTTAACGCAACAGACTGACTGCGTACGTTACGCCCTGCCGTACGAATTTCGATTCGCTTTGCCTGAAAAAAATCGGCGGCCATGTTTGTGACCAGCTTACAAGCTTCAGACATAATGCCTTTACCCCACATATCAGTGGCGAGCCAGTAGCCGATTTCATAATAAGGAATCGCGCGATTCCTGATAAATAAGCTAATACAGCCTGAGAGGTCATCTGACTGACGATCAATGATTAAAAACTTATATTCAACGTTGTCATTCAGGAAATTCCCGGCCGCCTCCGCCATACTTTTCTCAACAGCATTCAGAGAGTGAAAACCGGGAGACCAGAGCAGGAATTCATGATGAAGGGAACTAAATGCATTCAGTTTTTGCTGCATTTCTTCCGTACGACTCATGTCCGGGGCGATCAGATAAAAGGTTTCATGCTGCCGAAAATTAAGGGGAATATCATCCAGGTACATAACTCATCTCCTGAACTCAGATTAATTTTCTTTCTTATCACAAGCGATGAAGATCTGCATCCGCTTCAGATAACAGGTTGGGCAACCTCCACGCCGGACACCGCGCCAACAACCCGCTCACAGCGGAAAGACGCTCGCGCATCGCCAAAAACCGCCGCACTATCCTGCATCTACCTCACATAACCGTGCCGCTTCCCCATCCAAATGCGATCTCCGGCCTCACGAATGTTATATAACTGTAAGTATTAATCGAATAACGTTGTCACCTGGCGCGTTAACGCGTTGTCTGTTTACTGGAGAAACCTGCTATGACGCGCGCTGTTTCTTTTTTGGTTGCTGGAGTGCTGCTGAGTCCGTTCGCCCATGCGGCCCCGCTTTACTACACGATTTCCACGCCTGACACGGCAATAGGGCTGTCATGGCGTGCCTTTGGCGGGATGTCGCATGCGAAACTGACGGGCGTGACCGGCGAGGTGACGCTGAACCCGGCGAATGAGCTGGATAATCATGTCCGGGTCACCATTCCGGTTTCCACGCTAATCGCCTCAAACAATCTGCTGACCTATCAGCTGAAAAGCAGCATGTTTTTTGATGCGCCGCGCTATCCCAACATCGTCTTTACCAGCACCCGCATCGTGGCGCGCGGCAACGGTAAATACCGGCTTTTTGGTGCGTTAGCGGTGAAGGACGTCCAGCGACCAGTGATCCTTGACGCGACGATGGAAGAGCATGATCGCACCGCAGAGACTGGCGACAGGATCTCGCTGCATGCGATGACCACGATCTCGCGCTCGGCCTACCATATGGATCGCTTTACCTCGCTGGTGGATGACAGGGTAACCATTACTATCGATATTCAGGCAGAGGCCAGCCATGTCCCCTGAACGCGCCTGGCTAACTGCCGCGTGGTGGTCAGGCGTTAAGCGCGGTTTTCAGGGCACTGGCGCTGGCGGATAACTCCCCGGCCGGATTGCGGCCAATCAGAACAAACTGGTAGCCGCGGTGATGCCACCACACCAGGCGCATATCATGGCGCTGTTCGCGCTCAAGCCCGGTTGAGGTCGGATGCGCATCGGGGGAAATGCACAGCGCCATCGGGCCATATTCCGCATGGATCCAGGCAATCTGCGCAATTGACGTACTGTCATAGCGTAGCATGCGCACCATTTTTAACTCTGCGTCGGGCAGCGTGAGCTGCTGCGTATTCAGATGCAGACCGATATCCTGTGCCGTGCGGGCCAGGCCATGCTGCAAGGCGGCAGGGGAGTTATCGGCATCCAGCAGGGTTTCTGCGCTGTAGAGCGACATGTACTGCGCTTCAAGATCGCGAATCTTCTCACTCTCACTCAGCGCGGTTTTGCCGGGGCGCGCCAGATAACCCAGTCCCGAGCCGATCAGCAGAAAACTCAGCGAGGCGGCGATCAGTGAACGACGACTGACGCCCGTAGTGGACGTCATTTTGGGTTCAGGCGTGGGGGGAGCTGAGAGCGCATCCAACTGGCGCCGCATGTTGGCTTCCGGGGCTTTGTCCAGTAACGGCGCAAAGGCCGCCTCAAAGTCGAGCTGGCTTTTCATCAGTTCATCAATGCGCTCAGCCAGATCAGAATCCGTCTCCAGCAGCGCTTCGAGCCTGCGCGCGTCAGCCGGATCCATCTCGCCATCCAGCCAGGCGACCAGGGCTTCGTCGCTGTACGGAGGCGTAAATTGCGACGTGTTCATGAGCGTTTCTCCTTTGCGGCATCCCTATCATCAAACGACCTGGCCAGCGCCGAACGCGCGGTGGCCAGCCTGCTCATGATGGTGCCGACAGGCACGGCCAGCGTCTCTGCGGCTTCCTGGTAGGTAAAGCCTTCTACATAGACCAGAAACACGGTATTACGCTGGGCTTCCGGTAGCGCACTGACGCGCTGCATGATTTTCTGAAAATGCAGGCGTTTTTCATCACGTTCCTGCGCGTCCGGGGCCAGCAGTTCGTCACTGTCAACAAAGCCCTGTCCCAGCCGCACGCGGCGGGCGCGCAGATCAGAAATCCAGATGGAGTGAAGGATCGTGAACAGCCAGCGATCGATGCGCGTGCCGGGCGTATACTGCGCGCTCTTTTCGAGCGCGCGAACGCAGGTCGACTGTACCAGCTCTTCGGCAACGTCGTGGTTTCGGGACAGCACCAGGCCGTAGCGCCACAGGCGCGTCAGATGGGCAGCAAGCTGCTGACGAACTTCGCTGGTCGTAATATCACTGTCCTCGCATTGCGTATCAGGATTCCGGATGGCCAGCAATGGCGGCCTGCAAATCACGATACTCCTCGCAGCCCGTTCCGCACAGGCGGGCGAGAGTATTTAACTGCGCTTTCGCCAGGTCGGGACGACCTTTAATAAGCCACGCTTCGCCGAGATATTCACGTACTTTGGCATAGCGTGGATTGAGCGCCAGCGAACGCTGATAATACCCGATACCTTCATCGGTTCGCCCGAGTTTTCGGGTGGCATAGCCGCGGTAATTCCAGGCCTCGGCGGTGTCAGGCTGTTTCAGCTTGTCCAGCAGCGTCAGCGCGGCCTGGTACTCGCCTTTTTTCGCCAGATGATAGGCATAACGGGTTTTGTCTTCGTCAGTCAGACGCGCCGATTTATCGGGGACGCACTGTTTACGCTTGCTGTCATAAACCTGCCCATGCGGACAGTCCGGGATCGTACTGTTGGTGCTGTCATCCCCTGCGGCCAGCGCGGGTGCGGTGTGGATAACCAGCAGCAGCGCCGGAACCCATAGTTTACGGCCTGTATTATGCAGTATCGATGCAATGTTTTTCATGGCAGAGCTCCAGTTAACGGAAGGGGCGAACGGGCAGCATGCGACGCAGCACGTTATCGCGGAAAACAAAGTGATGAAGCAGGGCGGCCAGGGCATGAAACGCGGCCAGAACGATCAGCGTCCAGGCGATGGTGTTATGCCATTCCCTCAATGAATGTTTAAACAGGGGATCGACATGGACCCGCCCGCTCAGCTCGAAGAGGCCGAAAAAGTGAAACGGCTCCTGCTGTGCCCAGCGGAACAGAAAGCCCAATACAACCTGTGTGAACAGCAACAGACAGCGCGCGCCGTGCACGCAGTGAGACAGAATGGATGCCGGACGGGATATCGACGCCGCAGGCAGGGCATAACGCGGCGAGCATTGACTCATCACCCGCCAGACCGGACGAACCACCATCACCAGCGCCAGCAAAATACCCCAGGAAATGTGCACTGACTGTAAGCCTTTCCTGAGCGGCGTGCCGCGCTCCAGCCATTGCCAGATGTGGGCGCTGGCGAATAAAAAGAGGAGGCTGGCGGCGGTGATCCAGTGCAGCGCCAGAGTCAGCCGGTCATCGTGCTGTCGGGGTTTTACGGGTTGAGCATGAATCATGACGTGGGTTCTCTCGTTCAGATTTCTGCTGAGTAAACGTGCGTCCTGCGATTTCTATTCACTCTTTTTTTTGCAACCCATTGGCAGGGCCTGCCTTGCTCAAAAGCGTGGACAGAATGCGGCGAAGTCGATTGACGAAACCCTGTTGGTGTTTTAATGATGTAAGACTGTTTACAGGCGGCAGTGAAAAGCGAATCCGACTCTTGAGGCGCGCGTAACGATGACGATACCGGTATGTATTCCCGACGATTATCAACTGGCTACGGCAGGACTGGACTGCCTGAAACGCCATCCGGCCTTTCACTGTACCGCTGTTGGGGATATCCATTGCGATCCCGCCGCCGCTGAAGCGCTGGCAAGTGCTCAGGCCCTGATCCTGATTCGCGAGCGCACCACCATTGACGAGGCGTTTTTACAGCGTACGCCCCAACTGAAGCTGATCAGCCAGACCGGCAAGATCGCCCGCAATATCGATCTTGCAGCCTGTTCCCGGGCTGGCGTGGCGGTGGTGGAAGGCGTGGGTTCGCCCGTTGCGCCGGCAGAGCTGACATGGCTGTTAATCATGGCGGCCCGCAGGAAGTTCGTACAGGCCGTTAACGCCATGCGTGCCGGACACTGGCAGGCAGAACTGGGGCAGGGTGTACACAAACAGACGTTAGGGATTCTGGGCTACGGCAAAATCGGCAAGCGCATTGCGGCTTACGCCCGCGCGTTTGGCATGCAAGTGCAGATTTGGGGCAGCGATCGCGCCCGACAGGAAGCGCAGCAAGAAGGCTTAATCGTGCCAGCCAGCCGTGAGGCGTTTTTTGCGACCAGCGATGTGATAACTGTTCATCAGCGCCTGGTGGCCGCCACCGAGGGCAACATCACGCTGAGCGATCTGGTGCAGATGAAGCCCGATGCGTTGTTTGTGAACACCAGCCGGGCAGAGCTGGTGGCAGAGGGCGCCCTGCTGAGCGCGCTCCGGCAGGGCCGTCCGGGATTTGCCGCGCTGGATGTCTTTGAGGCAGAGCCCCTTTACGATCCGGCGCATCCAGTGTTATCGATGCCCAACGTACTTTGCACGCCCCACATCGGCTATGTTGAAAAGGACAGTTACACGCTTTATTTCCGCACCGCGTTTGACAATGTGGTGCGTTTTTTCCAGGGTGACACAAGCCACGTGATCAACCCTGAGGCGCTGGATTAAACGCAATTTGCTGCGCTAAACCGTTACGTGGACGCAGTGTCAATACGTACGGGTGTTCAGGGAAAAGATAACACGTTTAAGAAAGCTAAACAGAAAGCCGGAAAGTGATAAAGCCATCCGCTGATCCGTTTAACTATCGCCAGGTTTGTCATCGATTCCACTCGTATTCACGGCTCACATACCCGAGCGCAGAGGGTAGGAAATGTTTTAATGGCCTGAAGCAGAAGCGTCGCGTTTACTGAGCCAGCCGTTATCTGCCTGCTCCGCTTTAAATACCCCAGGTGACGTCACTCACCCTCGCGAATAAGGCATAAAAAATGAAGATGGAAAATATCCCTTTTGGCACAACCGACTGGTCACAGATCGAGGAAGAACGCCATGAAGGTGAATGCGGCTTCGCGCTCTGGCGTGTGGCAAAGTTTGGCGCTATCCGGGTGAGAATGGTTGAGTACTCTCCGGGTTATGTCGCCGATCACTGGTGTTTAAAAGGTCACATTCTTCTGTGCCTGAAAGGCGAAATGACCACGGAACTGGACGATGGACGAGTGTTTGTCCTGACGCCTGGCATGAGCTATCAGGTGGCGGACAATGCCGAAGCGCATCGCTCGACGACAACGCAGGGCGCAACGCTGTTTATCGTTGATTGAAGGGAGGTAGGGTGACTTTCTTGTTGTACGCCAGTAAAGGGGAAGCGCGTTTTTTAAACGTGAGACCGATTGTTGAAATAATGCGCCAGAACCCGGCATGGAGCACAACAGGTGATGGCCTGCGTCATTAAATAAGGCCTGTTCATGTGCTGAGTCAGACAAACAATATAAACAGGTCTGAAATATCGTGATGATTTCATCAGACGAAAATGAAAAGGACTATCATGTTCTACCTGTCAGAAATAAATAAAGATGACGCTGCGTTAGCCTGCCTGGTAAGTGAACTTGATGCGTTTCAACGCGCGCTTTATCCTGCAGAAAGTCATCATTGCCTGGACCTTTCCACCGTCAGTAATAAGAAACTGCGCTGCGTCATTGCGCGTGATGCTAATGGGCTGCCCGCTGGTTGTGGCACTTTACTTCTTCAGGACGGCAACGTAGGCGAAATTAAACGGGTTTACATTCGTCCAGAATATCGGGGGCGCCAACTCGGCGAGCAAATTCTGGCCTCACTTGAAAAATTCGCGTCAGAGAACAGCTGTTATCAGCTACGCCTTGAAACCGGCATTCATCAACAGCCCGCTATAGCGCTGTATCGTCGATGCGGCTACAGACTTTGTGAGGCTTTCCCTCCCTATATCAGCGATCCTTTAAGCGTGTATATGTGCAAGGACCTGTAGAAGTACGGCTTACACTTCATCCCCCCGCTTTTATAACGCGCGGTGACATCTTGAGCGTTTGTCGAGGGAGCTGCGTTGCAACTGAGGGTAAATAATTCAGGGAAGACGGTGCAGTAACCGGTTTGTAAGCCCGCCATGTTTGCCTGTAAAGGCGGTCGTTCCCCTCTGCCAGGGTAACGTCTGCTGCTCTGGCACTGTTTCTAATACAAGGTTCGCGAGGATAGTGTCGCTTGTCTGACGCATGAATGTTTGTGCGGTGGCAGAAGCGGACGTTTCTGACCTGCTTATGTAGTTGTTTGGGGCGCGCAGTCCTGCTCATCCTGTCCCGGTTGCCTTGCTCACCCTCGCTCTGCGTCTATGCTTTTTCATTTAAGCTTTACAGGTAAAGTAAAATGCTTCCTTCTTCCGATCCTCAGATGTTGCTGCTGCTCTACTTTGTTTTGCCTGTCTGGCTTATTGCTGGGTTTGCGGACTGGCTTTGTCACAGAGCCACTGATATCGAAACCACCACCGGTCTGAAAGAAACCTATATTCATATTCTGATGTTTCTGGAGATGGGCCTGCCCTTACTCGCGGCCCTCTTTTTAGAGGTAAACGCGTTAGTCATTGCGTTTATGATAGTGCTGTTTTTCTGCCATGAGGCAACAGCGCTGTGGGATGTGACTTATGCTGTGACCGCAAGGCGGGTCTCACCGGTTGAGCAGCATGTGCACAGTTTTTTGGAAATGCTACCTTTAGTGGCGCTTCTGCTGGTGGTTTCCCGTCACTGGCCGCAGTTTTTGGCGCTGTTTGGTTTCGGTGAGGAATCTGCACGATTTGAACTTAAACTCAGAACAGACCCGTTGCCAGGCCACTATATCGTGGCTGTGCTTACAGGAATAGTGGTGCTTGAATTGCTGCCTTACCTTGAAGAGTACTGGCGCGGCAAAAAAGCAAAACAGCGCACACGAAACATCTGACCTGCCATCTGATACATCAGTCGTCCTGATGCACTAAGCGGCGTCCGCCTGGACGCTTAAAGCCGTGGTTTGTTTAATCCTGCCTTGTCGGTATCCGAGGTGCCGATAAGCGTGGCGCAACCATTATGACGCTGACGTGTTTCGTTGCGGTTCAGGGGGAATTTCACTGGGGTTCATGTGGGGTGCAGACAGGAGCGGGAAGTCACAGTGTAAGGAAGATGAGCAGCAATGCGCGCGCTTTATGTTTGAAAAATGCCCGGCCAGCACGGGAGTCAAGGTGCTCATACCGCTATTGATGACGATGCCGCACGGAGTCTTGATGTAGTCAAATCTGGAAGCGTAATGCGCCCACAGGGAGGGATTCACATGCTGGTGCTGTACAGCGGGGGCAGGCGCCTGGCGCAAGCAGAGACAATGCCGTGTCATCGTCAGCCACGGCAGGCTTCGGTGTACCCGACTGTCAGCGAATGCTGCCGGTCCGGAAATGGCGACTAACGCAAATGATAAGAATAGTCCGCCCGGTGAGCCGGTAATGTCTGTTTATTCAGTCCGGTCCAGGGCGTCTTCTGACCGTGAAGAAACACGCTACAGGATCGGACAGGCCGGAGGCAGGGAAGGGCAGGGGAAGTCAGGGGCTGTCTGGCAGACATTATGCCTGTAAAAAAAAGCCCGTCGGCATAAACGCGACGGGCCAGCCCGAAGGCGATAAGTATCTTTCTGACAACAACCACATCACATCAGAGTTAACTCGCACTTCATGACAGGCATATTTCAGCCCGCGTCAGGTTTCGGCTTCTCCGTTGTTTCTTTTGCGGCCTGACGGGAAAGACAGTGAATAAAGTTTCCCAGTATGGCGACTGAACTGACGATACCCAGCAGATCTGCCGTGAGCAGCAAATCAGTACGCGCCAGGCGATCAATAAGACCGGACTGTGCCAGAAAGGGCTCAATGTCCTTAACCATTCGCAGCAGATGATGGAGATTGTTGGCAAAGGTATCCGGGCTGCTGTAGTCACCGCTTTTCAGTTGCGTAAAAAGTACATCAACATCTGCTTTTAGTCTCAGGACGAGAGTCATGTACTCGATGTCATCCTTTTCAGACACGGAATGCCTCCACCATGCCGCGCAGGGCGTGCGCCTGCTCAGAGAGGGAGCGGGATGCCGACGATGACTCCTCGACCAGCGCCGCGTTGTTCTGCGTCACGCCGTCCATCTGGCTCACCGCCACGCTGACCTGCGA
This sequence comes from Pantoea sp. CS_6, assembly GCF_041954745.1. Classification (NCBI taxonomy): domain Bacteria; kingdom Pseudomonadati; phylum Pseudomonadota; class Gammaproteobacteria; order Enterobacterales; family Erwiniaceae; genus Pantoea; species Pantoea sp. CS_6. Next base: position 85,586 of record NZ_JAVAYG010000002.1, read on the forward strand.
AATCCCCTGCATCTGCTCCGACGAGGCCAGCGCAATCGTGTCCATGGATTCGGCCAGTTCACCGACCATATCCACGATTTTCATGATGCTCTGCCCGGTGCCAGTGGCAACCTCCACGCCGCTTTCCACCTGGCTCACGGCCTGTTCAATCAGGGCCTTGATGTCCTTCGCTGCCGTGGCGCTGCGCTGCGCCAGCGTACGGACCTCACCTGCCACCACGGCGAAGCCGCGACCTTCCTCCCCGGCGCGCGCCGCTTCAACGGCGGCGTTCAGCGCCAGGATATTGGTCTGGAACGCAATGCTCTCAATCACCGACGTAATATCCCGGACCTTCAGCGCACTTGCCTGAATGTTATGCATCGTCTCCGTCATGTCAGTGACCTTTGCCTTGTCGGCGTCGACCGTGCGCGCCGTCTCGCGGGCGGACTCCGCAGTCTGCTGCGCACCGGCAGTGTTGCTCTTCACCGTGGCGGTCAGCTGCTCCATGCTGGCGGCGGTTTCCTGCAGCGCGGCGGCCTGTTCTTCGGTGCGGGAAGAGAGTTCTGTATTACCTTTAGCGATTTCGTCGGCGGCCAGGGCCACGGAGGCGGCGGCATCCTTGATCTGCGACACCAGGCCGCGCAGGTTGGCCTGCATGCTGTCCAGCGAGGCCAGCAGGCTGGTTGTGTCGTTGCGGCGAAGGACGACGGGGGTGGTCAGGTCACCTGCGGCGATGCTGGCAGCCAGCGTCTGCGCCTGTGCGGGCTCACCGCCCAGCTGACGCATCAGCAGCCGGGTAATGAAAACACCGGTGCCTGCCGCAACAAGCACGGATGCGACAGCGAGCAACATCAGGATGAGTGAGGCATGTGCGATGGCGGCACTGTTTTGTTCTCCGGATGTGACGCTAACCTTCTTCTGTATTTTTACCAGGTCAGTAAGGGCGCTGAGCATCCTGTCCTGAACCGGATTGACCTCTTTTGCAAGATAGGCAATAAAGGCCTTGTCCTGATTGGCGAGTCCGAGCTGTCTGGCATTTTCAAAAACGGTAAAAAAAGCGTTCTGAGCGTCGTTCAGTCTTTTCAGCGCTTCCTGACCCGCTGGCGTTGAGTCTGCTTCCATGATCTGATGCATTTCTGCAAGGCTGGTCAGAAAGTCGGCTTTACTCTTCTGCATGAGTACATCAGCAGGTTTCATGTCTTCAGGAGTGCTGAGCAGGCCGAGTGTCCTCACCGAGATGGCCATGTCTTTCAGTTCACTGAGCATGAGGGTGGCAAGCTGGCTTTTTTTCATTTTGTAACGAACAACATCATCCAGGCTTTCACGCGCTTTAATGAGGGCATGAAGCGCAGTGCCAGTACATATGGCAGACAGGAGGATAAGAAGGCCGAAACCGGCGGCAAGGCGGGTGGAAATTTTCATGCGCTCTCTCTTTTAAGTTGTTATTTTGCTGTGTTTTTAGTTACTAACTACAATTTACTATCGGCACACCGCTCCGCTTGCTCCACACTTGTTTTGTTAAATTAATATTTCACTTTCCATCGCGAACGTCGCTGGGCGGCGTGCTTTAGCGGATCACGCCTTCGCCTGACGCTGTGCTCTTTAACCCTTCTGCGTCCGTTTTCCTGGGACTGAACCCTCTCTGTACGTTAATGCCTGTGCCACATTTGGCGCGTCGAAAATGTTGGCGCACTGTAGGCTGAGCGCTGTCCTGCTCCCCCGCCAGCGTCTGACTGGCCGTCTGGCCGGACACCGGAAGGTTAAGCGTGCGTCCGAAGCAGGCGGCAGCCTGACTGGAGTTCATGAACAGACGAGAGGAGGGCGCAGTGCATAAATCCGGCAGAAGCGGCTGGCAATGCTATCAGCAGGCGCGTCGCCTGATTAACATCTTTACTGACGCTCAGCAGACCGCAAACTTTCGCCACCTATGTCTGCGCAAAACGCGGCAGTGTGGGGTAGTCACCGTTATGAGGGAGTGATGATGCGTATTCGCGGAGCATTGATCCGTGTGATTGGCTGATGCAAACGCGATCGTTTATGAATCTGACCCGGAAGGTGGGTTTACAGAGTAAAAGGCGGTTTAAAACGACGCAACCCAGGCCGCTTTACGTCCGATAGCCGAGTTTCATTATCATTAAACCTGCTCTGCTAACGGGCGCAGAGCAGGTGATCAATCATCACACAGACAATGTAAGCGACTTTCGGCGTGCATCCCGGGCACATTGCTTTTCTGCTGCGGAAAACCAGCTTACCTGCAAAAAAGTGTAAGGTGTCGTGCGCAGAATGGCTGCGTATCGCTGACGTTTATCCTCTGTACGCACGGCGCATTTATTAAACGTCCTGGCTGGCATCAGATACACTCGCTCCCCGCCATCTGCGACTTGCGCATGCTGTAAACGTACGGCAAAGGTAAGACCGCGCAAACATGCCGAACCGCTGCTTACAGGTTGCGTATGGCCAACCAGGCGGAGAACAGGAGTAAGGAGCTGACGCTGATGGTCGGTGACGTCGCTCCGTCATTTGTCCAGGCGCAGGCAGAAAAGATTGGGGGATTTAGCCCGCAAATTTCATATATGCGCACCTGATCAGGTAAGGTTCGACTGAATAATATGCCCAGACTGACGACAGGACATTCCGGTCATGCTGACTGTCACCTGAGTAGGCTTTTAACAGTTTATCTTTCTTGTCTTTGGACAGAATCACCTCTTCAAGCGTGTCTTTCATCGCTTTCCGGACATCGTCAGGCGCAGTTTTAAAAATCTGGCTTGAAAAAACGGTATCAGACAGCGCTTTCATTTTTTCAGGGTGTCCAAACGCGTCAAAAATGACGGCATCAGAGGCGGCCTGAATTAACGGAATGGACGTGATGTGGCAGTATTCCTGTACTGTTTTAAGGTCTGGCGTCTGAGCGGCGAGAGCATTGCCTGTCATCAATAAGAAAAAATAAATTAATCGTTTCATAACTACCTTAGTGTAAAACCCCTGTTACAGAAACGCGGTCTGCCATAATGTGAGAACACTACATCATCGGGATAAAGTGAAAGGTGCAAGCTTTGCCTGTCGGGTATTAAACGCTGAAATATGAAGTATTCAACGCCTCTGCTCAGCGCTAAAAGCCAATCCCTTGTCGCGATCACAAGACGAATATTAAGTGTAATGCTTTTCGCTTTCGTCCTTATGCGGGTTGACGTCAGGCGCGTATTCATGCCTTAAAACCACAGAAAAAAGGGGCCCGGACGTGAGCCCCAAATGACTGCATTAACTTGCTATCGATTATAGAGTGTTACTCACCGGTTAGCCGGTTCGCTTAATGATAATCGGCAAAGTAAATGTAAATTGCAAGTTTATGATTATGTTGAAATATAATTTATATATTAGTCCGAATATCTCAAGTAATAGTATATTTTGCTGATGATTTGCGTTGTCAAACCATAATGGACCAGTTCTTTATAGAATGTATAAAGCGCCGGGTGACAGACAATTCATAATGCGAAATGGTATCCGCCAGGACCTGGATTCTGATGTAATCCAGGCCTGCGTCAACATAGTTAATCAACGTGCTGTTCGCATCCTCAATAATGCGCTTAATACAGCTGTTTTACCGCCTGTAATATATTGCTGTGCATTCTGATTTGCCTTCGGTGAGCCGATTGCCCTTAGATGGCGGATATACCGCCGGGGCTGGCCGGCGGTATATCCTGTGTGTCAGAACTGCGTCCAGTTATTCTCGCTACTCTGGTATGTTCCCGCCAGCGGCGTTAATGTTACTGGTTGCGCGGCAGATCTGCCCGGATTTGGCTTGATATCGGGCTTTCTGACGTTCCCGTCTGCACCAGGCGTAAACGCGGCGACCAGGCCGTTCAGCGCTTCTGCCTGTTCGGTCAGAGAACGGGCAGCGGAGGACGCTTCTTCAACCAACGCGGCGTTCTGCTGCGTCACGTCGTCCATCTGATTCACCGCCTGATGCACCTGGCTTATTCCCAGCGACTGCTCCTGCGCTGCAACCGAAATTTCTTCAATCAGATCGGTGACCTGACGGACTGCATCATCCATTCGCGCCATGTTCTCACCAACGTCACTGGCCTGAGACGCTCCGGCCTCGACAAACGCGATGGATGATTCAATCAGTCACGCGTCGAGGCGGAGGATCGCTGTGCAAGATTTCTGACTTCGCCAGCCACGATCGCAACAGAAGTCGGTAATCGTATTCACTGACAGTCTTTTTGATAAAACATTAACCGGTCCGAAACGTCTGGCCGGCTAATCAAGCCTCAGACAAGGAACACTAATTTACAAGCCCAGGTTCAGCAGAACGCATCGCCGCATGGATTTCTGCTGCTGCGCCATCGCCTAAAGGAAGCAGGGGAGAACGCACTGTCGCATGGTCAAGAATGCCACGTGCAACCAGTGCATGTTTCAGTGCCACCGTGCCTTCCATGTGAGATCCGCGATGGTAAACCGCTTTCGTTACAGGCAGCAGGCGGTCATGGATTTTACGGGCCTTACTGTAATCCTGAACCTTGCCCGCCTTAATCATTTCAATCCGAGGTTCCGGGGCGATATTACCGTAGCCCACTAACATGCCATCCACATCAAAAACGGTGTGCAACAAATATTCATCGTGGCAGGTCAGCACCTGAAGGTCAGGACGCTCCCGGCGAATCAAGGGGATTTCTGTATCCCAGCGACGCATGTTTCTGATACCGTTCTTTATGGCAAAAACCCCGGGCTGCGCTGAGATATCAAGTAAGGTTTTCAGGTTATAAGTCGCTTTGGTCACATCCGGGTACTGGAACAGAATCAATGGTAGCCCGCTTTCCTCATACACAACGCGATAGCGGTCCTGAGGAGCACCATCCTGATAACCGAACCGGAGCCAGCCATGTGAAGGATAAAGAAGGCCAGCTGAAGCCTCCGCATCAACAGCCCGCTTAGCTTCAAGCGCTGCCACTTCCGGCCCCTCACTGGTGATACCTGCAATCACAGGAATCTTTCCTTCAACAGACGTAACGAAAGCACGTATTACCGAGGCCTGTTCTTCCCGGGTCAGGAATGTGCTTTCACCCGCATGCCCCAGGACAACTCATCCTTTAACACCATTGATGCTACCCAGGCGCTGAATCGCATCATAATCAATACGTCCGTCGCGCGGTGAAGAAGGCCATGGTTGTGCCGTGGTGGCTGGCGAGGTACGTAATCTTGCGCAACGAACCTCCTCCTCGGCAAAGGAAATCAGAGAGCTGATTGATTCGTCGATGCAGTTTATCCATAAAGGTTCGGAACAGACTGAGGGGGTCAGATATAATCTTGACCGCATGAACGATGCGGTGAATCAGGTGAACGACCTTATTAATGAAATATTAGTGGTGGCCAGAGAACAGTCGCAGGGTATCAGCCAGGTTCATCAGGCGGTCAATCAGATGGATGACGTTACACAACAAAATGCTGCACTTGTCGATGAAGCTTCTGCGGCTGCGCTGTCCCTTAAGGAGCAGGCCATGTCACTGAGCAAACTGGTTTCTGCTTTTATTATATCGCCCGCAAAAGCTCAGAAAATAAGAAGCCGGTAATCAGCCCGGAAACGTCAGGGCAGGGACATGTTTATCCTTCCCCAGGCGAAGCGGGTCGTTCTGATAATAACTGGCAGACATTCTAAGAGCGTGTTCCGTTTAAGTGCCGGGTTGTCACGGTGGATAAATACTTTCCTGTTTATTCAGTAATGTGCATCCGCCCTGCGATCAGGATTTATGTGGATAGCCTGAACTGTATGAAAAGGAAGGATCGGGCCAACGTTAACAGACTCATATAAGTCAGCTGTTACAGGAAAAAGCATTGCCGACAGCCTCGCAACGCTGCCGGCACAGCTTAACCAGTGTTTATTTTTTAGAAATTAAGGGGTTATTTGGCAGTGATATACTGATGGCTCATCTTAAATGATATGACCGGGAGTCTGCTTTGTGCCAGAAGCAAACATTGCAAATATTACTTTTTTAATAAGTCATAACATGTGGACTTCATTGACTGCGTTCCATCAACTCAAGCGTCTGACCATCGGGGCTTTGTAAATATATTACTCTGGTTCCCTGCATGGGTCCTGACAAAATTGTCTGCGGTTTCCCTGGCGTCTTCCAGCCATAGTCCGATACTTTGCTCAAGAGCACATCAAGATCCTGCACTATAAACGCAAGATGCGCGTAGCCTGGGATATAGGGCGCTGAAGGCTCCTGTGGCTGTTCAATGTTATTGTATTGTAATAATTCAATTTTAATGCCAGCCAGTTCAAGCAAAGCCATTCGGACATCCGCTCCCCTTGCGCCTGTTACTTCATCAATAACAGGTCCAGACATTTTCCCTTCGCGTAATAACTTCCCTCCAAGGATATGGGTCCAAAAGAATAATGAGTCTTCAATATTTTTAACTGAAAAACCGACGTGATCAGCACTTAAAATCATGAGATTACCTGCTGTTTTTGAAAATTGAGCATATAACTATCTTAAATGCCTGTTTTATTTCTTCACGATAAGTGTGAGGGGATTTTTTTCAGGAAAAAAATCACAACCTTGTGTCTGAATAATGTATTTACGATTCCTCCATAGCGACAGCTGTACAGGTTAGCTGCTCCCGGTTGACTGATAAGAGGCTGCGTTACAGGTCTTTACCTGATGTAGAAAAACGACGAAAGTCCGCTTTTCGCTCACAGCGGACAAAGGAAGAGATCTTAGCGTCCGCTCCGTGCCAGAAGCGGATGTAAAATGCCGTGCTGATTTATTGTTAGCAGGTTAACCCTCTGTTAAAGCATCATCCAGGAAACGAATCGCATTGCGCAGAGCCTGGTCGGCCTCTGGCAGGGTACCGGCCAGTAAGTGCCATACATGGAACATGCCGGGCCAGACTTCAAGCGACGTGCGCACACGTGCTTCCCCTAAGTTCGAAGCGAGTTGAATCGCCCCACTTAACATGACTTCATTCTCACCCACCTGTATGAGTGTGGGTGCAAGCCCCTGAACATTCGCATAAACCGGAGAGGCATCAGGATGCGTTGGAAGCTCACCTGCAAGAAACTCTCTTGCTAATCGGTTGAGAAAACCGACGCTACAAACAGGATCAATTCCCTCACGGGTCGTGGCTGACAAACCGCTATGAGTAAGATCTGCCCAGGGTGAAATAGCCACTGCCGCAGCGGGGAGCGGAATACCCGCGTCACGCGCCTTACGCATCACTGTAATTACCATTGCACCTCCCGCTGAATCGCCTGCCAGAACCAGATTTTTGGCATCGATACCACTGTCGAGTAACGACCGATAAGCTGAAAAAACATCATCTACAGGCGTTGGGAAAGGGAAGTCGGGAGCCTGTCGATAGTCTGGGGTATAGACGCTGGCTTTTAACGATGTGGCTATCCTGCCCGTTAATCCCCGATACGCTTCGACACCGCCATGCACATAGCCGCCGCCATGAATGTACAGCGCCACCCGGCTTCCGGCATGTTCTTGAGTTTCGCTGATCATTACCGGCACGTTGCCCAACGTGGTGGTGTGACAGGAAACCCCTTCGATAGCAGGAAAAATTTTTTCAAGGCCTTGCATATAGTGTTTACGGATATCAGTCCAGCTGTCTTCAGACTGACCATACAGCTTCTTTACAACCGGGCCAGCCGCAGCTATCCATCCATTCAAGAGCTTTTGTGCATTTTTCGACAACATTGTTGTGACCTTAATGAGTGAAATTCTACAATTTCACTTTAAAGTAATTATTGACGAAAAAGGTTCCCTAATGACGGGCAGGAAAATCGCTTCGACAAAGTCTACAGGCTCCGCTCTGGACATCAGGGCAATGCGGATCTTTGTCGCGGTTGCAGAGGCAGGGAGTTTTGTTGCTGGCGGCAAGGCGATGGGGTTAACGCGCTCTGCGGCGGGTAAAGCGATAACCCGGTTAGAAGAGCACCTGCAGACAAGGCTTTTTCAACGCACCACGCGGCGGTTATCTCTGACCACAGAGGGGCATGAATTCTATCACCGCTGCTGCAGATTACTGGAAGACATAGAAGAAGCCGAAGCCAGTATCCGGCATAATTCACCACTGCCAAAAGGCATCCTGAGACTGACCGTGTCAGAGGGTTATGGCAAAATGGTTATCCTTCCTTTTCTCCAGACGTTTTTACAGAACTCACCGAATATAAACATTGAACTCAGCTTTAGCGATCGGGTTGTCGATCTGGTGGAAGAAGGATTTGACCTTGCCGTTCGGGTAGGCAATGCAGCCACAAGCCACCAATACATCACGCAGGTGATCGACAGAGCAAGGTCACAGCTATTCGTATCACCGGACTATCTTAAGCAATGGGGTAAACCGGAATCACCTGCTGACCTTAAAGAGCATCGTCGTCTTGTTTATGGTTTAGGAGCGGCTTCAGGCGCATGGACACTCTTTGACGAGGAGCATGGGCAAATAACGCTGAACGGCAGGAACCATGTCAGGTTCGACAGCGGCGATGCCATACGCTTAGCTGCCATAACCGGATTGGGTATCGGTTATTTACCTTCATTCATGATTGAAAAGGATATTTTAGCAGGACACCTGGTACAGGTATTGGCTGATACACAAGGCGAGGAGGTTGCTATCCATGCTATTTACCCCACTCGCTTACATCTCTCCCTGAGGGTGCGCATTTTTATTGATGGCCTAAAAAACTTTCTGAGTAACCATAAAAAAAGAAAGATCTCTCGTTGAGAATATATATCTCCATTTCTCGCTCAACGCGGGCATTATCAGCAACGAGGCCTGGTTAAAAAAGCAGCAGTATATGACAGTTAGATGATTTCTCTACGACACAGTTAAAGAAAGTAACTATCGTGGCGATAACGGTATAGCGTGATATACACGCTTTAACTACAAGGACTTAACATGGCCGTCATTAACACAAATACGCTTTCACTGGTTACGCAGAATAACCTGACCAAATCACAGTCTGCTCTGGGCACGGCAATTGAGCGTCTCTCTTCCGGTCTGCGCATCAACAGCGCTAAAGACGACGCAGCCGGCGAAGCTATCGCTAACCGCTTTACTTCTAACATCAACGGTATGACTGTTGCAGCCCGTAACGCCAACGACGGGATCTCTCTGTCGCAGACAGCTGAAGGCGCACTGACTGAAATCAACAATAACCTGCAACGCGTACGCGACCTGACCGTTCAGGCGCAGAACAGCTCTAACTCAGCGTCTGACATTGACTCAATCCAGGCTGAAGTTAACCAGCGTATGCAGGAAATTGACCGCGTCACCAAACAAACCGACTTCAACGGCATTAAAGTCCTGAACACCGGTTCCGGCAGCACCACCTACAACTTCCAGGTAGGCGCAAAAGACGGTCAGACAATCGGCATTACGCTGAGCGCAAGTGACGGCTTCGACCTGGCGGCAGCGGGGCAGTCTGGCACCACCCAGAATACCGAGACAACCACGGGCCAGACCGTAAACGGCAATGCCCGCAGCACCTCTGCTATCGGCTTCGACGTTCTGAAGGGCGCGGTCACCGGCGGCACTGGCGGGACGGCGTCCAGCAATACGCCGCTGGCCGACATTGATAAAGCGATTAAGGCGGTCGACAACCAGCGCAGCCTGCTGGGTGCGTCTCAGAACCGTTTTGAGTCCACCATCAGCAACCTGAACAACACCGTGACCAACCTGACCGCTGCCCGCAGCCGTATTCAGGATGCGGACTACGCGACGGAAGTGTCAAACATGTCCCGCGCGCAGATCCTGCAGCAGGCCGGTTCTTCTGTACTGGCACAGGCCAACCAGGTGCCGCAGACCATGCTGTCTCTGCTTCGTTAACAGACGCCGGTGAGCTGCATTCCGTAATGCAGCTCATCAGCATTCAGCGCCGTGAAGCGTAAGCGCTCTTCCTGCCTGCACGCCCTTTGATACAGCCCATAAAACAAGCAAAATCCAGTCCATATTTTGTCTCATCGCGCGTTAACACATATTCACCGATGACCAGGCCCGGTTTTGGACCCGTAGTAGAGGCAGTAAACGGTAGGATGCGCAATTCAGTCCGAGCCTGGCAAAATGGGATGTTGTGTTGAGTAGTGGGCACACTCCCCGGAAGCCAACCAGAAAGTGTGCGATAAAACTGAAGGGTGCAGTGGTAATTTTACAGGCGCGAAGAGGCATCCAGCCGGATCTGCAGACGGCTTATGTTTTCGGTTATCTCCGCGGTTCTGTCAGCCAGTTCGCGGATTTCGCTGGCAATAACAGAAAACCCTCGTCCCTGCACGCCGGCTCTGGCGGCCTCAATGCTGGCATTCAGTGAGATGAGTTTGATCTGAGCGGCAATATTGGCATTTTCAGAGACCAAATCAGCGATCTCACTGACAGAGGCTGATGCCTCATCTCTTCGCTGGCGTTCATGTTCAGCCTGAACTTCCTGGTCTTTCAGCGTCTGTATATCGATTAGCGCCCCGACCGCCCGCAAAGGTATACCCTCTTTGTCCCGTCGGGTCTGCCCACGTGCACGGAACCACCGGTAATTGCCGTTTTTGAGTTTAACGCGGTATTCAACGTCATAACCTGTTGCGCCCGAATGGTCGTTAAGGTGTTTGATAAAGGCATCCAGCGTGTGCTGACTGTCGTCGGGATGGAGGCGGGAAGCCCAGCTGTCAATCACATCAGGAAACTCTTCAACGGTTTCGAATCCAAGCAGTTTTCTGAACTGTGGGGACCACCAGAAAACGTTATTCGGATGTAAAGGGTCACCATTGATGATCTGCAGGTCCCAGAGCCCGTCATTCAGCATTTCACGCGACAGGTTGAAGCGGGTCATGACAATGTCATATTCGCTTTCGTGCGCCACGTCCTCACTGATGTTCAGCAACGTACCTGTCAGCCTCTGATTATGGCCGTCAGCGCCGCGCTCACGTTTAACGGCTACCTGAAACCATTCGTAGCTGCCGCCTGCCGTCATAAAACGGCATTTATGGGTCACACCGGAAGCGGCAGAGGGTTGAACGGTTCGTAAAAGCTGTCTGAAATGACTTTTGTCTTCATCATGAACAAGCGAGCAAAGCGCCGAGAGAGTCAGGATATTGTTGCCCCCTTGCGGAAAATTAAACGGCGCGGCAGATGAAATCCAGAGCGGAGTGCTGTCGGTGATGTCTTTCCCCTCACAGACCCACAAGAACTCTGGCAGCAGAGTCAAAAAACTGTCCAGACGATCGGATAACGTCCCGCATGGCGGCACTTCTTCGACGGGCACCTCCTGGCGTGGCGGTAAAATGACTTCTGGCGCGGGCGGGGATTTCCTGAATAATTTGCCTAACATAATTGCTCCCTGTGATTAAAATTAACTACAGACAGGTTATCGGCCATGTTGCAGGATGCATAAGTCAGCTAAATGATTAAATTTTCTACTGTTTAGCCGGGCAGCGTTGTCTGCAGATCATGTAGGGTAATGCCCGAATGGGGCTTTTTTCGCGGGCCGGTCTCTTACAACGCAGAGAAGGGAAACGGGGCAGGCCTTATAATCACAGACCGCCGCCAAAAAATATTCGCGCCTGGCAGACGCAATACAGCCGATAAATCTGACCACAGCAACCGCGATATCTTTGCCAGTCTTTTGCTTTTGCCGTCTTACCCATCATTTACCCCTGGTTATTACAGGCCCACGTGAAGTAGGTTATCCACTCCGCCATCATCGCCAACAGGAAATCCGGATGAAAAACGTTTTCGCGCTGTTGTTTGGTCTTGCAACACTTATCCCGTTGAAGGCTTCGGCTGACAGTACATTTGTGTTTTTCCGTCATGGCGAAAAGCCCGACAATGCCAGCGGGCAACTGACCTGCAAAGGGCTGAATCGCGCCCTGAAACTGCCGAGGGTATTGCTCAGCCGCTACGGTAATCCCGATGCGCTTTATGCCTCGGCACCAAAAGAGGATAAAACCGGCAGTTCACTGCGCCCGCTTTCAACCCTTATTCCTCTGGCGGTACAGGTTTCTCAACCCGTCATACTGCGCTTTCACGCCGACAAGCCCAATAAGCTGGTCGCGGATCTGCTGGCAGAAAAAGCGGTGCCTCTGACGTTTATCTCCTGGGAACACAAAAATCTGGTGACCGCTGCGCGCAGGCTGGTTGAAAAAACGGGTGGGGATGCCGGGCAGGTGCCGGACTGGCCAGCAACCGATTTCGATTCTATCTATGTGGTGAAAATTGACGACAATCAGCATTTTAAATCCTTTAAACAGGATGCCGAGGGACTGAATGGCGTTTCATCTGACTGTCCTGACCGATAGAAATGAATGCGCAGATGGTTTGTCATGAAAGCCCGTAACGAAGCCGCTAAAAGACAGCGATGCCTGATGGCTGAGAAACGGGAAAGGGGAGAGCTGAGAGCGGCGCGTTGAGCATGAAAGAGGCCAGCATCTGCATCTGGCCTCTGTCGGGATTAGATCCTGAACGTTTCCACAATCGCCTGGAGCGCATGCGCCTGATCAGACAGACCGTGAGACGCGGTGGAAGATTCCTCAACCAGGGCTGCGTTATTTTGCGTGACGCCATCCATCTGGCTGACGGCGATGCTGACCTGGGAAATGCCTTGCATCTGCTCAGACGATGCCAGTGAAATCTCATCCATGGCGGACGCCAGTGAGCCGACCATACCGACAATCTTCAGAATACTTTCCCCCGTTCCCTGTGCGACGCCCACGCCGCTTTCCACCTGCGTAACCGCCTGCTCAATGAGCTGCTTGATGTCACGGGCTGCCGTCGCACTGCGCTGCGCCAGTGTTCTGACCTCCCCCGCAACGACCGCAAAACCCCGGCCATCTTCACCGGCGCGCGCGGCTTCTACGGCGGCATTGAGCGCCAGAATATTGGTCTGGAAGGCGATGCTTTCGATCACGGCGATGATGTCGCGAACTTTAAGCGCACTGGCCGAAATCGTGTGCATGGTATCCGACATTTTCTGCACGTCAGTTTCCCCCTTACGTGCCAGCAATGCGGTCTCACGGGCAGACTCGGCGGTCTTCTGCGCACTGGCGGCATTGTTTTTCACCGTTGTCGTCAGCTGCTCCATACTGGCGGCCGTTTCCTGTAACGCGGCGGCCTGCTGTTCGGTTCGGGAAGACAGCTCGGTATTGCCTCGTGAGATTTCATCGGCCGCCAGCGAGACGGAAGCGGATGAGGCTTTAATCTGCGATACCAGATCACGCAGGTTGTCCTGCATGCCTGCCAGTGAGGCCATCAGGCTGAAAGCATCATCGCGGCGAAGTTTAACCGGCGTACTCAGATCGCCGGCGGCAATGGCGGCGGCCAGTGCCTGTGCCTGGGCGGGTTCTGCGCCCAACTGTTTCTTGATACGGCGCGTAATCAGCCAGCTCATGACAAAGCCCAGAGCGATAAACACCACGGTGAGCACGCTCAGCGACAGGAACACGCCTGCGAGCCCCGTTTCGGTCTTCACTGCCGTACCGCCGGTTACACGATCCTGATAAGCCACCATATCGCTGACGGCTGAGCGGTAGTTCGCCAGGTCCGTCAGTAGCGCGTTGTCGATATGTTCACGGACGGCATTGGCGTCCTGTTGCAGGGCGCGCGTCGCACTGGCCTTGAAAGGCGGCGATGACGTTTCGATTTTTTTCAAAAAGTCAGAGGCTTCATCCACTTCGCTGAGGTTAATACCCGGAATGGTACGCGCACCGTTAATCAGCGTGCGGAAGTGGGCAGTGGTGTCATCACTGTTTTGTTGTAATGCCGCAAATTTTGCAGCGATATCCTGTATGGATGCGTGCCTGTCACCCGAGGATGCCGCCAGAAGCAGCGTAGTTTGCTGTGCAACGTTGTCCTTAATGGTCTGTAAGGTGCGTAAATCATTCAGTCGGGCCACCGTCAGCTTCTGCTGATCTCTGACCGTACTGAGCTTGATACCGGCAAAAAGGGTAATACACACGCCGAGCATGATGACGGTCAGGAAAGCCGCGTTGAGCATCATGTTGAGTGACATTTTTCCTGGTCTGAACATAGGGTTCTCCATACGAATTGTTTCCGCTAATGCTGCAAAGAGGTTATCGGCAGGCCCGGCCAGACAAGGAATAATTTACATAGTCAGTTTCTGTCTTTACATAACCTCCCGCGTGCCGGCTCGTTCAGGATGAAGCAAGGTAGCGGGAGCACCGCGTTTTTGCTGCAGGGACAAGTCAGTCTGCCGTGACGGTGTCCCTCGTCTTTCCGGGGCGTTTGTCAGTGACGCGCCACGCAGGACGAAAAAATTTCGCCCCAGCCTGATCAACATGGTCAATGCGCCGCCTGGCTGCGGCTCTTCAGTAGCCTGTCAGCAAGACAGGGCAGGGGCTTAGCGGGGATCATGCGAGGTGATTCGCAACTGAAAAGCATAAATCACTACGGTTCGCTTGTTTAATGCCGATAACACGATCACAGCGCAAGTGCTGGCAGAAGAATGAAAGGCAAAACGCCCGGCGTTTCCCGACGTGCAGCAATATGATGCGGCCGTCTCACGGCGGCTCAACCTTTCATGACTGACTGAAAGAGAGGGTGACGGCAGACATTCCGCCAGCGCGCCTTTTTCAGATATGAAACCTCGTCATTTTATGAGGACTTAACGACTAACCGATCACCCATAACGGCCGGATGAAAACACGCGGCAGGTTGCAGGCACCTGAATGAACACGAAAAGAAAAAATGCGACATTGCATACCTGCTTTAAGAAACGGCTTCAGGCCGGTGAATTTACGCCTTATTTTCAGCCGATTGTGTCGCTCGAGGATGAGCGGGTAGTCGGCTTTGAAATGCTGGCCCGCCGCGTTTTACCGGACGGGCTTATTATCCCGCCCGATCAATTCATTCCCGAAATGGAACGTCAGGGCCTGCTGAATGAACTGACCGCCGTCCTGTTAACTCAGGGCATTCTGACCGCAGGCACCTGGCCCGAACAGCAGTTTTTATCGGTTAATGTTTCGCCTTCCCAACTGAAGGGCCGTCATCTGCCTGACATCATCAAGCACGTGGCAAATCAGTACGCCTTCAGTTTGCCCAGGCTCAAGATAGAAATCACCGAAACGGCTCTGATAGATGATGTGGATTCAGCGCGTGCGCAGATTGATTACCTTTCAGAGATGGGCTGCATGATAGCAATGGATGACTTTGGCACCGGCTTCTCAAGCCTGGCCTGGCTCATTCAGCTTCCTGCCACCACAATCAAAATCGACAGCAGTTTCATTCGCTCAATGCTGCACCAAAAGGACAGTCGCAAGATTGTTTCCAGCGTTGTCGGCCTGGGACGCAGCCTGGATATGGATGTGATCGCCGAAGGGGTTGAAACAGAGGAAGAAGCGGAAATGCTGCGTAAGATAGGCTGCACCTATGCGCAGGGCTATTTATTCGGCAAGCCGCTGACCGCAGATGAGACGCATGCGTTGTTACTCACCCGACCGGGCAAAAAATTTCATCGCAGGGTAGAACGCATGTCTCTCGATCAGCGCGCGCATCAGATCTCGTCCATGTACGCTGCGCCCGGGACCTCCATCTGTTTCCTCAACACGGATCTCCGGATCGTGGATGCCAGTGAGACCTTCGCCGAACGCGTCTGCTGGGAGCTGGACGATCTCATCGACCGTTATATCTATGAAGTCATCCCTTCGGAGGCGGATAAACTGTTATGGCTTCAAAACTTCCGTGAAAAAGGGCTGCCTTATCCGCCTTATGAAGTGACGCTGCCGGGCGGTCGAATTGATCTGGTTATCATTACCCGGGTGGAAGATGAAGCCAAAGACTTGCTGGGCTTCTGTGTGTTCGGTATCGACATCAGTAGCCGGATGGGCACAGAACACCCTGTGGAACAGGATTTTTCCGCTAAACAGCAGGGCGCGGAAAGT
The DNA here is from genome assembly GCF_041954745.1 of Pantoea sp. CS_6. NCBI lineage: Bacteria > Pseudomonadati > Pseudomonadota > Gammaproteobacteria > Enterobacterales > Erwiniaceae > Pantoea > Pantoea sp. CS_6. The sequence continues at coordinate 101,449 of NZ_JAVAYG010000002.1, forward strand.
AAGATATTGCCGGGACGTTCAAAACCCAGCTGAATGGGCACGCTGCCGCATCGTAAAAACCTGCGCCCTCGCAGGCACCTCATCGGACGGGGCAGGCCGGAGATCACTTACCTGCTGCCATCTCCCTGCCTGATAGCGTTGTGCACGTTTATGTCTCCACACCGGTCTGACCCGCCAGACCGGCTCAGCACCGAAGGAAAGAACCGTTAGCACACAGGCAGGATCAGCGTATTGCCTGAATCTGTATTGACAGAGTAAGCATCCGGCAGCCTGTAATTAAAGCCCGGCGTGAACGGGCCACAAGCGCGAATACTGCCATGATAAATTAACACGCAGAAAGGTAATATAAGCCAGGCCGTGATAATCCCCTGCCGGGCATAATGCGCAACCTGTGAAAAATAAACACGATTTTCTGTCAGACAGAAGGAATGCATGTTTTCGGATACCGTCTGTAATTAATCTGTTCAGGTTTACGGCCTTGCTGTGCATTAAATCAGCAGGCGGCTTCGCTTTTCTCCTTTGTAACTTCCGTTCACATAATCACCTTCTCAGATAAGTCATTGTAAAAAAAGTCTAAGTTATTTTTATTTGAATTAATTTTCACGATGAGCAGCAATTTTATTTATCTCAGTTACGCTTTTAAGACTGATTTAAAAAGAACATGAAGGCAAATCTTAACCACGAAGGAGAAATGTATCGCAGGTCATTCCAGAGGGAATCTGTCATTATTCCACCGTAGTTAAATTTGTCGGAAATATCCGAAAATATTGCGCAACCCTAATTATTTTAAAAACAGGGCAGGCAATCACGCTTTTTAGTCACGCGTATTTTAAGCGAACGGCCTCTTTCCACAGCGAACGCACGATTAGCGTCAGGCTGATTAACCAGCCCAGAAAATCTGATGCCGCTCGCCGTCCCGGTCAGGGCCGGTGGGCGCCAAATCATCCATGACCCGAGGGGAAAAATATGAAAGCAGTCGTTTATAACGGACCATACGATGTGTCAGTAAAAGACGTGCCCGATGCCAAAATTGAGCGTCCCACGGATGTTCTGGTTCGTATCACCACCACCAATATTTGCGGATCCGATCTTCATATGTACGAAGGGCGTACCAGCTTCGAACAGGGCCGTATCCTGGGCCATGAAAATCTGGGGCAGGTGGTAGAGATCGGCAGCGGTGTAGAGCGCGTGAAAGTCGGAGATTATGTCTGCCTGCCTTTCAACGTCGGCTGCGGATTCTGCGAAAACTGTGAAAAAGGGCTGACAGGCTTCTGCCTGACGACCAATCCAGGCACGGCAGGGGCGGCGTACGGCTTTGCCGAAATGGGGCCCTGGTCTGGTGGTCAGGCAGAATTATTGCGCGTACCCTTTGCCGATTTTAACTGCCTGGTGCTGCCACCCGATGCGGTTGAAAAGGAAGACGATTACGTCATGCTGTCTGATATTTTTCCCACCGGCTGGCATGCCACTGAACTGGCGGGGCTCAAACCCGGTGAAAGTGTGGCTATCTATGGCGCTGGGCCGGTAGGACTGATGGCGGCGCATTCGGCGATTATCAAGGGTGCCTCCGAAGTGTACGTCGTGGACACGCACGCCGACAGGCTGGCGTTGGCTGAAAAACTCGGTGCCATTGCCATTAATGCCACCGGGGCCGATGCGGTAAATAAAATCCTCGACCTGACGGATGGCCGGGGCACCGATTGTGGCTGCGAATGTGTGGGATATCAGTGCTGTAACAAACATGGGGTTGAAGATAACGCCGACACCATGAACAGCCTGGTGGCCTCCACCAAAGCGACGGGCGGCATTGGTGTGGTGGGTGTGTTTGTGCCACAGGATCCTGGTGCTGCCACCGATCTGGCGAAAGAAGGTAAAATGCCTTTCGACTTCGGCAGCTTCTGGTTTAAAGGCCAGTCTGTCCGCACTGGCCAGGCAAACGTCAAAGCCTATAACCGCCAGCTGGCGCGTCTGATCGCGCAGGACAAAGCGAAGCCGGGACAAATCATTTCCCACCGGCTACAGCTGACAGAAGCCGCAGAGGGCTATAAACATTTTGACAACCGCGACAGCGGGTGGACAAAAGTGATTTTAAAACCCTGAATAATCCGCAGTTAACCGGGCCGCCGCAGTCTGGGATCTCGTCTGAGTACGGGGGACCGGACTGTTGGCGGTTAAAGACGGCCCCTGTGGTTAGCTGGCTGACCGATGACGTTTTATCTCAACAGCATGGCTGGCAAAGGACGAGGCCGCCTCGCCTTCACTGTGCCAGCGTAAGTCACAGCCCATACCTGCTGTGGAAAGGTCTGGTACAGGGCGGCGTTTATAATACGAGAGAAACGTGAATATAATCGTTTGGCATCCGAAAGTATGCACCGAAAAAACGCGGGTCTGTTATATGATGGCGCTACGTCATTTGCTGGCTTTATTTAAGCGAAAAAAAACCGCCGGCGCGGCGGTTAAGTGAAACAGTGAAATTCGGTTTGGGGGAAACCTGTCGCTAAGTTAATTTCACAAAATATTTTTTCGCAAGCGTAAGCGGCAACCTAAAACTATTAGGAAGGGAGCAAAAAAAAGAATTTAAGAGTTTTCCTGGTGGCTGGCTGCCTGTTTCATATTCCGTTGGTATAAGAATCCTGTTTCCGATATTGCGCTTACACTTTGTTACCCCTTTGCCCTCAAATTCTCCTGCCGTCTCGCCTGATTTATCGACTGTGCACAACTAGTTTTAACAGGAAATAAAAATTACCTGGCCTTTATACAGGCAGAAAGCCGATGACCGCGTATCCCATCCGCGAAAAGAAAAAAGGTAAAATCATGGAAACATGCACCATTGTCTACAACGGGGAACGGCTGTCAGGTCAGGCAGGTTTGCCCCTGATTGATTTTCTCGAACTGCACGGCAAAAAACTGCCGCATGTCTGTTATCACCCCGCTCTGAAGCCACTGGAAACCTGTGATGTCTGTTGGGTAGAGCATGCGGGCAAACTGGTGCGGGGATGTACGTTAGAAACCGCACACGACATGGTGGTGAGCAGTGTAGATCCGCAGGCGCAGGCGGCGCAGGAAGAGGGCATGGACCGCGTTTTAGCGCGCCATGAACTTTACTGTACGGTATGCGAACACAATACCGGCGACTGCACCTTACACAACGCGGTCAGCGATATGGCGATACCGATTCAGTATTATCCCTATGAGCGTAAACCTGCGGAAAAAGACCATACCAACCCCTTTTATACTTACGATCCTGACCAGTGTATCCTCTGTGGTCGCTGTGTAGAGGCGTGCCAGAACGTCGAGGTAAACGAAACGCTGTCTATCGATTACACCGCCGATCATCCCCGCGTATTGTGGGACGGTGGCGAGCGCATAGCCGGATCAAGCTGTGTGAGCTGCGGCCATTGCGTTACCGTTTGCCCCTGCAATGCGCTGCTGGAAAAAACGATGCAGCCCAATGCCGGTCCCTTCACCAATATGCCGGAAACCGTGAAACGTCCGCTGATTGACGTGGTTAAAAAACTGGAAAACAGCATCGGCGCGGGACCCGTTACCGGTGTTTCACTGATCGATATGGCGATGCGCCAGTCTGAAATTAAAAAAACGAAAACGGTCTGCACTTATTGTGGCGTAGGCTGCAGTTTTGAAATGTGGACGCGTGATCGCCACATCTTAAAAGTGCAGCCGGTTGCAGATGCACCCGCAAACGGCATTTCAACCTGTGTAAAAGGCAAGTTTGGCTGGGATTTTGTGAATGATCCGCACCGCCTGACCACCCCGCTTATCCGTGAGCAGGGGCGCTTTCGTCCCGCCAGCTGGGATGAAGCGCTGGCGGTTATCGTCCAGCGCCTGACGCAGATTCATCGACAGTCGGGCGGCAACAGCATCGGCTTTATCGGTTCCAGTAAAGCCAGTAATGAAGAAGCCTATCTGACACAAAAAATCGCCCGTTTAATCTTTGGCACTAACAATGTCGATAACTCCTCCCGCTATTGTCAAAACCCTGCCACCCAGGGATTGTTCCGGACCGTCGGGCATGGGGGCGACGCGGGAACCATCAAGGATATGCAGCAGGCGTCGCTGATCATTATCGTCGGCAGCAACATTGCAGAAAATCACCCGGTCATTGCCTCCCATATCAAACAGTCCCATAAACATCACGGGCAGCAGCTTCTCGTTGTGGATCCCCGTCGCCATGAAATGGCTGAGCGCGCGGATCTGTACCTGCGGATTAAGCCGGGTTATGACATGGTATGGGCATCGGCGATGGCGCGTTACATGTTCGATCACGGTTATGCCGATGAGGCCTTTCTTGCCGAAAAGGTCAATAACGTCGCCGAGTTTCGGGCGTCGCTGGCGCCTTTCACGCTCGACTATGCCAGTCAGTTAACCGGTCTGAGTGTGCAGGAACTGACGAACGCGGCAGAAATGATAGGCCAGGCCAAAAGCGCCTGTCTGTTGTGGGCGATGGGCATTACGCAGCACAGTCACGGTTCGGATACCAGCACCGCACTCTCGAATCTGCTGCTGGTGACCGGCAACTATGGTAAGCCAGGCACCGGCGGGTATCCCATGCGCGGCCACAATAATGTGCAGGGGGCCAGTGATTTTGGCTGCCTGAGTAATGTCTATCCCGGCTATGAAAGCGTCACGGATCCGGCCGTGCGGCAAAAATGGGCGGCGGCCTGGGGCGTCGATCCGGAAGCGCTTTCGGCGGAAGAGGGCGCAGATAATTACCGGATGATCGAGCAGGCGCATCAGGGCACGCTGAAAGCGATGTACATCATTGGTGAAGAAACGGCATTTGCGGATGCGCATTCCACAAAAGTCCATGAGGCGTTCAGTCGTCTCGATTTTATGGTGGTGCAGGATATCTTTATGAGCCGGACGGCAGAATTTGCGGATGTCGTGTTGCCTGCCTGCCCGAGCGTCGAAAAAGAGGGGACGTTCGTGAATACCGAACGGCGTATCCAGCGCTTTTACGAGGTGCTACCGCCCTTAGGCGACAGTCGTCCCGACTGGCGGATACTGACCGAACTCGCCAGCCGTCTGGGCCATCCCTGGTATTATCAGCATCCTGCCGACATCATGGCGGAAGCGGCGCGCATCGCCGGTATCTTTGCCGGCGTCAGCTATGACCGGCTGGCGGGCTGGCAGTCACAGCTCTGGCCTGTCAGCGCCGACGGCAGTAGCACGCCGTTGCTCTATACCGACGGTTTTCACTTCCCCGATGGCAAAGCGCGGCTTTATCCGTTGCAGTGGGAAGCGCCTGCCGAGGAGAGCGATGCCCATTATGATCTGCTGCTTAACAACGGCCGCATGCTGGAGCATTTTCAGGCCACCAACCAGACGGGGGCGGGGGGACGAATCACCTCGCTGTCGCCTCACTGGTACGTTGAAATCAGCCCCGCACTGGCGCAGGAGCGTCACTTGCAGGAAGGCGACTGGGTCAGACTGACGTCACGGCGCGGTGCGCTTGAGGTGCCGGTGATCATTACTGAACGCGTGGCAGGTAATATCCTTTTTATCCCGATACATCATGGTAAGCCGGGCGTAAACGGACTCACGGGGGATCATCACGATCCAGACGTGCAGACGCCAGCCTATAAAGAAATTGCCATTCGCCTGGAGAAGCTGGCGCGTCCTCCTCACGCTTCACCGCTGCCGTCGCACAATTTTCGCCATGGGCACCGCACGCCGCGCGATCATCTGCCCGTTGAGGATAAATGGCGTCAGCCAGGTTATACGCTGCCGCCTGAACACACCGCCCATCCGGAGAAGTTTTAATGGCTGAACCGCTAAAGTATGACGTGCCGCCCACGCGCACCGAGCCCACAGCAAACGAAGCCCTTGCCACGCTGCTGGAAAGCCTTCATCAACATGGCTTCCTGCGTCTGGCTACAGATATCGTCAATGCCAATACCCAGATTGCCGGAGTGCTGGTTGACGGCCTGAACCAGCCTGGAGCGCTTAATGCCATGCAGAATCTGTCCCTGGTCTTTAAGGCGCTGGCAACGATTCCCCCCGAAGAGTTCAATCCTGTGCTGTTGGGGATCGTTAATGCCGCAAAAGCGATGCGGGGGGCCGGACTGGCCGGGGAAGACAAAAGCGCACCCGGCATCCGCGGCATCATCCGATTACTGAAAGATGAAGAGTTATGGCGCGGGATTAAACCGGCTCTGGCAGGCGTCCGCGCGTTTGGACGTGAGATGAAACAGCCGTCTGAAAAACCGATCAGCCGGTATAGTGGGAAGCCTACCCAAAGTTGAGTATCGGGTAACGGTGGCTTTCCCGGGAGCCTGTTGTGCCGGTAATCCAGCCCGGATGGGCTGGATTACCGGATCCGTTAAGGACGCTGGCAACAGGCGCAAAATGTGCCCGTTTAATAAAGATGATTCACTGACATCCGCTGTTTAAATAAGGGCACCGCACTGCGTCATTTTCTCACTTATTCTCCCTTCATGTTGCGGACAGGGTATTAACACACCATCAGCGGGCCAGATAAAAAAGTTCCGTGCCGCCTGACCAATCTGTTTTTATTCCCGGCAGGCCAGAACACATCTTTACGTGTCGGCCTGGTGCAAAAAACGCCGTCTGTGACTGCCCGCTCTTATTGATCATATTAATGAGGATGGGGAAAGCCTGTTTTTGCGTCTGACGTTCCCGCATCGGATGGCCCGGCAAAATGCGAACGGCGGGCGTACAAAGCCTGACTAAGGCAGGGCAGAAGGTAGGCGCGTCAGTTTCTCAGGGGGCTGTTTCACCGGCTTTCAGGCTCAGAGGCGTCCAAAACTGTGTCATGACTTTTTTACCGGTGACGGAATGTTTCAATTACCTTCACAATATATTTTTCGGATCATTGCAGTGCGCCTTGCACCGTGATCTCCTGCTTAATTTTGCCCTGATTGTCGACAGATCTGTTTATTTCCGTAGAAAGTATCGCCTGAAACCCTTTATCGCCTGCTTATGTGAACCAGAATGTTTCTTACATAAACCATCACGACAGTAAAATAGTGCTGGCACACAATATGCTTTATTCCCACGCACAACATCTAATAATCAAAATCATACAGGGGCATATTATGGCGTCCACGGGACTTAAAAAGAAATTAGGATTGGTCGATCTGTCGTTACTGGGCATCGGCTCCATGATCGGGTCGGGCTGGCTGTATGCCGCCCTTAACAGCTCCGGTTATGCAGGCAGCCATACCGGCTGGGCCTGGGTGCTGGGTGCGGTGATTGTGCTGATGATTGGCCTGGTTTACGCCGAGCTCTCCTCGGCGTTGCCGCGCGCAGGCGGTTTTGTGCGCTATCCCAACTATTCGCACGGCAATATCGTCGGCTTTGTCATTGGTGTCAGTTCTCTGCTGGCGTATACCAGCACCGCCGGAGTGGAAGTGGAGGCCGTTCGTCAGTACGCGATTTACTGGTGGCCTGCCCTGGGGCATACGGACGGCAGCCCAACGGGATTAGGGTTTGTGGTGCAGATTGGGCTGCTGGTGGTATTTTTCCTGCTTAACTACTGGAGCGTGAGTTTTTTTGGTCGTGTGAATACCATTGTTACCACCTTCAAATTTATCGTGCCGGTACTGACCATCATTACGCTCCTGCTTTACTTTCATGCGCCGAATCTTGACGTTCCGCCAGCACCGCCGGGCGGGGCGCATGGTGTTTTTAGCTCGCTGACGGGGGCAGGGATTGTCTTTGCCTACCTTGGTTTTCGCCAGGCCGTGGATTTTGCGAGTGAAGCCAAAAACCCACAGCGCAACGTACCGCTGGCGATTGGTATTGCCATTGCTGTCAGCTTCGTGATTTACCTGGCCCTGCAGTATGCCTTTATGGGCGCGGTGCCGGCCGATTTACTGTCACAACATGGCTGGGCCGGGCTGAAGCAGGTGTTCCAGTCGCCCTATGCCGATTTAGCGCGCAGCCTGGGACTGACCTGGCTGATTAACCTGATTCTTATCGACGCCGTGATTTCTCCGGCCGGAACCGGCAACATCTATCTGGCGGGGGCTGCGCGCGTGCTGTTTGCCTGGGCGCGTAACGGTCATCTGTTTAAAGTGTTTGGTGAAGTGGATGCAAAATCGGGCGTACCACGCGGCGCATTGTGGTTATCGCTGCTGCTGGCCATCGCCTGGACGCTGCCTTCTGAGTTTCAGGTCTGGGGCGGATTAATCGGTGCGGTCACCTCGGCCACCGTCTTTACCTATATGCCGGGCCCGATCACGCTGGGCGCATTTCGTCGTCACCTGCCGGACATGCAGCGCCCGTTTCGCCTGCCGATAGCCGGGCTGCTCAGTCCGCTGGCGTTTGTAGCCAGTACGCTCCTGATTTACTGGAGCGGCTGGTCGGTCAATGAGATTCTTATCCCGATCCTGATTATTGCCTGGGTCGCTTACGCCGTCTTTGGTAAGAAGAACAGCGAATTCAGTCAGGATCTGCGTTGCGCTTGGTGGCTGCTGGCTTACTACATTGTGGTGATGGTGATTTCCATGCTCGGTACCTACGGCGGGAGCGGCGTGATTAGCACGCCATTCGATATGATCCTTATCATTGTCGCATCCCTGGTCTGCTACTTTTGGGGCGTGAGCGCCAGCCTGGCGAAACCTAATATTACCAATGAGGAGGAGGAGTCGGTATCCTTCGGCAAACACGCGTCCTAGCGTTTATCGTCTGCGCCTGTGCCCGGCACAGGTGCAGTTTCACATGACGGCGCTCCGTTGTGACATTCACTTTCTTGACCGCCCACATCAGGCATTGTGCCGTTCCTCTTGCTCCTGCTGAGTGTGAAAAAGCCTTTTTTTGAGTCCATATATTAAAAGAAACAGAAAGCGGACAGGCAGCCCATAAAACTGATGCACGGACGTGCATCAATTATCGACATTAGTCCTCATTGCCCCATTGATTCAGAAAGGTGGCGATCTCGTCAATACGCGCCGCATCAATGCCTGCCTCGGCGGCCATCTCCTGCTGCGCGTCTTCGCTGATCGCTTCGTTATTCATCAGCCGGGTAATCAGTAACTGGAAGTAGTGCGCCAGCGCATCATGTTCTGACTCGCTGACCGGCGTTGCTGTCTCTGCCGCGTATTCTTCAGCAATGTCATAATACTTGAGTGGAACATCAGGGGTCATATCAGGTCCTCAGGGAAAGTGCTTACTGCTTTTCAGGCGGCGATCATAGCAGGGATGCGTGGGTTTTTCTGCCCTGCGGGCTGTCGTTACCGCGGGGCAGGTTCTGTTTCACCGGTGAGTGAACACAGCGGCAAGCGCGCCAATATCCCTGACGATCACATCGGGTTCAGGCGCCAACGGGAAAGGCGTTTGTCCCGGCCGCGCGATAAAGGCGGTTTTCATCCCCGCGCGCTTCGCACCGCCGACATCCCAGCCGTGCGCGGCTACCATCATGCATGATGTGGCTGGCTGTTTCATTTCATCCATTGCCCAGCGATAAACGCGCAAATCCGGCTTATAGACCTGTAATGACTCGACGCTGAGCACCCGGCTGAAAAAAGAGCTTAGTCCCGCCTGACTGAGTTGTTTTTCAGCCAGCGCCTGTGACGAGTTCGTCAACGCCACCAGCGTCAGGCCGTGCGATTTTAATGCGGATAAACCGTCTGCAACGTCAGGAAAAGCCGGCATGGCCGATAAGGCGTCAGCCAGCGAAGTAGCGTCAGGTAAAGGCGTGATCCCATAGCGTTCGGCGGTCATCTGCAGCACGGCTTCTGCGATATCACCAAAGCTGTGCCAGCTGCCTGTGACGGATTCCACCAGCGAGTAATGCAGCAGCGAAGTGAACCAGGCTTCTGCGCGTTCGGGTTTATTGCCCAGGCGACGCACCACACAGGCTTTTAACGGCGCGGTATCCAGGAGGGTTTCATTGACATCAAAAAAAAGCGTGTGGGTATCTCTATGGGTGACAGTCGTGTCTGTCATTTGACCTCCGTTAACCGTTGAATATAAACAGACGGTACAGTAACGCCCATCTGGTCAGGCTTAAGCGTAGAAGGCCCATCCGAAACACTCAACTGCGGGAAAGCGTGGCGCGTCTGGCCACGCCTCCAGTGGCTGGGACAAACAGCCCCAGCCCTGTTTCTCAGTGACCGTTCATCAGTCTTTCAATCTCGTCAGGTTTGTCATGCACGCCGAAGCGGTCAACCAAAGTTTGCGTTGCCGCATTCATTCCCCGCAGCCCGACCTCCGTGCCTTCCCGCCGGAACTTGATCACGATGCGGTCCAGCGCGCTTACTGACGTGATGTCCCAGAAATGTGCATGGGTGACATCAATAATGACGCGTTCCACCTCCTCGCTGACGTCAAAATGGCGGGTGAAGCGATCGGACGAGGCAAAAAAGACCTGGCCCGTCACGGTATAAATTCGTGTGTTGCCTTGCCGTTCAGAGGACACCGCCATAAAGCGCGCCACTTTAGTGGCAAAGTTCAGCGAGGCAATCAGTACGCCGATCAGCACCCCCAGCGCCAGGTTGTGAGTGGCGACCACAACGACGACGGTGGCCAGCATCACCACGCTGGTGGACATGGGATGGGTGCGCAGGTTGGCAATCGACTGCCAGGAGAAGGTTCCTACAGATACCATAATCATCACGGCGACCAGGGCTGCCATCGGGATCTGAGACACCCACTGGCGCAGAAAGACCACCATCAGCAGTAACACCACGCCCGCCGTCAGGGTGGACAACCGTCCCCGGCCGCCTGACTTCACGTTAATCACCGACTGACCAATCATGGCGCAGCCCGCCATACCGCCAATAAAGGCGGTACAGATGTTGGCGATCCCTTGCGCTTTGCACTCGCGGTTTTTATCGCTGCCTGTATCGGTCATGTCATCCACGATGGTGGCGGTCATCATCGACTCCAGCAATCCCACCACAGCCAGGCCTGCGGCGTAAGGCAGGATGATCAGCAGGGTGTGCAGATTCAGCGGAATGTCCGGGATCAGAAACACGGGCAGGCTGTCGGGCAGCCTGCCCATATCGCCGACGGTGCGCACATCCAGATGGAGCCATACAGAGATTGCAGTCAGAACAATAATGCAGACCAGGGGGGAAGGGATGGCTTTGGTGATCCGGGGGAAAAGATAAATGATGCCGAGCCCGGCAGCGGTCAGGGCATAAACCTGCCAGCTCACATGAGTCAGTTCCGGCAACTGGGCCATAAATATCAGGATGGCCAGCGCGTTGACGAAGCCGGTCACCACCGAGCGTGAGACGTAGCGCATCAGACTGCCTAACCTGAGATAGCCTGCCAGCAACTGCAGAAGGCCGGTCAGCACGGAGGTCGCCAGCAGATACTGCAAGCCGTGCTCTTTAACCAGCGTGACCATCAGCAGCGCCATCGCGCCGGTGGCCGACGAAATCATCGCCGGTCGGCCACCGAGAAAGGCCATAACGAAGGGAATACAGAACGCGGAGTAGAGTCCGACCTGGGGATCTACGCCAGCAATAATCGAAAAGGCGATCGCTTCTGGAATAAGGGCGAGCGCGACCACAATACCGGCAAGGACGTCACCCCGGACGTTACCCAGCCAGTCCTTACGCGTCGAGGACAGCAACATATTGATTTCTCATTTTTTTAGATGAAAGTAAGCCCATGCGGGCAAAATTTAGTGATGCAAAAGCACATCCGCAGTCGGGATGTTATTGCGTGCGCGATCGGTTAAGCCGGTGCGCCAGGGAAGGGGGAAAACTCAGGGTGGCGTAAGACGCATGATGGTAATTCTCCTTTACGGCCATAAGGGGCTTTCAGGAAGGACATTCCTGCCGGGACGCGATGTCCGGGGCAGACGGCGATGCCTGTCAGGGGACAAAATGGTGCTTTCCTGAGCAGAACAGCGACTCACTATAAACAAAACGACACGCAGGTCAACGTTAAATCGTCCTGCATATTTCTGACAGGCTGCAAAGTCAACCCGAAAGTGAGTGTCAGGGGAACACAGTGAGGAAGGGGGGCGGCCGTACTTGAAAGAAAGCGCCACGCGTCGTGAGCCAGCTGTTTCCGCGTGTTTGACGCGATCGTTTCGTTTACAGAACGTGTTTTGACCGCACGAGGAGCAAAAGACAACACCGTGGTTATGCGCAACATGCCGTGAAGTGTCGTCCCTGACAGTATCTCCGGCCGGTACACGCTCGCGCGAGACCGATGAGGTTATCTCGTATCGTCGTCTTCCGGCCGGGGCCGGACTACGTCCATTGGCGTTATTTCTTTTCTTCGTTCAGGCCTGCAAGTGTCTGCAGGTAGGGCACTGGCTGCTTTACGAGACCGGGCGTTAAAAATGCTCTTAGCCATGTTCTGGCTTCCAGGATTTTACTCAGGCGATCGTCGCTGCAATTGTCTGTTGCCATGCGTCTCAGTTCATTCATCAGAGAAGTAATGTTTATTTCCCTGTCAGCCAGCGCCAGGTGCAATGCTGCTTCGCCAATAATGACGTGGCCTTTCTCGTCGTCTTGAAGTAACACGGTCAATCCTCCATAAGTACGATTTATGACAACCTCACCACTGACTGTAGTCGTCCCCGCAGATAATGCCTGCTTAAAATATTCAGCACTTACCCTGTTCTGTCGTGATGCGCTCAGAAACAGGTACGCGTAACCCAGACCAAGTCTGTTATTCGTGCGTTAAAGGGAACATAATGGCACTGCGACCGGAAGGGAGAAAATCTTTTTCATTTAAAGTTATTACCGTTAGCGTAATCTCTTCGGGTGTTCAGTTTCATTTGCACTGTCTTAACCTGAAAGCGCAAGAAAGAGCCAGGGTTGGGTGGTGGGATGAAAAGTGATAAACTGTATGTTTATACACCTGCCGGGAGGACGATTGAAAAACAATGAGCACGATATTCCACAAGAGGTGCTTGCTCTGGTAGGCAGAACCGTCAGCCAGCTCCTGAGACGGGAGGGCACTGTCATGCCTGAAGACCTGACGAAGGCCTTGCAGACGATGAGTGAACATAGCGTAGAGGCAAAAACGCGCGCGGACTGCGGTGAACTCATTATCCGGCTTATGAAAAAGATGCATTAATATCCGCTTCACGTCAGGCATCTTCTTATCTGCGTCGCAGTCGGGCCAGTCGCCGTAATCTACGTGCGCAGAATATCGGGCCTTACTCTCTCTGGTGTCGTTCCGGTCACGGTAATACGAAACGTTTTGTCTTCCAGAAAGCCTTGCCTGGCAGGGATAACGCTTCGACGCTGTTTTCACCCCCAAACAGACAGCCTGCTTGTGTCGTTAATCGTAAATGACTTGCTTTGACAGACGTGTATAACGCTGAGACACGGTCAGTTCCGTGAGGTTTCATCGGCATCTTGTGACAGATGGGCGGCATGGTCATCGTCCCTGTCATCAGGAGAGCGACGAGCGGCCATATCGGCTTTAATTTCACTGATGGCCATGCTGACTGCGCGGCTTTTCTCTTCGCTGTCAGAAGAACGCATGATGGCATCAAGATTTTCCAGCACGCTCTTGAATGTGACGCTGCCCTGCTCCTCAAGGGATGCCAGGGCAGCCTCTCCAATGAGTGTGTCACGGAGTTTTTCATCTTTACTGTATGTCATTATTACTCTCTGAATAAGTTTTGCCTGCCCGGCTGTCGTGTATATCAGCCACTGTGCCGCAAAGTCCCTTTCAGAAGGTTCCAGCCAGTATCAGAACAGAAGGCGCAACAGTTCCTGCAGGTGTTCTTCTTCCTGAGGAGAAGAAACATGGCTCATACGTTCAATGAGCGACTTGCAAAGCGCTTTGCGGTTCAGCGTACGACCTGCTCTGAGTATTTCAACCACAACAACGCCCAACGTTTCCTGCTGAGAGGGCAGTGATGCGCGGCTGAAGAAGGATGAAACATCTTTACTTACGCCAGTTACGGGCAGTCTGTGTTGCATAAGTTTCTCCATTGTACAGTTATTATGCTGAGTGTATAGATCTAAGTTATACAACAAATCAGTCATTGTACAGGTTTATTTTGGATTCTGATTTTTAGAGGTCAAATCATCAGGTTTCAAAGTAACTGATCGCCCAATGACGTTGGGAGAAACGGACAGGATGAGCCAGACAGCCGCTCTGATGGGACAGGCAACAAACGCCTGTAAACACGGGGGCCGGGCCTTTTTCATCTTAACGCGACATCGTTCCGCTTTACACCGCTGGTTTAATGACAGGCGTATTTCTCTGTTATGCTTTGGCCACGTCTTTTTAAATACCCTGGCCAGTGTTATCCCTGGCTAAGCGCGAAGAGGGTGTGCCATAAAACGGGTGGGCCGGGCCACATCCTGTTGCCAGCGCCTTTGCCGCCGATCAAAAGTCGGCTTGCCGGGTCCCTGTGTTGTGATGTACGGCGCGCCAGTCCTGGCGATAAAAGTTTTTCTCTGAGGATTACACTATGACGGTCTTTTATCAACTCAGTGCGACCCGTTTACATGGCGAGCGCATTACGATGGCCGACTATGCAGGCAAGGTGGTGTTGGTGGTGAATACCGCCAGTCATTGTGGCTTCACGCCCCAATATGCAGGCCTGGAAGCGCTTTACAAAAAGTATGCCGATCAGGGGCTGGTGGTACTGGGCTTTCCCTGCAACCAGTTCGGCAGGCAGGAACCCGGTAATGCCGACGATATCGCACAGACCTGCCATATCAACTATGGCGTGAGCTTCCCGATGTTCGAGAAAGTCGAGGTCAACGGCGCCGCAGCGCACCCGGTGTTTCGTTTCCTGAAACAGGCATTGCCTGGTGTGTTGGGTGGGCGGATTAAGTGGAATTTCACTAAGTTTCTGATCGCGCGTGATGGTAAACCGCTCAGACGATTTGCCCCCATCACTTCTCCTGAAAAAATGGAAGCCGCGATTGTTGCCGCGCTGGAAAGCACAGCGGCTGTGATTTGAAGCGTTGCTCTGAGTGCCAGCAAAGGACAGCGACCCGGTCAGGTTGTCTGCCGTGCCGCAACCGGCGCCAGGGGGCTGACTGGCGCAGCGTTTGCCTGTCACCTCAGTAGCGCACCCGGCTGCTGCTCAGACGCAACGCGGGCGCGGCTGCCATAACCGGGCCCGGAAGGACCGGCATGCCGCCCAGCACAGACAGAAATGCCTCTGCCCAGTGATGGCTGTCATGCAGATGTAACCCCTTCATCAGGCGCGCGTGCAGGTGTCGCCGTTCACGCAGCGGCATCAGCAGAGCACTGTGAATGGCATCGGCCATGGCATCCGGATCGTAGGGATTGACGATAAGCGCGCCGTCCATCTGCTCCGCCGCGCCCGCAAACTGTGACAGGATCAACACACCCGGGTTTTCTGGATCCTGCAGGGCCACATACATCTTCGCCATCAGACTCATGCCTGACATCAGGGGCGTGACCAGCGCGACGCGTGAGGCACGATAAATACCCGCCTGCTCCTCACGGCTGTAGGCATGCGTCAGGCAATTCACGGGATACCAGTTCATCATGCCATGCACGCCATTACATTCTCCGCACAGAGTTTCTAACGTGTGCGTGACAGCCGCTGCCCGGTCCGCGTAGCCCGCAGCAGGCGGGGCCAGTTGCAGCAGGGTAATATTTTTTTGATAGACGGCATGTTTGCGCAGTAACACTTCTACCGCGCTGATGCGGTAAGGCAGTCCGGCGCTTTCATCAAGATGACCGCCGCTCAGAACGGTGTTTTCCGGTAAGCTTTCACGACACTGCATTTCCATAAACGCACAGCTGTTGCTGTCACGCAGGCAGCGCACATCGTCCAGATCGATCCCGACAGGAAAGACGCCGAGCTTTACAATCCGCCCCTGCACGCGAACGCTGTCTACGCTCAGGCGCTCGGTGCGGAATTCGCTTTCCAGCCAGACGATAAAGTTGTTCAGGTCCTGAACGGTCTGAAAGCCGAGCAAATCACAGCACAGCAGCGACTGTGTGAGCCAGCGCCAGTCGGGAATCGCCTCAAACATCGTGCCTGAGGGAAAGGGCTGGTGCAGGAAAAAGCCCACAGGATTAGTCAGTCCGGCCTCACGAAGGTAATGGGCGCAGCCCAGCAGATGGTAATCCTGTATCCAGATGGTGTCTTCGGGCATAGCGTTATCACAGATGACCCGCGCATAGGCTTCGTTAATCTTTTTGTATTCCCGATAGCCGTCAGCAGAAAAGCGGGCCAAATCCGGACGCTGGTGGAAAACCGGCCACAATCCCTGATGAACATAATGGTGATAACCCTCTTTCACTTCGGCGGAAGACAGAGGAAAGTTCAGCGTTTCATAAGGGCCTTTCTGCTGAATGCTCAGCGGCCTTGGTGCATCAGAAGGCAGCATCGTCGTCTCACCATCCCAGCTTATCCAGAGCCCGCCGTGGCGGGAAAGCAGGCCTTCATAAATTGCAGACAGCGTGGAACGTTGTGAATGATTATGTGATACAAGGATAAAACCTGACATGGTGTTTTCCTTATGGGCGGGCAGGGCATCAGTTGCCGTGCCCGGCGTCCAGCCGTTATCGGGTTGAGGTCGGATGAAAAACTGCAGCAGGCCACACATGGCAAAGCGTCCTGTCCGCTTAATGGTGGTGGGCGCGGTCAGCGCTCAACGAGTCGCTCAGGCCGTAAGGGGCAACCGCCCTGAGATAAAGACCCGGCAGCGAGGCATGGCAAATGAATCCATTACGTTCAAGAAAGTCCTGGGCGCTGTCGCTCAGTGCAATAATGCGATGACAGCCACTGGCGCCAGGGTGGGTCAGACAGCAGTGGAGCAGCCAGGATCCCAGCCCGATATAGCGATACTCTGGCGAGATAAACAGGTCCTGTATAACCCAGGTTTCGGCCATATCGGTAACGACCCGCGCAAAACCAATCTGCCGGGTATGACGATAGAGGCCAAAGCAAAGACTGCTGTTCAGCGCCAGCGTCAGCAGACGTGCATCGGGAATAGCCGAACCCAGCCACTGGGCAATCAGCCGCGGATTGAGCATGGACGGATCGGTGTTGACCTCCATTGTCTCTCTGAACCATTTACGGGGAGAAAGCAGGCGCAGCCGCTGCTGCTCGGCAAGATCCGCAATCACGGCATCACCACAAACCGGCAGGAAAGAGGCCGCATTCACACATTTCATCAACGGTTTCCTTTTACATGGACGCCTTAGCGCCCGGTGCCGTTGATTTAAGCGCCCGGCGTGTAAAAGTGGCGTAAAAAAGATCGGGTGCGGTGTAAAAAGGGTGCAAAGGAAAGGGTGAAGACATGGGGGCATGAGCCAGTGAAGAAGCCCCCGTGGCGCAAAGATTACGTGCCGTCGTATCCCCAGCCTGATATATCTCTGTCTTCTCTCCTGAAAAGGGCGGCATGCATACGCTGAGGACGGGACAGACAAGCAATGTTATGTGAAGGCGACTCGCCTTCGTCTCTGCCCGAGCTGTACCGCAGGTCGCGTTTCAGGTGACCGGTTCTGACGATTTAACAGGGTATAAAGCGGCTATCTTCTGCTTTATGCGCCGATCTGCCATTGTTTTGCTGCGTTCATCATCCAGGCTGCTGCACGCGTTCATACTGCGCTGATAAAGGGCAGTGAGGGATTTTCCTACCGGCGGAGTGATGCTGATTTTTGCCGCAAAAAAGCCGAAACAGCCACCATCAGCCCGGTCGTTCCGCCGTGAGGATAACGGTAACGCTTAGGTGAAGGGCGCGGTGAAGGCAATCTGGCAGAGTCATCATGACAACGGGAGATAACCGCACACATTACATATTTACAAATTTAAATGTGTAAATATAATGTCAACCCTATTTCTTTTTAAGGATGTTAATTATGTCGTCTCTTTTCACGCCCCTGACGCTGGGTGATCTCACGTTGCGTAACCGCATTGCGCTTCCACCCCTGACCCGTTGCCGTAGCGAGCAGCCGGGCAACATTCCCGGCACGATGATGGTGGAGTACTATCGCCAGCGTGCCAGCGCGGGCTTCATGATTACCGAAGGTACGCAAATTGAACCGCGCGGGCAGGGCTATGCCTGGACGCCTGGCATTCACAGCGACGCACAAATTGCGGGATGGCGAAACGTCACCGACGCTGTGCATGCAGAGGGCGGAACGCTCTTTTGCCAGCTCTGGCACGTGGGCCGCGTATCGCACAATGCGTTGCAGCCCGGTAAACAGCCGCCTGTTGCTCCTTCCGCCGTTGCCGCCAGCGGCGTACGGGTCTTTATTGAAACCGGACCTGGTGCCGGTATGCTGACGGAACCCAGCATGCCGCGCGAACTGACCACATCGGAAGTCAAAGCGATTGTGGCGATGTACCGCACGGCAGCAGAGAACGCGAAAAAAGCCGGTTTTGACGGTGTCGAGCTGCATGCCGCCAACGGTTATCTGATCAATCAGTTTATTTCTGAACACACCAATTTCCGTACCGATGAATATGGCGGCTCCCTTGATAACCGCCTGCGCTTCCTGCGTGAAGTCACCGAAGCGGTGAGTGCGGTATTTGGCAGTCACCGTGTCGGCGTACGTTTCGCGCCATTGTTCTCAAGCACAGAGGAAGAACGCGTTTATCTGGGGCTGGTTGAACGCGATCCGCATGCTACCTACATTCGTGCTGCGCAGATGCTAAACGAGCTTGAAACTGGCTATCTGTCTATCGCCGAAGCGGACTGGGACAACAGTCCGGAGATGCCCGAAAGCTTCCGTATTGCGCTGCGTGAAACCTTCCGTTCCCCCATCATGTATTCCGGACGTTATACCAGGGAAAAGGCCGAACGTATGCTGGAAAAGGGATGGGGCGATCTGTTTGGCTTCGGGCGCACGTTTATCGCTAACCCGGATTTACCGGCGCGTTTCAAAATGGGCTACCCGCTGAACAACGCGGATCCTGCCTCACTGTATGGTGGAAGTGAGAAAGGCTATACTGACTACCCTTTCTATTCTGCTTGAGGTTCTGAGACGGCATGACACCTGAAAATGCCATTAAATTACTGGCTAACCCGACACGGGTTGCGGTGCTCAAATGGCTTAAACGCCCTGACGAAGCCTTTGCTGACTATTCTCAGCTGTATCCCTTCGATCAGTACGGTGTCTGTGCCAGTCTTATTCAGGACAAAGCGGGCCTCTCACAGCCCGCCACCTCGTTATGTCTGAAAGCGCTGCATGATGCCGGCCTGCTTGAGGCAAGCAAGGTCGGTAAATGGACATACTATCGCCGGCGTGAAGAGGCGGTTCATGAGATGAATACGTCAATTATCCAGGCCCTGCAGGATCTGTAGGCGGCTTGTCAACGACAGTCATACGGACGTCCGGTAACGCTGCGTTGTGGCACATCAGGACATGCATGAAAATCAGCGCCAGGCTCACGCATTTCGCTGGCGAGGAAGAGAGGGCGCATGAGCGCCACTCTCTTTTACCGTTGCGACGTTTAGGGCAGCCTGAATAAGTCACGATACAAAGCGCCATCCCTTCGTAACACGCGCCGGAATTTGTCGCAGATACCACAGCCTGTGAACCTGCGCCAGGCGGATGTGATTGTCCCTGTACCTTCCTGATGAAGCCTGGAACGCCGGCGTTACCTGAATGTTCAGACGCTAAACGACCCAACAATCTGTCGTAATGTTTGGGCCTGTTCAGACAGCGAACGGGAGGCCATTGACGATTCCTGGACCAGCGCCGCGTTATTCTGTGTGACGCCGTCCATCTGATTCACTGCCACGCTGACTTCTGAAATTCCCTGCAGCTGTTCAGAAGAGGCCCGGGCAATCGAGTCCATCCCTTCAGCCAGGTCGCTGACCATACTCATGACCTTCAGGACGCTCTGCCCGGTTAGCGCGGCAATTTCTACGCCGCTGTCAACGTGTGCGACGGCCTGTTCAATCAGACGCTTGATGTCTTTCGCGGCTGTGGCACTACGCTGGGCAAGTGTCCGCACCTCACCAGCCACGACGGCGAATCCGCGACCATCTTCACCTGCACGCGCGGCTTCCACGGCGGCATTCAACGCCAGGATGTTGGTCTGAAAAGCGATGCTTTCAATCACGGACGTAATATCACGGACCTTGACTGCGCTCTCATGGATGTTGTGCATGGTATCGGTCATGTGGCTGACCTTGGACTTGTCGGCGTTAACGGTCTCTGCTGTTGCCCGGGCAGATTCAGCGGTCTGCTGCGCACCGGCTGTGTTGCTCTTCACCGTGCTGGTGAGTTGCTCCATGCTGGCGGCGGTCTGCTGCAGCGCGGCAGCCTGCTGCTCGGTTCGTGATGAGAGTTCTGTATTTCCCCGGTCGATTTCATCGGCCGCCAGCGCAACGGACGCGGAGGCGTCTTTAATCTGCAACACGATCCCGCGCAGTCTGGCTTGCATAGCGTCCAGAGACGCCATGAGGCTGCGGTCATCATTTTTTCGCAGTTGAACCGTTGAGGTCAGATTCCCTTGTGAAATAGCGTAAGCGAGCCGTTGCGCTGTAACCGGCTCACCGCCGAGTTCACGCATAATCTTGCGAATCAGGTAACTTCCCGTCAGCAAGCCCAAAATGACCGCAATGCCCAGCAGAACCAGCAAAATAATATAGGCTTGCTCCGTTGTCTTACTGTTCTGACTGACGGCATTATCAGAGCGCTGAGTGAGCACTTCGCCCATTGAGGTGAGTCCGTCAATCAGGGGGTTCTGGGCTGGTCTGACGGTATCAAGAAGAAATTTCACTGTTGCTGCGTTATTTTTCCCCAATGCCAGAGGAACAGTATTACTGAAGGAGTCCAGGGCATTTTTTTGACTCTTTTCTATTGCCTCAAACGCTTTTTTTTCCTCGTTACTGCCCGACTGGTCAATCATCTGGCCCAGTTGAGAACTGCTGTCAACAAACCGGGCTTTTAATTTTTCAAGACGAGCGGATTGCTCTTCAAGACCTTTTTCATCTGTAAATAAGGACAGATTCCTTACCGTGATTGCCATATCACGCTGAATAAGTGTCAGGTCTGTGATTAATTTTGTTTTCTTCATATCACCCTGAACAATGGCTTCAAGGGTGTTTTTAGACTGGTATAAAGAATGAATGGCTACCACTATGCACAAGGAGAAAAAAATGATTAACGTGCCAAAACCCAAACCGAGCCGTGTTGCGATCTTCATAAATCTATCCTGATAAAGGGAGAGGGGGACGGTGATCTTTCGGCACAGACAGACCAACCTTTATCGAAACCAGGACAATTAAATGTAAGAAAACACGTCATGGTAATTTCTGTAAAAATTAAATTTTGTCAATGAGTTAAGACGCATTATTCATAGGTTTTTCTTATATCCCTCCCGTCATCAAAGCATCGGTAAATCGCAGTAAAAAAGTCATGTCTTCCCCTCTGTCTTACGGCGTGACGGGTTTTAGCATGACAAAACAGAAGGGCAGATCACTGCGCTGGCCATGAAGGCGTCCGGGCGGAAAGGGCGCGGCGGTTCTGTGCGCATCTTAACTGCGGGCAGGCATCCCAATGAAAATGCAGAGAACCAGCCTGTTGCAACCGTCGCCCTGTCCAGCACTGACCCATCAATAACAATAATCGCAGTAATCGTTGAAGCAATTGCCTCCTGTGTCGATAACGCATGCTCAGCTCAATGTTGGGGCTGAGCCTGAAGCGTCAAAGCTGATTATTACTCAGTCATTTGTGTGCTTTTTTACGACACCAGTACGTGCATTCCTTTTAATTACAGTGGAAACAACAATATGTCTGTCATCAAGACAATGACCAGAAGCTTAACCGGTTCACGTTTTGCGGGGGGATCTCAGCCCGCCAACGGGATCTTTAACTGTGAAAGCTTACCCACTTCGCTCTCTGCAGCAGGCCTCAGCAGTCGTGCTGCGGGTATTTTGCTGACGTTTGTGCCGCCAGAGGCCGATTTTCATAAGGTCAGTCAGGCATGGCAACGCTTTACATCAACAGATTTGACCGTCATTACGCTCTCCTCTAACGGAGCGCTCAGCGCCAGCGGCAAGCAAACAACGTACTGCAAAGGCGACGGGCAGGAAGGCAGCTGGCTCTGGTTACCCCGTAACCTGATTGCAGAGCATGAAACACATGTGGTCGATCTGCACCTTCACGATACCCACACGGCGACGGATCGCATTCGTGCCATCCAGGATGAGCTGGCTGCGTTGAGGCTGAGCATGCCGCTCTCTGCTGACCGTACCTTTGCCATGATTTACTGTGACGGGCTGTCTGCATCGGAAGGGTTTTTAATGCAGGCCTGGTATAATACGGGCCGCTTTCCCTGCCTGGCAATCGGCGGATCCGCCGGTGGACGCGTCACCTTTGACGGGACATGGATTGGCGCTGGCGGGCGTGTACTGCAGGGGAAAGCCGTTATTGTTTTCTGCAAAATGGCGGCGGGTAAGTCCTTTTCACCCTTTAAGAGTCAGAACTTCGAGCCACTGAACAAGAGCTGGCTGATTGCCGAGGCGGATCCGGTTAAGCGTACCCTGACTTCCGTGTTCAACCCACAGGGGCAGCAACAGCCCTTCACCCAGGCACTGGCTGAACATCTGGGCTGCAATGAACAGCAGCTGACGGAGCGTCTGAAAGGTTTAACGTTTGCGGTGAAGGTAGGTGACGCGTATTTCATTCGTTCTGTAGCGAAGATGGACAGCCACAGTGTACAGTTTTTTTGCGATCTGGAATTTGGCGATCGGCTTTACTTAATGCGTGAAACCGATTTTAAGCAGGCTACGCTGCGGGACTGGCAGGCCTTTACGCAACGTCACGGCAAACCGGCGGCGGTCCTGATGAATGACTGCATACTGCGCCGACAGGGCAATCCCGATAAGCTGCACGATGCGCATTTCTTTAAAGGCATTCCGGCTGCCGGGTTCTCCAGCTTTGGTGAAATTCTGGGCGTACCGATCAATCAGACTTTGTCTGCACTGGTGTTCTTCAATCATAACGTAAACGCCATGGCGCAATTTCCGGTGGAATATGCCAGCTATGCCGCGCACTATGCGCAGCGCGCGTTACGTCGCTGGGAAGCGCTAAACCGCGTCCAGTCGGGCGTGCTGGCTCGCGTGGTGAGCTATCAGCAGGAGTTGGCACCTATCGTTCAGGCGCTGCCGGTGCTTGAGGCGGCAACCCAGAGCCAGAGCGAAGCGTTGTCGATGGCCGAAAGCAGCATTCGCGCTATCAGCACTCTTGCCAAAGAAAGCCAGCAGGCACAAGGGCGCCTGGGGGACGGGCTGGACGATCTGGAAGCGATATCTAACGGTATCAACGTTATTACGCACGGCATCAGCAATATCGCTTTCCAGACCAATATTCTGGCGCTCAATGCCGCTGTCGAGGCTGCACGCGCGGGGGAAGCTGGCAGAGGATTTGCCGTTGTGGCAGGGGAAGTTCGCCGTCTGGCGCAATCCTCGAAAGAGCAGGCTGAAGCGACCGCTAGCAACATTAATGATGCGGTCGACACGATCTCGCGTATCCGCGATGTCGCGACAAACACGGTACAAACCGCGACGGACATGACAGACCGCAGTATCCAGGCTGCCGATGCGATTGCCGCCATGAGCGATCGAAGCCGTCATGAACGGGCAGGGATGGCGAAACAGCTGGATAATCTGCGCACCTTAACGGCAGGTATGGATGCGATGCAGGAAGCGGTCGCCGAGCTGAAAGTGCTGCAGACACTTTCCTCGTCACGGTAAATCACCGCTGGCGCCGCGACCAGGAAGGCCCTGCGCCAGTCTCTGTTAAGCAGGGATAACAACTAAGGTAATGGCAAAGTGAACCCGGGCTTTCTTGTTGTGATTTATCATACCTCGTCAGATTGCTTATTTACCGCCTTATTTTCAAGACGGAAAATTCAGCCTACGTTGCGTTTGATCCTCAATGTTTTAGCGGCTTTTTTCAAACCTGTTCTGTGAAGCTTTAAAACAAAAAAGCCACGCATTCGCGTGGCTTTCACAACCTTATTCATTCACGTGCAGTTCACTTCACCGTGTGGATTAGACGTTAAACAAGAAATTCATCACATCGCCATCTTTAACGATGTACTCTTTGCCTTCTGAACGCATCTTGCCCGCTTCTTTCGCGCCTTGCTCACCCTTATAGGTAATAAAGTCTTCAAACGCGATCGTTTGTGCGCGAATAAAGCCTTTCTCGAAATCGGTATGGATTTTACCGGCGGCCTGTGGGGCGGTGGCGCCAACAGGGATAGTCCATGCGCGTACTTCTTTGACGCCGGCGGTGAAATAGGTCTGCAGATTCAGCAGTGCGTAACCGGCACGAATCACGCGGTTCAGGCCTGGCTCTTCGATGCCCAGCTCGGCCATAAACTCGTCACGATCTTCGTCTTCCAGTTCGGCGATATCAGATTCGACAGAGGCGCAGACTGGCACAACGACAGAACCTTCTTTGGCGGCGATTTCGCGCACTTTATCCAGGTACGGGTTGTTTTCAAATCCATCTTCGTTGACATTAGCGATGTACATCGTGGGCTTGAGCGTCAGGAAGCTCAGATAACGCAGGGCGGCTTTGTCTTCATCGGTCAGATCCAGCGCGCGCAGCATGCCCGCGTTTTCCAGATGAGGCAGACATTTCTCCAGCGCCGCCTGTTCCGCTTTCGCGTCTTTATCGCCGCCTTTGGCTTTTTTCTGCACGCGCTGCAGTGCGCGTTCACAGGTGTCCAGATCCGCCAGCGCCAGCTCGGTGTTGATGGTTTCGATATCATCAGCCGGATCGACTTTATTATTCACGTGGATAATATTGTCGTTTTCAAAGCAGCGAACCACGTGGCCGATCGCTTCGGTTTCACGGATATTGGTCAGGAACTGGTTGCCCAGGCCTTCACCTTTCGATGCACCTTTTACCAGACCGGCGATATCGACGAATTCCATGGTAGTCGGAACCACGCGCTGTGGCTTGACGATCTCGGACAGCTGATCCAGACGCAGGTCAGGCATAGGTACAACGCCCGTGTTGGGTTCAATGGTGCAGAAGGGGAAGTTCGCCGCTTCAATACCCGCTTTTGTCAGCGCGTTAAACAGAGTGGATTTACCGACATTTGGCAGGCCCACGATACCGCATTTGAATCCCATGGTTTAATACCCTTTATAGCTGGATGGGCAACGCCTGAACGCAGGCGCTGCCGGAAACGTAAGATAATTTTCGCGCATTATACACAGATTCGCGACAATCGGGGCGATTAGACAGGCTTAAAGGCATGCAGGCGGTTCATTGCCTTAATGCGATCTTCCTTCAGCCACAGTTCGGTGCAGCGCGCTGCTTCATCAATGGCGTCATCGATCAGCTTTTGCTCGCTGGCGGGCGGTTTGCCTAACACAAATCCGGTCACTTTGTTGCGGTCACCGGGATGGCCGATACCGATGCGCAGACGATGAAAGTTATTATTATTGCCCAGCTTGCTGATGATGTCTTTCAGGCCGTTATGACCGCCGTGACCGCCGCCTTGTTTGAATTTCGCAATGCCCGGTGGCAGATCGAGTTCATCGTGCGCCACCAAAATTTCTTCGGGCGCAATACGGTAGAAGGTCGCCATCGCCGCGACCGCTTTGCCGCTGAGGTTCATAAAGGTGGTGGGCACCAGCAGTCGGACATCTTCGCCCGCCAGCGCCAGTCGCGCCGTATAACCGAAAAATTTGGTTTCTTCTTTTAACGACTGATTGTGCCGCTCAGCCAGCAAATCCAGATACCACGCCCCCGCGTTATGGCGCGTGGCGGTATATTCCGCACCGGGATTCGCCAGGCCGACAATCAGTTTAATGCTGCTCACAAGGAATATCCTGCTGTTATCACCAAAGGGCAGTAGTTTACTGTGCCAGGCTGCGGATCACAAAGTGTGAGCCACGAATTATTAGTGTCGGTGATTAATTGTTTTCCATCTAAATCAATAAGCTGTAATTATGCTTTGGTCACACTTATCCTGCTCTGAGTGTGACGAAGTGCACAAATTAGCCTGCTGTCATTGCCTAAACTACTGACAGGTTAACATTGTGTGCGCTCATCGGACCGCACCGTCAGGAGGTGAAAGATGAAACGTCATCACTCACGTATGGCAGGAAATGCCTTAATGGCACTGGGCTTAGTGACCATGGTACTCGGCGTTGGTTTTTCGATTATCAACCAACTTCCCTCTTTAAATCTGCCGCAGATACTGGCGCAGGGCGCGATGTTTGGGATTTTCTTTGGCGCACTGTTATGGCTGGCCGGTGCCTGCATTAGCGGTCGTGAGAAAGTCGAAGATCGCTATTACTGGGAGCGGCATTATGGCGATAAACGCTGCCGCCGCAGCCATCACTCGTCATAATCACGTTCCCGGCAACGTCAGGCAGGGTTGGGTTCGGTTTCTGCCTTTGGCTTTTGCCTGATAGAGCGCTTTGTCAGCCAGCGCCATCAGTTCGCCAAAATCAATGTGGCGATTGTCGGCGGTAGAGAAGCCAATGCTGACGGAATAGGGAATCTGCCCCGGTCGGGAAAGGTGGATCGCCTGGCGCACCTGCTCGCACCAGACGTTAGCCTGCGCTGACATCATCGGCAGAAGGGCGGCAAATTCTTCGCCGCCCAGTCGCGCAAAGCGCGCCCCTTCAGGCAGCATGCCGGACACACGGTGACTGAAATCAATCAGAACCTGGTCGCCCTGATGATGCCCGTAGCGGTCATTAATGCCTTTAAAATGGTCCAGATCGAATAACACCACCGTCAGCGCTTTATTCTGCTTCTGACAGGCTTTAATCATCACCTCGGCCCCGGTAAACAGCGCACGACGGTTCCAGATATTGGTCAGAGGATCGTGCAGTGAAGCCGCTTTCAGCGCATTGCGCGTCCGCTCATTGACCATCGCCAGAATCGTCACGGTAAACCCAATGACAAACAGCATGGATTCCATAATCACATAGACGGAGAAATTCGATCCGCTTATCGCGCCCTGAACGCCAACCGGGCGGGAATTATCCAGAAATATGCGAGCCACATGGAATATCAGGTGAATCCAGAGCAGGAGCTGGGCAGGCCAGAACGTTGCATCCATATTGCGCCGCGCCAGCCAGAGAAAATAGATAAGCGCTCCGGTATACCCGATGCAGAGCAGGCAGAGCACCAGTACGCGCAGCGATAAGCTGTAATAAAATCCCGGAATCAGGCAGAGCAGTGACCAGATCAGCGCTCCGACCAGACCACTCATCCCCGGCTGCTTACCGCAAAATGTGCGAAACGCGCTGAACAATCCCCCGTAAGCCAGCATAAGCAACACGTTGCTCATGGCCACCGGTAAAAACTGATAGCCCTGGCTGCGCAGGCTACTGAGAATAAAGGCGACCAGCGTCAGTAAAATGGCCACGCAAACATAGCCCAGCGTGCGATCGTAATGCGAACCGACCCAGGCAAATGCCAGGATCAGACTCATAAACCCCAGTACGTAGAGTTCGCAAATAAATAACGTATAGACGTCGAGGTTCATAGTGGAAAACGATCGCAATAAAAAGTGCGGGCAAAGTACCACTCAACGCAGAATGGCAAAAGAGCAGATAAGATAATTTCAGCGAAAGAGTTTTTCGTAGTAAGCGTGACAATAACGGCGGTGACTCATAACGAAAATTTCTGTGAATCAAGCAGCTTTGTCGGAAGGGGAGAGGTACAGACAAAAGAAAAGGCCGGACAGCGTGTCCGGCCTGCGAAGATTAGTGTTCGAACATTGCCGAAATGGACTCTTCGTTACTGATGCGGCGAATGGCTTCGGCCAGCATGCCTGACAGCGTCAGGGTACGGACGTTTGGCAGCGACTTCATCTCTTCGGATAACGGAATGGTGTCACACACGATAACCTGATCGATGACAGATTTACGTAGGTTTTCCACCGCGTTACCGGAGAAGATAGGGTGCGTCGCGTACGCGAACACGCGCTTGGCACCGCGCTCTTTCAGCGCTTCCGCGGCTTTGCACAGTGTGCCGCCGGTGTCGATCATGTCATCGACCAGCACACAGTCACGGCCCGCAACGTCACCAATGATATGCATGACCTGAGAAACGTTCGCACGCGGGCGACGTTTGTCGATGATGGCCATATCGGTGTCGTTCAGCAGTTTCGCAATAGCACGGGCACGAACCACGCCGCCAATGTCAGGCGAAACAACAATCGGGTTTTCCAGGCCAATCTGTAACATATCCTCCAGCAGAATGGGACTGCCGAAGACGTTATCAACCGGGACGTCGAAGAAGCCCTGGATCTGCTCAGCGTGCAGGTCAACCGTTAAAACACGATCAACGCCGACGCTGGAAAGAAAGTCAGCCACGACTTTGGCGGTAATAGGCACACGCGCAGAACGCACGCGGCGGTCCTGACGGGCATAACCAAAGTAGGGGATAACAGCGGTAATACGACCAGCTGAAGCACGACGCAGCGCGTCGACCATCACGACCAGTTCCATCAAATTATCATTGGTGGGAGCACAGGTGGACTGGATGATGAAAATATCACCACCGCGTACATTTTCATTAATTTGTACGCTTACTTCGCCATCACTGAAACGACCGACAGCGGCGTCGCCCAGGCTGGTGTAAAGGCGGTTGGCAATACGTTGTGCTAGTTCCGGGGTGGCGTTACCAGCAAAAAGCTTCATATCAGGCACGAGAAGAACCTCAGGCTTTGCGTCCAGAGAATGAACGTCATGACAGTAACCGGCGAATACTGTCGTGATCGTTCACACGGGTATGTGAGTGCGAAACGTGCTGTATCTGGAACAGGGTGACACAGTCACGCTATCGCTAATCGCCTTGCAGAGTGCGCTGTAACGGCGAGACGTTAACGCCTCGGGCTACAAAACCGCGCACCCATGACGGGGCAAGTTCCAGCACCTGGCGAGCAGCGTACTCGGTGTCAAATTCAGCAAACACACAAGCACCTGTCCCTGTCAGGCGCGACGGCGCGTATTCTAGCAGCCATGAAACAAGCTCATCAACCTCACGAAAACGTTTTCTTACTACTGATTCGCAATCGTTAAGAAAGGGGGCCTGTAAAAGTGCTGATAAAGTGCGCACGGGCGTGTCACGGGGGAGTGCCGGATCGTTAAAGACCACCGGCGTGGCCACGCTGACGCCGGGATGGGCAACAAGATACCATTTTTCGGCAGGCGATGCGGGAGAAAGCACCTCGCCGACCCCTTCGGCGAAGGCGGCGTGCCCTTTAACGAACACCGGGACATCCGCACCCAGTTTCACGCCCATCTGTGCAAGTTCCGTCGGCGAAAAACCGGTTTTCCAGAGATGATTAAGCGCCACCAGAACCGTAGCGGCGTCAGAAGAACCGCCACCCAGTCCACCGCCCATTGGCAAACGCTTTTCAATGGCGATCCGCGCACCCGCCTGCGCCGGCAGCGTTCCCTTCGCGCGGGCAGCCGCCTTAAGCATGTCGGCGGCACGCACGATCAGGTTTTCAGCATCCGGCACGCCGGACACGGGCGTGAGAAGGGTAATGGCATCGCTCTGATCGGGAACAATCTCCAGACTGTCGCCATAATCCAGAAACTGAAACAGGGTTTGCAGGTTATGGTAACCGTCCGCCCGGCGCCCGGTGATGTACAAAAAAAGGTTCAGTTTTGCCGGAGCAGGCCAGGTGGTGATCATTTCAGCGTCCAGCTATCCATACGTAACTTGATGCGCTGATCGCCTTCTTTCAGCTCCAGGCTGGCGGGCAGCGCAGGGGTGATGTTGCTGTCGTAGCCGGCGATGGTCACCTGCCAGGTCTGGCCATCATGCTGATAGTTCAGGCTGCGCAACTGATACTGATCGTTAAGCTGGTAGTCGGTCGCATCGCCCGGCAGGCCCATCATCCACTGGCGCAGGTTGGTCAGCGGAATATCCATGCCGGTCAGCTGCGAGATCATCTTCTGCGCATCGTTGCTGACATAGCGTTTGCCCTGGCTATCCACGATCTGCACCACAGAACCCTGCGCATCAAGCTGCAGTTCTGTGCTGCCTAACGGGTTGGTTAACAGCAGACGATAACGGTCAGGTGCGGTCTGCTGCCAGTTGAAGCGGGCATAGACTTTTTGTTTGTCCGACAGATAGGCGAACGCGCCGCGTGTCTGGTACTGCGTCACTTTACTGACCGCTTGCTGATGATGTTGCCATTGGGGCGCAGTGGCGCTCGGGCCGGGACCTTGTGGTTTATTGATGCTACAGGCAGCCAGCAGAACAGCACCGGCCAGGGGTAAAAGGCGCAACAGATTGCGTGGGGAAGTAAGCATCAAGTGGTCATCTCCTCGGACTCATTTTTCATTGGTAACAGGTAACGCTAACCATCCGCATTTTAACCGTCAATGCTGTTATACGGTAAAATCGCTATGATCGGCTTAATCTTATTACAGTCATAGCCTTTGTATGGCTTTTCTTGATCTGCTGCATCTTGTAGAATGCGCTTCACAAAACCCTGACATTATTGGGACAACCCAACCTAAATCGCCATGACGCTGCTCGCTCTCGGAATCAATCACAAAACTGCACCCATTGCTCTGCGCGAACGCGTTGCGTTCGGGCCGGAGTCGCTGGAACAGGCCTTAGACAGCCTGTTATCCCAGCCCATGGTGCAGAGTGGCGTCGTGCTCTCCACCTGTAACCGAACCGAACTCTACCTGAGTGTAGAGCAACAGGTCGATCTGCAGGAACGTCTGGTGCGCTGGCTGTGTGACTATCACCAGCTTGATGAAGAGGATGTACGTAACAGCCTCTACTGGCATCAGGACAATGAGGCGGTCAGTCATCTTATGCGCGTCGCCAGCGGGCTGGATTCGCTGGTGCTGGGCGAGCCGCAGATTTTAGGTCAGGTGAAAAAAGCCTTTGCCGATTCGCAGCGCGGTCATGCACTGAGCAGTGAACTGGAACGTATGTTCCAGAAAACCTTCTCGGTTGCCAAGCGCGTGCGTACGGAAACGGAGATCGGCGCGAACGCCGTTTCCGTTGCCTTTGCCGCCTGTACGCTGGCGCGGCAGATCTTTGAGTCCCTCTCCACCGTCAACGTGTTACTGGTTGGCGCGGGAGAAACCATTGAGCTGGTGGCGCGTCATCTGAGCGAACATCAGGTCAAAAAACTGATTATTGCCAACCGTACCCGCGAACGCGCGGACGCGCTGGCGAAAGAAGTGGGCGCGGAAGTGATTGGCCTTGCGGACATCGACGCGCGCCTGGCCGATGCCGACATCGTCATTACTTCCACCTCCAGTCCCTTGCCCATCATTGGTAAAGGCATGATGGAACGGGCGCTCAAAGCGCGCCGTAACCAGCCAATGCTGCTGGTGGATATTGCGGTGCCGCGCGACGTAGAGCCGGAAGTGGGCAAGTTAGCGAATGCCTATCTCTATAGCGTTGACGATCTGCAGGCCATCATTGAGCAGAACCTTGCCCAGCGCAAAGCCGCTGCGGTGCAGGCCGAAAGTATCGTGGTGCAGGAATGCAGCGATTTCATGGCCTGGCTGCGTTCCCAGGGCGCGGTCAACTCTATTCGTGAATACCGTGCTCAGGCGGATGATATCCGCGCTGAACTGGAAGGCCGTGCGCTGCAGGCGCTGCAGCAGGGTGCCGATCCGCAAAAAGTGATGCAGGAACTGGCCCACAAGCTGACCAACCGTTTGATTCATGCACCGACCAAATCTCTTCAGCAGGCCGCGCGCGACGGCGACAGCGAACGCCTGCAGATTTTACGCGACAGCCTGGGTCTCGATTAGGCACACTGCTGTCGTCTTCTGTTACGGGAATCCCACAGTTAAATGAAAACCTCTATTGTTGCGAAACTGGAAGCGCTGCAGGAGCGCCACGAAGAAGTGGAAGCGATGCTGGGCGATGCAGGCGTCATTGCCGATCAGGAACGCTTTCGTGCTTTGTCGCGTGAATATGCTCAGTTGACCGATGTCACGCGCTGCTTCCGCGACTGGCAGCAGAACCAGGATGATATCGAGACGGCTAAAATGTTACTCGACGATCCTGAAATGCGCGATATGGCGCAGGAAGAGCTGCAGGCGGCGCGTGAGAAAACCGACGCGCTGGAGCAACAGTTGCAGCTGTTACTGCTGCCGAAAGATCCGGACGATGAGCGCGACTGTTTTGTCGAAGTCCGTGCCGGTACCGGTGGCGACGAAGCGGCCATTTTTGCAGGTGACCTGTTCCGTATGTACAGCCGTTACGCCGAGTCACGTCGCTGGCGTGTGGAAATCGTCAGCGCTAACGACGGTGAGCACGGTGGCTATAAAGAGGTGATTGCCCGTATTATGGGTGACGGTGCCTATGGCCGACTGAAATTTGAATCCGGCGGCCATCGCGTACAACGCGTACCTGAGACGGAATCCCAGGGCCGTATTCATACCTCTGCCTGTACGGTGGCGGTGATGCCTGAACTGCCGGAAGCGGAGCTGCCCGAGATCAACCCGTCAGATTTAAAAATCGATACTTTCCGCTCCTCCGGTGCCGGTGGGCAGCACGTTAACACCACCGACTCCGCGATCCGTATTACCCACTTGCCGACCGGTATTGTGGTGGAATGTCAGGATGAACGCTCTCAGCACAAGAACAAGGCAAAAGCCTTATCGGTGTTGGGCGCGCGTATCCATGCGGCCGAAATGGCAAAACGTCACGAAGCTGAAGCCAGCACCCGCCGTAACCTGCTGGGCAGCGGTGACCGTTCCGATCGTATCCGCACCTATAACTTCCCGCAGGGCCGTGTGACCGACCATCGCATCAACCTGACGCTTTATCGTCTGGATGAAACCATGGAAGGTAAACTGGACAGCCTGATCGAACCCATCGTTCAGGAATACCAGGCTGACCAACTGGCGGCGCTGGCCGGTCAGGATTAATGGATATTCGCCACTGGCTCAAACAGGCGGTTGCCACGCTGTGTGGGGGCGACAGCCCGAAGCGTGATGCGGAAATCCTGCTGGGTTATGTCACAGGCAAACCCCGCAGCTGGCTGGTGGCTTTTGATGAAACCCTGCTCAGTGACGCGCAGTTACAACAGTTGACGGCGTTGCTGGCACGGCGCGCACGGGGAGAACCGATTGCCCATTTAGTTGGCGAGCGCGAATTCTGGTCGCTCCCGCTGAGGGTTAGCGACGCCACACTTATCCCGCGGCCGGATACCGAGATCCTGGTTGAACAGGCGCTGGCCCGATTGCCTGCCGCACCTGCGCGCGTGCTGGATCTCGGCACGGGCACCGGTGCCATTGCCCTGGCGATTGCCAGCGAACGGCCCGATTGCACCGTGATCGGCGTTGATCGTGTCCCTGCTGCCGTTGCGCTGGCGCAGGATAACGCTGCGCATCTGGCGATAGCTAACGCGACGTTTATGCACAGCCACTGGTTTGCACAGCTCACCCCGATCCGATTTGATCTTATCGTGAGTAATCCGCCTTACATTGATGCCAGCGATCACCATCTGGAGGAGGGCGATGTGCGTTTTGAACCGCGCAGCGCACTGGTGGCAGAGGAAGCGGGCATGGCCGATCTCCGGTGGCTGATCGCACAGTCACCCGCCTGGTTACAGCCGGGTGGCTGGCTGCTCCTGGAACATGGCTGGCAGCAGGATGAGGCGGTGCGTCAACTGATGTGCCAGCACCACTATCAGGCAGTGGACACGGTGAAGGATTACGGTGGCAATCCCCGGGTCACATTTGGGCAGACCGCGCCGATACCGGTATAGTGCCGCAACGTAAAATCACAGGGATGAATGATGTTTACTTATTACCCACTGCTAAAAAACCTGCATCTGCTGACCGTGGCGATCACGGTTTCGCTGTTTCTGCTGCGCTTCTACTGGCAGCGCGTTGGCGCAGCCATACTGCAACGCCGCTGGGTCCGTATTCTTCCACATGTCAACGACACGTTGCTGCTGCTGAGCGGCGCAGCGCTGGTAATGCTGACCCACTTCTATCCTTTTTCACCTCAGGGAAGCTGGCTGACGGAGAAGCTGTTAGGCGTTATTATCTATATTGCCCTTGGGTCCGTGGCGCTGAGCCGCCGCCCTCGTTCTGATCGCACCCGCTGGATGGCCTTTGTGGTCGCCTTAATCGCGCTGGTGACGATCATTAAGCTGGCACTGAGTAAAATGCCGTTATTGGGGATAGTATGAGCTCCACCGAACAACTCGATTACAGTGAAACACCGCTCTGTGAGGCGGTGATGGGTGCAACCAAAGCCATTCGCACCGATTTTCCGACCCTGTCGGTCGAACAACAGTTAGCGGCGTTAGTGGCTGAAGCCCGGGATTACGTCAGCGACCAACAGGATGCGGATTTAAAGCTCGAAAAGCTGCTGGAGCTGTTTTACAAGCAGTGGAAATTTGGCGGTGCCAGCGGCGTGTATAATCTGTCTGATGCACTCTGGCTGGATAAAGTGCTGAAAACCCGTCAGGGAACCGCCGTGTCACTGGGCGTGATTCTGCTGCATATTGCGGCGGAACTGGAACTGCCCCTGATGCCGGTGATTTTCCCGACGCAGTTGATTCTGCGCGCCGACTGGCTGGATGGCGACAAGTGGCTGATTAATCCGTTCAACGGGGAAACCCTGGATACGCACACGCTCGAAGTATGGCTGAAAGGCAATATCAGCCCGCTGGCGCGTCTGTATGATGACGATCTCGACGAAGCCAAAACCGTCAGCGTAATGCGCAAAATGCTGGATACGCTGAAAGCGGCGCTGATGGAAGAAAAGCAGATGGAGCTGGCCCTGAACGTCAGCCAGGTGTTGTTGCGCATTGACCCGGACGATCCCTATGAAATTCGCGATCGGGGATTAATCTATGCACAGCTTGAGTGCGATCATATCGCGTTAACGGACTTAACCTACTTCGTTGAACAGTGTCCTGAGGATCCGGTCAGCGAAATGATTAAAGTCCAGATTCACGCAATCGAACAAAAACGCGTGACGCTGCATTAAGCGTCACCCCAGATAAGGAAAGGGCATGACACAGAAAGTTGTCAGTATTGGTGATATCAGGGTCGCAAACGATCTGCCATTTGTTCTCTTCGGCGGCATGAACGTGCTGGAATCCTACGACCTCGCGATGCGCATCTGCGAGCATTATGTAAACGTGACCGACAAACTCGGCATTCCTTACGTTTTCAAAGCGTCTTTTGACAAAGCCAACCGCTCCTCCATCCACTCTTACCGTGGCCCCGGCCTGGAAGAGGGCATGAAGATTTTCCAGGCGCTGAAGCAGGCCTTTGGCGTGAAAATCATCACCGATGTGCACGAAGCGGCGCAGGCTCAGCCTGTGGCAGATGTTGTTGACGTGATTCAGCTGCCGGCCTTCCTGGCGCGTCAGACCGATCTGGTTGAGGCGATGGCGAAAACGGGCGCGGTGATTAACGTCAAGAAGCCCCAGTTTGTCAGCCCCGGCCAGATGGGCAACATCGTGGACAAGTTTGCCGAAGGCGGAAACGACAAGGTTATTCTTTGCGACCGCGGCAGTAACTTTGGCTACGACAATCTGGTAGTGGATATGCTGGGTTTCAACGTCATGAAGAAGGTGACGAATAATTCGCCGGTGATTTTCGACGTGACGCACGCGCTGCAAACCCGCGATCCGTTCGGTGCAGCCTCAGGCGGACGCCGTGCTCAGGTGGCCGAACTGGCGCGTGCCGGTATGGCGGTGGGCATTGCGGGCCTGTTTATTGAAGCCCATCCGGAGCCGGACAACGCCAAATGCGACGGTCCGTCGGCGTTACCGCTGGATAAACTGGAACCGTTCCTGGTGCAGATGAAGGCGATTGACGATCTGGTGAAAAGCTTCCCGGCACTGGACACCAGCAAATAAGCCGCAGTGCAGACGAAAAAAGAGCGAATTCTCGCTCTTTTTTTTCGTCTCAGGTTTGTGAGATTACAGCATGATGGTCATCAGATAGCCGACAAATAAGGCCAGGTGCGCGGCACCATTCAGCACATTCGTTCTGCCGGTTGAGAAGCTAATCTGACACAGGATCAGAGAGGCAATCATAATGACCATCTGCGGCGGTTCCAGGCCGAATATCAATTCCTGGCCTGTCAGCGTCGCAATAATAGAGACCGCCGGTACGGTCAGCGAAATCGTGGCCAGCACTGAGCCAAAGAACAGGTTCATCGCGCGCTGTACCTGGTTCATCAGGACGGCCCGGATGGCACCCAGACCTTCCGGTGAGAGGATCAGTAACGCCACCAGGAAGCCGGTGAACTGCTTCGGTGCGTTGAGGTCGGTCAGCAGATGCTCCAGCGGGTTAGCATTCATCTTGGTGACGGCAATCACCGCAATCAGATGC
This sequence comes from Pantoea sp. CS_6, assembly GCF_041954745.1. Lineage (NCBI taxonomy): Bacteria > Pseudomonadati > Pseudomonadota > Gammaproteobacteria > Enterobacterales > Erwiniaceae > Pantoea > Pantoea sp. CS_6. The sequence goes on from NZ_JAVAYG010000002.1 coordinate 137,655, forward strand.
ACGATCAGCCAGATGGCGTGCCAGAGGCTACTGTGCGCAGAAGGTTTACCGTGGTGAGGATCGCCATCATCACTGTCATCTTCGTGCTCATAGACAAACAGGCTCTGGTGCGTTTTGGTCTGAATCAACAGGAAAACGCCATACATCGCGGCAGAAATAGCGGCAATCAGTAAACTTTGCGCAGCGGTGAAATTTCCGCCCGGCAAGGCATTCGGAAACACCAGCACCAGGATGGCTAACGGAAAAATAGCGATCAGGTATTGCTTTACCCCGGCCAGATTCACGTATTGCGTCGCAAACTTTCTGCCGCCCAGCAGTAAGGCAAAGCCCACCAGCCCGCCGGTCACGATCATAATGATCGAGTAGAGCGTATCGCGCATCAGCGCAGGTGCCGCATCGCCGGTGGCCATCAGTGCCGAAATCAGGCTGACTTCCAGAATCACGACAGACAGGCTGAGGATCAGGGAACCATAGGGTTCGCCCAGGCGGTGAGCCAGCACATCCGCATGACGCACCACGCTGAACGCGCTGCTGAGAATAGCAACCAGCGCCAGTAAATTAATGCCGACGACGAGCGGGAGTGAGGTTTGTGCACCAAAAAAATAGAGTACACCCAGGGCAATAAGGGGAAGTATCAGTGAAAACTCTTTGTGACGTGTTTTTTCATGTAAAGGCATTCACTCTCCTCGCTGCTGAATAAAAGGGGCAATTCATTTACCCATCCTGACAGGGAAATATATAAGTCAGGCAGTGTAACTTTTCAATCGAACAGCAGGTGAAAATTTACCGCTTTTTACTTTCACACACATTCAGCCTGAAAAGGGGTTTATAAAAATTTATTCCCGCTTTTGTCAGATAAATCAGTCATAAAGCAAATCTTCTTTCGCGATAATCTTCCGCATTATTGCAAAATACATCCCAATAAGGTGATCGTTAATGCCGGAACAGAGAAATAACAAGCGGAGAGGCGCAGAAACCACAGTTTGCATTTTGGCTTATCTGCGCCAGACTTATAAACCATCATGTTAGAGGAGGATAAACGATGCCTTATGCTAAGCGAAGCGACCTGCCAGAAAGCGTTAAGCACGTCCTGCCAGCGCATGCCCAGGATATCTATCAGCAGGCCTTTAACAATGCCTGGTCACAATATAAGGATCCCGATGACCGACGAGGCAATGAATCACGCGAGGAAGTGGCCCATAAAGTGGCCTGGTCAGCGGTGAAACATGACTATGAAAAAGGGGATGACGATAAATGGCATCCCAAAAAATAGTGTGTTGCGTTGTGGGCCTGAACAGCAGGCCCGTTTATATGTCCCGTCCCGCCAGCATCATGTCCGTTCTCACGCGCATTTCTTCCCTCTGATCGCCCACGTTTCAGGCTTCTTGTCGCGCCCACGTTACGCATGTTTACTTCACGTTGCGCGAGCAGGGGTTATCCTGAACGCCAGGATGCCGTGAAGAAACTCATCAGCCCTTACCGTTTTACGCGCTGTAAAACACTTTTTTTGGGTGTTATAGCTGCCGCTTTTAATAGTTAAATAAAGGCTATTTTTTAGCGGATATTCCCACTCTTACTTGAAACTGATTTTGTTAATAATTAATGTCAGTTTAATGAATACAGCGTAAATTTGTGAATGTTCACGCAACAGAACCGAGGAGTGTCTTACACAGGACGTGGTGAAAGTCGAGGAGGTCGCATTGCTTACCCGGGAATTTTTATTAAAAGCGGATTGTAAAACATCATTTGGTGATATTGAGGAGACATTACTGTGGAGTTGTGAACAGCGCGCGGCGTCGCTGGCGGCAACCCTGGCATGTCGGCCCGATCACAGCCCGGTATGGATCTTCGGCTACGGTTCTCTGATGTGGAACCCGGTATTTGAAGCCGATGAAGTGGCATCGGCCTCGCTGCACGGCTGGCACCGTGCCTTTTGCTTGCGCCTCACAGCCGGGCGCGGCACGGCTTCCCATCCGGGGCGCATGCTGGCGCTGAAAGAGGGTGGCATTACGCAGGGACTGGCATTTCGCCTGCCGGAATCACGGCTGCACGACGAACTGGCATTACTGTGGAAGCGTGAAATGATCACCGGCTGCTATTTGCCGACCTGGTGTGAGTTGGTGCTGGACGATCAACGCCGCGTGACGGCGCTGGTTTTTATTATGGATCCGCGTCATCCGCTTTATGAACCGGATACCTGTCCTCAGGCGGTTGCGCCCCTGATCGCAGCGGCCAGTGGACCGTTAGGCTCGAACGCCCAGTACCTGTTTTCGCTGGAAGAAGAACTGACTAAGCGCGGGATGCAGGAGGACGATTTGATCCGCCTGGCGCGCCAGGTGCGTGAACTGCAGCAGCACTGGCCAAGACAGGCGTAATCCGCGCCCGCCAGGCCAGCAGCATCCGGTCACTGGGTTGGGTTAATCAGCCAGGTGCCCGGTCTGTCAATTACCACGGACTGACTGCGCGTCGTATTCCCGGCATGCACATCAATGCGGTACTGGCCTGCCGCCAGGTTCAGCACGGCAAAACCGTTGCTGCTGGCGTGCAAGGCCACGGGCTGACCGTTCAGGACCACCTGTTCATCACCGGCCAGTTTCAGGTAAACCATCGCCAGGCCCGCGGGCACCGTGCCGGTCGCTGGTGCAGCACTGCGTTTCGCCACCTGCGGCACCGAAGCGGTTTGCGAGTTTTCAACCCACACCACCGCGCCGACGGCAATAACGGCAACGGCGGCCAGCGCCAGAAGCCCCGGTGACAGACGACGCACTGTGCGTCCGGTCAGCGGTTCCGCCATCGTCGCCCCGTGATTCATCGCCAGGACCACCGGTGGGACCGTGTCGGCCGCGGCTGCGTCCAGTTGGTTTTGCGCGTCATTGCGCTGTTGCAGACTGTTAACGACCGCCTCCACATCGCTGACCGGTAAGGCAATGAGGGCAGCAAACACGTCGATGCTCTGCGGACGATCGTGCGGTTTCATCAATAGCGCACAGTCAATGGCATGCAGCAGCGGCAGCGAATAGCCTGAAGGCTTACGCACTACCAGCGGTTGATAGTTGTCTTCAATGCAGCGCACCACGCTGACCGGCGGCGGGGAGCCGGTAATCAGCGTGTGCAGTACCGCGCCCAGCGCATAGATATCTGTCCACGGGCCTTGTTCACCTTCGCCTTCTTCGCTGTACTGCTCAATGGGGGCAAAACCCGGTTTCAGCATGATTTCGGTTTCATCAGAGAGATTGCCTATCTCTTTGCGGGCAGAGCCAAAGTCGAGCAGCACCGGCAGTTGATTTTCCTGAATCTGAATATTATCCAGCGAAATATCACGATGCAGATAGCCAGCCTGATGAATGGTATTGATAGCCCCCAGCAAGGGCGGCAGTAAGCGGCGAATCCAGTCTTCGGTGATAGACTCATGGCTGGTTAACTGCCACTCTTTCAACGTCATGCCGTTGTAGTAAAGTGTGCCCATATAGGCGGTGCCGTTTTGTTCCCAGAAGCGCAGGACATGCAACAGGCCCGGATGATTGAAGCGTGCCAGCAGTCGGGCTTCCTGAATAAAGCTGTTCAGACCGGCATTAAACAGCTTCTGAAAACGTTCACCGCGCAATTCCAGCGACATATCCGCCGTCCTGACCGCCAGCGAAACAGGCATGTATTCTTTAATGGCAATGGTGCGTTCAAGTTGATGGTCCCATGCGCGATAGACAATGCCGAAACCGCCGCCGCCAATCACTTCTTTGATTTCGAACTCGTTAAAGCGATATCCGTCAGGCAAGGCATTCGGTACTGCTTTCTGATTGTCATTAGCCGACATAGTGGACTCTCTGAACTGGGCCTGCTTGCCAGGCAACGCGATAATTAATGGATGTTACGCCAGGCACCTGCGCCGGGATCAACCTGATCCGCGCGCAAGGTGTCCACAAGTAACACATTCACTTTCTGTTGTGACGGTAAACTGCCTGCCCACCGGCTACGCAGCGTGTCGAGCCGTGAAGACAGGGCGCTGGCATTCTGCTGCGCAGTGGCTTTATCCGCTCTGACCAGAAGGGTGCCCTCAAAGCGCCACAGATGTTGCGTATCGTCGAAAGGCAGCACCAGCCAGCTGTCAGGCGCATCAGCACGGGTCACAATCATGCGCTGTTTATTGACGCTAACGATTTGCAGGGCGTTACCGGCAATGGCCAGACTGGCGATCGGGTAACCCTGGTAAAACGTGACGGCAAGCGTCTGCGGTTGGCCGTGTCCACTGACGGTAATATCACTGTTGCCTTCGAGCCAGCCTTCCGACGAGCAGCGCAACCGACCGCCTTGCGGGACAAAGATCGACAATCCGTTTTCGTCCCATGCGGTGCGAAAGCGGCAGCCATCAGGTAACGCAAAATGCTGTAACGGGGTGCTGTCTGCTGGCCGCGACGCGACAACCGGAACGTTACTGCTTGTGGCAGCATCGGCGTTCACAATCAGACGCCAGTTCTGCAATTTACTGGCGCTGCCGGAAGCCAGCACGCTGCCCTGGCTGTTGGTCATTTGCCAGGGCAGAACGTCCAGTTCATTACACTGATTCGCTAACAGTGTCCCGACGCGCGGCAGGAACGATTTAAGGATCTCTGCATTCTGGCTCTTACCCGAGACAATACGCAGTGGCAGTGTCTCCTGGCACCAGTCGTCGGGCGTTTTGCCTTCAACGTTGTCGATATACACTTCCAGTTCGAGGCTGGGTGAGTACACCACGCGATAATTTTCCGCCTGCGCAGTAAAGGCCATCAACAAGGTAGCCAGAGCGGGCAACCACACTTTCATAGCGTTTCTTTCATCCATCACGAGAGGGCAGAAAACGGGTTGAGTCAGCCAGCGAATAAAGCAGCGTGGCCTCCTGCGGTTCGCCGATCCACACGGCCAGCGCACTCAGATTATCTTTCTTTACTTCACGGCTCACGGCATGTTCCATCAACGTCAGCCACTCTTCACAGGCATTCACCATGCGCAAGGTCTGCTCCATTTCCCGGGTGGTCAGATTGAGCCAAAACCCGTCGCTACAGACTAAAAACGCATCGCCGTCTTCCAGCAGTATTTCGTCAGAAAAGCTCACAGGATGGGCAGGTTCTGTGCCGAGCGCATTATAAAGTAAATTACTGTTAATTCCGGTATTTTCATAGCCTGCCTCGCTCAGTTTTTGCACAAGGCTGTGGTCGCGGGTGACCGCATTGAGCACGCCATGCCGAAAGTGGTAAACCCGGCTGTCGCCCGCGTGCGCCCACCATGCGCGCTGTCGGGTGCGGTCGATAAACAGGCCCGCCAGCGTGGTGCACATCGCGGCAAAATTCGGATTATTACCCTGTGCGATTTCAAGCACAGAGCGGCACGTTTCTATCGCCTGCTGTGTGAAGGCGAGGGTAAGGTGCGGACAGGTGTGCAACTGAGTCAGCAGGCTGTCGCATACCAGTTGTGCCGCCTGTTCCCCACCGGGCAGTCCCGCTACGCCGTCGCATACCACGAAGCTGGCCTGATGGGCATCCAGTACCACACCGGTGCGATCCGCATGTTCATCACGCTGACCTTGCTGACTTCGCTGGGCAAACGCGATATTCATGCATCATCCGTACGCGTCTGGGAATCTTTGTACTGATTCACCTCCATGTCGTAAGCATGAAGGAAAGCTTCACCAAACAGCGTATGGAAATCGTCTTCGATTTCACCCGCAGTGCGCTGATAGCGGCGAGTGAAATAGTCCCACAGTGCGGCTTTTTGATAAGGCGTAAACGGGACTTTTGACACGGCACCGTCTGACTTCGCCTGCTCCTCCAGCCCCTGCGGATTAAACGACTGCAACATGGCGGCGATGATGGCGCGGATCCCGGCGATCATGCCCAACTGATGTGCCTGCAGATCCACCAGCGCATCCCGTACCGCCTGTTCAGGCTGCATAAAGCCCGGCATCTGGCTCTGGTACATCTGCATCAATACGGTTTTGCCCGAGGGCAGAATCTTGAACGGGTTATTTGCTTCGTTCAGGATCATCGTCATTTCCGCTTTGACGCCCCGTTTAAGGATAGAGCGCGACGACAGCAATGCCACCGTGCCCTGCGAAAACAGACTTAACATGCGGCCAGTGGTCCGCATCTGTTCTTCGTTAATCACCGTATTGTGGCCGTTGCTTAGTCCCATACCGTCAAGCAGCGCCGCGACCAGGTTATCGTGATCGTGTGCGGCGGGCGAGGGCGCATATCGGGGCTCACCGGCCTGGGGCTCAATGGCCAGTCTGGCATCGCCCCGGTGGTCGTGGCGTCTGGCGACAGGTTCCTGAGCGACCTCTTCGACTTCAGTAAATTCGGGGATATCCAGCGGATTCGTCTGCGGGCCCGCATGGCTAAAAAACGCCAACGGATCGCTGTTGATGCCCTGTACCGCGGGGTCACGTACGTCGATGGCATAGTCGCCAATGCGCAGAGCATCCCCGTGTTTCAGGCTCACCTGCATCCCCCGGCTGAGCGGCACACCGTTGTGTTCGACCGGTGTCACGCTGCCCTGATTAGTCAGGCGGCACTCCCCGTTACAGGACAGGTGCACCAGCGCCTGCAGACGAGAAATAGAACGGGCTTCATCCGGTAACACCAAATCGTTATCCTGACTGCGGCCGATCGTGCCGCCCGGCGGATGAAACGTGACGGTTTTCACCGGCACATCAGACGTGCATTGAACGATGGTAAATTGCATGAGCTATCCCGTTATGAAGGACAAAGGCAACGTCTCACTCGAACATCGGTGGATAGAGGCCGTTGCGTCCCGGCTGTGCACCTGCTGCCGGATTAAACAGTAATGAGAACAGTTCTGCCGTGAGGGTACCGCTATGCTTGTGTGTCGCATGTACGAAACCGTCACTGCGGTTGCTCCACCAGTAACTTATGTGTTGCTGCGGGTCGAAATGTTCGGCGACGTCCTGCCAGCTCAGCGTGCAGGGCAGGTCCGCGAAACCGATTACATCCATAATATCTGACGGCTGCTGGACCGGGACCATCAGCGGAGCCAGGGCCTGGATGTGCTGATCGAGCTGGTCCGGGCTCAGGCCGTGAGTCACGGCATTCAGCAGCGTGGCCCCCAAATCCTGATACCAGTCTCCCGAGATCGTTAACTGTGCCGGATGCCACTGACTGAGCGGAAAGCTCAGCAAGGCCAGCAGCGGCCAGGCGCGCCCCACACGATCGCATGACGGTAACAGGCAGCCCATCTGTACCTGCTGACGCGTTGGCGTGATCGGTAACACAAAATTCCACACCGGCGCGCGCAGAAAATCGGCGCTCACGGCCGCGTCCTGCTGATGCCAGTGAATGAGGCCCTGCTGAAACCAGTGATTCCACGGCGTGATGACCTGTTCAGTGAGCCGATGATGTATAAAGTCCCCTGTTGAGGGCAGTTTGCCAAACCAGCCAGGGGCCAGAGATACAGACATGTTCACCTCGCCATTATGGATTATGCGTTGTCGGGCGCTGTGCCTTCGCGGGGGCAATCGCCAGTACCGCGCCGCCGCGCCCCGCATTGTTCAAATTATCAGCCAGCTTGCGCATCATCAGCGCATTGTCACGCGCATAAGGTGAAGACTGAATTTGCTGATCGAGTAGCTGGCTTAAGTGCCAGTCAAGCTGCTGCAGATCCCGCGCGCTGACCTTTTCAGGTAACGAACGCTGCAGATTTTGCAGTAGCCAGGCCCGTAGAAATTCCCCATCGTAGTTTCTGGGCTGATACAGCATCTGATAAGCGCGGAGCGCATTACGACTGTATTCATTGTCATCACCGGGATCGTTACGCAGCAGGTTGGTGATCTGCTGAGCGACCCGGGGCAGCAGTAAAGACTTAAGCGCATTTTGATAAAGCGCCCAGGCGGCATCGCTGACCTGATTGCCACGATATAAGCCTGCCCGCATAGTAAGCGGCGGATTATCGAGAGAAAACTGGTCGGACACCGGTAACTTCACCAGGTTATTCAGAAAGGGTAGCAGATCAAAAATATTATCAGCGGGCTGATGTATCACTTGCTGACTTTGTGCAGAAATTGCCGGTACGCGCGCGGTAACCTGCTGCAGATAATGCTGGTTCTGATAGTAGCTGATCAACCACAGTCCGCTCATGATCACCAGCGCCCCGGCCAGCATACCGTAGCCAATCCAGTGCAGGAGCTGATTACGGTATTCCCAGCGACGATTGCTGCCCGCCAGGCCACTTTCTTTAAACACCAGATTGCTCAGCAAATCACGAATAAAAAAGCTCTGGCCTTTATTGCCGGGAATAGGGCTGTTGCGGTTGACCCGATCCCAGGCGGCAATCGAGTGTGCCCCCGCCTGACGCAGTTGCAGTTTGCGGCTCAGCTCGCCCATCACGCGGTCAAAAGGCAAACCTTCCTGTGTACCGCTGGTAAAGAACAGCCCACGAGGATTCCAGGCCACGGTCTCAGAACGCGGGGAAAAAATGCTGTCCAGGTATTCGCTGAGCAGGGGACGCAGCGAGGCAAACTCCTGCGGAAACAGAAAACATTCTGCCCGCTCATTGAGGTCGCGCTCATGGGTCATTTGCCCGGCCAGTTGCTGCTGCAGTTGCTGTTCTAACTGGGTAAACTGCCCCTCGAAGTGAAGATGCCAGTCCTGCTTGTGTGGCTTACCGGCTTCCCAGGGAAACGTGAAGCCCCAGATAGCATCGCGGCGGGCCTTCTCCATGCTGCCGAAATAACTCATAAAGCCTTTCAGCAGGTCGGTTTTGGTCACCATGACATAGACGGGAAAATGAATACCGGTGTGCTGATGCAGTTCGTTCAGCCGTTCGCGCAGCGCATTCGCCTGTTCGTAACGCGCCTCAGCCGAATCGCTGAGTAAATCCGCGACGCTGATGGTCAGGATGACGCCGTTGATCGGCTGCCGCGCCCGATAGCGCTTTAGCAGATTGATAAAACTCTGCCACTCGCTGGCATCGCGTGCCCGCTGACTTTCCTGTAACGCATAGCGCCCGGCGGTATCGATCAGCACGGCGCTGTCGGTGAACCACCAGTCGCAGTGCCGGGTACCGCCGACGCCGCGAACGGCCTCGTTGCCGAACGTATCGGTCAGGGGAAATTTCAGGCCGGCATTGAGCAGAGCGGTGGTTTTACCGGCACCCGGCGCCCCAATCATCAGATACCAGGGAAGCTGATAGAGGTAATTGGCGTTAATCCGTGCCCACAGGCTGCCCTGGCGTCGGCCAAAATGGGTGCGCTTGAGGCGCATGGCCGCCTCACTAAAGCGCTGGCTGAGCAGCGCCTCAGTGGCCTGCCGTTCCGCCGGATCGTCGCTCTCTGCGACCTGCAACCGGTCAAGCAGGCGACTGTTGAACCAGGCACGGTACAGCGCAGGAATCAGCTGGAAACCAATCCAGAGAAGATAAAGCAGACTGACCACAATCTTGCGGTGTAGCGCGGGTTCAAGCGGGCGGGTTTCATTCCACGCGATAAGCGGTCCCAGCATCCACAGCAGGCAACTCAGTGCCGTGACGCCAATAAAGCTCCACAGCAGCCGATGCGTTAAGAATAAGCGGAAAGAAGCGCGCATCAGGGTGTTCCTTGGTGAGTACTCAGTGTTTCAGGTGCGGCAAACAGCGTAATTTCAACACGGCGATTACGGGTACGGTTCTCGCTGCTGTCGTTGGGCAGCAGCGGATCGCTGTCGCCGCGGCCTTCTGACCGGAGCACGTGTGAATCGGCCAGTTGCACCTGCAGTAACTGGCTAATCGCACGGGCACGGGCGAAAGAGAATTCATAGTTTGAGGCAAACCGACTGCCGTCAACAGGCTGATCGTCGGTAAACACCGACACCAGAATGGTGCCTTTGACGTCTTTCATCGCTGCGGAGACGCGCGCCAGAAGCGCCCGGCCCACCGGATTAATCACCGTGCCCTGTTCGGCAAACAGCTTGTCTGCCGGGATAATCACTTTGCTGCCAAACGCACCGTCGCTGACTTCGAGCTGGCCGGCGGCGATCACGTCATTTAACCGCTGACGTAAGTCGAGCAGCGCCTGTGGCGAAGAAGGGCGACGATTCATCATGATTTGTGGCAACGGCATATTATACAGACTGCGCAGCAGAGGCTCAGCCGCGTTGCCGAGCCGCCAGTTGAGTCCGCTGTAAATCAGGCAGCCGATCAGGGCGACCAGCATGGCACAGGCCCAGAGTGGCACCATCGGACGGGCCAGCGTATTAACCAGCGGATGTACCTGCACCAGCGGCGTGGACTCCGTGGTTTGCTGCGCACGGGTTTCGTCGATCAGCGCTTTTAACCTTGCCCGCAGGCTGTCGCACTGCGCCCGGCCTTTTTCACTGCCCCGGTAACGCCCTTCATAACCCAGCAGCAGGCAGTAATGAATAATTTCCAGCAGCCAAAGGTGCTGCTGAGGGCTTTGTGAAATGCGTGAAAGCAGCTGGAAGAACTTTTCGCCGCCCCAGCTTTCATTATGGAAGGTCACCAGCATGCCGTTGCCGGACCAGACGCCGCGCGTGCCCCATGGCGTTTGCGCGGCGGCTTCATCCAGGGCACTGCACACACAGTACCGTGCACCGATGATCATCTCAAACGGCAGGCCTGCCTGCTTGCAGCGTTGTTCAAACAGGCGGATTTCATCAATCAGAGACTGACGTAAACCTGCCGGGTCATCGTGGGTAGCAGCCTGACGAATTTGCACCACCGCATTCAGCAGAGGCGCGGCCGCTTTAAGTAACAAATTTTCGCGACCAGAGGTCGTCACCTCACGCGGTGAAGATTCCACGCTCATGGCTGTGTGTACTTCCCGCGTTGCGTTGCGCGTCCGGCAGCATGCGCAGGACGGCAGGGGTTAAATTTCATCAGTTCATGATCCAGGTTGCCGTCGTGACAGGACCGCAGTGTCTGCTGTCGCCACCCACGTCAACGCACAGGGGTTAAGTTATCTGGCCATGCAAATGCGTGCTGCCTCGCGTGTCACCGTCAGGACGATGGTTCACACCGGTGGTCAGCTCAACCTCGCCGGGAGCCTGCCCGCGGACATCACCGCAATGGCATATCCGTATCGGCAACGTCAGGGTGGACCGGGGCTGTGTTGAGCCTTTGCCCGCGCGGCCTGACTCAGGCAAGGGCGGTGGGCATGTCCCGAACAGGGCGCGCGCGTTCCACTGCACGTCACCGGCGAATCGGCATTGACCGAGGAGGGGGCGTTTTGCTGCCGGACAAAAAATGTGCAGCTAACGGGCAAAACGCTAAATGATTTTTCACCCTTTTCCTCACGTCAGTGTCTCTGCCTGCACGATGTTTATCACACGTATCGCGCCTCCTCATCGGGAGGCGCACAGCCGGGCAGGTGATCTGTTCAGAGACAAGGCCGCTCATGGTCACTCTTTACAGCGCTCAGTCTACCTAAGACTTTTGAGAATTCAAACCATTGCACCCAATGATATAGCATGGTAATGGCCGTTTAGCCCGTTCCTTGTGCAGGGGCTTCAGGGATGGCGCCTCCGGGGCAGTATCGGGCGCATTACTCGCGACATTTCGCCTCAAAAAAGCGGGTGATCCGATCCCTGCCACGGCCCGGCGGCCTGGGTAAAAGAATAAGCCGCGTTAACCACTTTACACCGCAGTGAGAAACGGAAAGGGCGGAACGTGCGGCACAAGCCGTCAGGCTAAGAAAAGACGGCACGGCTTTTGCTTGACTCCTTTTTTGTACGAAAAGGGGGTGAGCAATGGATGACGCACTGAGCTGGGTGCAGGCCTCACGGCAAAGCGATATTGCCAGCCTGCAACGCCTTCGCCAGACCGGTAAACTCATTACCACCGTCAGCGAACTGGTGCATCAGCTTCAGCGTGAGCGGGGGGCGAGCACTCTGTGGATTTGTTCTGAAGGCCGGCTTTACGGTGAGCAGCGGCTCGCCAGTGAGCAGGATGTGGCGCGCTGCCAACGGGATTTTTGCCAGGCCTTACCCAAAGCCGAAGCCCAGCCGGGATACAGCCGGTTCTGTAACCTGATCGCCGCCGCGCTGCAGGCCCTGGCCGGGTTACCGGCGTTGCGCCAGCAGATTACGCAACAACAGATTGCGCACGCGCAGGCCGTTGCGGCATTCAACACAATTATCCGTAGCTTACTGAACCTGGTCTTTGAAGCCGCCGACACCGCCAGCCATCCTGACATTACCCGCGCGCTCATTGCGCTGTTCAGCTTTATGCAGGGCAAAGAGCTGGCGGGACAGGAACGCGCTCTGGGAGCGGCCGGCTTTGCCGCCGGCCAGTTCAGCGCAGAGCAGCGCAGCGCCATGGTGGCCTTAATTGAAGCACAGGAGCAAAGTTTTTCGACGTTCCAGCAGTTTGCCGATGAGGCGGTTTTGCATCACTGGCAGCCGCTGGCGCAGGCCAGTCGCGAGATTGAACGACTGCGGCGCATTGCCTGTACCGACGGGCGGCGGGATGACAGCGGCGCACCGCACTGGTTTTCACTGCTGTCACAGCGTATCGATCAAATGAAACTGCTGGAGGATCAGCTGTCAGCCAAGCTGATGTCGCGCTGCCGCGAGGCGATCGCACTGGCACAGCATCAGGCCGCTGAACCCCTGCATGTGGCACAGTCGGGCTGCAATTTTACGTTATATGTCTCCGGGGCGGACTGGCTGGCTGCCGAGTCCGGTGCGCTGAACAGCGACGGGCTGGCGCCCCAGCTCGGTCGCTCGCTGCTGTCGTTGATCGCGGAGCAGTCCCAGCGTTTGCAGCATCAGGCCAATGAGCTGGCCACTCTGCGCGCCACGCTGGAAGAGCGCAAACTGCTCGACCAGGCTAAAAACTGGCTGATGCAGCAGCATGGGTTGAGTGAAGAGCACGCCTGGCAACGGCTGCGTAAAAGCGCGATGGATCAGAACAAACGGCTGCCGGAAATCGCTCAGGCGATCGTCACGGTGGCCGCCACGATGAAGAGGTAACTCGAAAGCGTTAGCTGCACAATGCTTGTGCGTGATCTGCGTCACCAATGTGCAAAATCGGTTAAAAACTCGCCAGAGGAAACCCTGAAGCGCCACGCGCAGGACCGTTTCAAAGCTGGCACGCGGTTTGCTTTACCTTACTGAGTGTGTGCATTTGCTTTGCCAACGGCGGTAAAGCGAGTGCTTTGGATAAAGGCGTCCATCTCCCTGTGAAAGCAGTGGAGAGGACGCCTTTTTTTATTTCCTGAGGGTGGCAAAAAATGAGCAAATCGCCAGTTTCACTGTCTCGTCGTCAACTGCTGTTATCCAGCGCCGCCGTTGGCGGGCTGTGGCTGTTGCCGGGATTGCGCAACGCCGTATGGGCGGCGGGTTCCGATGCGCCAGAAAAAGCCACCGTGCGGGTGGGATTTATTCCGCTGACCGACTGTGCGCCGGTCGTCATGGCCTCGGTGAAAGGCTTTGACAAAAAATATGGTCTGACGCTACAGCCCAGTAAAGAAGCCAGTTGGGCAGCCGTCCGCGACAAGCTGATCTCCGGTGAGCTTGATGCGGCACACGTTTTGTACAGCCTGATCTATGGCCTGCAACTGGGCGTTGCCGGCCCGCAGCATGCGATGGCGAACCTGATGACGCTCAATAACAATGGCCAGGCGATCTCCCTGTCGAACCAGCTGAAAGCGCAGAAGGTTACCGATGCCGCCAGCCTGAAAAAGACCATCGACAGCCAGGCCAAAGGCAGTCTCACCTTTGCCCATACCTTTCCGACCAGCACCCACGCGATGTGGCTGTACTACTGGCTGGCGAATGCCGGTATCAATCCGTTTGATGACGTGCGCACCGTCGTCGTGCCGCCGCCGCAGATGGTGATGAATATGAAGATTGGCAATATGAGCGGCTTCTGTGTGGGCGAGCCGTGGAACCAGCGCGCCATCAGCGACGATATTGGTTTTACCGTCGTCACCAGTCAGCAGATTTGGCCCGATCATCCCGAAAAAATTCTCGGCACCCGCGCCGCGTGGGTGAAAGAGAACCCCAATACGGCGCGCGCGCTGACGGCGGCTGTCCTTGAGACGGCACGCTGGATCGATGCCTCCGATGATAACCGCCGCGAAACGGCGCAGGTGCTGGCCGGGCGCGCCTGGATCAACACCAAACCTGAGATTCTGCAAGGCCGCATGCTCGGCCAGTACGAAAACGGGCTGGGACAGAAATGGCAGGATCCGCATGCGATGCGCTTCTTCCATGACGGCAGCGTCAGTTTCCCGTATCTGTCCGATGGTATGTGGTTCCTTACCCAGCTTAAGCGCTGGGGAATGCTGACCCAGGATCCGGACTACCTGGCTGTCGCAAAGCAGATCAACCAGATCGATATCTACAAACAGGCTGCCAGCGCTGTCGGCAACGTCACGTTGCCCGGCAATGAGATGCGCAGCAGCACCCTGATGGACGGCAAGGTATGGGATGGCACGAATCCTGCCGCTTACGCCGCCAGCTTTGCCATTAACCATAAAGAGAGGTCGTGATGAAAACCCAGACTCGCTCGCTGGCGCAGCCTGAGACGCTGCCCACCCACGCCACCGTGGTGCCTCTTCAGGTGACGCCGAAAAAGATGCGTTCACCTGCGCGCCTGCGTCCGTTTTTGCAGCGTGCCATTCCCGCGCTGTGCGGTGTGCTGCTTCTGCTCCTGATCTGGCAGATCGCGGCGCTTTCCAGCAAAGGCTTTCCCGGCCCGTACGCCACCTGGGAGGCGGCGAAAGTCCTGTTCGCCGATCCGTTCTATAACAACGGTCCTAACGATCAGGGCATCGGCTGGAATGTGCTGGCCTCGCTGCAGCGCGTGGCTGTCGGCTTTGGTCTGGCCGCGCTGGTGGGGATTCCCGCAGGCTTTCTGCTGGGGCGTTTTACCTTTGTAGCACGCATGTTCAATCCGGTTATCGCGCTACTGCGCCCGGTCAGCCCGCTGGCCTGGCTGCCTATCGGCCTGCTGCTGTTTCAGCGGGCCGAACCGGCCTCCAGCTGGACCATTTTTATCTGTTCCATCTGGCCGATGATTATCAATACCGCAGAAGGCGTACAGCGCATTCCCCAGGATTACCTCAACGTGGCGCGCGTGCTGCAACTGTCGGAATGGACCATCCTGCGCCGCATCCTGTTTCCCGCCGTTCTGCCAGCGGTGCTGACCGGGGTCCGCCTGTCGATTGGCATCGCCTGGCTGGTGATCGTGGCCGCCGAAATGCTGACAGGCGGCCTGGGGATCGGCTTCTGGATCTGGAACGAGTGGAACAACCTCAATGTTGAAAACATCCTGATTGCCATTTTGCTGATTGGCGTCGTTGGCCTGCTACTGGAGCAGGGACTGATGCTGCTGGCGCGTCGTTTTAGCTGGGATAAATAAGGGGAACACTATGCAACCTATCATTCGTGTACAGCAGGTCAGCCAGCGTTTTACCACCTCCGGCGGCGATTTTCTGGCGCTCGATAATGTCAGCTTTGATCTTCATCAGGGGGAAACGCTGAGCCTGATCGGTCACTCTGGCTGTGGCAAATCCACGCTGCTCAACCTGATCGCCGGTTTAACCCGGCCTACCAGCGGCGTCCTGTTATGCGATAACCGCGAAGTCACCGGCCCCGGCCCTGAGCGCGCCGTTGTGTTTCAAAACCACTCGCTGTTGCCCTGGCTGACGGCGTATCAAAACGTTGAGCTGGCGGTCGAGCAGGTGTTCAAAAGCAAGATGAACAAAGCCGAAAGACGTGACTGGATCGAGCACAACCTCAACCAGGTGCAAATGAGTCATGCCATGCATAAGCGCCCCGGCGAGATCTCCGGCGGCATGAAGCAGCGCGTCGGCATCGCCCGCGCGCTGGCAATGAAACCTCGCGTGCTGCTGCTGGACGAACCCTTCGGTGCGCTGGATGCCTTAACGCGCGCGCATCTGCAGGACAGCGTCATGCGCATCCAGCAGGCGCTGAACACCACCATCGTCCTGATTACCCATGATGTGGATGAAGCCGTGTTGCTGTCCGATCGGGTGCTGATGATGACCAATGGCCCGGCGGCGCAGGTGGGCGACATCCTGACGATTGACCTGGCCCGGCCGCGTTCACGCGTGGCGCTGGCGGATGACGTGCGTTATCACCAGCTGCGTCAGAAAGTGCTGCATTTTCTCTACGAAAAACAGACCTCGGCGGCATAAGGACGACACCATGAGACAACGGTTGCTGGTTGTGGGTAACGGGATGGCGGGTATGCACATGGTGGAAACCCTGTTGCAGCTGGCGCCGACGCGTTACGACATCACCGTGATTGGCCGTGAGCCGCACGGCAACTATAACCGTGTGCTGTTGTCGCCACTGCTGGCCGGGGAAACCACCGTTGCGCAAACGCTGATCCACGATCGTGACTGGTATCACCGTCACGGCGTGACCTTGCTGGCGGGAGAGACGGTGGAACAGGTGAATGTCGCTGAGCGGACCTTACGCACCGACCAGCGCCTGCTGCACTGGGACCGCCTGGTACTGGCGACCGGATCGCAGCCCTGCCGGCCGTCTGTCCCAGGCAGCGACCTGCCGCATGTCAGCACCTTTCGCACGCTGCAGGATGTAGACACTTTGCTGGCGGGGCAGGGTCCGGTCGTGGTGGTCGGCGGCGGCTTTCTGGGTATTGAAGCGGCCGCCGGCCTTCAGGCACAGGGGCGTCAGGTTACGCTGCTTCATCGTCAGTCGTGTTTGCTGGACAAACAACTGGACGCCAGGGCAGGGGAATTACTGCTGGCTCAGCTCCGTGCGCGCGGCATTCGCTGTGAACTGAATACCAGCCTTGCGGCGATCCGGACGGATAGCGTGATCCTCCACGATGGCCGGGTGCTGGCGGCGCGGCAGGTGGTGATGGCCATTGGTGTCCAGCCGGCAATCGCCCTGGCGCAGGCCGCCGGGATTCCCTGCCAGCGCGGCATTCTGGTAGATCGCCAGTTGCGCAGTGCGCACGCGGGAATTTATGCCGTAGGCGAATGTTGTGAAATCAGCGGCGAGACCTTCGGTCTGGTCGCGCCCTGTCTGGCCCAGGCGAAGATTCTGGCGGCGCAACTGGCCGATCGGCCTCAGGCGGATTTCTACAGCGCGGCCACGTGCACCCGTCTCAAAGTCAGCGGCATTTCCCTGTTTAGCGCCGGTGACGTTCGCGAAGCACCGTCTGTCACTAGTTTTGACCCGATCGCCGGGCACTATCGCCGCCTGTTCCTCAAAGACGGCCGGCTGAACGGCGTGCTGCTGTATGGCGACTGCCAGCAAAGTGGTGCGCTGCTGAACCAACTCCATAATGCCGGACCGGTTTCTGTGAATACGCTGTTCGGCCTTGATGAACCTGAAACGCAGCCGCTGGCTGCAGGAAACCCTGTGATGAGCCAAACGAAACCTGTATTAGCCGTGGTGGGTCACGGCATGGTCAGCCACCATTTTCTGGAGCAACTGGTCGATCGTAACCTGCATCAACATTATCACGTGGTGGTTTACGGCGAAGAGCGCTATCAGGCTTACGACCGGGTTCACCTTTCCGAGTATTTCACCGGTAAAACGGCCACGCAGTTGTCGCTGGTAAGCGAGGAATTTTTTGCCCAAAACGCGATTGAACTGCGTAGCGGTTGCCGGGTAGAGGCGATCGATCGCCAGCAGCGCAGCCTGCGCGACAGCACGGGCCGTGAGCTGGCCTGGGATAAGCTGGTGCTGGCCACCGGCTCGCGCGCCTTTGTCCCCCCGGTCCCCGGCCATGACGGCGAGCGCTGCTTTGTCTACCGCACGCTGGACGATCTGGATGCCATCGCAGCCTGTGCCCGCCAGAGTCAGCGCGGCGTGGTGATCGGCGGCGGGCTGCTGGGCCTGGAGGCCGCCAACGCGCTGAAGCAGCTTGGGCTGGAGACCCACGTGGTTGAGTTTGCGCCGCGCCTGATGGCTGTGCAACTGGACGAAGGTGGGGCGCTGATGCTGCGGCAAAAAATCGACGCGCTGGGCGTGACGGTACATACCGCGAAGCAGACCGAACAAATTGCCAGCCAGCCTGACGGCAGTCTGGTGCTGCACTTTGCCGATGGCGGCGAGCTGGCCACCGATCTGGTGCTGTTCTCTGCCGGTATCCGTCCGCGTGATGAGCTGGCCCGCAGTGCCGACATCAGCGTGGGGCCGCGCGGCGGCATTACCATCAATGACCATTGCCAGACCAGTGACAGCGACATTTATGCCATCGGCGAATGCGCGCTGTGGAACGGGCAGATTTTTGGCCTGGTAGCGCCGGGCTACCAGATGGCGCGAGTGCTGGCCGGGCATCTGGCGGCCGAACCCGCGCAGTTCACTGGTGCCGACATGAGCACCAAACTGAAGCTGCTGGGCGTAGAAGTCGCCTCCTTTGGCGATGCGCACGGCAAAACGCCGGGCAGCCTGAGCTACCACTGGGCCAATGGACCAAAAGGCATTTACAAGAAGATCGTCGTGAGCGCCGACAATACACGACTGCTGGGCGGCGTGCTGGTGGGAGACAGCAGCGACTATGCCACCCTCCTGCAAACGATGTTAAATGACATGCCGCTGCCGGCAGCACCGGAAGCGCTGATTTTGCCTGTATTAAATGGCGCGCCGGCCAAAGGGTTGGGCGTCGCTGCGCTGCCGGACAGCGCCCAGGTATGCTCCTGTCATAACGTCAGTAAAGGCGATATCTGCCAGGCGGTGCAGAGCGGCTGTGGCGAGATGGCCAGTATTAAAAGCTGCACCAAAGCGGCAACCGGCTGTGGCGGCTGCGCTGCGCTGGTAAAACAGGTAATGGAGTTTCAGCTGGAAAACCAGGGCGTCGCCGTTAAAAAAGACATCTGTGAGCACTTCGCCTATTCCCGCCAGGCGCTGTATGACCTGATCCGTATCAATGGCATCAAAACCTTTGACGAGCTGCTGGCCAGCCACGGACGGGGCTGTGGTTGCGAGGTATGTAAACCGCTGGTGGGTTCGCTGCTGGCCTCGTGCTGGAACGATTACCTGCTGAAACCGGCCCATTTACCCTTACAGGACACGAACGACCGTTACTTTGCCAATATCCAGAAAGATGGCACCTATTCGGTAGTGCCGCGCGTGCCAGGGGGCGAGATCACGCCACAGGGCCTGATCGCCATCGGCGAAGTGGCCGCGCGTTACGATCTCTATACCAAAATCACCGGCGGCCAGCGTATCGATCTGTTTGGTGCGCGACTGGACCAGTTGCCTGCTATCTGGGAAACCCTGCTGGAAGCCGGCTTTGAAACCGGTCATGCCTACGGAAAATCCCTGCGTACAGTGAAATCCTGCGTTGGCTCGACCTGGTGTCGTTATGGCGTGCAGGATTCTACCGCCTTCGCCATCGCGCTGGAGAACCGGTATAAGGGCCTGCGCGCACCACATAAGATCAAGATGGCCGTGTCCGGCTGTACCCGCGAATGTGCGGAAGCGCAAAGTAAAGATATCGGGGTCATCGCCACGGAAAACGGCTGGAACCTGTATGTCTGCGGCAATGGCGGCATGAAGCCACGCCATGCGGAACTGTTTGCCAGCGATCTGGACGATGACACGTTGATCCGGTACGTCGACCGGATTCTGATGTTCTACGTGCGCACGGCGGATCGCCTGCAGCGTACCAGCGTCTGGATGGATAACATGGAGGGCGGGCTGGACTACCTGCGTGAGGTGGTGATTCATGACAGCCTGGGGATCGCCGCCACGCTGGAACAGGACATGCAACAGGTGGTAGACACCTGGCAGTGCGAATGGCAGACCACGCTGGCCGATCCTTCGCGACGTGCGCTGTTTACCGCCACAGTGAACAGCGATCACCCGGATGAAACGCTGCACTATGCGCGCGTGCGCGGACAACGCCAGCCCCACAAGGCCAGCGGTATTCCCCTGATGCATCTGCCCGCCGAACCCTGGAGCGAAATCTGTCCACTGGAGGCCATCCCGCCAGAGGCCGGCATTGGGGCCCGTCTTGGCAGCGTCCGTATTGCTTTATTCCGTCTGGGTGATGACTGTTATGCGCTGGAGGATCGTGAGCCAGGCAGCGAAGCCAGCGTGCTGTCACGCGGCATCCTTGGCGATGTTGCCGGGGAGCCGGTGGTGATCTCTCCGCTTTACAAACAGCGGGTGCGCCTGCGGGACGGACAGAGCCTGGATAACCCTCAGCATCAACTGCGCTGCTGGCCGGTCAAACTGGAGGACGGCCAGGTGTGGGTCGCCAACCGTCCGCTTAACCTGATGGCGCAGGCATCATGAAAACCACCTGCGCTTATTGCGGTGTGGGCTGCGGCGTCGAGGTCACGCAGTCGCAGAGCGCGTCGGCTCAGGTCCGGGGCGATGCCAGTCATCCGGCGAATGCCGGGCGGCTGTGCGTGAAGGGCGCGGCGCTGGGCGAAACCCTGACACAGGCCGGACGGTTGCTGCATCCTCAGCTTCATCACCAGCGCGTCAGCATGGAGGCGGCGCTGGATGCCGCGGCTGACGGACTGCGCAGGATTATCGATACGTACGGCCCGGAGGCGGTGGCTTTTTACGGTTCCGGCCAGTTGCTGACCGAGGATTACTATGTGGCGAACAAGCTGATGAAAGGTTTTCTCGGCGTCGCCAATATCGATACCAATTCACGCCTGTGCATGGCCTCAGCGGTGACGGGCTATAAACGGGCGTTCGGCGCGGATGCCGTGCCGTGCTGTTACGAGGATCTGGATCAGGCCGAGGTGGTTATCCTGGTCGGCTCGAACGCCGCCTGGGCTCATCCGGTGCTGTTTCAGCGCCTGAAGCAGGCAAAAACGCAGCGCCCTGAGATGCAGGTTGTGGTGATCGATCCGCGCCGCACGGCCAGTTGTGAATTCGCCGATCTGCATTTACCGCTCCGGCCGGGCAGCGATCCGGCCCTGTTTTCGGGCCTGTTGCACTGGCTGGAACAGCATGGCGGCATTGACGCCACGATGCTGCCGCATCTGGACGGTGTAGACACAACCATACAGGCCGCGCGGCAGTGGGATTGTGCGACGGTGGCAGCCCATTGTGATATCAGCCACGACATGATCGCCGCGTTCTACCGGTTGTTTACCCGGCATGAGCGCGTACTGACCTTATGGTGTATGGGCATCAACCAGTCACAAAGCGGCAGTGACAACAACAATGCCATTCTCAATGCGCATCTGCTCAGCGGCAAGATAGGCCGACCCGGCTGCGGCCCGTTTTCGCTGACCGGACAGCCGAATGCGATGGGCGGGCGGGAGGTTGGCGGACTGGCCAACCAACTGGCGGCTCATATGAGTTTCACTGCGGAAGACTGCGACCGTTTACAGCGTTTCTGGCGCAGTCCGCGTATGGCGCGTCAGCCCGGCCTGACGGCGGTCGATCTGTTCGACGCCATTGATCGCGGGGCGATCAAAGCCGTATGGATTATGGGCACCAATCCGGCGGTTTCGATGCCAGAAGGCAATCGCATTGCCCGGGCGCTGGCTGCCTGTCCGCTGGTGATAGTGTCAGACGTACTGGCGCAAACGGATACCACCGCCTTTGCGCATATTTTGCTACCCGCGCAGGGCTGGGGGGAAAAGAACGGCACCGTGACCAATTCTGAACGTCGGATTTCCCGCCAGCGCGCGTTTATGCCCCCGGCCGGAGAAGCGAAACCGGACTGGTGGTTACTCGCCCAGGTCGCCCAGCGTCTGGGCTTTCATGAAGGCTTTGCCTGGACGCACCCGGCAGCCATCTTCCGCGAACACGCGGCGTTGTCGGGGTTTGAGAACAACGGCCAGCGCGCGTTTGATATCAGCGGTCTGGCCGGGATGAGCGACGCACAGTGGGATGCACTGACGCCGGTGCAGTGGCCGGTCAACGCCCGCTATCCCCAGGGTTGCGCGCGGCTGTTTAGCGACCGGCACTTTTACCATCCTGATGGTAAAGCCCGCCTGTTGCCACCGGCCACGCCGCAGCCCTTCGCGTGCAGGGCGGCGTATCCGTTATTGATGAACAGCGGACGGATCCGCGATCAGTGGCACACCATGACACGCACCGGTCTGGTTCCCCGGCTCATGCAGCATTGTGATGAGCCGTTTGCAGCACTGCATCCGCAGGACGCACAACGCTATGGCCTGTGCGCGGGGGCACTGGCACGGGTGCAGTCCGACGCGGGCTGGATGACGGTGCGCGTGACGCTGGACAGCGGTCTGCGACGCGGTGAGATCTTTGTCCCTATGCACTGGAACCGACAGTTCAGTCTGCAGGGCACGGTCGGCGGGCTGGTGGCCTCAACGCGCTGTCCGGCCTCGGCACAGCCTGCCTTTAAACAAACCGCCGTGCGTATCCAGCCGCTCCACACCCGCTGGCAGGGCTGGCTCTGGCAGCGCGACGTAAGCCCGCCTGACGGACTGCGCTACTGGGCGCGTACACCCTATGAGGGCGCGCAACGTTTTAGCCTTGCCGGAGACGGTTCCCCAGAACAGTGGCTCACGGCAACGATCCCGCTGGACGGGCTGCAACGGCAAACCGCCCACGCGGCGGAACCGCATTACCGCCTGCTGGCCTGGCGCAACGGTGAGCTGCAGCTGGCCTTTTATACCGGCGCGTCGTTACCCGCGATCGATCATGACTGGGTTGCGCAGGCTTTTCGCCAGGCGCCGGCGAATGCGGCGGAACGGCATGCTCTGCTGGCGGGACAATCGGCACAACGTGCCGTGGCTGGCCGGACGATCTGTAGCTGCTTTGGCGTCGGAGAAAACACGATCTTACAGGCGATTAAACAGGGCTGTCACAGCACCCAGGCACTGGGTAACGCACTCAACTGTGGTACTAACTGCGGCTCCTGTCTGCCGGAGCTAAAACACCTTTTGCTTTCCGTTGCTGTACCGGAGGAAGAATGACGATCGCGATCAACGCTTTAGATAAACTGCTGGCGCCGGAAAACGCGTCCAGCCCGGGCAAGGTCTGGCTGGTCGGGGCCGGGCCGGGGGATGTGGAGCTACTGACAGTCAAGGCGCTGCGTCTGCTGCAATGCGCGGACGTCGTGGTTTATGATCGCCTGGTCAGCGAAGCGGTGATGGCGGAAGTCGCCAGCAGCGCGCTCTGTATCGACGTTGGTAAACAGCCGGGTCATCACGGCCTGAAGCAGGCACAGATCAATCAACTGCTGGTGGATCTGGCCGCCAGCGGGCGCAATGTCGTGCGGTTAAAAGGCGGCGATCCCTTTATCTTTGGCCGTGGCGGCGAAGAGATGGTCAGCCTGCAGCAGGCGAATATTGTCTGCGAGGTGGTACCCGGCATTACCGCCGCCGTGGGCTGTGCGGCTGCCAGCGGCATTCCGCTGACGCACCGTGACTGCGCCCAGTCATTGCGCTTTATCACCGGGCACGGGCGCAGCGGCGAACCGCAGCTGGATGCGGCGGCGCTGACCGCCACCAATCAGACGCTGGTGTTTTACATGGGGTTAAGCTGGAGCAGCGTGATTAGCGCCCGGTTACGGGAATATGGCCGCAGTGAGGCGACGCCGGTGGCAATCATTGAAAACGGTACGCGCCGAGACCAGCGGGTGCTGATCACCACGCTGGCCGGGTTGCCTGATACGGTCGAACAGCAAAAACCGGTGTCGCCGTCGTTACTGATTGTAGGCGACGTGGTGCGCTATTACCGTGCCGATCTTATGGCTGCCCAACCGCGCGGGGCGGCGATGAGCGTGACGGCATCGCACTGACGATGACGGCGTCGGGGGAAAAATCAGGGACAGACTATCCTGACCGGCGGGTCGGAGTAGGCGCAACCAGCACCCTGACGCCCAGCGCTTCAAAGGCCGCAATATGCGACGGGCTGATCCCACTGTCGGTGATCAGATAGTGGATGTGGCTCCAGTCGCAGGGCAGGGCAAACATCGAGACCTTGTCGATTTTGCTGGAGTCCGCCACGACATAAACGGTACTGGCGGAGTTAATCATCGCCATTTTCACTTTAATATCGGTTTCACTGGGAAAGCTCAGGCCCAGCCGCGGCGAAATACAGGCGGTGGCGAGAAACAGCTTTTCCGCCAGCACATTTTCAAAAAAGCTGGCCGCTTTCTCGCCCGACGTTGACAGCGTCGGAAACTTAAAGGTGCCGCCTGTCAGCAACACATTAATGCCGGGCTCACCGCCCAGTTTCAGGGCGATGTTGACGGCGGTGGTGACCACAGACAGACGGCGAATGTGGCTGATGGCATCGGCAATTGCCGTCGTTGTCGTACCGGAATCGAAAATCACCGTATCGCCATTTTCGATGTGCTGTGCGGCCAGACGACCAATGGCGTCTTTCTCTTCCAGATGCGTCTGACGTTCAAGCTGCAACAGGCCGGTGTTCTGCTTGCCTGTCATCAGCGTTGCGCCACCATGATAGCGTTGTACAAATCCCTGTTTTTGCAGCATGCGCAGGTCGGTCCGCAGCGTGGCCTCGGTAAGCCCAAAGGTTTGGGTTAACGCTTTAACCGTTACCGTGCCGTCTTCCCGAATCATCTCTAAAATCTTTTCACGCCGCTGCTGCATTTCAGCTAACTGCTCAGTTTTGCTTTTCAATCGAAATGCTCCCTCTTTTACTTGCATCGGGCTTCGTGCATTCACGCGCTGTGAAAGAGTTTACCTTGCCGGTTTCGCGTTGGCGAGTGAGCGCCGGTTCTCTGTTTGTTTTCGAACGAAAATGAATGTGACTTATTGTCGCCTCCTGTCTCTCACCCTGTCACCGTTTGCACCGCCTGTTTCACGGGATCTGTAATCTGGATCACGGCATTTTAACGGGCCGTAGCTGCCTGAAGGGCATTTTCGCGAAATTTGATCTTAACCACATTAACCATCAATTCGATAGCATATATTTTTGTTCGAAAATGATTGTGGGGAATTAAAAACCTGAGAGGACAGTCGGATGAGCAGTGAATATGACGTTAACCTGCGTTATGGCGTAGACAACAACATGGATCTCAGCGGCAAAGTAGCCGTGGTGACGGGCGGCCTGGGCGGCATTGCCATGGCCAGTAACGAGATGTTGTTGAAGAAAGGGGCTCGCCTGGCGCTGCTTTATCCGCCTTTTGAAGCCGAAAAGGCGGAACACCTGCGTGAGACGTTCGCGGGTCAGCCGGTGCAGCTGGTGTGCTGTGATGTGACGGAACCTAGCGACGTTGAACGGGCGTTCGGGGCGGTGGAAAACCACTACGGACATATCGACATTCTGGTGAACTGCGCGGGCTATGTGATGCTCCAGCCGGTGCTGGACACCGAATTTGCGGAATGGCAAAAGCAGATCGCCGTCAATCTGACCGGGCCTTTTCTGTGCTCGCAGGCAGTGGCGAAACGCATGGTCCGGGCTGGCAACGGCGGCAAGATTATTAATATCGCCTCTCAGGCGGCGTCCATCGCTATCGACAACCATGTGGCCTATACCTCGGCGAAAGCTGGCCTGCTGGGTATGACAAAGGTGATGGCGAAAGAGTTCGCCCCGCACCGCATTAACGTCAATACCTTATCACCGACGGTGGTACTGACGCCCATGGGCGAAAAAGCCTGGCGCGGTGAGAAGGGCACAGAAATGAAAAAACTCATCCCCTTGGGCCGCTTTGCCTATACCGACGAAATTGCCGCCGCCGTCCTGTTCTTTGCCAGCAATGGCAGCGACATGATCACCGGTGCTGACCTGATGATCGACGGTGGATTCACCATCTGGTAAGGCGACCAGCCCCGTCATCTTTTCCCTGCCACAACGATAATAGCGAGACATTACCATGAAAAAAACGACGTTGCTCTGTACTTCGATTGCCGCCTGCCTGTTTTCCCACGCGGCGCTTGCCGTGGAAAAGGGCACCATCATGATTTTGGTTAACTCCCTGGATAATCCCTATTACGCCTCAGAAGCGAAGGGGGCCAATCTGAAAGCGCAGGAACTGGGCTACAAAACCTCGGTGCTGTCTCATGGTGAGGATGTCAAAAAACAAAATGAGCTGATCGATGCGGCCATCGGCAAAAAAGTGCAGGGCATCATTCTGGATAACGCGGACTCGACAGCCAGCGTCGCAGCCATTAAGAAAGCGAAAGACGCCGGGATACCGGTGGTGTTAATCAATCGCGAAATCCCGGTAGACGATGTGGCGCTGGAACAAATCACCCATAACAATTTTCAGGCCGGTTCGGATGTGGCCAACGTGTTTGTCGAGAAAATGGGTGAGAAAGGCAAGTATGCCGAGCTGACCTGTAATCTCGCAGACAACAACTGCGTCACCCGTTCAAAATCCTTCCACCAGGTACTGGAACAGTATCCCGATATGCAAAGCATCGCCCGTCAGGATGCCAAAGGCACGCTTATCGACGGCAAACGCATCATGGACAGCATTTTACAGGCCCACCCGGACGTAAAAGGGGTGATTTGCGGTAATGGTCCGGTTGCGCTGGGCGCGATTGCCGCACTGAAAGCGGCAGGCCGCAACGATGTGGTCGTGGTCGGGATTGACGGCAGCAATGACGAGCGTGATGCGGTGAAAGCCGGGACCTTAAAAGCCACCGTCATGCTGCAGGCCCAGGCGATTGCCGCGCAGGGCATGACTGACCTGGATAACTACATCCAGAAGGGCGTCAAGCCGGAGAAACAACGTGTGATGTTCCGCGGCATTCTGATCACGCCAGACAATGCCAAAAACGTACAAGATTTTAACTACAAGTCGTAATTCACGCGTATTGCGCCCGTCTTTACGGGCGCCAGGGAGAATGTATGTACAACCGACTCTGTCTGATACTGGTGGTTGCCGCGCTGAGTGGCTGCCGTATTGTCTCGCAGCAGGAACTGGCCGATCTCAAGAATCCCCCCAATCCGCACATGGCCAACATCCACGCCCTCTGGCAGCAGAAGCTGGTTCCGCAGATCGTCGCTCAGGCCAGACCGCTGGGCGAGTTGATGCAGCGGCTGCAGGCAGAGAAGGATCTGGACAGCGCCTGTAAGGCGCTCGGCTATCGCTCACAAAGCGAAAACCCCTGTGTCTTTAGCGTCAGTGTCAGCGGCGATGTCACGGCGCTGGAGACCACCTCGCGCAACGGCAAAATGAAAGTCAAAGATGCATCAGGTGACACTGTCACTATTCAGACGGGCCCGATCATTCGTGGTACGGCGCTGCGGGATGCGTATAAAGGCACCAGCTATCAGGACTTCAACAATCAGGATCTGTTCAGTGATTTTGGCAAAGCCATTAATCAGCAGGCCGTCAACATGATGAAGGACAGCCATATCAAAATCGGTGATCACGTCCAGGTGGTAGGGGTGTTCAGTAGCTGGGATATTCCGCGCGCCCTTCCTGCTATCACGCCAGCCCAGATTACGCGTCAGTGAGGAGGTGATCATGCCTGAAGCGCAACCGCAAGACGACGTCATTATTGAAACGCGTGGCCTGTCACGCGTGTATCCCGGTGTGACCGCGCTGGATCAGGTCAATTATCGGGTGTATCGCAACAAAGTAAATGTGCTGATCGGGGAGAACGGCGCAGGCAAATCCACCATGATGAAGATGCTGGCGGGGGTTGAAACGCCCTCATCAGGTGAAATCTGGCTGGATGGCAAGCCGGTTACGCTCAGTTCCACTCATCAGGCTGAGAAGTTGGGCATCAGCATTATTTTTCAGGAACTGAACCTGTTCCCCAATATGAACGTGATGGACAACATCTTTATCGCCAACGAATTCTTTCAGCGCGGCGTCATCAATGAAAAGTACCAGTATCAGCTGGCCCAGGCGCTGCTGGAGCGGCTGGAGCTGGACGTCGATCCCTGTGCGCCGCTGGATGAGTTAGGCATTGGTCATCAACAACTGGTAGAGATCGCCCGGGCGCTGTCAAAGGACACGCGCGTGCTGATCATGGACGAACCCACCAGCGCCCTGAGTCAGTCGGAAGTCAAAGTGCTGTTCAACGTGATTGAGCAACTCAAGCGACGTGGCGTCACCATCATTTATATCTCCCATCGGCTGGAAGAACTGATGGAAATTGGCGACCACATCACCATTTTCCGGGACGGGCGCTTTATTGCGGAACGGGAGGTGCGCGAGGCCAGCGTGCCCTGGATCATTGCGCAAATGGTGGGCGACAAGAAAAAACACTTCGACTATCAGCCTGCCGTACAGGGCGAAACGGTACTGAAAGTCGACGGGCTGACGGCGCTGCATCAGAACGGCGGTTACCGCCTGAATGCAGTCAGTTTTAGCCTGCGTAAAGGCGAGGTGATTGGGATTTATGGTCTGCTGGGTGCCGGGCGAACGGAGCTGTTTAAAGGTCTGATCGGGCTACAGCCCTGTCAGGACGGGCATATCTGTCTGGGTGAGCAGCGACTGGATACCTGTAATTTTCAGCAGCGGCTCAGGCGTGGGATTGCGCTGGTGCCGGAGGATCGCAAGGGCGAAGGCATCGTGGGGTTGATGTCGATCACCGCCAACATGACGTTGTCCGATCTCAGCCTGCGCGGGTTTCGACGCGCGCTGGGCCTCGTAAACCCTGAACGGGAGCAGCAGCGGGTGAATGACATGATTCGGCAGCTGGCCATTAAAGTCAGCGACAGCGAACTGCCCATCACCTCGCTGAGCGGCGGCAACCAACAGAAAGTGGTGCTGGGCAAAGCGCTGATGACCGGTCCTCAGGTCGTCCTGCTCGATGAACCCACGCGCGGCATTGATGTGGGCGCCAAAACCGATGTGTACCACCTGATTGGTCAGCTGGCGCAACAGGGGCTGGCGGTCATGTTTTCGTCGTCTGAACTGGTTGAGGTCATGGCGCTGGCCGATCGCATTCTGGTGATGGCCGACGGCCGTATTACTGCCGATCTTCCCCGCGCGGATGCCACGCGCGAAAAACTGATTAGCGCGTCAACCCCGCAAGCCTGAGGTGCCGGAGAACTCCATGAACCAAAAATATCTGCTTTATATGTATTTGCTCAAGGCGCGTACCTTTATTGCCTTACTGATCGTCGTCGGTTTCTTTAGCGTCATGGTGCCGAATTTTCTGACGCCCTCTAACGTACTGATCATGACGCAGCATGTGGCGATTACCGGCCTGCTGGCGATTGGCATGACGCTTGTCATCCTGACCGGCGGCATTGATCTCTCGGTGGGCGCGGTTGCCGGTATCTGCGGTATGGTCGCGGGGGCGTTGCTGACCGCAGGCATCCCGTTATGGGACGGGAACCGGCTCTTCCTGAACGTGCCGGAGGTGATTCTGGTGGTAGCGCTGTTTGGTGTGCTGGTGGGCATGCTTAACGGGACGATAATTACCCGGTTGGGCGTCGCCCCCTTCATCTGTACCCTGGGCGTGATGTATGTCGCCCGCGGCGCGGCGCTGCTGTTTAACGATGGCGCGACCTATGCCAACCTGGTGGGCCTGCCTGCGTTAGGCAACACCGGCTTCGCGTGGTTAGGATCGGGCACCTTCCTGGGCGTGTACATTCCGATCTGGCTGATGATCGGCTTCCTGCTGCTTGGCCTTTATCTCACCCGTAAAACGCCGCTTGGTCGCTACATCTATGCGACGGGCGGCAATGAACCGGCCGCAAGGCTGGCCGGTGTGCCGATTATCAAAGTGAAAGTATTCGTCTATGCCTTTTCGGGCCTGTGTGCCGCACTGGTCGGCCTGATCGTTGCCTCCCAGTTACAGACTGCGCATCCGATGACCGGCAATATGTTTGAAATGGATGCTATCGGTGCCACGGTGCTGGGCGGTACCGCGCTGGCGGGGGGGCGCGGTCGTCTCTCCGGCTCAATCATCGGGGCCTTTGTTATCGTCTTTCTGGCTGACGGCATGGTCATGATGGGCGTCAGTGATTTCTGGCAAATGGTGATCAAGGGCGTGGTGATAGTGACCGCCGTGGTGATTGACCAGTTCCAGCAGCGCCTGCAGAGCAAAGTGATACTGCTGCGTCGTCATGAAAAAAAGCAGCCGGTCACGCCACGGGCTGATATCAGTCATGGATAACAGGGGAGCAGCATGAACCGCAATTTTAGTGGAAAAACCGTGGTGATCACCGGCGCCTGCCGCGGGATTGGTGCCGGCATCGCCGCCCGCTTTGCCCAGGACGGCGCAAACCTTGTGATGGTCTCCAATGCTGATCGGGTATTTGCCACGGCCGACAGTCTTCGCGCCACCGGGGCCGCTATCCTGGCCCTGCAGGCGGATGTCACGGATGAAGCGCAGGTACAACGCCTGTATCGGCAGGCCGCAGAACGTTTTGGCGGCATTGACGTGTCGATTCAAAACGCAGGGATTATCACCATTGATGCGTTTGATGCGCTGCCGAAAAGCGATTTCGAGCGCGTGCTCGCCGTCAATACCACCGGTGTCTGGCTGTGCTGTCGTGAGGCGGCCAAATACATGGTGCAGCAAAACGGCGGCAGCCTGATCAATACGTCCTCCGGCCAGGGACGCAAAGGCTTTATCTACACGCCGCATTACGCCGCCAGTAAAATGGGGGTAATCGGTATTACACAAAGTCTGGCACTGGAACTGGCGCGCTGGAACATTACCGTGAATGCGTTTTGCCCGGGCATTATTGAAAGTGAAATGTGGGATTACAACGATCGGGCCTGGGGGGCCATTCTCAGCAGCGATAAGAAAACCTATGGCAAAGGCGAACTGATGGCGGAGTGGGTCGACACAATTCCGTTGAAGCGCGCCGGACAGCCGCAGGATGTGGCCGGGCTGGTGGCGTTTTTGGCCTCGGATGATGCGCGCTATATTACCGGGCAAACGATCAATGTGGACGGCGGATTGATTTTCTCCTGATCTTTTCCCCGGCGCGTTACGTCGGTGAGGGGTTATCTTAACCCCGTTTCATGCGGGGTTTGCCGCTTCGCTAAGCACAAATATCGCTTCAAATCATTAATCTGGGTCACATTATGCTAAAATAGTCTGCGCTGGTTTTGTCATTCTCGTTGAGAAACCACCTGATAATGTTTATGCCCGGACCTGATGATGTGATTTACAGACCTGTTCTCCTCGCGTTGACTGTCATGACGGCCATCGCCGCCGCCCCTGTTCGTGCGCTGCAAGCCGACAGTCAGATTCCTGCCACCCCGTTTGGCGATCCTGCTCGTTTCCGGCAGTCGCTTGACGACCTTCCGTCGCTGGGGCATGTCGAAGAGGATCATCAGTGGAGTGAAAAACTGGCGAAGGCGGCGAAAAGCATTGCAGAAGCCAGTGAAAGCAGCAGCGATGTGACCTTTGGTCAGCAGGCCGGGCAGTGGGCGTTTAATCATCTGCGTGACGAAGTTGCGACGCGGGTGGAAACGGAAGGGCAGTCGCTGCTCTCTCCCTACGGCAATGCAGAATTCGACCTGAAAGTCGACATGGACGGCAATTTTGACGGGACCGGCGGTAATCTGTTTAGTCCGCTGGCCGATGAAAACCGCTATCTGACGTTTAGTCAGCTTGGTCTGCACGATACGGTGGAAGGGGTGGTCGGTAATGCGGGACTGGGCCAGCGCTGGGATCTGGGCAACTGGCTGTTAGGCTACAACAGTTTTATCGATCGCAGTTTTCGCAGCGGCCTCCAGCGCGCATCGGTGGGAACGGAAGCCTGGAGCAACAACCTGCGGCTCTCCGCTAATTACTATCATCCGCTTTCAGGATGGCGCAATCGTGACAGCAGCCAGCAATACCGCATGGCCGAAGGTTACGACATCACCACTCAAAGCTATCTGCCTTTTTACCGTCAACTGGGCGTGTCATTCAGTTATCAGCAGTATCTGGGTGAAAAGGTTGATCTGTTTAACAGCGGTAATCGCTACCACAATCCGGCGGCACTCTCGCTCGGGCTGTCTTACACGCCCGTGCCGCTGGTGACCTTCACGGCCAGCCACAAAACCAGCAGTGCCGGCGAGACCCAGGATCAGGTTGGGCTGAAACTGAATTATCGTTTTGGCGTGGCTTTAAGCCGCCAGCTGGATGCCAGTAACGTCGCCGAGATGCGTTCGTTGCGTGGCAGTCGCTACGATACCGTCACGCGCAGCCAAACGCCGGTAATGGCTTACCGGCAGCGCAAAACCCTCTCCGTGTTTCTGGCGACACCGCCATGGCAGCTTAATCCGGGCGAGAGCGTTCCACTTAAGCTGCAGGTACGCGCCAGTCATGCGATTAAGGGGCTGAGCTGGCAGGGCGACACGGCGGCGCTGAGTCTGACTGCTCCTCCGAACAACAGTGCAACGGACGGCTGGAGCGTGATTGTGCCGCCGTGGGACAGCACTCCGGGGGCCAGCAATACTTACCATCTGTCGGTTACGGTCGAAGACAGTAAACAACAGCGCGTCACGTCCAACTGGATCACCCTCAGGGTCCAGCCGCCGTTGTCGCTGGATGAGCCGCCCGCGGAACAGGCGGAGGCGCGCTCGCCGGTTACCGATCCGCTGAGCTTCAGCGACTAACGTCACAATAAAGTGTGATTTTTGTCACACTTTTTCACTGGTAAAAGCACACGCACACTCGCAGAATCGGCAAAAATATCCATTTATCTGCACACCATGATTCTTCGACCCCCCAACCATTGGTTTATCCGCCTGTTTGCCTGGCATGGCTCTGTTCTGCCCGATATCCTGTTCCGCCTGTTTCTTAACCTGTTAATGTCGCTGCTCGCCCTGGCGTTGCTGGACTGGTATGAAACCCTGGGCATTAAGCTCACGCTGGCGCCGTTCAGCCTGTTGGGCGTCTCCATCGCTATCTTTCTGGGTTTCCGTAACAGCGTTTGCTATGCGCGATTCAGCGAGGCCCGCCTGTTACTGGGGGCGTTGCTGATTGCCTGCCGTAATATTTTGCGTCAGGTTATTGCCTTCTGTCCGGCAGATACGGAGCGGGTGCAGGCCATGCTGCTGGCATTCTGTGCCAGTCTGAAACATCAACTCCGTCATACGGATGCACGTGACGACCTGACGCGCCTGCTGGGCAGCGAGGCCGAGGTGCTGCTGGGCCAGCACTCGGCGGCAAATATGCTGCATTTGCAATTGTCGCAGTGGCTGGCAAAGCAGCGACAAATAGGGGTAATCAGCGATATTGTCTGGAGCACGATTGACAACAACCTCAACCAGATTGCGGCAGTACTGGGAGGATGTGAACGGCTGGCCAGCATGCCGGTGCCGTTTGCCTATGGCTTGCTGCTACGGCGTACCGTTTATCTGTTTTGTGCGTTGCTGCCGTTTGCGCTGGCGCCGGACCTGCATGCGATGACGCCGCTGGTGTCGATGTTTATTTCCTACACCTTTTTGTCGCTCGATACGCTGGCGGAAGAGCTGGAAATGCCGTTTGGCTATAAGAATAACCATCTGCCGATGGATGCTATCTGCATCAACATAGAAATCAATTTGCGGGAAATGGCGGGAGAGAAGGATCTGCCCCAACCGATGCAGCCGGACTGTCACTATCGCCTGAGCTGAGAGGACGGGGTAAAGAGAAACGGCCCGTCAGACACAGGCCGGGCCGTTTAACAATGAGGGGGTAACGCTTAGAACTGGTAGACCAGACCTACCGCTGTAATGTCATCTGTTGCCAGACCCAGCGGATTATTTTTCTTCAGCAGGTTAATACGGTATTCGCCGTACACCGACATGTTTTTATTGAAGTAGTAAGTTGCACCCACAGAAGAGTATTTATACAGATCGGCATCACCGATGCCTTCAATGTCTTTGCCTTTTGAGGTGACGTAGCTTAATGAAGGGCGTAAGCCATTCAGGAACTGGTATTGCGCAACAAATTCCATGTTCTGTGCTTTGTTAGCGAAACCGGTCGCACTGGAAGGCATCGGTGTGGCGTTAAGCGTTTCACCGTACATTGCTGCCAGGTAAATCTGGTTAGCATCATACTTAACAGATGTTGCCCATACCTGTCCTTTGTCACCGCGACCAAAAGTCGCTGCGTTTTGTGCCTGAGTACGTTGCAGGCTTGAGTAAGCGCCAGCAAAACTCAAACCAAAATCAAAGTCATATGAGGTAGATAAAGCAAAGCCATCGCCATTCGCACGGCTCACCTGCAGACCGGCATTGTTGGTCGAGGTACGATCGTTCTTACCTTCGTACTGTGCCGCAATGTTCCAGCCCTTCACCAGACCAAAGAAGTCTTTATTGCGCCAGGTCAGTACACCACCTGAGCGAGCAGTCAGGAAGGCGTCGTTATAGGCAGAGTCTCCACCCCATACCGGCAACATATCGGTGTAGCTTAATGCGTCATAAACCAGACCGTAGTTACGGCCGTAGTCCAGTGAACCCAGTTCGCCATATTTCAGCCCGGCATAACCCAGGCGGGTTTTGTTACCGGTGTTGGCATCTGCACCTTCAGAGTTTTTGACGCTGAACTGGTACTGCCAGAAACCATAGCCAGTGAGTTGATCGGTGATGGCGGTTTCGCCTTTAAAACCGATGCGGGCATAGGAAGTGAGATCGCCATTATTTGACGGATCATCTGAAAAATAATGCGATACGTTAACCTTGCCTTGTAAATCCAGCTTATTTCCGTCTTTATTATAAATTTGTGCGGCCTGAGCAGTCGGCAGGCCGATCAGTAACGGCATTAATGCCGCCACTAAAGTGCGCTTCATCATTTATTATTTACCCTGTGGTTGTCTTATTATTTGCCCCTCTGGTGGGGTGAAAAGAAAATGACACAAATTGTTAATCCAGCCTAGCGCAATAAGTGTAACCAAATGTGTATTTCAGGGAACTAAACGATAAAAACGCTTTTGCTGACTGGCTTGTGGCCGGTATCATTGTTTTTTCTTATGAATTATCTGGCAATAAAAAGAAGAAAATATCATATATAACAGTCATTTGATTTATATCATTAACGTGCCCTGTTCAGACCAGTAAAAAAACGAAAGCGCTAGCGACCGTGGTGAAATAATCAACCTTTTATGACTAAAAAATAATCCAAAAAGGACAGGTTCCATATCATTAGTCTGCGTAGTAATTGTAATTCTGGCCTGGTACAGGTTATTAAATTCCTGATAGTCACCCTGGAAATAAAATAAAAAAACAGATGAATAATTATAAATTATGAAACCAGGAGTGATTTATTCCAGTTCATTCTTTTGTCTTTTATTTGAGTTAATTCATCCCGGTCATAATAGTTTTCTTTTGTTTTGCACAACAACCATGCAAGCGCCCCATTGTGAGGCGCACTTTGCACGCTTTTAAACAAATAATTTATCAGCGATCACAAAAGCAATATTTCATATCGCCGTTGCATAATTCCGCTTTAAAAAACGCTACTATCCCGTCTCCCTCAGACTATTATTCACTATTTATGCATTTTAAGTGAATAGATGCTGAACGTAAGTTATTGATAATTGGTTATGCGCTCCATTTTATGCATTTTAGTCCTTGGCTGGCACGCTATCTGCAATCTATCGTAGGACGAGTCTTTACATTCTTAACATTTAACAAACAAACAGATTACCCCTGGGGTACAGGAGAAGGACTATGCCACTGCAGGTTTCGCGTCATGATTTTGATCACTGGATGATGCCGGTTTATGCACCCGCCAGTTTTGTACCGGTCCGCGCAGAGGGCTCAACCGTCTGGGATCAGCAGGGAAAAGATTATATCGATTTCGCCGGCGGTATCGCCGTTAATGCGCTGGGCCATGCGCATCCCGCGCTTCAGCAGGCGCTTCAGGAACAGGCTTCACGTCTGTGGCATACAGGCAATGGATACACCAATGAACCCGTTTTACGTCTGGCGAAACACCTGATCGATGCCACCTTTGCTGACCGTGTGTTCTTTTGTAACTCCGGGGCAGAGGCAAACGAAGCGGCGCTGAAGCTGGCCCGAAAAGTGGCACATGACCGGTTTGGTAACCATAAAAGCGGCATCGTCGCATTTAAAAATGCCTTTCATGGCCGCACGCTGTTTACCGTTTCTGCGGGAGGGCAGCCTGCCTATTCAAAAGATTTTGCGCCACTTCCGGCAGATATTCAGCACGCGGAATTTAACGATCTTGCGTCTGCTGCCGCACTGATTTCCGATCAGACCTGTGCCGTCATTGTCGAACCTGTTCAGGGGGAAGGCGGTGTTGTTCCGGCAGAGCCCGCGTTTCTGCGCGGCCTGCGTGAACTGTGCGATAAACATCAGGCCTTGCTGATTTTCGATGAAGTCCAGAGCGGCGTTGGCCGGACCGGCTCGCTGTACGCCTATATGCACTATGGCGTGACGCCGGATGTCCTGACCAGTGCCAAGGCGCTGGGCGGTGGGTTTCCCATCGGTGCCATGTTAACGCGTGAAGACCTGGCGCAGGTGATGGGCGTGGGCACGCATGGCACAACCTATGGCGGTAATCCCCTGGCGAGCGCGGTGGCAGGGAAAGTCATGGAACTGATTAACCGGCCTGAAGTGATGGACGGCGTGAGGATGCGTCATGACTGGATTGTGGCGGCGCTGAATGACCTCAATCAACGTCTGCATCTGTTTAAAACGGTGCGCGGGTTAGGGTTATTGATTGGGGCCGTACTGAACGACGACTTTGCGGGGAAAGCCAAACAGATCAACCTCGCCGCCGCTGAACAGGGCGTTATGGTACTGATCGCCGGGGCTAACGTGGTGCGTTTCGCGCCGGCGCTGAATATCAGCGAACAGGAAGTAAAGACCGGTATGGCGCGCTTTGCCCAGGCCTGTGAACAGCTGTTTAAGGGCCAGGCATCATGATGGTGATTCGTCCGGTCGAGCGGGATGATCTGAGTCAGCTGATGGCACTGGCGGCAAAAACAGGCGGCGGACTGACCTCCTTGCCGGTTGACAGCGCCACGCTACAGGCCCGAATCGAACGCTCGCTGCATACCTGGCAGGGCACGCTGCCGCGTGCTGAACAGGGCTATGTGTTTGTGCTGGCTGACAGCCAGGACAATCGCGCGGTGGGGATCTGCGCCATTGAGGTGGCTGTAGGTCTACAGGAACCCTGGTACAACTTTCGGGTCGGCACACAGGTGCATGCCTCAAAAGAGCTGAACGTGTACGCCACGTTGCCGACACTGTCATTAAGCAATGACCATACAGGCAGTAGCGAACTCTGCACGCTGTTTCTGGATCCCGACTATCGTGACGGTAAAAACGGTTATCTGTTATCGAAGTCCCGTTTTCTGTTTATGGCGAACTTTCGCGACTGCTTTATGGCGCGGGTGGTTGCCGAAATGCGCGGCG
The DNA here is from genome assembly GCF_041954745.1 of Pantoea sp. CS_6. Taxonomy (NCBI): domain Bacteria; kingdom Pseudomonadati; phylum Pseudomonadota; class Gammaproteobacteria; order Enterobacterales; family Erwiniaceae; genus Pantoea; species Pantoea sp. CS_6. The sequence goes on from NZ_JAVAYG010000002.1 coordinate 174,777, forward strand.
TCAGCGATGAACAGGGGCATTCCCCGTTTTGGGACAGCGTGGGCATTCACTTTTTCTCGATGGAATTTCGCAAAGCCGATTTTCTGAGCGGTACCGGGCAGAAAACGTTTATTGCGGAACTCATGCCCAAGCACCCGCTTTATCTGCACTATTTAACCCCGGAAGCGCAGGCCGTCATTGGTCAGGTCCATCCTAAAACCGCGCCCGCACGTGCGGTACTGGAGGCGGAGGGTTTCCGCTACCGCCAGTATATTGACATCTTTGATGGCGGGCCGACGCTGGAATGTGACATTGATGACATCCGCGCCGTGCGGGACAGCCGGTTACTGACGGCACGAAAAGGCGAGGCCCGGCAGGATGCGCCACTTTGTCTGGTCGCCAACACCGATTATCACCGGTTTCGTGTCGCACTCATACCGGTCGATCCGAGCGCTGAACATATTCAGCTTAATGACGAACAGTTACAGGCGTTGCAGTGCCAGCCGGGTGACAGCCTGCGCGTAGTGACGCTGTGTAGTGAGGAGAAAAAGGCATGACGCACCTGATTAACGGACAGTGGCTCGCTGGCGAGTCAGATCACTTTTCCAAACAGGACCCGGTCAGCGGCGACACGCTGTGGCAGGGGTGCGCGGCTTCATCGGAGCAGGTTACAGCGGCCTGCCAGGCGGCCCGGTCGGCCTTTCCGGCGTGGGCAAGACAGCCTTTTGCCGCCCGTCAGGCCATCGTTGAACGTTTCGCGGTACAGCTCGAGAACCATAAAACCGCCCTGGCCGACTGCATTGCGCAGGAAACGGGGAAACCGCGCTGGGAAGCGCTGACGGAAGTGACCGCGATGATCAACAAAATTGCGATTTCCGTTAAAGCCTATCACGCTCGCACCGGGGAGCAGCAACAGGGCGAAAATGCCCTGCGTCATCGTCCTCATGGCGTGCTGGCGGTATTCGGCCCGTATAATTTCCCGGGCCATTTACCGAATGGCCACATTGTGCCCGCCTTACTCGCCGGTAACTGTGTGGTGTTCAAACCCAGCGAGCTGACGCCGGCCACCGCTGAGAAAACGGTACAGCTGTGGCGGGAGGCGGGCCTGCCAGATGGCGTCATGGGACTGCTGCAGGGCGGACGTGAAACCGGCCAGGCGCTGGCGGCTGAGCAGGGCATTGACGGCCTGCTGTTTACCGGTAGCGCACATACCGGTTATCAGCTTCATCGCCAGTTTGCCGGGCAGCCTGAAAAAATGCTGGCGCTGGAAATGGGCGGCAACAATGCACTGATCGTGGACGACCCCGCGGATATCGACGGGGCGGTGCATATTGCCATTCAGTCAGCCTTTATTACGGCAGGCCAGCGTTGTACCTGCGCGCGCCGCTTACTGGTCAAACGGGGCGCGGCCGGTGATGCCTTCCTGACACGGTTGGTTGAGGTGGCCGGGCGGTTGCAACCCGGTGCCTGGAACGCCGATCCGCAACCTTTTATGGGCAGCGTGATCTCCTGCGCCGCTGCCGAAAAAATTTATGCCGAATGGCAGCAGCGCGTCGCGGCGGGCGGCAAGATACTGCTGGCAATGCGCTGGCCCAACCGGCAACAGGCGCTGTTAACGCCCGGCATTATTGACGTGACCGCGGTAGACAATTTGCCGGATGAAGAAGTATTTGGCCCGCTGCTGGCGGTGATGCGTTACGACGATTATCCGCAGGCGATTCAACTGGCTAACCAGACGCGCTACGGCCTGTCGTGCGGGTTAATTTCACCGTCCCGCGAGCAGTTTGACCAGCTGTTGCTGGAAGCGCGTGCCGGTATTGTGAACTGGAATAAGCCGCTGACTGGCGCTGCCAGTACGGCACCGTTTGGCGGGATTGGCGCCTCGGGTAACCATCGCGCCAGCGCCTGGTATGCCGCAGACTATTGTGCCTGGCCGATGGCCTCGCTGGAATCGCCGCAGCTTACGCTTCCGGCAACACTGTCACCGGGCCTGGATTTTTCACCGCAAGGAGGTCGCCCATGAAAGCCACAGAAGCCAACTTTGATGGGCTGGTCGGACTGACGCACCATTACGCGGGGTTGTCATTCGGTAACGAAGCCTCGACGCGCCATCAACACCAGCCGTCGAATCCGCGGCTGGCGGCAAAGCAGGGCTTACTGAAAATGAAAGCGCTGGCCGACATGGGATTTGTTCAGGGCGTGATCCCGCCGCATGAGCGGCCCGGCATTGCCGTGCTGCGTCAGCTGGGTTTTAGCGGCAGCGATGCGCAGGTCCTGGAAAAAGCCCATAAAACGGCCCCCGCGTTACTGTCAGCCGCCAGCTCGGCCTCGGCGATGTGGGTGGCCAATGCGGCAACGGTATCACCCTCAGCCGACAGCGCTGACCGTCGGGTGCATTTCACCGTCGCGAATCTCAACAACAAATTTCACCGTTCCATTGAAGCCCCGCAAACGGCCGCTCTGCTGCGAGCGCTGTTTCGCGATCCGCGACATTTTGTTGTGCATGATGCGCTACCGCAGGTGGCCAGGTTTGGCGATGAAGGGGCGGCCAACCATAACCGTCTGGGCGGCGACTATGGTGACGCGGGTGTACAACTGTTTATCTATGGTCGCGACGGCCAGTCTGATACGGCCCCCCGACGCTACCCGGCCCGGCAAACCCGTGAAGCCAGTGAAGCGGTCGCCCGCCTGCATCAGCTCTCGCCTGAAAAAGTCATCTTTGCGCAGCAAAATCCGGCGGTCATCGATCAGGGCGTTTTTCATAACGATGTCATTGCCGTGAGCAATCAGCAGCTGCTGTTTTGCCATCAGCAGGCTTTTGTTGATCAGCCCGGTTTACTGGCGCAACTGCGCGACCGTGTGCCGGGTTTTGTCGCCCTGGAGGTGCCAACAGCCCGGGTGTCCGTGCAGGATGCCGTCAGTACCTACCTGTTTAACAGCCAGCTGCTGACGCGCCCGGATGGCAGCATGATGCTGGTGCTGCCGGAAGAGTCGCGCCAGCATCCCGGCGTCTGGGAATACCTGCGTGAACAGGTGGAAGGCGGCGGTCCGTTACAGTCCCTGCAGGTGTTTGACCTGCGGGAAAGTATGCACAACGGTGGCGGCCCCGCCTGCCTGCGGTTGCGCGTGGTATTAACCCCCGAGGAGCGCCAGGCCGTTAACCCGGCGGTGCTGATGAACGATCACGTGTTCGCCACGCTGAACCGGTGGGTCGATAAGCACTATCGCGACAGGCTGACGCAAAGCGATTTAGGCGATCCGCAATTACTGGAAGAAGGGCGGGTTGCCCTTGATGAATTGACCAGGCTGCTAGACTTAGGAAATGTGTATACATTTCAGCAGTGAAGCAGGTGGTGCCGTCAGGGTTGCCCGCTTCCGCTTTTAAGGAGAAACGATGCAGGACTTTTTGCAGCAAACGCTGTCGGGTGAAGCGCCACGTTTGCGTAGCGGTGAGACGGCGCATCTTCGCTGGCAGTGGTTATACCATGGTCTTTTGCTTATGGAGCCAAAGGCACCGGTTAACCAGGCGCTGGTACTCTCTGCGGGCGTTCACGGAAATGAAACCGCCCCGGTTGAAATCCTTAATCAGCTCATCACGCCTTTACTCCGGGGCGAAAAACCACTTCAGCAGCGTATGCTGGTGGTGTTAGGTAATCCTTCGGCGCTGCGCGCGGGGAAGCGTTATGTGACCTGTGACATTAACCGACTGTTTGGTGGCCGCTGGCAGCAGATTGATGATGGCGATGAAGCGCGGCGGGTGCTGCGGCTGGAACAAACGCTGGAAAACTTCTGGCAGCGGGGGGCATGTGACGAAACCCGCTGGCACCTGGATATGCATACGGCACTGCGCGGCTCTTACCATCCCCGCTTTGGCGTACTGCCGCATAATTCGCGTCCCTGGCCGGACGCGTTTTTACACTGGCTGGGCGCAGCCGGCCTGGAGGCGCTGGTATTTCATCGTTCGCCGGGGGGCACATTTACCCATTTCAGCTGCGAACATTTTGGCGCAGCCAGCTGTACTCTTGAGTTGGGGCAGGCGCGGCCGTTTGGCGAAAACGATCTGTCGCAGTTCAGCGCCGCGTCTCAGGCCCTGGCTGCTCTGCTGTATGGTGAAACATTGCCTGAGCCCGCCGGTCGCCCGCGCCGTTATCGGGTCTGCCAGCAGATCACGCGCTTAAGTGAGGCGTTTCAGTTGCATATGCCGGATGACACGAAAAATTTTACCGCGTTTCCGCAGGGGGCGTTATTAGCTGAGGATGGCGAGACGCGCTACTTTGTCCAGCAGGCGCGGGAATACGTGCTCTTTCCCAATCCCCATGTCGCGCTGGGATTGCGGGCGGGTTTAATGCTGATTGAAGAGAGCGAGCAGACTCAGGCGTTACCTCTCTGAACGGTCTCACCGCGCAGTATAAAAAAAGAGCGGAAGAGACCTTCCGCTTTACTGCTAAAGGCATTACAATTCTCCACGATTTATCCGAAATTTCCTGATTATTCATACTCTTTTGCAATTCCTGACGCCATTCTTCTTATTCCCTCCATGATCGCCTGAAATATGACTTTTGTGCTTTCACGCTTTTACGCTCACTCGCAGTAGTTGACGTTCAACGTCGTATGCTTGTTTCCGAAGACGCGACAGCGCGCTGTCGTAACGAAAGTGAACAAGTAAAAAAGGACACTGTTATGCGTAAACTGACTTCTCTGTTACTGGCTTCTACCCTGGCATTTGGTGCGGCATCTGTAGTGCATGCCGAAGCGGATAACCTGACGCCACCGCCAGCAGGCAGTGAGAAACCGATGCACAAGCCGATGCACCGGGGTGGGATGGACATGATGTTTGGCGGACTGAATCTGACGCCAGAACAAAAAACAAAAATGCATGAAATTATGAAAGCGGGCCGTGGCGAGATGCAGCGCCCGTCAATCGAAGAGCGTCGCGCTAACCATGCGATTATCGCCTCTGACAGCTTCGACAAAGCGAAGGCCGAAGCCCAGGCGGAGAAAATGACCGCCAACGCCAAAGCGAACGCGGTGGCAATGATGGAAACCCAGAACAAACTGTACAACGTACTGACGCCAGAGCAGAAAAAGCAGTACAACGCGAATTTTGAAAAGCATCTGACTGAAAAACGCCCGATGCATGACAAAGCGGCTCCGGCCCCTGCACCTGCTGAATAAGCCTCGGGTTAATCACTAAAGTCGGTCTGAGACCGCCGGCCTTGTCCACGTTGCGTGGGCAGTGCCGGCGGTTTTTTTATGCACGCGCGCCAGCGGGAAGGCGGCTAAGGGAAAGGGCGGTTCTGTCGCGTCATGCGGTCAACTCAGTGTTGCGTTGCAGGTCGCCATCTGTCCGCCTTTTGTGCCGTCAGCAGGCGGTTCAGAGCGGAATGATCGGATACTGGCCGGACAGCACCGGACGGCACAGGATCTTATAACCATCGTGGTCGAACCCGCCTTTACCCCGTTTCAGCCGTCTGGCTTCTTCAAGCGAGTCAACTGAGCCCAGATAGAACCAGTGGTCAATGACATGAATCTGCGTCATCTGTTTCCCTTCTTCCACCAGCGCCACCGCCCCCTGCCAGGGCCAGCAGAAGACGCGGACGTTTTCCAGCGCCGCCAACAGTCGGTCCTGATGATCGCTCACGGACTCTTTGCCACAGCAGGCACCCGCACAGCGGCGTAACGCTGAGCGGAAACAGCCCCGGCTGGGGCTCAGTGCTTCCAGACCTAATAAGCCGTGGCAAAGCTGATACTCATCGGCCAGTTGTTTCAGCCGTTCCAGGGCAGCAAAGCGACTGCGGTATAAACCAAACAGGTTGGGCGACTGACTGAAATCGACATCGCGCGCATACACGACCTGTGGTTTCCCTTCGGGCGTAATTTGCAGCGAGCAGAGCTGGCGATTTTTGCGCAGGCGTTTATTGAAGAGCGGCTGCTGAGTTTTAATCATCTGCGCTTCCAGTAGCAACGCGCCGAGATCGCCCGCCGTGGGGATCCAGCTAACGCGTCGCGACTGGCGCAACATTTTGGCTTCATCAGGTGTTCGGAAATGAGACATGACGCGCGAACGCAGGTTAACGCTTTTGCCAATGTATAACGGCAGCGTGTCGCTTTCGCCATGAAAGGTATACACGCCGGGCAGGTTGGGCAAGCCTTCCAGCCATTCACGCAAATGTTCCGGGTATTCATAAATCGCTGCCGCATCAAATTCGAGGCGGTGGGTTGCTGCACGTCTTGCCAAAACGAACTCCCTATACTGGTTGTCCATACAGCATAACAGGCAGGTTAAATGATCGCCAGCCTCAGATTCATAACCGGTATGTTGCCCGCCAGCCGATCAGCGAGCCTGCGGTGATCAGGGCAACACCTTGCCAGAAGCTGGCGGGCGGTGTCAGGCCCAGCCATAAGCTGGCCAGCAAGGCGGACAGCACGGGCGTAAAACAGGAGGCGGTCGCCAGCAGGGGCAAATTTCCCTGCTGAATGCCGTCGTTCCAGGCAGAGTAGGCCACGGCGGTAGAGGCACCTACGAACAGCACTTGCGCCAGCGCGGCTGCGCTGACGTGCATCGCTTCCTGCTGTGTGCCGAACGCAAATTTAAGCCAGCGCGCCAGCGCGGTGACGATAAAAAACAGTGAAACAACGTTGCTACCGCATGCATAACGGCGTGTCACATTGTTATAAAGCGCCCAGGCCAGGGCTGCCGCCCACCAGCAGATAGCGACGGGGCAGGACACGCGGATCGGGCAGGCCTCTTGTCAGGCACAACAGCAGGGCGGTGATGGAATAGATCAGGGCGGCACCGCCGGTGGGGCCAAAAGCCTCACTGACGCTACGCAGCAGACCCAGGGTGGTGCTCCAGAGTAAAATTGCGCTCAGCCCGGTCAGGGTGGCGTTCGTGTAACGTTACGGACATGGAGTTTCAGCAGTTAAGGCAACCCTTGCCGGGCGGCAAGGGTCGGCGGCGTTATTTCCAGAAATCGTCGAAAACAGTGATAGGCGGTCGACGTTTGTGCTCGGTTTTCAGATACCAGCCTTCAATGATTTTCGCGCTGTCCGGATCGATCGTTTTCCCTTCAAGGTAGTCATCGATCATGTCGTAGGTGACGCCCAGTGCGACTTCATCCTGCAGACCGGGGCGATCGTCTTCTAAATCGGCGGTCGGTTTTTTCAGATACAGATGTTCCGGGCAACCCAGCGTTTTCAGCAGCAGTTTGCCCTGGCGCTTATTGAGGCGGAAGATAGGGTTAATATCGCTGCCGCCATCGCCGTACTTAGTAAAGAAGCCCGTGACGGCTTCAGCGCCATGGTCGGTGCCCACCACCACGCCTTTGGTCATACCGGCAATGCTGTACTGCGCTTTCATACGCTCACGGGCTTTCTCATTGCCGCGGACGAAATCCGACAGCACAATGCCGGCGTCTTTCAGCGCGCGCTTACTGGCCAGCACCGCTTCTTTAATATTGACCACCAGCGAGCGGTCTGGCTGGATGAAGGCCAGCGCATCCTGGCAGTCCTGCTCATCAGCCTGCACGCCGTAAGGCAGACGCACCGCGATAAAGGTGTAGTCGTTATCGCCTGTTTCCTGGCGAAGCTCCGTGATCGCCATCTGGGCCAGCTTGCCCGTCAGGGTAGAATCTTGTCCGCCGCTGATACCGAGTATTAACGCCTTCAGGCCGCTGTGGCGCGTTAAATACGCTTTGAGGAAATCCACGCTGGTACGAATTTCCTGCTGCGGATCGATAGTGGGTTTCACACCCAGTGCGGTAATGATTTCCTGCTGCAGTGACATCAACATCTCCTTAAGTCTTTAGCCAGCCGGCACAATATAAAGCCTGTCTTAAAGCTAACGCGCATCCCCGAAAACAACAAGCCAAAGCGGGTGATGTTTTCTTTTTGCTGGTCTGAATCCGACAATTTTTACCTCAGCGGAGGTTTTTTTGCCAAAACGATAAAGGTCAGTATAGCCAGCATGAAGCAACCAAATATCGTCAACGTCATACTGATTACTGATGTGCCGCCCATCCCGGTTACCGGCACGGCGAGTGCGCCCAGAGTGAACATCGTCACGCCAATGACAGCCGATGCGCTACCGGCACGTTGCCCCTGACTTTGCATCGCCAGTGAGGCGGCGGTGGTGGCAATGACACCATTGCTGGCAATCGAAAAGAACAGCGCAACCAGCAGCAGCGGGAGCGGGGCGTGCGTTAACCCGGCGGCCAGCAGCGCGCTGGAGGCCACGAATGCCAGCATCAGGCCGCCTTTCAGGACGCGATATTCACCCCACAGCGGGCAGAGGCGGGCGCTGGTCTGCGAGGCAATCACTAAACCGATACCGTTGGCGGCAAAGCAAAAGCTGAACGCCTGGGGTGACAGACCATAGATTTCCTGCAGCACGAACGGCGATGCGCCGATATAGGCGAACATGCCCGACATCATAAACCCTTGCGTCAGGCAGAAACCCATAAAGGCACGGTGGGTGATGACCTGCCCCAGCGCAGCATAAGCAGCAAAAACCGAGCCCTGACTCCGCCGATCAACGGGCAGACTTTCATGCAGTTTCCCGCGCGCCAGCAGGATGAGCAAAATGGCGATGCCGCTCAGCACAACAAAAATACCGCGCCAGTCCAGCACGGTCATCAGGGCACCGCCCAGTACGGGGGCGCCAATAGGGGCAAGGCCGTTAACCAGCATCAGCAGCGCAAAAAAGCGCGTCAGTTCATGGCCATTATACATATCGCGCGCAACCGCCCGTGACAGCACCGCACCGCCCGCTCCCGCTAATCCCTGAAACAGACGAGCCAGTAACAGTTGATCGATAGTCTGGGCAAGGGCGCAGCCCAGCGACGCGATAAACAACAACGTCAGTGACAGGGTCAGAGGGCGCAGACGACCAAATTTGTCGCTCATGGGACCAAACAGAAGCTGACCGGCGCCCAGTCCCAGCAGGCCAGCGGTAAGGCTGAGCTGTGCCGTAGACGTTGGCGTAGCCAGGTCACTGGCTAACTGCGGCAGGGCGGGCAGATACAGATCGATGCACAACGGTCCCAGCGCAGCCAGTAATCCCAGGGTGATGGCGTAAACCAGCCGGTTGGGTGAGGAAAGCGTCATTTGGCCTCTGATGATAATGTTTAAGTGACGTTGTCACAAAAGTGCATTCAGCGCGTCTTTTGTGCCTGTAAAAACGGCACTGGCCAACACGCAATGGTGCAGTGAGCCAGCATGCCTGGTCTGTTCTGGCGCATTTTAACAAATCCCGCGAGACAGATTGAGTTTAAGTCTGTCATTAACTTGATAAAAACCGTTTTATGTTCCAGGCTTTTCATCACATGGACAAAAAATGAGGAACAACAAGATGAATAAAGTGATGGGATGTATCGCTGCAGCGCTGACGCTGGCTGCGCTCTCTGGTTGTACGACTTACGATCGTGCGGAAAGCTACGTGACTAAGCCAGTGGTTAAGGACGTCAAAAAAGGCATGACCCGCCAGCAGGTCCGTCAGATTGCTGGCCCTGCTTCAACTGAAATCACCATGGTGCATGCGCGCGGTACCTGTCAGACCTATGTGATTGGCGAGCGTGACGGTAAAGCACAAACTTACTTCGTGAGCTATAACGATATGGGTCGCGTGATGAACTACGGCTTCCAGAGCTGTGCTGAATACGATACCGATCCGCAGGTTAAGCAGTAAATTTTCGCTGACCTGAAAAAACGGCTCGCTTATGGCGAGCCGTTTTTTTATCTCTACAGTCCAGCCGGACGCGGCACTTCAACGTAGCTGCCGTTAATCTCCCGCTGATAGTAATGCCCGTCCTGCACGTAGAAACGTCGGCCATTAAAATCCAGCACCCGCATACCGCCGACGCTGCTGACATAGGTCGGAGCAGGCGGCTCAACAACCACGTACTCATCACCGTGTCGCTGATAATAACTGCCATTCAGCAAATAGTAGGTTAATCCCCCAATCAGAACCGCCGTTGCCGCCAGTGGCAGAACGTGGAAATGGTCAGGACCATGCCAGCGCGGCGCAGGACCATGCCAGCCCGGGCCGGGCCGGTACCAGTGAGGGCCGGGCCCCCAGTCGCCGGGGCGAGCAAACACTGCGCTGGGCGTAATCATCGCTAACGCGAGGAATGAAGCGATAACCGTTTTCATGTGCATTCTCCTGCTGTGACTCGCTGCAGAATTCTCCTTTTAGCATCCAAAAACAAGCAGAAAGCGCACGTATTATTGCCCATTTACCACGCTTAACGTTTCCTTAACGTGAATGTAAAGACAGAGGGGAAATAAGGAGAAACAGGCAGGGAAAAGGGAGAAGACCTGGCACCGGGTGCCAGGTCAGATGTGATTAGCTGTGCTCTAATTCACGGTGTTCGTCTTGCTCAAGAACGCGTCGGTCTGTCAGGCCCAGCCAGCGACTGGTCAGGGAACCTGCGGTCATTGCACCATTCACGTTCAACGCGGTTCTGCCCATATCGATCAACGGCTCGATCGAAATCAGCAGCGCGACCAGCGTGACGGGCAGGCCCATCGCGGGCAGCACGATTAACGCCGCGAAAGTCGCGCCACCGCCGACACCGGCAACGCCTGCTGAGCTCAACGTCACAATGCCCACCAGGGTGGCAATCCACAGCGGATCAAACGGGTTAATGCCCACTGTCGGCGCCACCATCACGGCCAGCATGGTCGGATAAAGACCGGCACAACCGTTCTGCCCGATCGTAGCGCCAAACGACGCCGAGAAACTGGCAATGGATTCCGGCACGCCCAGACGACGGGTTTGCGCTTCCACGTTCAGCGGAATGCTGGCGGCACTGGAGCGGCTGGTAAAGGCAAAGGTCAGCACGGGCCAGACTTTGCGGAAAAAGCGCATAGGGTTGATGCCATTTACGGACAGCAGCAGACCGTGTACCACAAACATAATGCCCAGGCCCAGATAGGATGCGACCACGAAGCTACCCAGCTTAATGATGTCCTGCAGGTTCGATCCGGCAACTACTTTAGTCATCAGCGCCAGCACGCCGTAAGGCGTCAGTTTCATGATCAGGCGCACCAGCTTCATCACCCATGACTGCAGCGTATCGATCGCCGTCAGGACACGCTGGCCTTTCACTTCGTCATCTTTAAGCAGGTGCAGGGCCGCCACGCCTAAAAAGGCTGCGAAGATGACGACACTGATAATCGAGGTGGGGCTGGCACCGGTTAAATCGGCAAAGGGGTTTTTCGGGATAAAGGACAGGATAAGCTGCGGCGCCGTCAGATCGGCCACTTTGCCTACATAGTTATTCTGGATGGCACTCAGACGCGCCGTTTCCTGGGCACCCTGTACCAGGCCGGTTGCATTAAGATGGAACAGCCCGGTCACGAAAACCCCGACCAGCGCCGCAATCGCGGTCGTAAACAGCAGCACGCCAATGGTCAGGAAACTGATTTTGCCCAGCGAAGAGGCGTTATGCAGGCGCGCCACCGCGCTCAGAATTGAGACAAAGACCAGCGGCATTACGATCATCTGCAACAGCTGGACATAGCCGTTACCGACCACGTTAAACCAGCCAATTGACGCTTTGACCGTATCGCTGTTACTGCCGTAAATAAACTGCAGCGCCAGGCCAAACGCGACGCCAAACACTAACCCGACCAGCACTTTTTTTGACAGACTCCAGTTGGCGCGGCTCAGGCGTGACAGCAGAAGCAGCAGCACCACAAAGGCAATGATATTAAGCGTTAAAGGGATATCCATAGAAACTCCGAATCATGCAGCATTCCCCTGGTAAGGAAAGCAAAAGTAGTTATTGTTCATACAGGTGTCCGGAAATGGTATCAGGTGAATTTAGTGCGATCTTATATCCAAATGGAATAGCTTATAACGTTGCCTGAGCGGCCAGTGGCTCAGGAGCCGGAATGCCCCGACAGGAGGCGGCTGACGCCGTTTTGCAAGGTATCAAATACCTGAGTGGGCCAGCCATTTTCGCCAAACGCAGGCATCCCTGGCGGGAACCACAGCGCGTAAGCCATCACGCACAGGCACAGAGCGCGCTCCAGCTGATTGCCTTTTTGGCTGTTCAGAATGGGCAGACGAAAACGCCAGCGACAGGGCCAGAGCAGAGGAACGCCGGCCGGAGTGAGCATATCGGCCACAATGTGGCTCAGGTAACCCAGCGTCATGCCCTGCAGAACATCGGCGGGCACCGGCCAGCTTTTCGGCACGTTAATCTGAAACAGCCACAGGCCAGCCGCGACGGCAAGCAGGCTGTGGGTGAACCCGCGATGACCAAATGCCCGGGCAATGGGATGCGACAACCAGCGCAGGCGCTGGCCCAGCAAGGACTTAGGATGATCGATGTCAGGCAGCAGGCAGGTCAGCAGGCTGGCGGGAATTAAATGCCACCAGTCCGCCTGAGCCATCACCGGGGTGAGCTCGGCCCGTTTCGCAAAAATGGCGCTGGCAACAGCAAAAAAGATATGGCCTTCGGCCGTCATGATAAACCTGGCTGCAAAAGAAACTGTCAATGCATCCAGTATAGGGATTTATCCAGTAAATGAGAACCTGTGACGCTGTAACGAAGCGTTAATTTTTTAAGGGGATGCAACAGGTTACAGCGCCTTTGCCGTCAAGCCTGCAAATGCTCCCGCGTTAACTGTGTCAGGCTGCTCAGCTTCACGTCGGCAAGCGCCCAGCGGGCATCATCCTGATGGCTGGCTGCCGGAATCACAATCGATCGCATTCGTGCGGCTTTGCTTGCTACCATGCCGTTCACCGAATCTTCCAGCGCGACGCAGTGAAGCGGATCAATGCCCAGCGCCTCGGCGGCGTTGAGGTAGACCTGCGGATGCGGCTTGCTGTAGGGCAGATGTTCGGCGGAAGACAGCACATCAAAATAGTGATTCAGGTTAAACATCGTCAGTACCTGTTCCAGCATGAAGCGGGGCGATGCGGAAACCAGGCCGGTCTTCAGGCCGTGCTGTTTGCACAATGAGAGGGCGGACTCGACGCCGGGCAGAAGCGGGCGGTTTATCGCAATCAGTTCCATTGCACGGGCGATGATACGCTGTGTGACCGCTTCCTGACTCGGTCCCGACCAGGGCAACGTTTCGTACCACATGCGCACCGTCTGATCGATACGTAATCCGAGCGTATCGGGTAATTCGTGGCGTCGGGTCAAATCGATATTCAGGGTTGAAAAGATGTCCATTTCAGCCTGATCCCAGAGAGGTTCAGAATCAATCAACAAGCCATCCATATCAAATAAAGCTGCAAAAACAGGGCGGTGGTAAGACATGTTTCGCTCCTTAAAAAGTTCAGGCTACCTTAGCATGAACACAGGGTTGGTGCGCAGATGAGGCGAAACGGGCGCAGACCGCTCTTTTTTTTGGGAAAATTCTGCAAGGGCAGGTAGACTGAAGCAAATGGGATTTTGGGTTCAGGAGATATCATGACCTATCAACAGGCTGGCCGCATTGCCATCCTTAAGCGTGTCGCTGGCTGGGTGATTTTTTTACTCGCGTTGCTGTCTACCATCATTTCACTGCTGAGCTTTTTGTTTAAGCACAGTGAAAAGAAACCCGGTATTGATGCCGTGATGCTGGATTTCATTCATGTCATGGTGGATATGATTCGCTTTAATACGCCGTTTCTGAATGTGTTCTGGCAAAACTCACCGGTGCCCGAGTTCAATGGACAGATGAATCTGGGCTTCTGGTTTATCTATATTTTGATTTTTGTCGGGCTGGCGCTGGAAGCGTCCGGTGCGCGCATGGGACGTCAGGTGCGCCATGTGCGGGAAGGGATTGAAGATCAGATGATTCTTGAGCAGGCAAAAGGCAGCGATGGCCGGACCCGGCAGCAGCTGGAAGAAAAGGTACGGGTCCCGCGCCACACCATTTTTCTACAGATTTTCCCGCTCTACATCCTGCCGCTGGTGATTGCCATCGCCGGTTACTTTCTGCTTTCTCTGCTCGGTTTTCTCTAAACGATCAGGCCGGTTTCACCTGACCGGCTGCCCGTGCATCGTCATCCAGCAACTGGCCCACGGCAAACTGCGCCGCGCCCAGCCAGTTGCCGCCAAACACGTTGGCCCGGTTCAGGAGATAGTAAAGCTGATAAACCGGCTGACGCTGCGAAAAGCCATCGGGTAATGGCCAGCTCTGGTGATAACCGTCAAAGATCGCCTTCGGCAGATCGGTAAACCAGCTCAGCATCGCCAGGTCGCATTCCCGGTCGCCCCAGTAACAGGCAGGATCGAAAATCCAGGGGCCAGTCTCGCTGCCCGCACAGTTAGCTGGCCACAGATCGCCGTGGAGCAGGGAAGGTTGAGGGTGATGGGACGCCAGGGTCCGTTGCACACAATCAATAATCCGTTCGGCATCGCCGTACAGAATGCCTTTCTCAGCGGCAATCTGCAGTTGCCAGCCGATTCGTTGCTCCGCAAAGAAAACTGACCAGCGCCGCAACCAGCTGTTGGGCTGTGGTGTAGAGGTCAGATTATTATCGAAATCAAGCCCGAACTGAGGTTGCTCGCTCCACTGATGCAGACGCGCCAACTGCTGGCCTAACTGGTAGGCGCTCTGCGGATCCAGGGGCTGAGGTTTGATATATTCCAGCAGCAGGAAACTGTAGTCACGATCGCTGCCAACGCCATAAACGTCCGGAACGCGGACCGTCTGGGTACGGCGCAGCAGGGCGAGTTGATCGGCTTCCCAGCTAAACAGGGACACTTTATCGCGGCTGTTGCACTTTACAAACACATCCTGCTCACCATAGCGGATGAGCCAGGCGGGATGAACATCCCCCCCGGGGAGTTCATGACGTTGGGTAATTTCGGCGTTGCCAAATTGCTCGTTTAACAGACGACTAATGGCTGACCACATCGGGTTATCCTCTTTATTCGCTGCCTGAGTTCAATTGTAACGCGGACGCACGCGATAAAAACCTGCGTGTGTGCACAGACTAGTCTGCGGCACCTGTTGCTTGGCGCAGAAAGTCGTCAAGCGTGGTCAACGTCACGTCGGGTTTCTGGCCCAGCGCGCTTTCGCCCGCGGCAAGAGCCTGCTGTTTTAGCGCGGCCTCATCCAGTGTGGTGACAATGCCAAAACTGTTGGTGCCAAGCTCATGGGCGGTGCCACTGTCATCCATTAACGTGGTAGAGAAGCCCCCTGATGTCAGAGCACCGGTCAGGTTCAGAACGTCACTGAGTCCGGCTTCCTGATAATGAAAGGTCACGACATAGCGATGTAGATCTCCACTGCTCATTTTGCACCTCGAAAGGGTTAAATATCACACAGCGTAGTACAGGGTGAAAAAACAGGCGAATAATGAAGGGGATGAGCCAACAATTCGGACTAAACTGTTTACCGTTTGTGCGGATGCTGGCAACCCGAACGTATGTAAATCTTGTAAACGAACAGATGTTATTTGGCAAAAACAACTCTATAATGCGCGCCGAACTCAGGTTAACGTCCAGCAAATACGGGACGTTACGCTAATGCATGATGTTCTGAGCGAATTCATATCTCTTTACAAAAGTTACGGTAAAGGGGATTGATCGCACCGGGAAACCCTTCAGAATCTTCGTTTTCAAAACTGTTGCACGGATCACACTTAATGAACGCCTTTAACAAGCTGTCTGCTGTTCTATTGCTCTCTGCCGGAGCGTTTTGTCACCAGGCGCTGGCCGATAACGCGGTCTTCACCGCGATGGATGACCCTTCAACGGCGAAAAAGCCTTTTGAAGGATCGGCCTCTGCAGGTTACCTGGCGCAAACCGGTAACACCACCAGCTCATCGTTGACCGCACAGACCAACATGACCTGGTATACAGAATCAATGGCCTACAGCTTGTGGGGCAATGCCGCGAATACCTCTGCAAACGATGAGCGCTCGTCCGAAACCTATAACGTAGGTGCGCGTTCGCGTTACAACATGAGCGCCTATGACTACCTGTTTGGTCAGGCAAGCTGGTTAAGTGACCGTTACAATGGTTATGACGGACGCGATGTCCTGACCGCCGGTTATGGTCGTCAGATCCTGAATGGCCCGGTGCATTCACTGCGTGCGGAATTCGGTCCTGGTGTCCGTTACGACGATTACCGCGAAGGTGGCCATAAAACGCAGGCGCTGGCTTACGGTGCGGTGAGCTACCAGTGGCAGCTGACAGATACCACCAAATTCATTCAGGGCGTTTCCGTACTGAGCTCACTGGGTGACGATACGACAGTGAACTCTGAAACGGGATTACAGGTAGCGATTAACGACCATTTCGCCCTGAAACTGGCGTATAACGTCACCTGGAACAACAATCCACCTGAGTCTGCGCCCGACCATACGGATACCAAAACCACGGTCATGCTGACGTACGCGATGTAATCCGCGTTAAGTCTGTCTGACGGAGAAGCGGTCTGGCCTGGTGCCCGGCCGCTTTTTTTTGATCTGTCTGAGAGTTAGCGGAAAGGCATGGGTTTTGCTCACGTCTGAAAACTGCTATTATCCGTGCCGCATCAACTTCCTGGCGACATTCCGACAATGTGGGTCTGATTTCACGCCAGGTGAATCAAACTACTCAATTTTGTATGTAGGCTTTCGTGTGGCTTACCACTGCAACTAAGGACATTCTATGCCTGTAATTACGCTTCCTGATGGCAGCCAGCGCACTTATGATCGCCCTGTCAGCGTGATGGACATCGCGCTTGATATCGGCCCCGGTCTGGCCAAAGCCTGTATCGCCGGACGAGTGAACGGTGAACTGGTCGATGCGGTTGATCCCATCACCGACGACGCGTCTGTCGCCATTATTACTGCAAAAGACGAAGCGGGTCTTGAAATCATCCGTCACTCTTGCGCGCACCTGTTAGGCCATGCCATTAAGCAGCTGTGGCCCGACACGAAAATGGCTATTGGTCCGGTTATCGACAACGGTTTCTACTATGATGTCGACATCGATCGCACGCTGACCCAGGAAGATATTGAGCTGCTGGAAAAACGCATGCATCAGTTGGCTGAGACCAACTACGATGTCGTGAAGAAGAAGGTCAGCTGGCAGGAAGCGCGCGATGTCTTCGCGGCGCGGGGTGAAGTCTATAAGACCACTATCCTGGACGAGAATATCAGCCATGATGATCGCCCTGGGCTGTATCATCATGAAGAATACGTCGATATGTGCCGCGGTCCGCACGTACCGAATATGCGTTTTTGTCACCATTTCAAACTGCAGAAAATTTCAGGCGCCTACTGGCGTGGCGACAGCGACAACAAAATGTTGCAGCGCATCTACGGCACCGCCTGGGCCGATAAAAAGCAGCTGTCTGCCTATCTGCAGCGTCTGGAAGAAGCGGCGAAGCGCGACCACCGTAAGATCGGTAAACAGCTCGACCTCTACCATATGCAGGAAGAAGCGCCGGGTATGGTTTTCTGGCATAATGACGGCTGGACAATTTTCCGTGAACTGGAAGTGTTCGTCCGCAGTAAGCTGAAAGAGTACCAGTACCAGGAAGTAAAAGGTCCGTTCATGATGGACCGCGTGCTGTGGGAAAAAACCGGTCACTGGGAAAACTACAAAGATGCGATGTTTACGACCTCTTCGGAGAACCGTGAGTACTGCATCAAGCCGATGAACTGCCCGGGTCATGTGCAAATCTTTAATCAGGGGCTGAAATCCTATCGCGATTTGCCACTGCGTATGGCCGAGTTCGGGAGCTGCCACCGTAATGAACCCTCAGGTGCGTTACATGGTCTGATGCGCGTTCGTGGCTTTACTCAGGATGATGCCCACATTTTCTGTACGGAAGATCAACTGCGCGCCGAAGTGAACAGCTGTATCCGCATGGTTTACGACATGTACAGCACCTTTGGCTTTGAAAAGATCGTGGTGAAACTGTCTACCCGTCCTGAAAAGCGCATCGGTTCTGATGAAACCTGGGATCGTGCAGAAGAGGATCTGGCTGCGGCGCTCAATGAAAACAACATTGCGTTTGAATACCAGCCGGGTGAGGGCGCCTTCTACGGCCCGAAAATTGAATTTACTTTATACGATTGCCTTGACCGTGCCTGGCAGTGCGGAACAGTTCAGCTAGACTTTTCCCTGCCTAAACGTCTGGATGCCACCTACGTGGGTGAAAACAACGATCGTCAGACGCCCGTGATGATTCACCGTGCGATTCTGGGGTCGATGGAACGCTTTATCGGTATTTTGACCGAAGAGTTTGCCGGTTTCTTCCCTAGCTGGCTGGCACCAGTGCAGGCTGTCGTCATGAATATTACCGACGGTCAGGCAGAATATGTTGAGACTTTGACACGTAAATTGCAGAATGCTGGCATTCGTGTGAAAGCGGACTTGAGAAACGAGAAGATAGGCTTTAAAATCCGCGAGCACACATTACGTCGCGTCCCTTATATGTTGGTCTGTGGTGATAAAGAGGTGGAAGCTGGCAAAGTGGCCGTTCGCACCCGCCGTGGTAAAGACCTTGGGTCGATGGATGTCGATGTGTTTGTTGAGAAGCTGCAGCAAGAGATTCGCAGCCGCAATCTTCACCAATTGGAGGAATAAGGTATTAAAGGCGGAAAACGAGTACAACCTACGCGTCCGAATCGCATCAACAGTGAAATTCGCGCAACAGAAGTGCGCTTAACAGGCGTTGAAGGCGAGCAACTTGGTATTGTCAGTCTACGCGAAGCTTTGGAAAAAGCTGAGGAAGCGGGTGTAGATTTAGTTGAAATCAGCCCGAACGCCGAACCGCCGGTTTGCCGCATTATGGATTACGGCAAGTTCCTCTATGAAAAAAGCAAATCTTCTAAGGAACAGAAGAAGAAGCAAAAAGTTATTCAGGTTAAGGAAATTAAATTCCGTCCTGGAACCGATGATGGCGACTATCAGGTCAAACTACGCAACCTGATTCGCTTTCTGGAAGAAGGCGATAAAGCCAAAATCACGCTGCGTTTCCGCGGTCGTGAGATGGCGCACCAGCAGATCGGTATGGAAGTGCTTAACCGCGTCCGTAAAGACCTGTGTGATGATCTGGATTTGGCTATTGTCGAATCCTTCCCTTCGAAGATCGAAGGCCGCCAGATGATCATGGTGCTCGCACCTAAGAAGAAACAGTAGGCATTCAAGTAGCAATGACCGCGCAGCGCTTGCGTTGTGCGGTTTGTTGTTCGCCTGTCTGGGTCATGTTATCAACAATGCGAAGTGGATATTTTTTAAAATGCCAAAGATTAAAACTGTACGTGGCGCGGCTAAGCGCTTCAAGAAGACCGCTTCTGGCGGCTTCAAGCGTAAACACGCGAACCTGCGTCATATTCTGACTAAGAAGTCTACCAAGCGTAAACGTCACCTGCGTCCGAAAGGCATGGTGTCTAAAGGCGATCTGGGTCTGGTTGTTGCCTGCCTGCCGTACGCATAAGTAAATTTTTTTAATTAATTCAGAATATTAAACAGGAGAGCTAAATGGCTCGTGTAAAACGTGGTGTAGTTGCTCGCGCACGTCACAAAAAAATCTTAAAACAAGCTAAAGGTTACTACGGTGCACGTTCACGTGTTTACCGCGTTGCCTTCCAGGCTGTTATCAAAGCTGGTCAGTATGCTTACCGCGACCGTCGTCAACGTAAGCGTCAGTTCCGTCAGCTGTGGATCGCGCGTATCAACGCAGCGGCGCGTCAGAACGGTATGTCTTACAGCCGTTTCATCAATGGTCTGAAAAAAGCAGCCATTGAAATTGACCGTAAAATCCTGGCCGACATCGCTGTATTCGACAAAGTGGCATTCACTGCACTGGTAGAAAAAGCGAAATCAGCTCTGGCGTAAGTCAGTTGAAAAAGGGAGCTTGCTCCCTTTTTTATTACCTGTAACCTGAGCAAAAGATTGACTTTTTCGCCTCTGCGCTTTTCAATAGTGCCGTTGAGTATCACGACAAGGTAACGCAAGCATGAATGCTGCTATTTTCCGTTTCTTTTTTTACTTTAGCGCCTGACAATCAGGGGCTTTTGCGCATAAGAAAAGAAACGAAAAATCGCGCTGAAAGCCTCCCACGTGGAGGCTTTTTTATTTTTGGCGCTGGCATATTGGACCGGCAGGTCCCAACAAGTACTAACCAGCCTGACTGGAAAAAGAGGAAAACATGTCCCAACTAGCAGAACTGGTGGCGAACGCCACGGCGGCCATCGACGGGGCGACCGATATCGCCGCCCTTGACGCGGTGCGCGTCGAATATCTGGGGAAAAAAGGGCATCTGACTTTGCAGATGACCACGTTGCGTGAGCTGCCAGCAGAAGAGCGTCCAGCAGCCGGTGCCGTGATTAACGAAGCCAAACAGCAGGTGACAGATCGTCTGAATGCCCGCAAAGAAGCGATGGAGTCGGCGGCGCTCAACGCCCGTCTGGCGGCGGAAACCATCGATGTCTCGCTGCCGGGACGCCGTATCGAAAACGGTGGACTGCATCCGGTTACCCGTACTATCGATCGCATCGAAACCTTCTTTGGTGAACTGGGCTTTGCGGTGGTGACCGGCCCGGAAATTGAAGACGATTACCATAACTTTGACGCGCTGAATATCCCCGGCCATCACCCGGCACGTGCCGATCACGACACCTTCTGGTTCGATGCCACTCGCCTGCTGCGTACGCAGACATCCGGCGTACAGATTCGCACGATGAAAAACCAGCAGCCGCCGCTGCGCATTATCGCCCCGGGCCGCGTGTACCGTAACGACTACGATCAGACGCACACGCCGATGTTCCACCAGATGGAAGGCCTGATCGTCGATAAGAACATCAACTTCACCAACCTGAAAGGCACGCTGCACGATTTCCTGAACAACTTCTTTGAGGAAGATTTGCAGATCCGTTTCCGTCCGTCTTACTTCCCGTTCACCGAACCGTCTGCGGAAGTGGATGTGATGGGGAAAAACGGCAAGTGGCTGGAAGTGCTGGGCTGCGGCATGGTGCATCCTAACGTGCTGCGCAACGTCGGTATCGATCCGGAAGTCTACTCGGGCTTCGCCTTTGGTATGGGCATGGAGCGTCTGACCATGCTGCGTTACGGCGTGACCGATTTACGCGCATTCTTCGAAAATGATTTACGTTTCCTCAAACAATTTAAGTAAGGGCAGGTTATCCAATGAAATTCAGTGAACTCTGGTTACGCGAATGGGTAAATCCAGCCCTTGACAGCGCAGCGCTGTCAGAACAAATCACCATGGCGGGTCTGGAAGTGGATGGCGTTGAGCCAGTGGCTGGCGCGTTTCATGGCGTGGTGGTCGGTGAGGTCGTAGAGTGCGGTCAACACCCGAATGCCGACAAGCTGCGTGTGACCAAAATCAACACCGGGGGCGATCGTCTGCTGGACATCGTGTGCGGTGCGCCGAACTGTCGTCAGGGCCTGAAAGTAGCCGTCGCCACCGTGGGTGCCGTTCTGCCGGGCGATTTCAAAATCAAAGCCGCAAAGCTGCGCGGTGAACCCTCGGAAGGCATGCTGTGCTCGTTCTCGGAGCTGGGTATTTCCGATGATCACAATGGCATTATTGAACTGCCTGCCGATGCGCCTGTGGGCACCGATATCCGTGACTATCTGCAGTTAGATGACAACACCATCGAAATCAGCGTGACGCCTAACCGCGCTGACTGTCTGGGCATCATGGGCATCGCTCGGGATGTTGCGGTCCTGAACGGCCTGCCGCTAAATGCGCCCGCCATCGAGCCGGTCACTGCCACGATTCCCGATACCTTCCCGATTCGCGTTGACGCGACCGATGCCTGTCCTCGCTATTTAGGCCGGGTGGTCAAAGGCGTGAACGTTGCCGCAGCAACGCCGCTGTGGATGAGAGAGAAACTGCGCCGCTGCGGTATTCGCTCTATCGATCCGGTCGTGGATATCACCAACTACGTGCTGCTGGAACTGGGTCAGCCGATGCACGCCTTCGATCTGGATCGTCTTGACGGCGGGATCGTGGTGCGCATGGCAGAAGAGGGCGAAGCACTCACGCTGCTGGACGGTACAGAAGCCAGACTCAGCAGCGATACGCTGGTCATTGCTGACCACCAGAAAGCGCTGGCGATGGGCGGCATTTTTGGCGGTGAGCATTCCGGCGTAAACACCGAAACGCAAAATATTTTACTGGAATGCGCCTGGTTTGAGCCGCTGGCGATTACCGGCCGTGCGCGTCGTCATGGTTTGCATACGGATGCTTCACATCGTTACGAGCGTGGTGTGGATTCGGCGCTGCAGCACAAGGCGATGGCGCGGGCGACGCAGCTGCTGCTGAGCATCTGTGGCGGCGAAGCCGGTCCGGTTATCGATCAGACGGTAGAGGCCGCGTTGCCTGTGCCAGCCACCATCACCTTACGTCGTGAGAAGCTGGATCGCTTAATCGGTCATGTGGTCAGCGATGCCCAGGTGACCGACATTCTGACCCGCCTCGGTTGTCAGGTGAACGTAGGCAATCAGGAATGGCAGGCGGTCGCACCGACCTGGCGCTTCGATATGGCTATCGAAGAAGACCTGGTGGAAGAGATTGCGCGCATCTACGGTTACAACAATATCCCGAACGTGCCGGTGCAGGCCGGGCTGGTGATGACGAAGCACCGTGAAGCCAACCTGTCGCTGAAACGCGCGAAGATGCTGCTGGTGGATAAAGGCTATCAGGAGGCCATTACCTACAGCTTCGTGGATCCAAAAGTCCAGCAGTTGCTGCATCCCGGCGAAGAGGCATTGCTGCTGCCAAGCCCGATTTCCAGCGATATGTCCACCATGCGTCTGTCGCTGTGGACCGGTTTGCTGAGCGCCGTGGTCTATAACCAGAATCGTCAGCAGAGCCGCGTGCGCCTGTTTGAGAGCGGCCTGCGTTTTGTGCCTGATACACAGGCAGATTTAGGTATCCGTCAGGATTTGATGCTGGCCGGCGTACTGAGTGGCAATCGCTTCGAAGAGCACTGGGATCTGGCGCGCCAGGCGGTTGACTTCTATGATTTGAAAGGCGATTTAGAGTCATTACTGGATTTAACCGGTAAGCTCGACGCCATCACTTTCCGTGCAGAAGCGAATCCGGCGTTACATCCGGGACAAAGTGCGGCAATTTATTTGCATGATGAACGAATCGGATTTATCGGAGTGGTTCATCCCGAACTTGAACGTAAGCTGGATCTCAACGGTCGCACCTTAGTCTTTGAACTGCTTTGGAATAAGGTCGCAGACCGCGTCCTGCCTGATGCGCAAGAGATTTCGCGCTTCCCGGCAAACCGCCGAGATATCGCCGTTGTTGTGGCGGAAAACGTGCCCGCAGCAGATATCATCGCAGAGTGTAAGAAAGTTGGCGTAAATCAGGTAGTTGGCGTAAACTTGTTTGACGTGTACCGAGGTAAGGGTGTTTCCGAGGGCTATAAGAGCCTCGCAATCAGCCTGATTTTGCAGGATACCAGCCGGACACTCGAAGAAGAGGAGATTGCCGCGACGGTTGCCAAATGCGTTGCGGCATTAAAAGAGCGATTCCAGGCAACCTTGAGGGATTGAACCTATGGCGCTTACAAAAGCTGAGATGTCAGAATACCTGTTTGAGAAACTCGGGCTGAGCAAACGTGATGCAAAAGAGTTAGTGGAGCTGTTTTTCGAAGAGGTTCGCCGCGCTTTGGAAAATGGAGAACAGGTTAAACTGTCGGGGTTTGGTAATTTTGATCTGCGTGACAAAAACCAACGTCCGGGCAGAAACCCAAAAACGGGAGAGGATATTCCGATTACTGCACGTCGCGTAGTCACCTTCCGTCCAGGGCAGAAGCTTAAAAGTCGCGTTGAGAACGCCACACCCAAAGACAGTGACTGATCCCAGTGTTTTAAAAAGGCCGCGCAAGCGGCCTTTTTCATTTCTTTTTTTCGCAATCCTTTTACAATCAATTCCCTGTTACCCAGATCAATTCCGCTTATGTCCCAGCTTGAACAACTTGCACGGCACAGCACACGGCAAAATCAAAAATGGCTGGTGGGCCTGAGTCTGCTGCTGCTGGCGCTTTTTACGGTCAGCCTGTGTGCAGGCGAGCGCTGGATAGGGCCTGCCGCCTGGTGGAGTGAGAGCGGCAGGCTGTTTGTCGGCCAGTTACGTTTACCCCGTACCGTCGCGGTGATGCTGGTGGGGGCGGCGCTGGCGTTGAGCGGGGTGATGATGCAGGCGCTGTTTACCAATCCGCTGGCCGAGCCCGGCCTGCTGGGGGTGTCCAGCGGGGCAGGCATTGGCCTGGTGGCGGGCGTGCTGTTCAGCGGCGGCGCATTATGGAGCCTCTCGCTTTCGGCGATAGCGGGCGCGTTGGTGATTACGCTGATTCTGCTGCACTTTGCCCACCGCCATTTATCCGTCAGCCGTTTGTTGCTCACCGGCGTAGCGTTGGGCATGATTTGCAGCGCGATGATGACCTGGGCGGTGTATTTCAGCAGCAGTCTCGATTTGCGCCAACTGATGTACTGGATGATGGGCGGATTCAGCGGCATCGACTGGCGTTATGGCTGGATGATGCTGGCGTTATTGCCGGTGATTCTGGCCAGCATGACGGCGGCCCGCGCGCTCAATCTGTTGGCCCTCGGTGAGACCTCCGCGCGCCAGTTGGGACTGTCTCTGGTCTGCTGGCGTAATCTGCTGGTGCTGGCCATGGGCTGGCTGGTCGGGGTAAGCGTTGCGCTGGCCGGGGCGATAGGATTTGTCGGGCTGGTCATTCCTCATCTGTTACGCCTGGTGGGATTGCACGATCATCGTGCGTTGCTGCCGGCCTCCGCGCTGGCAGGGGCCAGCGTACTGCTGGGGGCAGATATTATTGCCCGTCTGGCACTGGCCTCGGCTGAGTTGCCTGTTGGCGTGGTCACGGCCACGCTGGGTGCGCCATTGTTTATCGTTCTGTTAGTCAAATCGACACGTCAGCCTGCGCTGACAAACAAGTCTTAACCACAGGAACCCCGTATGAGCATTTATCAAACTGAACTGGTTACGCTGGATGGTGAGAAAACCACGCTGTCTGCCTGGCAGGGCAACGTCCTGCTGGTGGTGAACGTGGCCTCGAAATGTGGTTTAACGCCGCAATACGAAGCCCTGGAAAATATCCATGAAGCCTGGCATGACCAGGGCTTCAGTGTACTGGGTTTTCCGTGCAATCAGTTCCTGGAGCAGGAACCCGGCACCAGCGAAGAAATCAAGACGTTTTGCAGCACCACCTACGGTGTGACCTTCCCTCTGTTCGAAAAATGTGAGGTGAATGGTGAACATCGTCATCCGCTTTATGCGCAGCTGGTGGCCGCAAAACCGGATGCCGTTCGGCCGGAAGAAAGTGGCTTTTATGAGCGTATGGTCAGTAAAGGCCGGGCACCAAAAGCGCCAGGGGATATTTTGTGGAATTTTGAAAAATTCCTGATTGGACGTGACGGCAGCGTGATCCAGCGTTTCTCGCCCGATATGTCGCCAGAAGACCCGATTATTCTGGAAACGATTAAGGTCGCGCTGGCGAAGTAGGTGTTACTCAGCCTGCAAGCGGTCGCCGTTGCCGGACGGCTGCAACCGGTAAGCGGTGCGCTTCATGCCGGGCATCTGATCCATCTGGTGGGGCCGAATGGCGCGGGCAAAAGCACCTTGTTGTCCGCGCTGGCCGGTCTGGAGCCGATAACCGGTCAGATGACTTTACAGGATAAAGCGCTGGCTGACTGGCCCGGACCGGCGCTGGCCCGGGTACGCGGCTGGCTGCCTCAACAGCAGCTGCCACCTGGCATGATGCCGGTTTATCACTATCTTCGTTTGCATCTGGCGTCTTCAGGGCCACACAATGATGCGCGGTTAATGAGCTTACTCGCCCGGCTGCAGTTGACAGAAAAACTCTCCCGACCGCTGAATCAGCTTTCCGGGGGCGAATGGCAGCGCGTCCGGCTCTGTGCGGTCATGGCACAAATCGATCCGCAGATTAATGCGGACGGTAAACTGCTGATTCTTGACGAACCCATGACGGCGCTGGATGTGGCGCAGCAACACGCTGTCGATAATCTGATTCAGGAACTCTGTCGTGCAGGGGTTTGTGTGATTGCCAGCAGCCATGACCTTAACCACAGCCTGTGGCATGCCGATCGGGTCTGGCTGTTGCATCAGGGCGCTGTTGTGGCACAGGGCAAACCCTGTGAAATCCTGCGTCCGGAACAGCTCACGCCACTCTACGGTATCCCTTTCCGACAACTCACCCTGGAAGGCCGTCCGCTGCTAACGGTTTTACCCTGAGACTTGCCACGCAGCGGGCTTTGCCGCTACATTTACCCCGTTATAACTGATTAAGGATGAGCTGTGATGCGCATGGGGTTGCTGTTCGTGGTGTTACTGTTGGTGGGCTGTAGCCATCGTGCACCGCCCGTCAATGGTCGCCTCTCTGACTCCATTACCGTTATCGCGCAGCTCAACGATCAACTGGGGAGCTGGCGGGGAACACCGTATCGCTATGGTGGCATGAGCCGCAAGGGCGTTGACTGCTCGGGTTTTGTCTATCTGACATTTCGGGATAAGTTTGATTTGCAGCTCCCACGCAGTACCGTCGCCCAGAGTGATATCGGCACGCGCATCAGCAAAGAGGACCTTCTGCCCGGCGACCTGGTGTTCTTCAGGACCGGCAGTGGCGAAAATGGCTTACATGTGGGCATTTACGACACGGATAACGCCTTCATCCATGCTTCAACCAGTCAGGGCGTCATTCGGTCCTCGCTGGATAATGTCTACTGGCGGAAAGTGTTTTGGCAGGCGCGACGCATATAATTTGTCAACCTAAGCCCGCCCGGTTAGTGCGGATTAATTCAGAAAATGACCGGATCTAAAAAATATTCCTAATTTGGCTTTAACCAACTCATTTTATTTATAACATTGGGAGCGGGAATCTTTTTCATACTTTACAGAATTGTCCCAAAAATTATTTGGCTTAAAGTTTATTTTCTTAAAACTAAAGCCAGTAATGGCCTAAAAATATCTATCTCATCAGTCCTTTGCTACTATTGCCAGTAAGTTTTTAATCATATACGATGCACTATCGCCACATATACTGGCTGTAAAATGAAAATTCATCTGTCGGCCGACTATGAGTCGGAAATTTGGTTTTATGCCGCCTGTTCCCAGGAAGGGCACTTAACCGCTATTGAGCTGGCTACCCAGTTCGTCCACGAAAGTGCGCCTATCACGTTGCCGCAGGATGTTCTGTTGCCGCAGCTTGATGAGACACAGCGCCTGCGCCTGCTGCAGCGGCAGGTTTCGTTACTGGAAAAGCATCAGACCTTTTTCGAAACGCACAATCTGCTGGCCTTTATGCCCACAGACGAGGGCATGGCAAGCACCCTGCTCGAAAGTGAGTTTCTGACGCGTAAAATAAAACAACTGCCCTTTTTAAGGTTGGATATCAGCGAAACGTTTCTCTCGCTCCATTTGGGAAAAAATAATCCGCTTCTCGCGGCGTTATATGGTGAGTTTAAATTGTCTCTGTCGCATTTTGGCGCGGGGAAATCGTCGACGACTGCCGTTTACGATAATCTGTTTAGCTGTATCAGGCTGGACAAACACTTTATTCAGTCGCTTGCTAAACGTGCTTCTTTTTTACCA
The DNA here is from genome assembly GCF_041954745.1 of Pantoea sp. CS_6. Lineage (NCBI taxonomy): Bacteria > Pseudomonadati > Pseudomonadota > Gammaproteobacteria > Enterobacterales > Erwiniaceae > Pantoea > Pantoea sp. CS_6. The sequence continues at coordinate 202,323 of NZ_JAVAYG010000002.1, forward strand.
TTTATGCAAAGCATCATTGATAATTTCCGTAGCCATTGCGATCGGATGATTATTTGTGGCGTAGATGACGAAATTTTACTGGATAAAGTTAGCCATCTAAGTAATGTGCATCTGCAGGGTGCCTTGTTCCCGGTGGTGAAATCTGATGCATTTGAGTCCTTGATCTACTCCGAGCAATTCCTGCACTCTCCCTGATATTTGCACGACTGTCGCCTGTTTAATCCCGGCTATCAACGCTACACTGTGGGTTTTATCATACGATACCCGGTGTCGTTTGGGAGTAGACATGGTCTTTGACAACAGCTGGTTTCGAGAGCTTTCGGGTACTTATACCGCCTTACATCCCACCCCGCTTGCCGGTGGCAGACTGTTATATCACAACGGTCCGCTGGCGCACGAAATGGCGCTGGAGAGCGATCTGTTTACCGGGCAGGGGCACGGTGTCTGGTACGGTGCGTCACTGTTGCCGGGTATGCAACCGCTGGCGCAGGTATACAGTGGCCACCAGTTCGGCGTCTGGGCAGGTCAGCTGGGTGACGGGCGCGGCATTCTGCTGGGTGAGCAGCGCCAGCAAGATGGCAGCCGTCTCGACTGGCATTTAAAAGGCGCAGGGCTGACGCCGTATTCTCGCATGGGCGATGGTCGTGCTGTGGTGCGCTCGACGGTGCGTGAGTTTCTGGCCTCGGAGGCGCTGCACCATCTGGGGATCCCGACCACGCGCGCGTTAACGATAGCCATCAGCGATGAGCCGGTTTACCGTGAAACCGCTGAGCGCGGTGCAATGCTGATGCGGATCGCGCCGAGTCATCTGCGCTTTGGCCATTTCGAACACTTCTTTTACAGCCAGCAGCCTGACAAGGTCAAACAGCTGGCGGAGTATGCCATTCGTCATCACTGGCCGCATCTGACGGAGGACGCCGAACGTTATTATCTGTGGTTCGCCGATATCGTCCTGCGCACAGCACGCCTGATTGCGCAGTGGCAGAGCGTGGGCTTTGCGCATGGTGTGATGAATACCGACAACATGTCGATCCTTGGCCTGACGCTGGATTACGGCCCTTACGGTTTTCTGGATGACTATCAGCCGGACTTTATCTGTAATCACAGTGATTACCAGGGGCGCTACAGCTTCGAGAATCAGCCGATGATCGGTCTGTGGAACCTTAATCGTCTGGCGCATGCCCTGTCAGGATTACTCAGTACAGAGCAGCTAAAGCAGGCGCTGAGCGGTTATGAAAACGAACTGATGCGCGTCTGGGGCCAGCGGATGCGGGCGAAACTGGGCTTTCTGACCGAAGAGGCAGGGGATAACGCGATTCTGACCGGTCTGCTCAGCTTAATGAGTCAGGAACGGCGCGATTATACGCTGACGTTCCGCCTGCTCAGTGAAACGCAGCAGTCAGAACAGCGATCGCCGTTACGGGATGAATTTATCGATCGCGCTGCCTTTGATCGCTGGTATCAGGATTACCGCACCCGTTTGTTGCAGGAGCAGGTCAGCGATGCGACGCGCCAGCAGGTGATGAAAGCGGCCAATCCGGCGCTGGTCTTGCGAAATTATCTGGCACAGCAGGCGATCGAGGCGGCGGAGCAGGGTGAGAGCGGGGCGCTGGCCCGTTTACATCAGGCGCTTCAGCAGCCCTTCAGTGACGCGACGGCCGCTGAGTATCGTCAACGGCCGCCGGACTGGGGCAAATCACTGGAAGTCAGTTGTTCCAGCTAAGTTATAAACGGTGAGTAACTGCCTCAGCTAACAGGGCCAGTACAGCTTCGCTGTCTTGCCAGTTGAGGCAGGGATCGGTGATGGACTGACCGTACGTCAGGGGCTCACCGCTCACCACTTTCTGATTGCCTTCTTCGATAAAACTTTCGATCATCACGCCCGCTACCGCGCGTGAACCTCCTTTGATCTGTTCAGCCACCTCAGCAGCAACGTCGCGCTGACGACGATGCTGTTTCAGGCAGTTGCCGTGGCTGAAATCAATCACCAACTGTGGCGCTAAGCCGAATTCATTCAGGCAGGCAGTCGTCTCGGCGACATCGGCGGCATGATAATTGGGCTGTTTACCGCCACGTAAAATCACATGGCCGTGCGGGTTGCCGCTGGTCTGGTAAATGGTCATCTGCCCCTGTTTATCCGGCGACAGGAACATATGGCTGGTTCGGGCAGCGCGAATGGCATCCACAGCAATACGCACATTGCCATCGGTGCCGTTTTTGAAGCCGACAGGACAGGAGAGCGCAGAGGCCATTTCACGATGGATCTGGCTTTCAGTGGTGCGGGCTCCAATGGCCCCCCAGCTGATCAGATCGGCAATAAACTGCCCGATCACCATATCCAGAAACTCCGTTGCTGTGGGTAAGCCGAGGGCGTTGATATCAATCAGTAGCTTACGGGCAATGCCGATGCCGCGGTTCACATCAAAGCTACCGTCCAGATCCGGATCGGAAATCAGGCCTTTCCAGCCGACCACCGTACGTGGCTTTTCAAAATAGGCCCGCATCACGATTTCCAGCCGGTCCTGATACTGCTCGCGCAGCACATTTAAACGCCGGGCATAGTCTAAAGCCGCCACCGGGTCATGCAGGGAGCAGGGACCAATCACGACCAGCAGACGGGGATCGTCGCCCGTGAGGATGCGCGCAATGCGCTTGCGTGCTGCGGTGATATTATCGGCCATGGCGGAGGAAAGCGGATATTCAGCTGCCAGACTGGCAGGAGAGATCAGGCTGCCAATGCGCGCCGTGCGCAGTTCGTCAGTTTTATTCATGGTGTTCTCTAAATGTGTTCTTCGCAGCGGTGGAATACCGGGAAGTGATGAGGGTCACAATAAACCATTAGCTTGTGAATTCAAGCATCAACGTGACAATGGCAGGCAAAATTACGGCAGCGCCACGTTACAGGGCGTTGCCGGCGGCGGATCAGTACATGCGGCGCGTCAGGCCCATAATATCGAGGATCTTGGTGGCGATCTCTTCCACGGAATAGTTGGTACTGTTGAGATAGCGAATCTGGTGGGTACGGAACAGCGCTTCCACTTCGCCCACCTCCAGTCGACACTGACGCAGGGAAGCATAGCGGGTATTTTCCGCGCGTTCCTGACGTATGGCCGCCAGGCGTTCCGGGTCAATTGTCAGGCCAAACAGTTTATGCTGATGCTGGCGCAGAGCGGGCGGCAGTTTCAGGTTATCCATATCATCGGCAATAAACGGATAGTTCGCGGCACGAATACCAAACTGCATCGCCAGATAGAGGCTGGTGGGGGTTTTACCACAACGGGAAACGCCTAACAGAATGACCTGCGCGTCTTCCAGGCCGCGCAGTGAAATGCCGTCATCATGTGCCAGGGTGTAATCGATCGCCGCAATACGCGCATCGTATTTGCCCAGATTGCTGGCATCCAGTCCGTGCGTTCGGTGTGCGACCGGAGCCGGTGCGAGACCAAGCTCCTGCTGAAGCGGAGCGACCAGTGCCTGAACAATGTCCTGACAAAACCCGTCACTTTGCAGAATGATGTCGCGCACTTCCGGCGTGACGATAGAAAAAAAGACCAGTGGACGCACGCCGCTTTGCTGAAAAAGGGCATTGATCTGCGCTTTAACCGCCTGCGCGCGCTGAACATTCTCAACAAACGGCAGGGTGACACTGTTGGTGTTAACGGGAAACTGCGATAGCACAGCGTGGCCTAACACTTCGGCGGTAATCGCAGTGCCGTCGGAGATATAAAAAACGCTTCTGTCGGTGGTCATGGGGCTTGCCTCGTGCAAGGAAGTCGTGAAAAGACGGAGCAGGGTTAAGTTCAGGCGCGCGAATCCCAGCGGGGGCATGTGAAGTCTGGCTTAACCATTTGTCGTACAGTTTTAGCATAACCGACAGAAAATATTCCTTTTCTCCGCCACAGATTTGCCATGAAAAGCGCGCCTGAAGCTGCCTTTTCCACCCGCCTTGTTGCGCAACAAAAACGACGCTTCAGGCGGCACTGAAATGAAAAACACTTTTAAATGAGTAGGTTGTGATAAAAACAATCCTTTGCGCAACGTCTTAAAAAAGCGGGTTATAGTCTGAAACTGCCGCGCAGAATCTGCTTTAACGATTCAACAGATCGTGTTTGCCAAAACCTTATGCCAGGCTGATTGTGTTAATAGCAGGATTTTCCATGTGCCCATTCATTAATAAAGGATCAGTTCAATGTCCAATAAAGGCGAACAGCCGTTAGTACTCTGGTACAACCAGCTTGGCATGCATGATGTTGATCGGGTAGGAGGCAAAAATGCGTCTCTGGGTGAGATGATTACCAATTTGTCCTCTCTGGGGGTTTCGGTACCCAATGGTTTCGCGACCACCTCCTGGGCCTTTAATCAGTTTCTTGAGCAGAGCGGTCTGAACCAGCGTATTTATGCATTGCTGGATGACACCAATATTGATGATGTTGATCAACTGGCGAAAGCAGGTAAGCAGATTCGTCAGTGGGTCGTCGAAACGCCCTTCCAGCCTGAACTTGAAGCCGCCATTTTGTCGGCCTACGAACAGCTCTCAGCAGACGATGCCGAGGCCTCTTTTGCCGTACGCTCCTCGGCCACCGCAGAAGATATGCCCGATGCTTCCTTTGCCGGACAACAGGAAACCTTTCTGAACGTGCAGGGCATCGAAGCTGTGATGGTAGCGGTGAAACATGTTTACGCATCCCTGTTTAACGATCGTGCCATCTCTTACCGTGTTCATCAGGGCTACGATCACCGGGGTGTTGCCCTGTCGGCAGGCATACAGCGTATGGTCCGTTCCGATCTGGCCGCATCAGGCGTGATGTTTACCATTGATACGGAATCTGGCTTCGATCAGGTGGTGTTTATCACGGCGGCGCTGGGTCTGGGCGAAATGGTGGTGCAGGGCGCTGTCAACCCGGATGAGTTTTACGTGCATAAACCCACACTGGCCGCGAAGCGTCCGGCAATCGTGCGCCGCAACATGGGCTCGAAAAAAGTGCGGATGGTGTATGCCGATTCACGTGAGCACGGCGAGCAGGTGCGAATCGAGGATGTGCCGGAAACGGAACGCGACCGCTTCTGCCTGAACGACAGCGAAGTTCAGGCACTGGCACAGCAGGCGGTACTGATCGAGCAGCACTATAAGCGCCCGATGGATATTGAATGGGCAAAAGACGGGCATACCGGCAAGCTGTTCATCGTGCAGGCGCGACCGGAAACCGTGCGCTCAAATGGTCAGGTGATGGAGCGTTACACTCTGCAAGGCCAGGGAAATGTGGTCATTGAAGGCCGTGCAATTGGCCATCGTATTGGTGCCGGGCCGGTTAAGGTGATTCATGACATCAGCGAAATGAACCGTATCGAAAAAGGTGACGTGCTGGTGACTGATATGACCGATCCTGACTGGGAACCGATCATGAAAAAGGCCTCTGCCATTGTCACCAATCGCGGGGGGCGTACCTGTCATGCCGCGATTATAGCGCGTGAATTGGGGATTCCGGCGGTGGTCGGGTGCGGCGATGCCACCGAGCGCCTGAAAGAAGGTCATACCGTGACCGTGTCCTGTGCGGAAGGCGATACCGGCTATGTTTACGACGAACTGCTCGATTTTGACGTGACCAGTTCGCAGGTCGATACCATGCCGGACCTGCCGCTGAAGGTGATGATGAACGTGGGTAACCCGGATCGCGCCTTTGATTTTGCCTGCTTACCCAATGAAGGGGTTGGGCTGGCGCGCCTGGAGTTCATCATCAACCGCATGATCGGTGTGCATCCTAAAGCGCTGCTTGAGTTTGACCAACAACCGCCGGCGTTGCAGCAACACATCCGTCAGCTGATGAAAGGCTTTGACGATCCCGTCGAGTTCTATATTGCGCGCCTGACTGAAGGTATCGCGACCCTGGGCGCGGCATTCGCACCCAAACGGGTGATTGTGCGATTGTCCGACTTCAAAACCAATGAATACGCCAATCTGGTCGGCGGGGAACGGTACGAACCGGAAGAAGAGAACCCCATGCTGGGCTTCCGCGGCGCTGGCCGTTACGTGTCAGAAAGCTTCCGCGACTGTTTTGCGCTTGAGTGTGAAGCGGTGAAGCGGGTGCGAAATGACATGGGACTGACCAATGTCGAGATCATGGTGCCGTTTGTACGTACGGTGGACCAGGCGCAGGCGGTGGTCGAAGAGTTAGGTCGCCAGGGCCTGAAACGGGGTGAGAACGGACTGAAGGTCATTATGATGTGTGAAATCCCGTCAAATGCTCTGCTGGCGGAGCAGTTTTTACAGCACTTTGACGGCTTCTCCATTGGCTCGAACGACATGACGCAGCTGGCGCTGGGGCTCGATCGTGATTCCGGCGTCGTGTCTGCCCTGTTTGATGAACGCAATGAGGCGGTGAAAGCCTTACTGTCCATGGCGATCAAGGCGGCGAAAAAACAGGGTAAATACGTCGGTATCTGTGGACAAGGGCCTTCGGATCATCAGGATTTTGCGGCCTGGTTGATGGAGCAGGGCATCGACAGTTTGTCACTTAACCCGGATACCGTCGTGGAAACGTGGCTGAGCCTGGCGGCCCTGAATAAGTCTGCCTGACGCGACGTTTACACTGTTACTTTAAGGCCAGCGCAAGCTGGCTTTTTTATTCCCGGCGGAAAAACAGACGGGGTTGATCAGTGCTGACCCGATCCGGTTGTCGAGATATCACTTGCGCGGAAAGCGTATAAAGGACGAGGTTGCTCTTCGGCCTGTTCATACAACCTGACCGGTAAAAAGAGGGCGCAACCCCTTTTCGACAGGCAAAAAAAAAGCCCATCACAGGGGATGGGCAAAGACTACACACAGCAATTCTTTACGCTACTCAGGGGAAATAAGGGTGTTTAGAAATCAGTGAGTTGATTTCAAACTTGTTAAATATGTTATTCATACCGCTTGCTGGCGTCTTTAAGAATCCTCTTATTAGTTTAAAGGAAATAATATTTTGACCATCATTAAGAGCGTTGAGGAGAGTTATTATGTATGAAAAATAATCATTTCAGGCCGAAAAATGGGCTTAAAGCGCTAAATATGCGTTTTATCTTAAAAACTACTAATGAAAAAAAGGCTGGTGATATCTTAATCAGCCAGCCTACTTAACCACTACTAATCATATGAAATGCAGAACAGGGCCTATTGATCCGTCTTTTCGTCCAGGGCTTTGAGCGGATCGACCGGTGGTCTGGGCACTTCATTCATCCAGACGGACACCAGGCGATAGGAGACGGCCAGCACGACGGGGCCGATAAACAGTCCGATCATGCCAAACGCGATGAGTCCGCCAATGACACCGGATAAAATCAGAATCAGCGGCAGGTCGGCACCCATACGAATCAGCACGGGACGCAAAATATTGTCCAGTGTTCCGACGACGCAGCTCCACACCAGCAGCACTGTGCCCCAGGTCGTATCGCCGCTCCAGTAGAGATAAACGATGGCGGGCACCAGCACCAGCAGGGGACCAATCTGGACCAGACAGCAGAGGATCATCAGGACGGTCAGCAAGGTCGCATAAGGAATGCCGGAGATGGCCAGCCCGATACCGCCCAGCACGCCCTGTACCAGCGCAGTCACCACCACGCCCAGCGCCACTGCGCGTACGGCTTGCCCGGCCAGCAAAACGGCGGCATCACCGCGACGGCCCGCCATGCGCACAGCGAAATGGCGAATCCCCAGCGCCGCCTGTTCACCGCGCCAGTAGAGCAGCACGCTAAACAGCAGCATCACGGCCAGATGAATCATAAACCGGCCAAAGTGTCCGGCCTGCGCAACAAAGAAGCCTGTTGTACGACCGACGTAAGGCTGAAGCTTGGCCATGATGGCCGCACCGCCGCCGGCCACCAGTTTCTGGTAGCTGGCATACAGTTTTTCCCCGACCACAGGAATGTCATTCAGCCAGCTCAGCGTCGGCAGCATATGGCCCTGCGTCGCCCAGGCAATTACCGGAGCACTGTTATCAATCAGGCTGTTCACTAGCAGGGCAACCGGAATAATAAACAGCAGCAGAAGCAGAATGGTCATCACAATGACGGCCAGAGAACGCCGGCCCCAGAGCAGTCGCTGAATTCTCAGCATCAACGGCCAGGTCGCAATCACTACCATGCTGGCCCAGGCGAAGCCGAGGATAAAAGGTTGCACCACCCATAAGCAGGCGGCAATCAACAGCAAAATGAATATCAGAGTGAACAACATTTGGGGAAGGTCTATCTGCCGTTCCAGGCTTTTCATCTTAAGCATTACCTCTTTGAGATCCGTCAACGCAGGGGATGACAGTGACCCGTCATCATGAGCTATTTGAGGGCGTTTAAACAGGCTTGTAAAGAAATGGTTTCAGCCTTTCCTGAAAAAACGACAGGGCTGACAGAAATGTGATAAAACAGGAGATTAACGCACGCGACAGACGCAAACCTACACAACATCTTTGGTCACAGAATCATGATCCCACAGATTTCTCAGGCACCGGGTCTTATCCAGCGGGTGCTGACATTCCTTGAAACCCTCAAAGAACAGGGCTTCACCGGCGACACCGCCACCAGTTATGCCGACAGGCTTTCTCTCTCAACCGACAACAGCATCTATCAGCTGCTGCCCGATGCGGTGCTGTTTCCGCGCTCGACGGCTGATGTCGCGCTGATTGCCCGCGTAGCGGGGGACCCGGCGTTCTCGAGTCTGGTTTTCACCCCGCGCGGTGGCGGGACCGGCACTAACGGCCAGTCACTGAATCAGGGCATTATTGTGGATATGTCCCGCTACATGAACCGTATCCTGGAGGTTAACACCGAACAGGGATGGGTGCGTGTAGAAGCGGGCGTGGTTAAAGATCAACTTAACGCGTATCTGAAACCGTTTGGTTACTTTTTCTCGCCAGAGTTGTCGACCAGTAACCGTGCTACGCTGGGCGGCATGATCAATACCGATGCCTCCGGCCAGGGATCGCTGGTGTATGGTAAAACCTCTGATCATGTTCTTGGGTTGCGGGCGGTCCTGCTGGGGGGCGATATTCTGGATACCCGGCCCATGCCCACGGCGCTGGCCGAAAGCCTGGCGCAAACGCCCACGCCAGAGGGCCGCATCTATCAGCAGGTTCTGACGCGATGTCGCGAACAGCGTGACCTGATTCTGGAAAAATTTCCCAAACTGAACCGCTTCCTGACCGGCTACGATTTGCGTCATGTCTTTAGCGACGATATGCAAACGTTTGACCTGACGCGCCTGCTGTGCGGCGCAGAAGGCACGCTGGCCTTTATCAGTGAAGCCCGGCTGGACATTACGCCCCTGCCTAAAGTGCGGCGCGTGGTGAATATCAAATACGACTCCTTTGATTCTGCTTTGCGCAATGCGCCTCTGATGGTACAGGCGCAGGCTCTGTCCGTCGAAACGGTGGACTCGAAAGTGCTCAATCTGGCACGGGAGGACATCGTCTGGCACTCCGTGAAAGCGCTGATCACCGATGTTCCCGACAAAACGATGTCAGGGCTGAATATTGTGGAGTTTGCCGGGGATGACGAAGCGAAAATTGAGCAGCAACTGACGCAACTCTGCAGCCGACTTGATGCGCTGATCGCGCAGCAGGAAGGCGGCGTCATCGGCTATCAACGCTGTAACGACCTGGACAGCATCGAACGCATTTATAACATGCGTAAAAAAGCGGTGGGATTATTGGGCAATGCGAAAGGGCGGGCGAAGCCGATTCCGTTTGTCGAAGATACGGCCGTGCCGCCGGAACACCTTGCCGACTACATCGTCGAGTTCCGGGCGCTTCTTGACAGCCATGGACTGAGTTATGGCATGTTTGGCCATGTGGACGCGGGCGTGCTCCATGTCCGGCCGGCGCTGGATATGTGCGATCCGCATCAGGAAATGATGATGAAGCAGATTTCTGATGAGGTGGTCGAACTGACCGCGCGCTATGGCGGTCTGCTGTGGGGCGAACATGGCAAGGGCTTTCGCGCGCAATACAGTCCGGCCTTCTTCGGGGACACCCTGTTCAACGAACTGCGCCGTATCAAAGCGGCGTTCGATCCCGATAACCGGCTGAACCCCGGCAAGATCTGTACGCCTTATAACAGCGATGCGGCGATGATGCAGGTGGATGCCACCAAACGCGGCAGCTATGACCGCCAGATTCCTGTACAGGTGCGTGACACCTGGCGTGGCGCGATGGAATGTAACGGTAATGGCTTGTGCTTCAATTTCGACGTGCGCAGCCCAATGTGCCCCTCGATGAAAATCACGCGCAACCGCATTCATTCACCTAAAGGGCGCGCCACCTTAACACGCGAATGGCTGCGCTTGCTGGCAGAGCAGGGCGTGGATCCGGTGGTGCTGGAGAAAAAACTGCCCGAGAAGACACTGTCGTTGCGGGGGCTGGTTGGCCGCATGCGGAACACCTGGTATGCGAATAAAGGGGAATATGATTTTTCGCATGAAGTGAAGGACGCCATGTCAGGCTGCCTGGCCTGTAAGGCCTGTTCAACCCAGTGCCCGATTAAAATTGACGTGCCGGCTTTCCGCTCGCGTTTTTTGCAGCTTTATCATACGCGCTATCTTCGTCCCCTGAGCGATCATCTGGTGGCCGCGGTGGAAAGCTATGCGCCCGTGATGGCAAAAGCGCCTACGGTCTTTAACTTCTTCCTTAAACAGCCCTGGGCCGCATCGTTCAGCAAAACGCACATTGGCATGGTGGATTTGCCCTTGCTTTCCTCACCTACACTCAAACAGCAGCTGAGCGGCCATCCGGCAATGCAGATGACGCTGGAACAGCTTGAAGGGCTGACGGAGGCGCAGCGGGCGAAAACGGTGCTGGTGGTGCAGGATCCCTTTACCAGCTTCTATGAGGCCCGGCTGGTCAGCGACTTTATCAAACTGATTGAGAAACTCGGCTATCAACCTGTTCTGTTGCCCTTCTCGCCAAACGGTAAGGCACAGCACGTTAAAGGCTTTTTACAACGCTTTGCCCGCACGGCCAGTAAAACCGCCGATTTTCTCAATCGCGTCGCCCGGCTGGGCATGCCAATGGTCGGCATCGATCCCGCCACGGTCTTGTGTTATCGCGATGAATATCGCCAGACGCTGGGGGAGGCGCGGGGCGATTTCACTGTGCTGTTGGTGCATGAATGGTTGCAGAATGCGGTGCAGGAACGTGACGTCCAGATTGCCAGCGGCGAAGCCTGGTATCTGTTTGCGCACTGCACCGAAGTCACCGCCTTGCCTGCAACGCCCGGTCAGTGGCAGGCGATTTTTTTACGGTTTGGTGCAAAGCTGGAAAACATCAACGTGGGCTGCTGTGGCATGGCGGGCACTTACGGACACGAGAGCAAAAATCTGGACAATTCGCTGGGCATTTACGCGCTCTCATGGCATCCGCAGTTGCAAAAGCTGCCGCGTCAACGCTGTCTGGCAACCGGTTTTTCCTGCCGGAGCCAGGTTAAACGTGTTGAAGGCAATGGCATGCGCCATCCGCTTCAGGCTCTGCTTGAGCTGGTGTAAAAAGGCAGGAGACGTCAACCGCAGGCTGGATTAGAATATCCAGCCTGCATGTTTGACAAAGTTACTCTGGAGCACCGTCGCCTGTTCCCATTCACCTGTAATGGCCAGCTGGTGGCATAGCCGGGTCAGTGACAGTCTTGCCAGCTGGTAAGCCTGAATGCGAAACAGCCGATCCCGGTCGGGATTTTGCATTTCTACGACCAGTCGGTGATGAAGCTTACCCATGGCATGCAAATAACTCTGGTCGTCACCGTTCAGTTGGCAAAGTTCTGCCATATCCAGACAGGTATCATTGAACTGACGTAACTGCTGAACGGTACACTCAGCCCGGTCAAGTCTGGCCTGCGCCAGGTAAAAATCGACAGTGAGATCGCGAACCGAAAAACGGTATTCATCAAGTTTGTGCTGAAGCCAGGCGGAAACCGATAACGACATAACGCATCCTGATGCTGAATGATAATAATTATCATATTCAACTGAACAGCGATTGCAATTGGCAAATGAGAATTTTTTTCCGATTTATTTCACCTGTCGGTATAATCGGAAATAACAATCTATTTACAACACAGAAAGGCGTAACCTATCAATAAAGGGTTTATCATAAAGTGATGATTTTAAAATTCACCAGTTATTAACAGGTTACGGGGTCGTGCTTCCTGCCTGTTTTGCGAATGCAAGCCTGGCTGAAGACGCTATGCTTAATAAATGCGCTGTTAAAAACAGCACCTAATGATTATCCCTGCAAAACAAGAGGTTGAAGTGATCAGTGAGATCACTACCATAGGGGGATAGCCTGAAAAGGTCCGGACTCACAAGAGGTAGCAACATGTCATCCGTGAATGCAGACTCTTTCTCACCTGACGAATATGTGTGGAAAGGGTTAACGCTGACCGAAACCGCAGCGAAACAAATTCTAAATCTGGCCGCAGAAAACCCAGAAGTCAAGGGCCTGCGTTTAGCGATTAAACAATCCGGTTGTGCCGGCTTTGGTTATGTCATGGATCTGGTGAAGCAACCAGAAGATGACGACCTGCAGTTTACCTACTACGGCGCAACATTGTTTGTACCGCTTCAGGCGATGCCATTTATCGATGGCACTGAAGTGGATTACGTCCGTGAAGGCCTGAATCAAATTTTTAAATTCAATAACCCTAAAGCTCAACACGCCTGCGGGTGCGGTGAAAGCTTTGGCGTCGAGTAAGTGAAATATGTCACGACACAGCGAAACATCTGACGATGTACAAATGTGGGAAGGCAAGCTCAATTATAAAGAGGGCTTCTTTACCCAGTTGCAAACCGAAGAATTTGCCAACGGCATCAATGAAGATGTCGTGCGCGCAATTTCGGCTAAGCGTAACGAGCCAGAGTGGATGCTGGAGTTTCGGCTTAAAGCTTTTCGTGCCTGGCTGGAAATGGAAGAGCCACACTGGCTGAAAGCGCATTACGAAAAGCTCGACTATCAGGATTACAGTTACTATTCCGCGCCGTCGTGCGGCAATTGTGACGATACCTGTGCGTCGGAGCCGGGAGCCACGCAGGCTTCAGGCGCGGCGCCTGCCAACGATTACCTGACGCAGGAAGTGGAAAACGCCTTCAACCAACTGGGTGTACCGGTGCGTGAAGGCAAAGAAGTGGCGGTTGACGCCATTTTTGACTCGGTGTCGGTGTCCACCACCTATCGTAGCAAGCTGGCGGAACAGGGCATTATCTTCTGCTCGTTCGGTGAAGCCATTCACGATCATCCGGAGCTGGTGAAGAAATATCTGGGCACAGTAGTGCCACCCAACGACAACTTCTTCGCTGCCCTGAATTCAGCGGTTGCGTCAGACGGTACCTTTGTTTACATCCCGAAAGGGGTGCGTTGTCCGATGGAGCTGTCAACCTACTTCCGTATTAACGCGGCGAAAACCGGTCAGTTTGAACGCACCATCCTGATTGCTGATGAAGACAGCTATGTCAGCTACATTGAAGGCTGTTCTGCACCGGTCCGTGACAGCTATCAGCTGCACGCAGCGGTGGTCGAGGTGATCATCCACAAGAATGCGGAAGTGAAATACTCCACCGTGCAGAACTGGTTCCCGGGCGGTGAAGGCGAGGGCGGTATCCTTAACTTCGTGACCAAGCGTGCGCTGTGTGAAGGCGACCACAGTAAAATGTCATGGACGCAGTCGGAAACCGGGTCGGCCATTACCTGGAAATACCCGAGCTGTATCCTGCGTGGCGATCACTCCGTGGGCGAGTTCTACTCCGTCGCCTTAACCAGCGGACGCCAGCAGGCGGACACCGGTACCAAGATGATTCACATTGGTAAAAACACCCGGTCGACCATTATCTCCAAAGGTATCTCTGCCGGTAAAAGCCAGAACACTTACCGTGGCCTGGTGAAAATCATGCCGACGGCCACCAACGCACGTAACTTTACCCAGTGTGATTCCATGCTGATTGGGCCAGATTGTGGAGCACATACGTTCCCGTATGTTGAAACCCGCAACAACACCGCCCAGCTGGAGCATGAAGCGACCACTTCACGTATCGGCGAAGATCAGATGTTCTACTGTCTGCAACGTGGCATCAGTGAAGAAGATGCTATCTCGATGATCGTGAACGGCTTCTGTAAAGACGTATTCTCTGAGCTGCCGCTGGAATTTGCAGTGGAAGCACAAAAACTGTTAGCCATCAGCCTTGAGCACAGTGTGGGCTGATTGACGCCGTCACACGCGTTGCCGGAAGCAATGTGAAGGAATAAGTATGTTAAGTATTAAAGATTTACAGGTTAGCGTTGAAGACAAAGCGATCTTACGTGGTCTGAACCTTGAAATTAAACCGGGCGAAGTTCATGCCATCATGGGACCGAATGGTTCAGGTAAAAGTACGCTGTCTGCAACCTTAGCTGGCCGTGAAGACTATGAAATCACCGGCGGTTCAGTGACCTTTAAAGGCAAAGACCTGCTGGAGCTGGAGCCGGAAGAGCGCGCGGGTGAAGGGATCTTCATGGCGTTCCAGTATCCGGTTGAAATTCCTGGCGTCAGCAACCAGTTTTTCCTGCAGACCTCTGTGAACGCAGTGCGCAAATACCGTCAGCAGGATGAGCTCGATCGTTTTGATTTCCAGGATTTCATCGAAGAGAAAATTAATCTGCTCAAGATGCCTGAAGATCTGCTGACCCGTTCTGTCAACGTCGGTTTCTCCGGCGGTGAGAAGAAGCGTAACGATATTCTGCAGATGGCCGCGCTTGAGCCCGATCTGTGCATTCTGGACGAAACGGACTCCGGTCTCGACATCGATGCCCTGAAAATCGTGGCTAACGGCGTAAACAGCCTGCGCGATGAGAAGCGTGCGTTCATCATCGTCACGCACTATCAGCGTATCCTGGACTATATCAAACCTGATTTTGTGCATGTGCTGTATCAGGGCAAGATCGTGAAATCTGGCGACTTCTCGCTGGTGAAACAGTTGGAGGAGCAGGGTTATGGCTGGCTTACCGACGAAGAGTGATACTGCGCTGCAACAGTGGCACCACCTGTTTGAATCGCGCGGTGAACTGCGCTCCATGCAGGCACAGCAGCACTGGCAGCAGTTAATGCGTCTGGGCTTGCCCACGCGCAAGCATGAAAACTGGAAATACACGCCGCTGGATGGCCTGCTGGCACAGCACTTTGTGTTGCCTGAGTCGCAGGACGTGAGTGCTTCACAGGTTGAAGCGCTCGCTCTGCCGCTGGATGCCATTCGTCTGGTGTTTATCGACGGCAAATTCCAGTCTGCGCTGAGCGCGACCGGGACTGATTTTTTCGAGATTCAGCACAGCGTTGCCGCTGAGCGTCGCGATCTGCCTGCGCCCGTTCAGCCAGAAGTCTTTCTGCATCTGACGGAAAGCCTGGCTGAAGAAGTGACCCATGTTCGTCTGCCGCGCGGTAAGGCGGCTTCACGTCCGCTTTACCTGCTGCACATCACCAGCGGCAAAGATGATGGCATGAACACCGTTCATTACCGTCATCATCTGCAACTGGAAGAGAGTGCAGAAGCGGAAGTCATCGAGCACTATGTCACGCTGAACGACAGCGCGCACTTCACCGGCGGTCGCTTTACCTTTGCTGTCGCTGATAATGCTACGCTGAAGCACACCAAGCTGGCCTTTGAAAGCACTAAAAGTTATCACTTTGCCCATAATGACATCGTGATTAACCGTGATGCGCAGGTGACCAGCACCAGCTTCTTACTGGGTGCGGGTTTAAGCCGTCATAACACCAGTACGCAGCTCAATGGCGAAAACACCCAGCTTTCTTTGAACAGTCTGGTGCTGCCCGTGAATCAGGAAGTGGCGGATACCCGCACCTATCTTGAGCACAACAAAGGCCACTGCCTGAGCCGTCAGATGCACAAAACCATCGTGCGTGACAAAGGGCGTGCGGTCTTTAACGGCCACATCAAAGTGGCGCAGCATGCGTTAAAGACAGATGGTCAGATGACCAACAACAATCTGCTGTTAGGCCGCCTGGCCGAAGTGGATACCAAGCCGCAGCTGGAAATTTATGCCGATGACGTTAAATGCAGCCACGGTGCGACCGTAGGCCGTATTGATGACGAGCAGATGTTCTACCTGCGTTCGCGCGGTATTGAGCAGGATGCCGCGCAGACCATGATCATTCACGCCTTTGCGGCTGAGTTAACCGAAACGCTGGAGAACCCCGTTCTTCGCCAGGCGGTGCTCCAGCGCATTGCTCAGCGTTTTCCAGGAGACAACTCATGATGAACTTCGATCTCGAGCGTATCAGAGCGGATTTTCCGGTTCTGAAGCGTGAGGTCAACGGTCATCCGCTGGCTTACCTTGACAGCGCGGCCAGCGCACAGCGTCCTTTGTCGGTCATCAATGCCGAAAGCCATTTCTACCAGCACGGCTATGCCGCCGTGCACCGCGGTATTCACACGCTCAGCCAGCAGGCAACCAGCGATATGGAAAACGTTCGCGAACAGGCGGCACGTTTTCTGAATGCGGCTTCTGCGGAAGAAATCGTTTTTGTTAAAGGTACGACGGAAGGCATCAACCTGGTTGCCAACAGTTGGGCGGGCAGTCAACTGCAACCCGGTGATAACCTGATTATCACGCAGATGGAGCACCATGCGAATATCGTGCCCTGGCAGATGGTGGCTGAACGCTGTGGTGCGGAAATTCGGGTACTGCCCCTGACCGACAACGGTGAGCTGGCGCTGGATCAACTGGCGGGGCTGATTGACAGTCGCACGCGCCTGCTGGCGGTCACCCATGTGTCCAATGTGCTTGGTACGGTGAATCCGGTCAAAGCCATCGTCGCGCAGGCCAGGGCAGCAGGTGTGGTTACCCTGATCGACGGGGCGCAGGCCGTGATGCACAGCGCCGTCGATGTACAGGATATCGGCTGCGACTTCTATGTGTTCTCCGGCCATAAGCTCTATGGCCCAACGGGCATTGGCGTGCTGTATGGCCGCAAGGCGCTGCTGGACATCATGCCGCCCTGGGAAGGGGGCGGATCGATGATTGGTGAAGTCCTGCTGCCCACCGGCACCACCTGGAATACGGCACCGTGGCGTTTTGAAGCCGGAACGCCGAATACCGGTGGCATCATTGGTCTGGGCGCCGCGCTGGAGTATGTTGAGGCGCTGGGACTGGATACGATTCATCAGCGGGAAACAATCCTGATGAATTATGCGCTTGATAAGCTCGCCTCCGTGCCGGATATCCAGATCTACGGTTCGCAGCAGCGTACCGGTGTGATTGCCTTTAACCTGGGCAAACATCACGCCTTTGATGTCGGCAGCTTCCTTGATCAGTACGGTATCGCGATTCGTACCGGCCACCATTGCGCTATGCCGCTGCTGCGCCATTATCAGGTCCCCGCGATGTGTCGCGCTTCTTTCACGTTCTACAACAGTGAAGACGAAGTAGATCGGCTGGCGGCAGGTCTGACGCGTATTCATCGCCTGCTGGGCGGCTGAACAACGTAAACGGAGTGATTCATGGCCACGTTGCCAGAAAAAGAGAAACTGGTGCGCAACTTTAATCGTTGCGCTAACTGGGAAGAGAAGTATCTGTACATTATTGAATTAGGTGCCAAACTCCCGGAATCGTCTGAAACACTGCACCAGCCTGAAAATGCCATTACCGGCTGTCAGAGTCAGGTGTGGATCAAGATGACCCCGCAGGCAGACGGTACGATCGCCTTTGAAGGTGACAGTGATGCAGCTATCGTTAAGGGACTGATTGCTATCGTATTTAGCCTTTATCAGAACCTGCAACCCGCTGAAATCGTGGCACTGGACGTTCGCCACTGGTTCAGCGAACTGGCCCTCGTTCAGCACCTCACGCCGACGCGCTCGCAGGGGCTGGAGGCGATGATTAAGTCAATTCGCCATACCGCTCAGAACCTCAGCTAAGATACACTCCAAAGACGCCATCCGGCGTCTTTTTACTGTCTGATGAGAACATCGCATGAAACCTGCTTTTTATATAGCCGGTGCATTGCTGCTGACCTGTTTTGGGCTCTCTGCACCCGGTTTTGCTACCGAATATCCCTTGCCGCCGCATGGCAGCCGCCTGACAGGTGAAAATCTTGTTACCCAGGTGCCAGATAATAAACGCCCGCTGGAAGATATCGCTGCGCGTTATCAGGTTGGCCTGCTGGGCATGCTGGAAGCGAACCCAGGCACCGATCCGTGGTTGCCCAGGCCGGGTACACAGCTGACCATTCCGCTACAGATGATTCTGCCGGATACGCCACGCGAAGGCATTGTGGTAAACCTGGCGGAACTGCGGTTGTACTATTACCCAAAAGGTGAAAACAAGGTCATTGTGTATCCGATTGGTATCGGTCAGATGGGGATC
Source organism: Pantoea sp. CS_6 (assembly GCF_041954745.1). Classification (NCBI taxonomy): domain Bacteria; kingdom Pseudomonadati; phylum Pseudomonadota; class Gammaproteobacteria; order Enterobacterales; family Erwiniaceae; genus Pantoea; species Pantoea sp. CS_6. The sequence continues at coordinate 220,682 of NZ_JAVAYG010000002.1, forward strand.
ATGACGCCCGTGATGGTGACCAGCATCAGCCAGAAAATCCCCAACCCCACCTGGACGCCTACCGCGAATATTCGCAAGCGCTACGCGAAAGAGGGCATTACCCTGCCTGCAGTGGTGCCCGCAGGCCCGGATAACCCTATGGGGCTGCATGCGTTGCGTATGGCACGGGGAACCGGGCAATACCTTATCCATGGTACTAATGCCAATTTTGGTATCGGCATGCGCGTGAGTTCGGGTTGTATTCGCCTGCGCACGGACGATATTGAAGCACTGTTTAATGCGGTGCCGGTAGGAACGCGTGTGCAGGTGATTAACCAACCGGTGAAATATACCGTTGAACCCGATGGCAAACGTTACGTTGAAGTCCATCAGCCCTTGTCGCGCAGCGAGAAAGACGATCCGCAAACCGCGCCTCTGGCCTTAAGTGCGGGCTTCAGGACGTTTATGAAGAGCGAGAAAAGTGACCAGGCCTTAATTAACGCTACGCTGACGCGCCGTTCGGGCATGCCGGTGCTGGTCAGTGCCGGTGAGCCGGTGCGGGATGAGGCGAGCGTCCTGTCGGCACACTAATTATTGCGGGACAGGGCGCGAGTCCTGTCAGTGCACCAACCGAAGCAGATTGAGGCGACAGGTCTGCTGGACATAACCGATGCGGAATGGGGCTATCGGACAGTCGCGACAGTAAACGAGGCAGGACAGGGCAAACGTGCTGTCGACGAACGACGCGGCATCAGTGAAAGAGAAGGCGTTAGTTGCGGATCAGCAGACAAAAAAAATGGTGCCACAAGGGCACCATTTTTAAAACCAGAACTCTTACTTACGGTAAGAGTGAGCCTGGTTGTCCAGACGCTGGTTAGCGCGAGCTGCGTCATCTTTAGCAGCCTGAACGTCAGAACGCACTGCGTTCACGTCGTTGCTCAGCTGGTCAACTTTAGCGTTCAGAGTCTGAACGTCTGAAGACAGCTGGTCGATTTTAGCGTTGCTTGAGCAACCAGCCAGCAGAGTTGAACCCAGGATTACCGCGCCCAGTACCAGTTTAGTACGATTCATTATTTATACCCTCTAGATTGAGTTAATCTCCATGTAGCGTTACAAGTATTACACAAAGCTTTTTAACTTGAGAATAATTTTTTGATAAGAACATGCTTAAACATGATCGTTCGCTCAAAGAAACAGCGGATCAAAGAAGAAGATAAAAAAATTTAGCTAAAACAGAGAGATTTAATCGGATTAACCTTAATTTCAGGGGCATTTTTATTGTTGTTTTGGGCTGGCGTTTTCAGGAATCTGTATTACAAAGCCCATAAAAAAAGCGCCTTTTAAGGCGCTTTCGATAATAAAGCCATAAACCCCGTATTACAGCACGTGTACCGATGCGGTATTCGTGGTTCCACTTGGCACCAGCGCGCCAGAAACCAGCACAACAACATCGCCTTTTTGAGCAAAACCGCTTTCCAGCGCCGCTTCTTTACCCAGACGATAGAAATCGTCGGTTGAGGCAATTTCGCTGACCATACGCGTCTCAATACCTTTGCTCAGAATCAACTGACGCGCTGTGGTGGCATTGGTGGTTAAGGCCAGGATGGTGGCGTTAGGGAAGTACTTACGCACGGCCTTCGCTGATTTACCGCCTTCTGTTGCGACAACGATAAGTGGCGCTTCGAGCTTCTCGGCGGTTTCAACGGCACCACGGCACACCGCTTCGGTGATACGCAGTTTGCGGTTGTCATTCTGCTCATCAATGCGCGGCTTCATCACGCGGTCGGTACGCTCACAGATGGTCGCCATGATGGTGACCGACTCCAGCGGATAACGGCCTTTCGCACTTTCGCCCGACAGCATGACGGCGTCCGTCCCGTCCAGGATGGCGTTCGCTACGTCGCCGGCTTCTGCGCGAGTAGGGCGTGGATTCTTGATCATGGAATCCAGCATCTGGGTGGCGGTGATAACAACCTTACGCGCCTTATTACATTTTTTGATCATCATCTTCTGCGCGAAGATCACTTCTTCAACCGGGATTTCAACGCCCAAATCGCCACGGGCGACCATGATGCCGTCAGACGCATCCAGGATCTCGTCGAAGTTGTTCAGGCCTTCCTGGTTTTCAATTTTAGAGATGATCTGAATATTTTCGCCGCCGTGCTGCTTCAGGTGCTCACGGATTTCCAGCACGTCAGAGCGCTTACGGATAAAGGACGCGGCAACGAAATCAACGCCTTGTTCACAACCAAAAATCAGGTCGCGTTTGTCTTTCTCGGCCAGCGCAGGCAACTGGATAGAAACGCCTGGCAGGTTAACACCTTTATTCTCACCTAAATCACCGTTGTTCAGGACTTCACAGATGACGCTGTTTTCGGTGACTTCAGTCACTTTCATGCCGATCAGACCATCGTCAACCAGAACGGTATTGCCGATTTTCAAATCGTTGGCAAAGCCAGAATACGTCACCGCAACACGTTCGCTGTTGCCAATCACGCTCTGGTCAGTGGTAAAAGTAAAGGTCTGGCCAGCTTTCAGTGACACATCATTGCCACCTTCCAGCTTCATGGTGCGGATTTCCGGACCTTTGGTATCCAGCAGAATAGCGGCAGGAATGCCAGTTTTTTGGGTGACAGCACGCATATTGGTGATGCGCTGACCGTGTTCTGCATAGTCGCCGTGCGAGAAGTTCAGACGCATCACGTTCATGCCTGCTTCAAGCAGCTGGGTCAACATCTCTTCGGATTCGGTTTTTGGGCCGATAGTACAAACGATCTTAGTCTTTTTCATGACGGGTTATCTGTAAGTTGTGATGGATGATAAATAGGGTTTCGATGACAGCGCACCGAAATGAAAACGCTGGTTGAAAGAGAAAAGGGTGATACAGGATAAGAATAGGTGACGAAGGCCAGGCGTGCAGAGAAGTTGCGTGGTTAGTTGGCTTAACCACCGGGACGTTGTTGCGCAAACAATCTTAATTATCGTCATAAGCACGTAGTCGCTGAAACCTTTCAAGTAAACAACGCGGCCAGTATAATCACTAAGTATGCGAAAACCAATCGAAAAACAGTACGTAAAGGTAATGTAAATCAAGAAATGGGTTGTTGCGCAAGCGAAGAAAGGAAGTAAAAGAGTGGTGCGCTCTAATGGACTCGAACCATCGACCCCCACCATGTCAAGGTGGTGCTCTAACCAACTGAGCTAAGAGCGCAAAGTAAATTTGGTGCGTCCGAGTGGACTCGAACCACCGACCCCCACCATGTCAAGGTGGTGCTCTAACCAACTGAGCTACGGACGCACTTGGTGCGCTCTAATGGACTCGAACCATCGACCCCCACCATGTCAAGGTGGTGCTCTAACCAACTGAGCTAAGAGCGCAACATGCTGTCAGGGCGACAGCGGGGACGAATATTAACGACAGCGCAGAAGGCTGGCAAGGGGAAAAACGCAAAATTGCAAATGAATGAACATCATCTGTGCGAAGCGTCGTTTTTTTGAACGTAACGGGCCTGTTACGGCCCGTTCTGCTTTTAACGCGATGCGCGCGAAAGGATTAACGCGGCCGGGAGTTGCTGCAAACGCCGAACCCGCCACAGCATCATGACGGCGGCTGAGGTCAGGCCGACAATAAACCCACACCAGAATCCTGCCGGGCCCATGCGCGGCACCACCCAGTCGGTCAACGCCAGGATATACCCTGAAGGCAGCCCCAGTAGCCAGTAGGCGATAAAGGTTATAAAGAAAATAGACCTTGTGTCTTTGTAACCGCGCAGGATACCGCTGCCAATCACCTGAATGGAATCCGAAATCTGGTAAATGGCGGCCAGCATCATCAGTTGAGCAGCCAGCGTCACTACGTCGGGGTTATCGTTATAGAGCTGCGCAATGTGATGGCGGAAGGTCACCGTAAAGATCGCCGTAAGCACGGCCATACTCACGCCCACGCCCTGCGCGGTCCAGGCGGACACGCGCGCCTGTTCGGTTGATCCCTGACCCAGACGATAGCCCACGCGAATGGTTGTCGCGACGCCCAGTGACAGCGGCAGCACGAACATCAGTGAGCTGAAGTTCAGGGCAATCTGGTGACCGGCCACATTCACAATGCCCAGCGGGGAGACTAACAGCGCCACCACGGCAAACAGAGTCACTTCAAAAAACAGCGCCAGGGCGACAGGCAGGCCCAGACCGGCCAGACGTTTCAGAATGGCGGCCGAGGGCGATGACCAGCGCTGTTCAGGCCGGATATCCTGCATGCTGCGCATGCGCCGCACCCAAAAGCGCATACAGATAAACATCGCCCAGTAAACGGAGGCGGTGGCGACGCCACAGCCCACACCGCCCAACGCGGGCATACCAAAATGCCCATAGATAAAGACATAGTTGAGCGGAATGTTGAGCATCAATCCCAGAAAGCCCAGCACCATGCCGGGCTTGGTTTTAGACAGCCCTTCGCACTGGTTACGCATCACCTGAAAAAACAGGTAACCCGGCGCGCCAAACAGCAGGGCATGCAGATAACCTTCCGCTTTTTCAGCCAGCAGCGAATCGATATCGTGCATCGAGCGAATAAAATAGCCCGCGTTCCAGAGGACCAGCATGATGAGCAATGAGAGAAAAAACGCCAGCCAAAACCCCTGACGAATCTGTTCAGCAATGCGCTCGCGGCGACCTGAACCATTAAGTTGCGCAATGGTCGGCGTCAATGCCAGTAAAACACCATGACCAAACAGGATGGCGGGAAGCCAAATGGACGTGCCAACAGCGACGGCGGCCATATCCGTGGCGCTGACGGCGCCGGCCATAATGGTATCTACAAATCCCATCGCGGTTTGCGCCACCTGAGCCAGGATAACGGGAATCGCGAGGGCCAGCAATTGACGCGCTTCTGTTAAATACTTCTGCACGTAAACACCTGACTTGTGTGATTAATAAGGAAATGAGGACGACTTCAGGCGAAGTCGGGACTAGTGTAACTGCCGCAGCCGATTTCTCCAATCTTTGTCACGCTTTGCGGTTGCGCATCTCTCAGCACGTTGAAATCTAAAAGTTAAGCGCGCCTGTGATAAACTGGAGGCAAACTTCACAGAGGCAAAGATTATGTTTACCGGTATTGTGCAGGGCACCGCAGAAATCGTGTCCATTGAAGATAAAGGTTTATTCCGTACTCATGTTGTCCGGCTTCCCGCTGAACTGGTGCCAGGCCTGGCACTTGGCGCATCCGTGGCCCATAACGGCTGTTGCCTGACCGTTACCGAGATTAACGGTGATTTGGTGAGTTTTGACCTGATCAAAGAAACCTTACGCGTGACCAATCTGGGCGACTTGCGCCAGGGCGACGTGGTGAATATTGAACGCGCGGCCAAATTCAGTGATGAGATTGGCGGACACCTGATGTCGGGCCATATCATGACCACGGCAGAAATTTGCAAAATTATCCGCTCTGAAAACAACCGCGAAGTGTGGTTCAGGATTCAGAATCCTCTGCAGATGAAATACATCCTGCACAAAGGATTTGTCGGCATTGATGGCATCAGTCTGACCGTGGGGGATGTGACAAAAACGAAGTTCTGCGTCCATTTGATTCCTGAAACGCTGGAGCGCACCACCCTGGGAGCCAAAACCTTTGGCGATCGGGTCAACATTGAAATCGATCCCCATACACAGGCCATTGTGGATACGGTAGAGCGCGTGCTGGCGCAGCGTGAAGCCGCTGCCGTGAAAGCGCTTGCGGAGCAGGCCGATCAGCCGGAAGCCGATCACGAATAAGGCCCGCCTGGCAACAATCTTGTTGTCATCCGCATGCGGGTATTGCAAAACAAAAAAAGCAGCCCTGTTATCAGGGCTGCTTTTTTATCGGGAAACCGCTGACGCGCCGTCGCGTTTCGTCGCCCCGGCATCTCAGCCAACCGACCTGAGCCGGTTCGGGCAATGCGCGGCGCCAAACCGCAGCGCGTCCTGTTACCGTGCTACGCGCAATCCCCCCTCTATGCCTCGGCTAAACACCACCTGCCATAGCTGGATCTCGCGGGCGCGGAACGCACCCGCGCAGGCATTCAGATAGTACGTGAACATGCGGCGGAAGCGTTCGTCATAGCGCCCGGCAAGCTGCGGCCAGGCATGTAAGAAGCGTTCAAGCCAGGCCATCAATGTCGTGTCATAGTCCGCGCCAAAGTTATGCCAGTCTTCCATAATAAAATGGGGTTCGCTGACGTCGGCGATATGGCGCAAAGAGGGCAGGCAGCCGTTCGGAAAGATATATTTGCCAATCCAGGGATCGACATGCATATCCGTTTTGATCGCGCCTATTGTGTGAAGCAGGAAAATCCCGTCAGGCTTCAGGTTGCGATCAACCGTAGCAAAATAGGTGGGGTAATTTTTAGGCCCGACATGTTCAAACATGCCCACGGACACAATGCGATCAAACTGCTGATCGAGATCGCGGTAGTCCTGCAACAGGATTTGGACATCCAGCCCCTCACAGCGCTGTTGAGCCAGTTTTTGTTGCTCTGCCGAGATGGTTACGCCCTGAACGCTCACGCCATAATTTCTGGCGGCAAAGGCCGCCAGGCCGCCCCAGCCGCAGCCGATATCCAGCAGGCGCATTCCCGGTTTGAGTTGCAGCTTGCGGCAAATCATATCGAGTTTGGCTTCCTGCGCCGCCTCAAGCGTGGTGGCGTCTTTCCAGTACGCGCAGGAATACTGCATGTAAGGATCCAGCATCAGGCTGAAGAGATCGTTGCCTAAATCGTAGTGGGCTTTACCCACCTGCCAGGCCCGCTTTTTGGATTGCAGGTTCACCAGACGCGCCAGCGCAATACGCAGGATGTCCTGAATATGATGCGGCAGTTGCTCGTCGAGTTTATGCTTCAGCGCCCGATGAAAAAACATATCCAGCCGCTCGCATTCCCACCAACCATCCATATAACTCTCGCCCAGGCCCAGGGATCCTTTCTGCAGAACGCGTTTGAAAAAATCGGGGTGTTTGACCTGAATATCCCAGGGCCGCGAACCGTTAATTTCAATATCGGCTTTTTGCAGTAACTCCTGAACGATGCGATACCAATGGTTACGTTCGATGCCTACTTCTTCTACACATGATGAACTCATAGCCACTCCATCACCAGAACCGTCAGAACCTGAGAAAAAGCAGGAGCTGTTTCTCAGGATTATGAGAAAAGTCACAGATGACGCCTTGCGCCAGACAACAAAAAGGGTACAGAGAAGAGAAAACGTCGGTATCCATGCAGCGTTGCTCACACAGATGCCGTCACAGCCTGAAGGCTGTGTGAAACATTTTTATTATGATGACAGTGCGAGTGGGTCTGGCAGAGGAGGCACACTGGCAGACCCTGATTCAGTCAGTGAAAACGGGTAACACGCAAATCGTTGCCTCAGTGATTATCCTGGCAGGGATGTGCAGATGAGGCAATATCAGTTTGTGCGCCGGCGCGGCGCTGTAGCTGATAGCCCATCACTGCCAGACCAATCGTCACCATCATAATTAGCGTGGTCGTAAACAGAGCCTGGATCAAGCCTGCGGACACCGCAAGGCTGGCGGCAAAACAGAGTCCGAGCTGAAGTGTGTTCTGCAATGCCGCCGCTTTCCCGGTGGCGTGGGGGAAGGGCAGCAGCGCACTGGACACCACAATCGGATAAATCGCGCCATTTGCCAGCGCCATGCCGCAGAACGGCACCAGTAACGCCGTGAGTGACGGGCTTCCCGAAAGCGCGACGGCAAACAGCGCCCCGACACTCAGACTATAGACGCCGAGCAGCCACGGCAGCAGCGTTGCGCCAGAAAACCGGTTGAGCAGCGCACGGCAGCCAAACCCGCCGATTAAAAAGGCGATGGTTTGGGGAATATAACTGAGCCCGATATCCGCAGGAGACAGACCAATTTCAGCCAGAATAAACGGCGAACCCGTCAGCCATGCAAAAAAACTGGCCGAGCAGGCGGAATACATCAGTACGTTACCGCTGTAGGCACGTGCGCGCAGCAGCGTCAGAAACCCAGGCTGTGGAGCAGGGGAACGTTGATTTTTTTGCGGCGAAGGCAGGCGCAGCGTGACCAGGATGAGCGCCACAGCAATTCCCGTCAGCACCGCAAAAATGGCGCGCCAGTGAAAATGGCCGATCAGCCAGGCGCCCAGTAACGGCGCCAGGGCGGGAGACAGCGCGACGAGCGGCATAATGGTAGCAAAGACTTTATTGGCCTGTGACTGAGGATAGCGATCGACGACCAGCGCCTGCCAGCTGACGGCCGCCGCGCACACGCCGATAGCCTGCACAAAACGCAGTACCAGCATCAGGATCACATTATCTACCCACAACATACCCGCACAGCCCAGAGCAAACAGGGCGAGGCCTGCCAGCAGCACCGGCTTACGCCCCAACCGATCAGATAAGGGGCCCCAGACCAGTTGACCACAGGCAAAACCGGCCAGAAACAGACTCATGCTGGCGCTGATCATCCCGGCTGACGTGCTAAAACTTTGCTGCATAGCGCCGAAGGCGGGCAGGTACATATCGGTTGCCAGAAAGCCCAGCATACTGAGCACGGCAAGATAGGGAATAAAGCCTTTTGAAGCGGACATCGGGTTCTCATCAGTTGCAGAATAAACGCGGGGCAGTGTAAAAGCTGTACTTCACGCTGTGAAACGGTAAAATTTGCCTGTTGCTGTTAAAAATTTTGAAGGCAAATTATGTGGTCTGAATATGCGCTGGAAGTGGTGGATGCGGTCGCACGCGGTGGCAGCTTTAGCGCGGCCGCCCAGGAACTGCACCGTGTGCCTTCTGCCATCAGCTATACCGTTCGCCAGCTGGAAACCTGGCTGGCTGTGCCGCTGTTTGAACGCCAGCACCGGGAGGTGATTCTCACCCCGGCGGGCGAGCATTTTGTGCGGGAAGGGCGCAGCGTTATCAAAAAAATGGATGCCACACGACGTCAGTGTCAACAGCTCGCCAACGGCTGGCGCGGTCAGATTGGTATTGCCGTCGACTGCATCGTCAAACCGCAGCGGACCCGGCAGTTTGTCAGGGATTTTTACCGCCATTTTCCCGACATGGAGTTGCACATCAGCTATGAGGTCTTTAACGGCGTCTGGGATGCGCTGGCAGACGGGCGAGTGGATGTGGCGATAGGTGCGACACAGGCGATTCCGGTGGGGGGGCGTTTCGCCTTTCGCGATATGGGCACCCTGAACTGGCGTTGCGTGGTGGCGCGTCAGCACCCTCTGACGCAGGTTGCTACGCTGGATGATGAGGCGTTGCGCAACTGGCCTTCTCTGGTGCTGGAAGATACGTCACGCGCGTTACCGCGTCGTATGACCTGGGCGCTGGATAACCAACGCCGGCTGGTGGTCCCGGACTGGCAAACCGGTCTGGACTGCGTGCGCGCCGGCTTGTGTGTCGCGATGATACCCGGCCATTTAGCGCGGCCCTTACTGGACAGCGGCGAGATGGCAGAGCTGAACTTACCGCAGGCGTTTCCGGAAAGTCCCTGCTGCGTCAGCTGGGCGGAAGATCGCGCATCACCGGCGCTGGGGTGGTTACTCCAGTACCTGGGCGATGCGCAAACGCTAAATCAGGAGTGGTTGAGCGAGGATTAACGGCGGTAATCGCGATAAGGGCCATAGCCCACCGAGCGTCGCTCAATAAGCGTCGGGTGGACTTCAATTGTCTGCGACTCTTCCCGTTTACTGGTGATGCGATCTAACAACATCTCCAGCGCTTTCTCACCCAACTGGGCTTTAGGTTGATGCACCGTGGTCAGTGCCGGAGTGAAATAGCGCGCATTGCGCACATTGTCGTAACCAATGACGGAGATATCCTGCGGCACGCGCAGGCCCATTTCGTCGGCCGCGCAGATTGCGCCCATCGCCATGATGTCGCCCCCACAGAATACGGCGCTTGGGCGCTGCTTCTGTGACAGAATCTGCTGCATGGCCTGATAGCCAGATTCGGGTTCAAAGTCACCCTGCACAATCCATTCGGCACGTGGCTGAATACCTGCTTCTTCCAGCGCCTTGAGGAAACCGGCATGGCGACCGCCTCCCGTGTTACGCTCCATCTGGCCGGGAATGGCACCAATATCGCGATGACCACGCTCAATCAAATAACGTCCCGCCAGATAACCGCCCTGGAAAGCATTGTCCAGTACGGTATCGGTAAAGTCGGCACGGGATTCGCCCCAGTCCATCACCACCATCGGAATATTGCGGTTCGCTTCCAGCATTTGCAGCAGATCATCCGGATACTCTGAACACATCACCAGAAGCCCGTCAACGCGCTTTTGCGCCATCATTGACAGATAGGCGCGCTGTTTTTGCAGGTCATTATGTGCGTTGCCCAGAACCAGGGTATAGCCTTTATCGAAGCAGTGATTCTCAATGGCTTCGATAATTTCAGCAAAGTAGGGCGCTTCACTGGACGTGGCGAGCAGGCCCAGCGTTTTGGTGTGATTCACCTTCAGGCTACGCGCGACTGCGCTGGGAGAATAATGCAGTTCCCGAATCGCTTCCCACACCGCTTCGCAGGTATTTTCTGCGACAAAGCGCGTTTTATTGATGACGTGTGAGACGGTCGTGGTGGACACGCCCGCACGCTTCGCCACATCTTTAATTGTTGCCATGTAAATCGAACTCCCGGGCCTATCTAAATTATTGATAAGCATATTGTTAAACGTTTGCGTCAGCGGACGGTTATTTCTGCGAAAAACATCGCTTTTCTGTCCGGTATTAAGTCATCAGGGCAGGAAATAACGTCTGAAAAGGGCGCGGACGCAACCGATATTGCGCGCTGTTGCGCAACAAAGTGGGGATTCTAACAAGGCTGTGCGGATAAAACGAGATTTTTACCCACGCGTATGTGAAAATGCTTTCACCTTACAAACGTCAGGGTTAAAGGAGAGGGGATGAGTACCGATTTAAAACTGTCATTAATGACGACGGCAGCCGCACTGTTAATGATCATCGCGTTTAGCTTCACCGCTATTCTGCACTAGTCGCATTCGTTTGCAGCGACGCTATACTGGCTGACTGGCTGACTGGCTGACTGGCTGACTGGCTGACTGGCTGACTGGCTGACTGGTTGACTGGCTGACTGCGCGTCCAGCCTTGCCGGTGATACGTCCTGTCTGTCAGACCGTATCACCGGCAGGTGCGGCATTTTCGCCTGGAACATCCGGCTGCACAATCGGGGTGAGGTGGGCAATAAAAAAGCCGGGAAGTTGCCTTTCCCGGCTTTTTTGTATGAAGGACGTTTAGCGAACGGTCTTTGGCGTCATAACGCGACGCGCACCAATATAATGGCGCTGCCAGTAATCTTCGCTCAACGCACTGATTTGAATATCTTTACCGGTACGCGGTGACTGAATGAATTTACCGTTGCCCAGGTAAACCCCGACATGATCTGCGGTTCCACGCCCGTTGATGCGGAAGAAAACCAGATCGCCTTTTTCAAGGGATTCGCGGTTGACCGGTGCTGCATCCCGCAGATGGTACATTTCGTTAGCGGTACGGGGGATCTTAAACTTCACGACGTCTTTGTAGGCGTACCATACGAGGCCACTGCAATCAAAACCCGTATGGGGCGATTTGCCTCCCCACTGATAACGCTTGCCAAGTTGCCCCATCAGTTTTGCCATCGCCGTTTCACGCGCTTTCTGGTAACGCTGGCGATGCGCTTTACTCATTTTAATGGTGCCGGTTTCGGTATTGTCTGCCGTTAACGCCTTCGCAGCACGTTGATGACCATACCGTTTTTTGCTGGCGGCATTGGCGGCGACTTTTTTGCTCAGCGTCTTGTGCGAGGCAGTCGTTTTAGCGAGCGTTTTGTGCGTGGTGGTGTGAGAGGTCGTTTTGCTGGTTTTCGTGGTCTTACTGACTTTCTGAACAGCGGAGGCGCGACTTTTTTTAGATGAGGCTTTAACCGCGCGTCGTTTGCGCCGATCATCGTCGCGCGCACTTTTTTTCTCTACCTTATGCAAGCTGGCCTTAACCGTCGCATGCGGGGAGGCAGCAGCGATGTTAAAGAAGAGTTGCGCAAAAGCCAGAATAAGAAGCGTAATGATTGAACGCATAGTCCGTTTACTGGTTAAGCTGTCAGATCAAACAGGTCTCTGACAAAGTTAAGAAAAATCTGATCACCGATCAGCGCCGAAGTCATTCTAGTCCAGTTTTTTTTAAAAGAGTAAGTCCTTTTTTTATTAATTGATGGCCTGGATAAAAATCAGGCATTAATCAGGAATTTCAGTCTCTTATAACAGCAAATTCATTGCAAATTATGAATACATTCATAGTCTTTGTCACAGTTTCCTGCGAATGCCTGACCAGCCTACTTAGCAAACATGGCGATTTAACGTCGGACGAGCCAAAATCTCGTTTTCAGTCCTGGCGTGAAGTCGCTACAATAAAGAAACACGAAGTGACGAATTAAGGAAGGCAATAATGAGTACTGTAGAAAAAATTCAGCGCCAGATCGCAGAAAACCCGATCCTGCTGTACATGAAAGGTTCGCCGAAACTGCCAAGCTGCGGTTTCTCTGCGCAGGCGGTCCAGGCGTTGTCAGCCTGTGGTGAGCGCTTTGCTTACGTGGATATTCTGCAGAACCCGGATATTCGCGCAGAGCTGCCAAAATACGCCAACTGGCCCACGTTCCCGCAGTTATGGGTTGATGGCGAACTGGTCGGCGGCTGCGACATTATTGTTGAAATGTTCCAGCGCGGCGAGTTGCAGCCGTTAATCAAAGAAACCGCTGAGAAGTTTAAAGAAGCGGAATAACTGAAAAAGGCCGACCTCGTCGGCCTTTTTTATGCGCGTTACTCGGTTGTTTCTCCACCCGTCGCCGACGCTTCCGTTACAGCTAACGGCCAGCCTCCCAGCCGTTTCCAGCGGTTAACCAGCTCACAAAATAAGGTCGCCGTTTGCTGTGTATCATAGAGCGCGGAGTGCGCCTGACTGCTGTCGAACGCCATTCCTGCGGCTTTGCAGGCTTTCGCCAGCACGGTCTGGCCCAGCACCAGTCCGCTCAGCGCGGCCGTGTCGAAGGTCGCAAAGGGATGAAAGGGATTGCGTTTCAGGCCCGCACGTTCCGCCGCCGCATTCATAAAGTTCAGATCAAACGTGGCGTTGTGAGCGACCATGATGGCGCGGTTGCATCCGGTCTCTTTGATGCCTTTTCGCACCATTTTAAAAATGGCATGCAGGGCCTCATATTCGCTGACTGCGCCGCGCAAAGGATTCGTGGGATCGATGCCCGTAAACGCCAGCGCTTCAGGGTGCAGGAGCGAACCGACAAAGGGTTCCACATGAAAATGCAGCGTCTCGTCGTGATGAAGCCAACCCTCATCATCCATTTTCAGGGTGATGGCAGCGACTTCCAGCAGCGCATCGGTTTGCGCATTAAAGCCCGCCGTTTCAACATCGATCACGACAGGATAAAAACCACGAAAGCGTTGATTGAGTGCGTTGGGGGAAGACGATTCAGACATCAGGATCTCATTGCAGAAAAAGGGCAGCGCGTAGTATGCCAAAAAAGCGCACTCTCTGCAGCAGATGTGGGCGAGGGAAGTAAGAATCAGCCTGCAGGAGGCAGGCTGATGGGCGGTAACGGTTAGTTACCGAGGCCGTGACCGGCATGTTTGTTTTCGATCAGCTCGATCTTATAACCGTCAGGATCTTCAACGAAGGCGATGATGGTGGAGCCGCCTTTCACCGGGCCCGCTTCACGGGTCACGTTGCCGCCGTCATTACGGATACGTTCACAGGTCGCCGCGACATCATCAACGCCCAGCGCAATGTGGCCATAAGCATTCCCCAGGTCGTAGCTGTCTACGCCCCAGTTATAGGTCAGTTCAATCACCGCGCCTTCGCTCTCTTCGGTGTAGCCGACGAACGCAAGCGTATATTTATATTCAGCATTTTCGCTTTGACGCAGCAGACGCATGCCCAGCACACGGGTGTAAAAATCGATTGAGCGTTGTAAATCGCCAACGCGCAGCATGGTATGAAGTAAACGCATAGTTTCCTCTTTAAAAAAACGTCATCCCCGGATGACATAAATACGCAGTATAGCGACGATCATCGCCAAACAATAACCGCAGCCGTAACACCTTCTCACGGCTGCCTACTGTTTTACAGCGCAGGATAATCAGTATAGCCCTCTGCGCCACCGCCGTAGAACGATTCGGGACGTTGTGGGTTAAGCGGAGCATCTTTTTGTAAACGCTGCGCCAGATCCGGGTTGGCGATGTAGTCACGACCAAACGCAACGGCATCGATCAGGCCACGGCTGATCAGGTCATCGGCTTTTTCGACGGTGTAGGCGCCGGCACCAATGATGACGCCCGGGAAGGTATCCCGCACTTTCTGGCGGAAAGCGTCGCTGTAAGGCGTGCCGCCTGCCCAGTCCGGTTCGGACATGTGCAGATAAGCGATGTTGCGTTTCGCCAGCTCAGCGATAAACCACAGCGCATCTTCTTCTTCGTTCGGACCGTTATCCAGGTTCTGGAAACTGCCAACAGGTGACACGCGAATACCTACGCGGTCTGCGGACCAGTTAGCAATGGCGGCATCGACGACCTCCAGTGCAAAACGGCCACGGTTTTCCACGCTGCCGCCGTAGGCATCGGTACGATGGTTAGACGACGGCGACAGGAACTGATGCATCAGATAACCATGAGCAGAGTGCAGTTCCAGCAGGTCGAAATCAGCTTCACGCGCATTGGCGGCTGCCTGACCAAAATCCGCCACAATCTGCTGGATTTCACTGACGCTCAGCTCGCGCGGCATCGAGGTATCTTCGCGATACACGCTGCCGTCTTCAGCACGCAATGAGGTGCGGGTGCCTGCCGGAATGGCGGACGGTGCAACCGGTGCCTTACCTTCAGGCTGAACGCTGTTATGTGAAATGCGGCCGGTGTGCCAAAGCTGGACTGCGCTGTGGCCGCCTGCCTGATGAATGCCTTCATTGATGACTTTCCACGCGGCAATTTGTTCCTGCGTGTGCAGGCCTGGCGCGCCCGCATAACCTTTCGCCTGGAAGGAGACCTGAGTCGCTTCAGTGATAATTAACCCCGCACCCGCACGTTGGCGATAGTATTCGGCCATCAACGGCGTCGGGATATCGCCCGGTTCGATGCTACGTAAACGTGTCAGTGGGGCCATAAAGACACGATGAGGAACGGTAATTGCGCCCACTTTTAACGGACGAAACAACTGGGTACTCGCCATAACAACTCCTTTCAAGTAGACCGGTCGTCTACAAATGGTGGTTTTTTTAAACCAGTGGTTTTGTTAGCCACTGTTCGATGGTAATTAAGGCCAGCCGCATGGGCTGTGCATTACGGGATAGCTTGCTCTGTAAACTCGCACCCAGCCAGAGAACATACAGCAGTTCAGCCAGTTGCTCCGGAGGCGAGGGCAGAGATAAATCCTCTTCGTGCTGTGCCTGCGTCAGCGCCTTAACATAGGCGGCGATAACGTGGCTGGCTCCCTGCTGCAAGGCTATGCGCATAGGCTCTGACAGGTCGCAGACTTCGGCTGATAATTTTACGCTCAGGCAGCCCACAATATTGCCCTGCCGTTCAAACAGATCGAGCGCATGGCGAAAATGGGCCAGTAATCGCTCACCCGCCGATCCCGCAGGCTGGAAGAGCTGCTGCTCAAGGTTCTGCAGGTAACGGACAAAGTACCGCTCAAGCAACGCCACGCCAAAGGCTTCTTTAGAGGGAAAATAGTAATAAAACGATCCCTTAGGGATCTGCGCCTGATTCAGTAGCTGGCTCAGGCCCATACCGGTAAAGCCCCGTTGCAGGCAAAGCGATTCGCCTGTCGTCAGCAGGTGTTCCCGGGTTTCATTACGTTGCGGCATCTTATTCATGGGGTTCATCCTGGTAGACCAATCGGTCTAATGCAAACTTTTATCGCGCGCCAGGCACGCAGTGTTAAATTGAAGGCGATTTAGAGTGAATAAATTGTTCAAATTATGATTATTTCTTGCACAAATGCCGGACTCTGGCTTCAATAGACGTATCACCGTTTCAGTAGAGGCCGTTGTGGCAGAGCAGCTTGAGTTTTTTCCGGTACCCAGTCCCTGCCGGCGTATTTGCGAAACCGATTCACGTGGCTACTGCAAAGGCTGCCTGCGTAGCCGTGAGGAACGTTTTAACTGGCTGCAATACAGCGACAGTCAAAAGCGTGAGGTGCTCCGCCTCTGTCACCAGCGCCGTTTGCGCCTGTTACGTCAGCAGCACAAAGAAGAACCGCAGGAACCGCAGCAACCCACCTTATTCTGACCGCATGGTGATTTCCGTTATACTCCCTGACACACATTCAGCCTCAAGGCCACAGGGAGAACACCATGCTACAACCGCAAGCCATCGCGCCACAGGGCCCCGACTTTTCACCGCTGATTATGGGCTATTGGCGTTTGATGGAATGGGGCATGACACCACAGCAGCTGGTGGGGTTTATTGAGCACCATCTTTCACTGGGCATTTCGACAGTCGATCATGCCGACATTTATGGTGATTACCGCTGTGAGGCCGCATTTGGTGAGGCGCTCAGACAGGCCCCGGGATTACGTGATCGGCTGCAGATCGTCACCAAGTGCGGTATCGCGACCCGCGCAAAACCTGAACACCAGATTGGCCATTACATTACGGAAAAAGCGCATATTGTGGCCAGTGCCGAACGCTCGCTGGGACATTTCAATACCGATCGCCTTGATCTGCTGTTGATTCATCGCCCCGACCCGCTCATGGCGGCCGATGAGGTTGCCGAAGCCTTTCTGCACCTGCATCAGGCAGGCAAAGTGTTGCATTTTGGCGTGTCCAATTTTACCCCCTCGCAGTTTGCCCTGCTGCAGTCTCGTTTGCCGTTTAGCCTCGTGACCAACCAGCTTGAGATCTCACCCGTTCAGCAACATGTTCTGCTTGATGGATCGCTGGATCACTGCCAGCAGCAGCGTTTGCGCCCAATGGCCTGGTCGTGCCTGGGGGGCGGACGTCTGTTCAGCGATCCGCATTTTCAGCCGCTGCGCGACGAGCTGGAAGCCATTCGTCAGGAGATCGGGGCATCAAGCCTTGAGCAGGTCGTCTATGCCTGGGTGATGCGTCTGCCGAGTAAACCCTTGCCCATCATCGGGTCAGGCAAAACCCATCGCATTACAGAAGCGGCAGGGGCGGCCGGGCTGACGCTCAGTCGGCAGCAGTGGTTCCGCATCCGCAAAGCCGCACTGGGCTATGACGTGCCCTGAGCGTAAACATTCGTCAATTTGCGGCAATCTTTGCGCTACGGGGCCAGGCTTAAGCTGAACCCCAGAGCAAAAAGGAGCCACAATGAAAGTGAACGCAATTGCGATAGCGACGCTGTTAGCCTGCGGTGCCGCGCAGGCGGCCAGCGAACAGGTGACAATTCATGCCGTTTCGGCGCAGGGAATCGGCAATGCCATCGGCACGGTAAATATTGAAGAGACGCAATACGGTTTGCAACTGACGCCCATGCTGGAAGGACTGAAGCCGGGCATTCACGGTTTTCATGTCCATGCGAAAGGCAGCTGTGAACCCGGCGAATCGGAAGGAAAAAGGGTGGCCGCGGGGGCGGCAGGGGGGCATCTTGATCCGGCGAACACCGGCAAGCACCTGGGGCCCTATGCTGAGGGCCATTTAGGCGACCTGCCTGCGCTCTATGTCGATGCGCAGGGTAAAGCCACCTATCCGGTGCTGGCACCGCGCATTAAAACGCTGAGCGAGGTGAAAGGCAAAGCGTTGATGGTGCATGTGGGCGGGGATAACCATGCGGATCACCCACAACCTTTGGGCGGTGGCGGGGCACGGTTTGCCTGCGGTGTTATCTGACGCTGTGTGTCGCTGATGGCGGCAGATTTTGCCGCCATCACGGCTTTTCGCTTGTTGACAATTTGTTGTAGCATCATCGTCTTATTCCCCCCTATGATACTGATTCCCGTTACAAAGCCTGACAAACTGAGGAGCAGTGCAAATGAAATGGAAGGGCGCCTGGCTACTGTGTCTGTTGCTGGCAGGATGCGATAAACCCAATGATACGCAACTGATCACAGAAACAGGACGTGAACTGCAGCGCACCATTGATACCAGTTCAGCACGCCTTCGCTGCGAAGAGATTGCGAAGGGCCGTGAACGGCTCAGTCGGGATGTGCGGCAAAAGCTTGAAGCGCAGCATTGCCAGAATGTTCTGCGCAGCGCCACGGAAACCAATTTCACGGATACCACCATTTACCGGCATAACACGACAATGATTTGTGGTGGCATCCTCGGCAAAAGTTTTACGGGGTCGATGATTTACCGGCGTTTTATCTATTCACCCGACGAAAAAGCCCTGGTGATTGAGCCTGTTTCCGAAGCCGATAAAACCCGGTTCGAAGGGCAAAAAACCGTTCAGCAACTTCAGGATGATTTTAACCGGCAGCACCAGCAGTATTGCCAGTAATCAGTCGGGAATCGCCTGTTTCAGCTGCGCCAGTGAACAGCGCAACCGCCACAGCAGGCCGGCCAGGGTGCTGGCGTCGGCACTGTTGACACTAAGCGCCTCTTCTGTGAGGCCCTGAAGCGCGTCCAGCGCGGTGTCCAGGTGGCGATGCTGCACACCGTGTAAGCTCATAATATTCTGCAGATTGTGCAATGCTTCGCTCCGGTACTGGTTCAGTAGCGGTGTGTCTGTTTGCCAGTCACGCAGTTGCCAGACGAGATGGGAACAGTTAAGCAGAACGACGCCCCAACGCAGTAGCCAGACGCGCGCCGTTTCATCTTTACTGTTACTGAGTTGACCAATTTTATGATAAATCAGCGATTCAAAACGGTTCTGATCCCGATGGGGATGCTGACGAAGCTGATCCAGAAACGCCAGCCTCAACGCCTGGATATGACGACGGCTGCGGCGTGAATCGGAGCTGGGCCGCAGGATCTGGAAAGCCAGCCAGGCCAGCAGCACACCGCAGACTTTCGCTATGTTATCGTTCACGAACCCCTGATAATCCCAGTCGGGCGGATTGGTGACGGCCAGAAACGACCCCAGAAAAACAATAAACTGGCCCCACATCGCCGCCCGCTGTTTTTGCTGTACCCGGAACAGTTGTAGCGTCAGCAGCAGCGGAAACAGGATGGCCAGCAGTTGCCACAGCTGATTAAACTGCACCATCACACCAAATTTAAACAGCACGCTAAAAGCAAACAGCCAGAGCAACGTTTTCAGTAACAGCGTAATGCTGCCTGTGGGCGAAGGGGCCGACGCGTAAAGGACACAGGCAATCGCCGTAAACGTCAGGGCCGAGGCACCCGAGGTCCATTGTGTCGCGATCCAGAATGCGCAGCCTGCCACGATGATGCTGAATGTTCGTAGCGCACTCCAGCCGGCTTCGGCGCTGTCACTTTCGCTGGCCAGCGCAGACACTGCGGGCGGCTGAAAGCGGGTATCGGCATCAGCCTGTTCCAGCTGCCTTATCCAGCGCAACACATTGAGGTACATCCAGCAGAAGTAGCGCAGCCGCTGACAAAACGCCCGTTGCCGGTAATCACCATCGCTGGCAGGGGTGATGCTGCGTAACAAGGCTGCCAGCCGGTACTTATCACAGTCCGGTTTTGCCAGCTCCTGCGTAATGCGTGTTAAAGCCTGATACAGCGCTTCCGGCGCGTCTGGCCAGTTCAGCAGCATGCGCCGCAGGCTGGACAGGACGCTGGTCAGACGAAGCTGCTGATGCAGGATATAGTTCAGGACGTTATTTTGGCGACGAAAGCGGTAATGGCTCCAGAATGCCTGGATACGCAATAAATTCATGGTCAGGATCTGGCCAATCACCGCTTCGTGAGCGTGACGGATCTCGTCGTTCCGGGTGTCCTGCAAGAGCAGCGTGGCGTGATCCAGCAGACGCGTGTGCATCTGCTTCAGGGCGGAGATCAGGGCTTCACCGTCTGACGTACTGGGCAGGATCATCATCATTAAACCCGCACAGAGCAGCCCGGAAATCACCTCACAGACGCGCGCCTGGGCAATGTCCCACAGGCCACTGATATCGGTCAGATTGACACAGCTGAAGGCAATGATCGCCGCAGTGTACCCGGCCAGCGAAAACCCATAGGCGACATTATTTTGATAGTGGTTGGCCACCCAGGTACACAGCGCCAGCCAGCCTGCGATAAAAAAGGCGAACAGCCAGGGTTCATTAAGCGTATGGCCCGCAATCAGCAAGGCGGCCGTTGCCCCCAGCAGGCTTCCAACAATACGTCCCAGACTCTTACTGATCACACCGCCGATTGTCGGGAAGCTTACCACCGCAGCGGAGGTCATGGCCCAGTAGGGTTCGTTAAGATCCAGTCCATAGGCAATGCTCAGGGCCAGGCACATGGCAGCCGCGTTACGCAGAGCATAACGCCACTGATTGCTGTCCGCTTTCAGCCAGGGCAGGTTTTGCCAGGCCAGTCCGTTGAGGTTCATGGTTGTATCGTAATCGTGCAGGTCGTACCGGCGATTAACAGAGCGTTATCCGGGAGAGCAGCGAGACGAATGCGTACAGGTACACGTTGAGCAAGGCGCACCCAGGGCACGTTCGGCTTGATATCGGGCAGCAGCCCACTGTCGGCGTCCAGACTCTGATCGTAAATCGCGCGCCCTATGCTCTCAACCTGACCGGATAACTGCCGGCCCGTACTGTAGAGCGTCACCTGAGCGGCCGCACCCGGACGAATATGGCGCAATTTGGTCTCTTCAAAGTAGCCCACGACATAAAAAGCGTGACTGTCCACCAGCGCAAAAAGCGGAGTGCCAGCCGTGGCGAAATTGCCGGGACGTAGTGTCAGATTGCTGACCCAACCGTCCGTGGGGGCGTTCACGGTGGTTTGCTGTAAATTCCATGCGGCCTGTTCACGCGCGGCCTGCGCGGCCTTGACATTGGCCTGCGCCGCCGCTGCATTCAGTCGGGCGACATCCAGATCTTCGCCCGAGATGGTATTGCGCGGCAGTTTACTGCGCCGGTTGAATTCATTTTGGGCTTTCGCCATATCGGCCTGCGCCTGGCTCAGCTGTGCGTCGGCTTTATGCAGAGCGATTTGCCAGGGCACAGGATCCAGCGTCAGTAACCGATCCCCTTTATGTACAAACTGATTATCGACCACGTTCAGTGCCGTGATCCGTCCCGAAATTTGCGGGGTGATCGTGACCAGCTCGGCACGTACTTTTCCGTCGCGCGTCCACGGTGACTGCATGTAGTAGTTCCAGGCCCACCAGGCGCTGAGAAGCGCCAGCGTGAAAACAATCAACGTAGAAAAGTACTTTAATCCTGAAAGGTTCATCTTTTTCATCCGTGCGCCATTAACCAGAGTGCGCCTGTTACACACAACACAAACAGCGAGAGATCGAACAAGGTGGGATGCCAGACCTCACCCGACGCAAGCCAGCCGCGCAGAAGCGGGTGGATAAATAACCAGAGAACAAAACCGGCCAGCACCGCTTTAAACAGGGGAGGGAAATAGAGTGAGGCGCCGAAAATCAATTCGGAAAGCGGGCTGATGCTGAAAAATCCTTGGCGAATGATATCCATTGCAGTGCAGTATCCTGGAACCTGTGCGTGAAACAATTTCAGCCGAAACTGTTCACTTGGTTATTTGTAATTTAAACTTCGGGCTTGCAAAATGCTATACAATGCAGCTTGATAGCTGCGTACATACATTATAAGGAGATAGCATGGATACCCCTCTCGGCACGGATCTGTCCAGGCTGGTGCGAATCTGGCGAGCACTGATTGATCAACGTTTGAAGCCGTTAGAGCTGACTCAAACGCACTGGGTAACACTGCACAATATCCATCAACTGCCGCCTGAGCAGTCGCAAATCCAGTTAGCGAAAGCCATTGGTATCGAGCAGCCTTCTCTGGTCAGAACCCTGGATCAACTTGAGGAGAAAGGGCTGATTACCCGGACCACTTGCGCCCACGATCGTCGGGCCAAACGCATTAAGCTGACACAACAGGCAGAGCCAGTCATTCAGCAGGTTGAACACGTGATTGATATTACCCGGGATGACATTCTCTCCGGTATCAGCCGCGACGAAATCAACCAAATGGTGACGCTGATTGCGCGTCTTGAAAAGAATATTCTCGAACTGCAAAACAAAGAGAAATAAGACCGACGCGCAGTGCGACCGGCACCGGCGTCGGTTGGTCACTGCGTTAACGCGGAGAAACGGTAACCTGACTACCGTCGGTGGCCAACGCAACACGTTGTCCGACTGAGTAACGGCTGGCTGCCTGTTTCTGCACCACCATAATGGTGTTGCCGTCATCCTTACGGATTTCCAGCTCAACGCCGTCAGTTTTGTTCATTGCGCCTTGTACGCCCTGACCTGCAACGCCACCCAGCACCGCGCCTCCCGCTGTTGCCAGGCTACGTCCTGCACCACCGCCGATGGTATTACCCAGGAATCCACCCAGTACGGCGCCGCCAATGGCCCCAATGATGTTGCTGTCGTCTCCACCCTGGATTTTAACCGGGCGAACTGAGACTAAGGTACCGTAAGAAACACTTTGTACCTGCTTGGCCTCACTGGCACTGTAGGTATCGCCCGATAACGTATCGGTATTGCTACAGCCCGCCAGCATCGCACCAGTCAAAGCGACCACAATTAAACGCTTAATCATTTGAAACTCCTTTATTCAAGAATGCGCCATCTCTATCGCGAAATCCTGTAAACAGTATAAGACAGAAAACTGGCGAATTAACCTTCTGCGGAATAAAACATGGCTGTCGACAGCATAGACCGCAAATTTTTAACAATGATTCAATCAATCATAAAAATACCCGGGACGTTAA
This sequence comes from Pantoea sp. CS_6, assembly GCF_041954745.1. NCBI lineage: Bacteria > Pseudomonadati > Pseudomonadota > Gammaproteobacteria > Enterobacterales > Erwiniaceae > Pantoea > Pantoea sp. CS_6. The sequence continues at coordinate 243,498 of NZ_JAVAYG010000002.1, forward strand.
CCACCAGACAGTTTATTGATTTAAAACAAAGTAATCGTGGATTCAGGGCCGATATTTTGTCAGGCTACAGGCAGCGTATTCACTTTTTCATCCCGATGAAAGGAACGGCTATGAAATCAGGACGCTACATTGGCGTGATGTCGGGTACCAGCCTTGATGGGGTCGATGTCGTGCTGGCCGCCATCGACGAAAATATGGTGGCGCAGCAGGCGAGCTACTGCCATCCCATGCCGCCCGACCTGCGCCAGAGCATTCTGGCGATTTGTCAGGGCCAGGCAGTGACGTTGTCGCAACTGGGGCAACTGGACACGCGACTGGGCCAGCTATTCGCTGACGCAGTACTGACGCTTATGCAGCGCGAGGCGCTGGAGATGAGCGATGTGGTGGCGATTGGCTGTCACGGTCAAACGGTATGGCATGAGCCGCACAGCGCGGCACCCAATACCTTACAAATTGGCGATAACAACCAGATAGTGGCGGCAACAGGCGTGACGGTGGTCGGGGATTTCCGTCGGCGCGATATGGCGCTGGGTGGGCAAGGCGCGCCGCTGGTGCCTGCCTTTCATCAGGCCCTGTTAATGGATGCCACGGAACGGCGCATGGTGCTGAATATCGGCGGTATTGCCAATCTCTCCCTGCTGATTCCGGGGCAGCCCGTGCGCGGCTTTGATACCGGGCCGGGCAATATGCTGCTGGACGCATGGATATGGCGTAATCAGGGGAAAGCCTATGATAAGGACGCGAACTGGGCGCGAAGCGGTAAGGTCAGTCCTGCGTTACTGGAAGCGCTACTGCGTGAACCCTGGCTGGCGCGGGTGCCGCCCAAAAGTACCGGACGTGAACTGTTTAATCTGGGCTGGCTTGAACAGCATTTGCGCCACTTTCCCGGCATCGCTGCTCAGGATGTGCAGGCCACGCTAAACGAATTTACCGCCGTGACCATTGCGCAACAGGTACAACTCAACGATGGCTGCGATCGGTTGCTGGTATGCGGAGGCGGCAGCCGAAATCCGTTGCTGATGGCCCGCCTGGCGGCGCATCTGGCCGGAACAGAAGTCACGACAACCGATACCGTCGGGATTAATGGTGACGACATGGAAGCGCTGGCATTTGCCTGGCTGGCTTACCGCACACTGTCTGGTTTGCCGGGCAATTTACCTGCGGTGACCGGGGCGCGGGAGAAAAGCATCATCGGGGCGATTTATCCGGCGAATCCGCGCTTTTACCGCTGAGAGAAAGGGGACAGGTTTGTCCCCTGAGCAGAAGGCGCGTAAAACAGCATCAGGCCACGCCGGGCAGGTGCGTCAGTTTACGCACGCCGGTAATGACGGTGGCGACGATCGTTTCACGTCGTGTAATGACTTCAACCTGGTAGTATTTGCTGCGATAGGCAATCGAATAGATAACCGGATGGTATTTGTTTCCCTCACCATAGCGGGACATATGGGCTTCAAGCGCGCGCGAGGCGGCTACGATATGGACGGGTTCTTTATCACCGCGGATGATTTGCTTCATTCAGTTCCTCAAATGCTGTACCTGTGGGGCGCGCCTTAAAACGGCGCGTGACTTCGGCCTTTAACACTGAACATCTGACTGCTTAACATCTTTGATAATTTAAAAACAGCGTGCACGTCGACTATTGCAATGCGATGACACAATCTGAAACGCGCTTCTAATATTTAGCAGCGCGTTTTCAGTCCGGCAAGGAAGAACGAAAAATTCACTTTCCTGCGGATAACCGTCTTATTTTAACTCAGGCCAGGTAACAGAGGAGACGCCGTTGACTTTCGGCCAGGAGAAAAGAAACCCCTGGAATTGTGAAACGCCGGCCGCTTCCAGCCACATCCATTCTTCGGGCTGTTCAATGCCCTCTGCAATCACGGTAATTTCCAGTGACGAACAACAGGCTAAAATAGCGTGCACAATAGCCTGCTTCGGGCCGCTTTTATGCACATTGCTGATAATGCTGCGATCAATTTTTATTTTGTCGGGCTGAATCTGCGTCAGTAAGGATAGCCCGGCATAGCCCGCGCCAAAATCATCCAGTGCCACGCTGATGCCCGCTGCTTTGAGCTGTTTCAGCGCCGCTGCAAAGTCGTCAGGACGGGAAATGATTTCATTTTCGGTAAACTCGACCACGATCTGCTCAGGAACCAAATCGTGGGCGTAGATTTCAGTAAGCAGAAACGTTACGGCATCCGGCACCAGCACCAGCGACATGGGCAACAGGTTGACTGACAGCATAATGCCTTCTATCCCCAGCGCCTTCGCCTGTGCAAAAGCGATGCGTTTGGACTGCAGATCGTCGCGGTAGATGTTCTCCGGCGGGAGGCGTGAAAAGTAATCCTGTTGTGTTTCGCCCTGCGAGCCCCGAAGCAGGGCTTCCAGCGAGACGATTTTACGTGCAAGGGGATCGATAATCGCCTGAAAAGCAAAATTGACGCCTTCGTGATTAATCAGCGCGTCGTCACCTTCGCGCACTTCCTCATCATCACTGATAAAATCCCAGCTTTCCGCTGAGGGAATTTCAAAATAATTCTCTTTTTCCCGTGCTTCGACAAAGGTGCGCAAAAATTTAAGCGCTCTGTCTTCATAGGTCAGCTGATATTTGGTTGTGCCTTTTTCAAGCACGGCATTAAGCACAGTGGTTTTATCGTATTCACGCAGATCAAACAGCTCCATGCCCACGTTACCGAAACGGCGGGAAGGCGCATAATCCCGCATTAATTCCACAATATTATGATGGCTGGTATCACGGCAGATACGTTCGTAAACCGCCAGTACATCATTCTCTGGACCTTCAAGAACCTGAAAAAAATGGGTGCCATTAAATAATAAGATGCCGGTAACGCTTGATGACTCATTAATTTTATTGGCTTTAGCGACCAGGCCTTCCAGCATTTTCAGTGGAACATGATCAGCGATGTGACTGCGATAGATAATTGTCAACAACATAACGTCTTCCAGATTCTTGTTCTTTTTACCGCACACATTGCCAAAACCCAGACCGGGCGGCCCCGAGCCTGCGTGAATGCCGTTGCAAAATGTGTTTGAGCCAGGCGTTTCCAGCATGGCGCAAGGAGGGTGCTTACCTGTGAGGTTCCGTTGTCACAGACGGGTTAATAGCGTTCAGATCACGCTGTCGGGCATCAACCGATTTGCTCTGGTTTTTTCTTTACCAGCGTGGTATCGCATCGTTTCCATTATATCAGCACTTCGACGTCCGGCGAGGAAATCCTGGTGTCTTTTTTGCAGTTTATGAACGGTTAATAAAGCAGTTTCTCTGCCTCAGCAGTCAGGTTACGCGGGGTAATCAAATTTTCTCTTTTATTGTCTCCTGCACGGGATTTAAAAAGGGTAGTGCCTTGATTTGGTATGATTTTCTCAGCGGGAGGCCAGACGATAAGGCCGAACGTAATGATTAAGACGGCGAACCGAACTTTTCGTATAAACCGTTTTGTAAAACAGGATGCTGATGCAACATTAACGGAAGGGCGAAGATGGGTTGCGAATAAATCTCAAAACCACCGTTTTATAATTGCCTGCGTAGTTTTAGGCATAATTCTCAGCTAGTGTTAATGACGCTACATTATTAAATAAAATCATACTTTGCTTTTTCTCACCTGATTGATACAGCAACCACCGGGGGCAGTACCATGCTTAAATCAAGCTACTATTATGTGTGTCCATACAACAGAAGCGGATGGATCATTCATAAAGAAGGCTGTGTTCATCTTTATAACAGCCGTGGCCGGGAATTTATTGGTTCACTGTATAGCCGTCAGCAGGCGCTGACAGTGGCAAAAATCCATCATCCCGAAGCGATTCTGTGTACGGTCTGCCTGAGCCATTATGTCTGTCCCACAGCCGGCAACCGTCTCACTTCCCGTGGCCGTCCGCTGCCGACACGACATACGCCAAAATCATCCTGAATAAGGCTGAGTGATAAAGCAGGGGACTATGATGTCAGAAGGCGGAGGGCGCCGGTCAGCCCGACGTGCCAGAAGTTGAAATGGCGGTTGCTGAGCCCGTGAAATAACGGGCAGCGGCGCTGTCGTGCAGTCAATAAAAAGCAGCTGCGAACAGCTGCTTAAGTCGGTTAAGCCTGTTTAGGCTGACCGTTTGAGGCGGTCAGGCCGCCATCGACAGGCAGATTCGCCCCGGTAATGTAGCGGGCGTCGTCGCTGGCAATAAACGCAATCGCATCAGCGATATCTTCCGGCTCCCCGGCGCGACGTAGCGGAATTCGGTCGTAGAAGCGTTCAAGCAGTGCCTGATCGTTCTTAACGCCTTCGGTCAGGTCGGTAAACGTAAAGCCAGGACAAATGGCGTTGACCCGCACGCCATCGGTGCCGTAGTCCATCGCCAGTGAGCGGGTAAAATTGGTGATTGCGCCTTTCGCCGCGTTATACACACTCATGCCCCAGTCGCCGCCCAGGCCTGATACTGACGAAATGTTCACGACGTTGCCCCGGGTTTTCAGCAGGGCAGGCATAAAATAGTGCACGCAGTGGAAGACGCCGTCGAGATCAACGCTCATCAGCTTTTTCCAGTCAGCGAGTTCAATCTCGTGAATGCGGCCCTGCACGATGATCCCGGCGTTATTCACCAGCACATCAACGCGGCCATATTTTTCTTCAACGCGGCTTGCCAGGGCCTGAACCTGGTCGGCTTCAGCGACATCACAATCGGCAACCATATGGTCCTGACCCGACAGTTGTGCCGCGACCTTTTCCAGTTTATCCCGGGTACGTCCCACCAGCACAACAGACGCGCCTTCCTCCGCAAAGCGTTTTGCACTCGCTGCGCCAATTCCTGATCCGGCGCCTGTCACTACAACGATTTTTCCTGTAAATCTGGACATGTTGCCTCCTTAATGGCGTTGCTTTTCTGTTGATACGCGTTTAAGCCTGGCAGCCACCAGGCTCAGGTCAAGCGCAGCGCGTCCGGATGCGCAGAGTTTAACCTGAGCAATCGCGGTACGCGTTGCGCTAACGCCGGCCTACGGCCTTCTGAACAGCGCCATACTGCGGCCTTCCAGTTCGAAGTCCTTTTCCTTGGTAATCACCAGACCGCGTTTATCCACATCGCTGGTGGTCAGTTCCAGCACCCAGCCGCCGTCACCGAACTGCGGAATACGGAAGGGCACATTACCCTCGAAAGGATTAATTAACATCAGCGCGTCATACCAGATTCCTTCCTGATTCTGCAGGTCGGGCCGACCGATATAAACGCCAAGGGTTGAGCCCTCATCCCACTGTTCAGCCTGTTGCAGACCGCCGCCCGCATTGAACCATTTAATTTCCATGCCATCGCGCCAGCTTTCGCGCCGCAATAACGGCTGGGTTTTACGTAAGGCGATAATGTGACGGGTAAATTCGCGTAACGCTTCGGCGGAAGGGGGCAGATTGTCCCAGTGAACCCAGGAAATTTCACTGTCCTGACAATAGCCGTTATTATTGCCCATCTGGCTACGGCCAAACTCATCGCCTGCCAGCAGCATGGGCGTACCGTGCGAGAAAAACAGGGTGGCCAGGAAGTTACGCTTCTGACGCTCACGGACGGCATTGATGCCTTCGTCATCCGTCGGCCCCTCAACGCCATAATTGTACGAACGGTTATCGTTATGCCCGTCGTTATTGTCTTCACCATTGTCGGCATTATGTTTCTCGTTGTACGACACCAGGTCGTTCAGCGTGAAGCCATCATGCGCCGTGATAAAATTGACGCTGGCCCAGGGGCGGCGACCGCGCTGGTCATACAGATCGCCGGAGCCAAGCAACCGCGCCGCAAAGTCGGTAGAGACATTATTGCCTTTCCAGTAATCACGCACCGTATCGCGATACTGATCGTTCCATTCCGCCCAGCCCGGCGGGAAACCACCGACCTGATAACCACCCGGACCAATGTCCCACGGTTCCCCGATCAGTTTTAATCGGGAAAGCAGCGGATCCTGAGTAATGGCGTCGAAGAAGCCGCCGCGTGGATCGAAGCCTTCCGGTTCACGTCCCAAAATTGTACCCAGATCGAAGCGGAAGCCGTCGATATGCATGGATTCTGCCCAGTAGCGCAAGGAGTCCGTGACCATCTGCAACACACGTGGATGCGAGGTGTTGACCGTGTTACCGGTTCCGGTGTCGTTAATGTAGTAACGATGCTGGTCCGGTAATGTACGGTAGTAGGAGAAGTTATCGATGCCTTTAAACGACAGGGTTGGACCGAGCTCATTGCCCTCGGCCGTGTGGTTATAAACCACGTCCAGAATCACTTCGATACCGGCATCATGGAAGGCGCGCACCATATCGCGGAATCCCTGAATCCCACGCGGGCCGAAATAACGTGTGGCCGGGGCAAAAAAGTTCAGTGAGTTATAGCCCCAGAAGTTTTTCAGCCCTTTATCCAGCAGGTGTTGATCGTCGGGAAACCAGTGCACCGGCAGCAACTCTACTGACGTAATGCCCAGACTTTTGATATAGCCCACCGTCGACTGATGGCTCATGCCATCGTAGGTGCCGCGCATCTCCGGAGGTAACGCCATGTTCAGTTGGGTGAAGCCTTTCACATGGGTTTCATAAACGATGGTTTCTGACCAGGGAATCTGCGGCCGGTTCTGATCCTGCCAGTCAAATTCGTTCGGATCGATGACGCGACATTTCGGCGTAAAAGGCGCACTGTCGCGATCGTCAAACGTCAAATCTTTATCGTCGTGATACAAATCATATGCGAAGTGCGCCTCATTCCAGGCAATATCCCCGGCCAGTTCGCGCGCATACGGATCGACGAGTAATTTGTTAGGGTTGAATCGGTGACCGTTTTCCGGGTCGTAAGGGCCATACACCCGGTAGCCATAAAGCGCACCTGGCTGTAAACCCGGCACGTAACCGTGCCAGATCTCATGCGTAAACTCTGGCAGCTCCAGACGGGCGATCTCCTGCTTGCCGCTGGGATCATAAAGACACAGCTCTACGCGTTCTGCATGCGCAGAAAACAGCGCAAAGTTGACGCCTTGCCCATCATAATTTGCCCCAAGCTGATGGGCCGATCCCGACGTAATTTCAAAACGATGATTTGACATCTGTCCCTCTCAATTAACGAACCCAGTAACGGCGTTTTAGTCCTTGTACCAGCCTGTTTCTAGCAAGCTAACAGTGCCAGTGCCCAAAAGTTATTTAATCTGTCCAGCGCAATATGGTCGGTCAGGGTGATTTCCTCGCCGCTCAGCAGATCGCGGTAGCGTCGATGCGCCAGCGCCTCAGGCAGCGGGATCGCGGTGTCATCCCAGCGTCCGGCAGGCGGGGACGTCAGCGTCTGTAGCGTGTTAAAAATCAATCGCGGCGTAATCACGATAATCGCCTCGTCACCCTGCGTGCGGGCAAACGCCAGCAGCGCGTCCTCATGGGCGCCCTGTGCCGTCAGCGGCAGGTACGCGCCCCGGGCAAACAGCGCGGGGTGCGACTGCCGGGCGTTCAGCAAGGCCTGCGTGGCATACTGGTTCACGTGACCACTGAGCCAGCCCTCAGGCGTATCGGGCAGCGCGGTGATGCCAGCATGCAGCATCTTGTCCAGCGCCGCGTAATCGGGCTCACGCCGGTTGTCCGGATCGACCAGGCTGAAGTCCAGCGCTTCACTTCCCTGATAAATATCCGGCACGCCGGGTGCGGTAAGTTTGATGATTCGCTGGCTCAGACTGTTTATCAGCCCGGCCTGAATAAACGGCTGTAATGCGGCGACAAAATCCTGCAGAAAAGCCTGATTATCAGGGGAGAGCAGATGATGAGCGTAATCCAGTACCGCCTGTTCGTAATCCGTATTGTTTTCCGTCCAGTCGGTACGCAGCTTGGCTTCACGCAGGGCTTTTTCAACGTAGCCGGCAAAGCGCTCGGCCAGGGCGGCCAGTCCGGCACGATCATCCGGTTGCAACGTCGGCGGCCAGACGCCCGCCAGTGCCTGAAAGAGTAGCCATTCCACGGTGGCTTCGGGTGCCGGACCCTCCGCAAGCGAGCGGACCGCCGGGCGATTCAGCTCACGCCAGCGCGCGACGCAGGCTGCCCAATGCTGCGGTGCTTCTGTCAGGGTATAGAGACGGGCACGGGCATCTTCGCCACGCTTGGTATCATGGGTTGAACTGGCGGAAAGAGCATCGGGCTGGCGCGCAAGGCGGTCCTGCATTTCCTCATGAAACTGCGCCGGTGAAAACTGCGCCTGCAGCGGTTCTGCGCCCACTTCATTCAACGCCAGCGCCATGTTTTGACGATAAAACAGCGTGTCTTCGATGGATTTCGCCATCAGCGGGCCGGTCAGTTGCTGGAAACGTGTACGGAAGCTGTCTGCCTGCCCGGTCACCGCATGCGCCACATCACCCTGCATAATGCGCAGCAGGAAATCCAGCGCGTGGCTGTCCGGTGCATGGGCTGATGCCTTGACGTCTGCGGCGACCGCCTGCAACCGTTGCTGGTCATCGGCGGTCAGGCCCTGCGTATTGCCATAGGTACGATAAACCGGAAACGCCACCAGCAGCTCACGCAGCGCGTTGCGCAGATCGTCCGGGCGCACGGCGACGTTTTCATCTTCGGCAATAGCCGTGGCCAGCTGCAGCAGACGTGAAAACTCGCCGGCAAAGTTACGGTCTGCCATCAGGCATTTCGCTTTACGCAGTTCCTCTTCCATCTGCACGTCAGCGCCGCTGACGTCTTCCCAGGCCTGACGCAGTGACCCAAGCGTTTTATTATCCACCAGCACATGAGACAACGCGCTGATAAATTCATAGCCCGTGGTGCCCGAGATGGGCCAGTCGGCCGGAAGGTGTTCTCCGGCGCCCAGGATTTTCTCAACGGTGAGATAACAATCTGGCCCGGCGGCCTGGCGGAGTTGCTCCAGATAGCCTTTGGGATCGGCCAGCCCGTCAACGTGGTCAACGCGCAGTCCGTCAACCGCACCGCTGTGTACGAGGCTCAGAATAAGCCGGTGCGCATCTTCGAACACCGCCGGATCTTCCACCCGCACGCCCACTAAACCGGTGACCTCGAAAAAGCGACGATAGGAGAGGTCGTGTGCAGCATCGCGCCATGACATCAGCCGCCAGGGCTGCTGCTCATGCAGTGCCGCCAGGTCGCCTTTGCCGCTGAGCTGGAGCACCGCCGCTTCATGACCCTCCCAGCTTGCCGGGGTCAGCGGATAATAGCTTTCGAAATAGGCCAGCGCGGGCTTACCTGTATCGGGATCGCGCTTCACGCTGATCTCGCCATTTTCCAGCACGGTATCGATATCGTCGCCCAGGAACGGCAGCGTTAAGCGCCGTGACCAGTCAATATCAAAGTAACGTGCATAGCGGCTGTCCTGACCATGCTCAAGGACGTCGCGCCACCAGCCATTTTCCAGCGAGGCCGCCATGTGGTTGGGTACGATATCAATAATCAACCCCAGTCCGGCGGCTTTCAGGGCGCTGACCAGACGATCAAAGCCCGCACGACCGCCAATGGATGGATCGATCGCGTTGACGTCGGTGACATCGTAGCCGTGGGTGGATCCCTTTGTAGCGGTAAAAATGGGCGAGGCATAAAGATGGCTGATGCCCAGGTCTTTCAGATAGGGCACCAGCGCCGCAGCACGATCAAACGTCATGCCGTTACGAAACTGAATACGGTAGGTAGCGGTTGGAATACTCATTTGCTGTCTCCCGCAGCCAGACGAACCACGATGGAATGTTGGGGCAACCGATCGGCCGCTTGTGGCCAGGCAAAGAGGGTTTCACCGGGCATTTCAGGCAGCGGCTGGGCCTGCTCACCTATGTTCAGCGCCATGGACAGTGTCCCCGCAGGGAAGGTCCAGCTCACGGCAACAAAGCCCTCGGCGGTCGCCAGCACCTGACCGCTGTGACCGCCTGCGGTGGCCAGCAGCGGGACAATGGACTGCTGTCGGATTGCCAGCAGTGACCGGGTCAGCGTCAGCCAGCGTTGGCCTTCCTCACTTTCCAGCTTGCGCCAGTCCAGCTTTGAACGCACAAACGTCGCTTCGTCGTTTGGATCGGGCACGCTTTCGCCCTCATGACCGGCATGGCCTTCAAACTCTTTTGCCCGGCCTTCACGCACGGCTTTAGCCAGATCGCCATGAAAATCGGTAAAGAACAGGAAAGGGTGGGTTTCGCCATACTCTTCCCCCATAAACAGCAGCGGGATATGCGGTGATAACAGTAATGTCGCCAGTAGCACCTGTGTGCGTTCAGCGCCGGCCAGCGAAATCAGCCTTTCGCCCTGCGCACGGTTGCCCACCTGGTCGTGGTTCTGAATAAAATCAACAAAGGCCACAGGCGGCTGTCCCGTGCTGTCTACACCGCGTTTCTCACCGGACTGAACGGACACCTCACCCTGATAGACAAAGCCCTCGGCCAGCGCGCGCGCCACGCGTTTTTCAGGCTGATCGGCAAAGTCTTTGTAGTAAGCGTGCGTTTCACCGGTGGCGAAGACATGCACGGCATTATGGAAGTCGTCATTCCACTCCGCCGTAAACAGCGGCACGCCGCCGTTTTCCCTCCTGGGGTGCAGGAAAATGACGTTACGGCAATCTTCGGTGGTGAGGTGAATCTGGCGGTCAGGAATGTCCGCCCGGATCCGCTCAGCAATCTCCGTCAGCACGTGTTTGTCAGCGATATCCTCAATCTGATCGATGGCATCAAAACGCAGGCCGTCCAGACAATACTCCTGCAGCCAGAAAAGGGGCGCTTCCGCGATATAGCGGCGAACGGCGTCAACATCATAGGCAATACCCGCGCCCCATGGCGTCATGCGATCTTTGTGAAAGAAGTCGGGTGACAGCAGCGGCAGATAATTTCCGTCCGGACCAAAGTGGTTAAGCACGATGTCGAGTACAACTGCAATGCCATAGCCATGCGCGGCATCAATAAACGCTTTGAAATCGTCGGGCGTACCGTAGGCGGCATGCGGTGCGTAAAGCAGCACGCCATCGTAGCCCCAGCCGCGCTGGCCGCCAAACTGCGAGACCGGCAACACCTCAATCATGGTGATGCCGGTCTCAGCCAGATAAGGCAGTTTTTTAATTGCGGCCTGGAAAGTACCTTCTTCCGTGAACGTGCCGATATGCATTTCATAGACCACGCTTTCCTGCCACGGACGACCACGCCAGTCGGTGTTCTGCCAGCGATAGTGTGTCGGATCGATAACCAGCGACGGTCCACTGACATCATCCTGCTGCGCGCGTGAGGCGGGATCGGGGATAACGGTGCCATCGTTCAGCACAAAGTTATACGCTGCGCCCGCCTGAATGCCGCTGGCATGATATTCAAACCAGCCGTCTTCGGCGGGTGTCATGGCACTATCCTGACCGCCCAGTCGCAGCGTGACCTGCTGCTGGCCGGTCGCCCAAACGCGGAAACGCACGCTCCCGTCGGCCAGAAACTCCGCCCCCCAACTCTTACAAAATGCTGTCGATCCCATTCCGTTGCCTCTTTAATCAGAAAGTACGCAATAAGCACCCTCACGCTATCGGTCAGCCGAGGGTACGGGTTGAAAATGTTGTTAACGAGATCAGGCACCCAGGAGAGGGGAACGCCTTCATCACCTCTGCCTGCGTTACTATTCAGAAAGTGTTATGTGTCATACCGCTTCAGACGCCAGGCAGCGTCTGATTCACACCATGCTTAATCCCTAATCATAGACTACGTTGCCGCATTTACTGCGCGTGCCCGCCTTTGTACACGATTTATTCCTCAGCGAGGCTGATACGCACCGCCATCGGGCCCGCCCTGGTTTTCGCTGAACTTTATGGAAAATCAGATAAAACCCTGTGCCGTTATGCACAAAAAAACCGCCGTAAACAGCGGTTTCGCGGTCAAACAGGTGAATTTATGTGACGTTGTCACGATATCGTCAGCCAGACCCGAAAGCCTGGCTGACGCGCCATCAGGCCGGGATGGTTTCCGCCTTTTGGCTACGTGACCAGACGCGGTGTTCGGCCATGGCCGCCGTGAAATCATTCATCAGCGCGATTTCAGCATTGTCGGCTTCCACGATGCCGTCTTCCTGCTGATTCTCATCCAGGTCAAACTGCGCTTTAAAGCGACGCGCTTCCCCACTCAGACCAATGACTTTCAGGTGCTTGTACGCTTCCAGCAGGAAGTAGCGCGCATCACCGCTTTTCAGCAGCGCATCCATGTTGCCATCGGGAACGATCACGGCGTCGAACGTAAGGGAAGGCAGGCCGTTAAAGGTGGCATCGATGGGTAACTGTGATCCATCGTCGGCACTGACCTGGCCCATGTGCGCCGCCAGCAGTTTCGTATGCACGCCGGCCGTTTTCAGGTGTTGCAGGATATGCAGCACATCATCGGCGTTAACGCCCTCGCTGACTAACAGCGCTACCTGGCGGCCTTTGATATCCCCATCCGGGATCGCGTACAGGCTCAGGCTGTCATCTTTCTGCAGGCCGTTAACCTCTTTTGGCGCGGCGGTATTCAACTGGTCGTCGCTGAGCGCAATCCCCAGATTGGCGGCAACGCCCTGCGCCAGCGTGACGTCAATGCGCAGCAGATGATCGAGCACGCGCTCACGAATGTAAGGGCGAGCCACTTTACTCAGTTCAAACGAATACGCGCCAATAATATGTTGCTGTTCGATGGCAGTCTGGCTGTTCCAGAACAGTCGCGGCTGTGAATAGTATTCGCCGAATGAAGGGCTGCGTTCGCGCACTTTATGTCCTTCAATGCGCTCCTGATAGCTTTCAAAGCCGCCTCCTTTTGCCGCCGGTGGGGTTTCCCGTGGCCAGTTGTCATTGATCGAGTTCGGCTCGTAGTTGGCCGGATTGGTATCAATGTCCATCCGGTGCATGCCCTGACGCTGAAAATTGTGGTAAGGGCAAACCGGGCGGTTAATCGGAATTTCATGGAAGTTAGGCCCGCCAAGACGGCTGATTTGCGTATCGGTGTAGGAGAACAGACGGCCCTGAAGCAGGGGATCGTTGGTGAAATCCAGGCCGGGAACGATGTGACCGGGATGGAAGGCGACCTGCTCGGTTTCGGCGAAGAAGTTGTCCGGGTTGCGGTTCAGCACCATTTTGCCGACGCGCACCACAGGCACCAGCGCTTCAGGAATCAGTTTGGTGGCGTCCAGAATATCAAAGTCAAACTTAAACTCATCCTCTTCCGGAATCATCTGCAGGCCAAGCTCGAACTCAGGGAAATCACCCGCTTCAATCGCTTCCCACAGATCGCGACGGTGGAAGTCGGGATCGCGGCCTGTCAGCTTCTGAGATTCGTCCCACAGCAATGAGGCTTTACCGGCCAGCGGTTTCCAGTGGAAACGCACAAACGTGGCTTTACCTTCGTCGTTGATCAGGCGGAACGTATGAATGCCGAAGCCTTCCATCGTGCGGTAGCTGCGTGGGATACCGCGGTCGGACATCGCCCACATAACGTTGTGCAGGGTTTCGGGCTGCAGCGAGACATAATCCCAGAACGTGTCGTGCGCACTCTGGCCCTGAGGGATCTCATTGTGCGGTTCGGGTTTCACCGCATGCACAAAGTCCGGGAACTTATGCGCATCCTGAATAAAAAAGACGGGCGTATTGTTGCCCACTAAATCAAAAACGCCTTCCTCGGTATAGAACTTGGTGGCAAAGCCACGAATATCACGCACGGTATCCGCCGAACCGGCACCGCCCTGAACGGTAGAGAAGCGCACAAAAACCGGCGTGATCTGCTCAGGCTCGCTCAGAAAATGGGCTTTGGTCACGTCCTTCAGCGAGCAGTAAGGCTGGAAGTAACCATGGGCGGCCGAGCCGCGCGCATGGACGATGCGCTCAGGGATGCGTTCATGATCAAAATGGGTGATCTTCTCCCGCATAATAAAATCCTCAAGCAGCGTCGGACCGCGTGATCCGGCGCGCAATGAGTTCTGGTCGTCTGCAATACGGGTGCCCTGGTTGGTGGTCAGCGCGCTGCCTGTGCCGCCTTTGCGGTTCACCTCCAGCTGATCCAGCTTTGCATTACGCGTCTCAGGGGCTTTAAGGCTGCCGGGCGCCGTTGGTTGTTTCCCCGGTGGTGTGGGTTCGGCAGGAGGCTGATGTGAACCGTCTTTGGGGGCTAATGATCCCAGGCCGGGCTGTGAGGATTCGGGGCCGGTGGTTGGGGCACGGTGATTCAGGGGCGTAGTAGATTTCTCATTCGACATGACACATTGCTCCAGCTTTTTTTATACGACGTGAGGTGGCTGTAAATATAGAACACCTCACCGATTACGCCTGAAAATATTCTGTTTAACCGGTGCGCTTAAATATCGCACGGTGTGTGATGCCTGTTTTTTTATTTTCAGCAAAGCACAGGCGGAAATAATTCATTAGCGAAATTAAATAGCAAATTTTGGATATTTTTTCGTTGTTTTTCATTTGTTTGATTGTTTTCTGTAAAGACGGGGAAGGGCCGGGCAATCGTCGCACGTTTATTTTTCATGCGGTATTTTCTGAAACAGGTCGCCTCTCGTGATTAACGCACTTTGCTGGCGATACGGTATTTTACGCATAGCGTAATACCGCTGCGCTTATTAAGGTAAAGGGCGATGTGATTGAGTCAGACAAAAGACAAAGCAGAGCCGGTGATAGTGTGCAGAGCGGATAAAAGGGGAACTGACAGAGGAAAAGTGCCAGTCCATGGCGTCGTCCTTCCTTAAGGCGCCTTACTCAGAACTACTTAGACGTGCGTCGGCTGGTTTTGCCGCCTTTCCGACCGGCCTCCCTGGCTCTTTCAGGATCGTTCCTGAAATTACCTCCGCTGGCTTTGCCTCCTGCACTGCCAGCTTCACTGGCGCGATCAGGATCGTTAGCAAAATTTCCGGCTCCACCTCTGTATTTCTGTTGTGTCATAGTCAGACCTCATATCAGTGTTCCGTAAGATAAAAAGGACTAGCTAGTCACACTGTCATTTTAGTTGTTACAGGAAATTATGCCACTCTGCACGCGCAGACTTTTTGCGGCTTTCGTAAGTTATTTCCCAAAAAATCAGTAAGTAATATTCTGTTACGGGTGAGCGGCTGTGACGGGATGAGTGACGCTTATCGTTCACCCACTGTCAGAATGGGTTTAATGAAGCATTACCTGGAAAGATGGTCATTAACCTATTGATAAAATTGCCCAAAATGGCGAGTTAAAAATTAACTGTTACACTTTCTGAATACCTTTCAGGAGTGACTATGAAATTAGGCTTTGCATGCAAGTACTTAAATGCGGACGGCAAGCAGTTCTTTCCCTTTCGCGCCACCACCCGGACACGTTTTCTCCGCCTGGATAAGGCGCAGGGCAGCGCACTGCTTTATGAGATCGCGCAAACCAATTTGCAGAATCTGTATTTAACGCTGGAGGCGATAGCGACACAGCCTGATGCGTTAAGAATGATGCGCATTGGCAGCGATTTACTGCCGCTGTACACCGTGCCAGAAGCAAAACCCCTGTTTGCCCGTTTTTTGCCGGAACTGTATCCGCTTTTTGCCCGCTGCGGTGAACTGGCCAGACAGCATAACATTCGTCTGTCATTCCATCCGGGACAGTACAGCGTGCTGGCGTCAGACAATCCTGATGTAGTAACCCGCGCGCTGGAAGATGTGGAATACCATGCCCTGTGCGCCTGCCTGATGGGCTACGGCAAAACCTTTCAGGATTTTAAAATCAACATCCATATGAATGGCAAACGGGGTTTTGACGGGTTTAAACAGGCCTTTCACCGTCTCAGTCCCGAAGCCCGCCTGATGCTGACGGTAGAAAATGATGAGATATCCTGTTCGCTGGACGACGTGCTTCAGGCCCGTGCATTGTGTCCCGTCGTGTTAGACATTCATCATCACTGGGTGAAAGAGAATCAGTTTATTCAGGCCGATGATGTTCGTATTGCCCAAATTACAGAGTCCTGGCGTGGCGTACGGCCAGTATTGCACTATTCCATTTCGCAGGAGGGCCTTATCCCTGAGAAGGGGTTCCCCGATCAGCAGCAACTGGCAGTGCCAAAAACCAAACTGCGGGCGCACTCCGATTATTATTTCAACGCGACGCTCAATGACTGGGCATTGTCGTTTAGCGATTTCGACATTATGTGCGAAGTGAAAATGAAGAACCTGGCCAGAGAAACGCTTTACACGCAGGCAAAAAGTCACAGGCTGGTGGCCTGACAGGACCGGCGGGCAAAAAAAGAAGGGCCGGTGGCCCTTCAGATCATCACAATCCCTTTTTCAGTGGCGGAACGCCACCTTCGATTTGTGCCTGCTGAGCACCGGAACCGGGGCGGGCATTCCCCAGCAGCGGCTCTTCTCCTAAAATATCCGGCTGCTCTTTCGCGCTAAACTCACCGCGACCGTCGAAGGAGGGGCCTTCACTCCAGCGGCCTTTCGGCAACGGTTTATCCAGTGAGGTATTCAGGCAGTAGTAAGCATGTTCCTGCGCTTCCCCTTCCTGTGGGAAACTGTCCGGGATGGGCAGCGACGCATCCAGGCCGCCTAAATCTTCGATTACCGCCAGCCACTGCTGCTGGTGCATCGTGTCGCGGGCAATCAGGAAAGACAGGAAATCCTTCATGCCTTTATCCTCAGTCAGATTGTACAGGCGCGTCGCCAGTACCCGGCCTGTGGCTTCAGCCGTCACGTTTGCCAGCATATCGGCCGCCACATTGCCGGACGCGTAAATATGGCTCATGTCAAAAGGCATGCCGTTCGCATTCACCGGCAGGGCAGCCAGTCCTGATGACAGGATATGACGGGGATTCATTCCGCCGAGAATCGCATTCACCACGGGATCTTTTGCCGAGGCTTCCTGATAAGAAAGGGGCGCGCCCTCCAGGTTGAGGGCCACCGCATGGCCCAGCATCTCAATATGGCTCAGTTCTTCAGTTGCCGTAGAGATAAGAAGATCTTTGATTCGCGCATCGCCGCGTGCGCCCATGGCCTGGAAGAAGTACTGCATTGCCACACGTATTTCGCCTTCCACGCCACCAATGGCTTGCTGGAGTAACATGGCGAATTCAGGATCGGGTTTCTCTACTCGCACGGGGTACTGCAGCTTTGATGAGTGATGAAACATGGTTATCTCCTGGTTAGTGAGGAATCGATCAACAGCCAAAAGCCTGGTCATGAATGCCAGAGAAATAAAGCGCAGCGAGGTAGGTTTTCTTCATCGCCGCTGCGTTTAACCTGTTGATTTACCGAGAAAGGAGAGGCGAGGTAAGCTGAAAAAAAATAAAAAAAAAAGCCCCTGAATCAGGGGCGAATTTTTAGGGAAGGCAAAGCATCCATGCTAATTAGCGTTTCATCACAACTTATCAAAAACGGACATCGCCCGGCGTACGCTGAAGCACAATCTCCAGGGCCTGACGATAGATATCCTGCATGGTCACATCGGTTTCACATTCGAGTTTGTGGATCAAACCCAGCACGATATCTTTTTCAGAAACGTGAGCCTTATAGGCAGCAAGCTCTGACCAGGTTTCGGCAATCACATCTTTTTCGCTGGTGAAATGGGCACCCGCGTTCATGAAATAGTCTGAAATCTGAGACTCAGTATTCGTTGTCGTTTGCATCATGGCCTCAAAATCGTTAGAAAGAAAAATTTTGCATCTGAAGGTGGAAATCCACTCACCTTCAGATGCGGTGCAAAGCACCTTTCGTTACAAGTGACTTAACATCACGCCGTAAAGTTATACAAAAAAACCAAGTTTGTACAATTTTTTGTATAAAATTTTAAGTGGTCGGATGACTTTTCGGCGCTTATTGCAACATAAAATCTAAAAATATTAACATTTGATGTTGATTTTTAAGGGATTATTGAGGGTGCCCTCTGCGCGGCGCCTCTTTGGAAAGTTGTACAGCCTTGTACAAGATGGCTTTTCTGAGCGGCCCGGGTTGTACAGGCGACGCAGGAACGGATCACTGTTACGCGTGCTGTGTGCGGCGACGTCCTTCCTGGCGGCAACGTCGACATGGCAGGCTAATAACCCCTGAGCGCAGACGGGGAACCGCGTCTGGCAGGTGAACTCTGCAAACAGGCCGGGGCGGGCGCGTTGCCCGGAAGTGCCGTGTGAATCTGTCGGGAGCCGTGGTCATAATTTACTTTCTTATGAACGCGCAGGGCGTTAAGGTTTACGCCTCTTGAATCACAAGGACATGATAATGGTTAACGACTATTTTTCACTGCCGTCCGCGGGCATGACGCAGGAACAACACAAACGTACGGTCGCCGTTGCGGCGGCGCTGGCAGTGGCAAAAGCATCCGTCAGCGCCTCGACGTCAGCGAATGGCTCTAAAGCCGCCTGGGATTTGCAGGCCGTGGCAAACGAAATTGCCAATCTGGCGGATGCGATTCAGGATGCGCTGGAGGCCGACAGCACCGTGTAATCTTCCTGCCTGACGGGATGCGCGACGCTGATTGCCTTCACGTGCCAGCCGTCAGGCACGGCGACCTGGCGGGCGCAGGGCGGATTGAGGAATGTGAGCGTCAGCTGTCCGCCAGCCGGATCTCCCGGTTATATTCACGACAGACAGCTACGCAGCGATCCGGTTGCCGCTCACATCGCGTACAGGAAAAGCGGCACCGTCACGACAGGACCACGCCGCCCGGCCACGGACACTCACGCAGTGCGGGCTTAAGGCACGGTGTTATCAAACCCGGCCAACAGGCGAGACATTTTTGCCTGGGGCGTGGTGTCAACGCCGTCTTTACCGCCGTCTGCCTGGTCCATCCAGCTCTCGTCGGCTTCCGGATGCGGTCCGGTTAACACAACCGTGCCTTTTCCATACGTATAGTGGGCGATAGCGACGTCACCATTCCGGTAAAAGGCCAGAGGGGTAAAACCATCCCGGGCTTGATTGCCCTCAAGGTACGGACCGTCCTGATAATAGAACCGCGTTGGCTGACGCTGCCAGTCAACGCGAATCGTGTAATCGCCCTCATCAGCAATGCCCGAGCCTGGACGGCCCACTTCCGATTCCAGCGGTGAGCTAATCAGCCCCAGCCACTGACTGTCTGCCAGGTAGGCCCCCATGCAAAGGCCCAGAAACCCCTTGCCGCTGCGAACAAACTGTCGAATAGCCCGGACGCCTTCCTCTCCCAGTGCGGCATAAGCCGCGGGAATATCCTGACCGCCGCCAGGCTGAATATAGAGATCAAACTGACGCAGGTTCTGTGCCGTCAGCCTGAGCGTTTCATGCTCGCCGATGTACGTTGTGCGAACCGGCCGGGTGAGGCCGTGGAGCGATTTCACCACCATTTCCGAACAGCCGTCACATCCTGCCGCGCCGCGATAAACGGCGATGTTCAGCGGCGGCGGGACAGCCAGCACCGCGCCGGGCACCAGGCTTAAGGCAAGCAGCAGGGCGGTCAGTCTTCCGTTACGGGGGCGAAGGATTGCATGATAAGCCAGCCTCATAGGTTATTTCCTGTCGGTTAAATAACGTGGGTATGCACGGCGTAATCCCGGCCAGTCGCCTGTGCTCAGGCAGGCGTACTGGCGGTAAACCGGCGACTTGAGCAAGCGCTCAATTTAGGGAAGTGACGGATGCCTGTCAACGGGTTTATTGACCTGACAAACCTTTTCAGCGGCGTGATACAGCCCGTACAGACAGGCCATATCACGTGTTAACGCCGTTACGGTCGCTTAGTTTTCATAACCTGAGGCGATAATTTTTGCGGCGCTGGCCAGCACATCCTTACGCGAGGCCGCGTGTTTGTCGGTCTGCGTGTAGTAGGTCACCAGCACCAGCGGGGCATGATGCGGTGGCCAGATCACGGCGATGTCGTTGGTGGTGCCGTAATCACCGCTGCCGGTTTTATCCGCGACCACCCAGTCAGCAGGCAGACCCGCACGTATGCTGTAGGTGCCGGTTGTATTGCCCTTCATCCAGTCGGCTAACTGCTGGCGTTGAGCAGGTGCCAGCGCCGTGCCTAAAACCAGTTTTTGCAGGCTCTGCGCCATCGCTGTCGGTGACGTTGTATCACGTGTATCACCCGGAATAGCGGTATTAAGCGTGGGCTCGGTTCGATCGAGACGAAACGTGTTATCGCCGATGCTGCGGGCGAAGGCGGTCACGGCATGCGGCCCGCCAAGGTGCGTCAGCAGTTTATTCATCGCCGCGTTGTCGCTGTACTGCAAGGCCGCCGCACTGAGTTCTGCCACGGTCATCGTGCCGCCCACCTGTTTTTCGGTCACGGGGTTGTAATTCACCAGGTCGGCGTGACGAATCGCGATGTTTTCATTCAGCAGGCCTTGTGCGGTTTCCGCTTTCTTCAGAATGGCCGCCACCGTAAAGACTTTACTGGTGCTGCAAAGGGGAAAACGTTCGTTACCACGATAAGTAAAAACAGAACCATCACCGGTGTCGATCGCCGCCACGCCTAAGCGTCCGCCTGCGGCATGTTCCAGCTGCCGGACAGGTTGCGCTAACAATGCGTCATTGAAATGGGCCTCGGCGACAAAAGGGACCGCCAGCGCCAGTAGGGTTGCCGCTGCACAGATGCGCAGCCGGGGAGCCGTAGCCATATAAACCTCCGTTAATGTGTATCTGCATTCAGACATGCCCGGCACCTCACCGCCTCAGGAAGCGGGGCGTGCTGAGCGAAACGTGTAAAATGCGCCCCTCGTGAAACTTATGTCAGTTTCTGCCACCTGATGCCCCCGTTATGACACGAAGGTCGCGTTATTGCGGGACATATCGCCTGTCAAAAGTGTGACGAGGGAGAGAGTAAGGGATTTCAAATTATCGACAAGCGAGATAATTTGAGAGGAGCCAAAAGAATTTCTGGGGTTAACAATGAAAAATGATGTTCCGCTTAATGCACTCCGGGCCTTTTATGCTTCGGCCCGGTACCTGAATTTTACTCACGCAGGTATGGCACTTTTCGTCTCGCAGGCGGCCGTGAGCCAGCAGGTCAGGCTACTTGAAGAGCGGCTGGGCGTGACGTTATTCCGGCGCTTACCGCGTGGACTGGAGATGACGGACGAGTCCCGGCTGCTGTTTGCCGAGGTGTCCGAGGCGTTCACCCAGCTTGAAAAAGCCTGGCGCCGGTTTGAAGGGGGTGAATACCGCGAAGTGATGACCCTCGCCTGTGTCGGGACCTTTGCGCTGGGCTGGCTGCTGCCGCGTCTGGATGCCTTTCATCAGCAGCATCCTGCGCTGGAAGTGAACGTGCGCACCCATAATAACGTCGTGAATCTGGCGGGCGAAGGCATCGATTATGCTATTCGCTTTGGGACGGGGGCCTGGCCTGCAACGCACAACGAACCGCTGTTTACCGCACCGCTGACTGCGCTTTGCCGGCCGGATATCGCCCGTCGGCTGCAGCAGCCCGGCGATCTGTTACGGGAAACGCTGCTGCGTTCTTATCGCGCGGATGAGTGGGGTAACTGGTTCACTGCGGCAAATATCACGCCCCCCAGAATGACTGGTCCGGTTTTCGACTCCTCGCGGCTGATGGTCGAGGCAGCGGTTCAGACGGGCGGTGTCGCGCTGGTGCCGGTCTGCATGTTTCAGCGGGAGCTGGAGGCGGGCATCCTGGTGCGGCCTTTTGACATTGAGATTGATGTCGGTGGCTACTGGTTAACCTGGCTGCGGTCAAAGACGCTGACGCCATCGATGGAGATATTTCGCGAATGGATAAGGCAGCAGGTAAATGGCTGACCGGATCGGTCACAAGCCCATGCGCCTCACACGCCGATCAGGTTACGGTTGCCGGCGGAAAGCGCAGGGCGAGTCAGGCGCGCGGTGACGTTATCCCGGCATGATGACGGCGCAGGGTTAACCGATGATGCCTGCGCGGACATTGTGCGTATTCATCACGCGGGCGGAGGCAACGTATTATCCTGCCATGCGGGCAACACAGCGCGACGTTTTTTATTTTCTGAGATGAATCAGCCAGAGGATAAACTCACTGTTATTTCTCACGCCTACTTTCTGCATGATTTTTTGCTTAAGATAATAGATGACGTGTGCAGGTGAAGCCATCTGGTACGCGATCTGGTTAACCGTCATACCGGTCATAAAAAGCCAGCTTAAAGAAAGTTCCTGCTCGGTTAAATAGACCTTTTTTCCCTGTGTACTTTTCAATTCCATTTTTATTCTGCCTCTCAATGCTTTTTTTCAATGCCACGGTGATAGCCGTGTTCGGCGGTAATGCAGGCATGATAGGCAAACGTGTTGGATATCACAGTATAAATCATTTCACGTTATCTTATTTTTTTTAACTATATGATTATTATCATTTTTAATCCGAATGAGACACGTTCACATCACAAAAGATGAACGTTGTATCCGGCGATCCTGTCTTCATTTTTGCAAAAAAGATCGGCTGTGGTGATTTTCCCGTCATAAAAGCAGCGTGAAACAGCGCTGGCGAATCAGACCCCGTTTATCGCCTGCTATTTTGACGCCTTTTTTCGGACTTGCTTAGGGCTATTTTTATCACTATGCACGGCCAGGCGGTTGTTTATTTCCGTTATCGTCTGCGCGCCGCTTGTACGCTTAGCCGATTGATGTTGCTAACGCTGTCAGCATTATTTCCGCCCGGGTTGTGCGGCGAATAAATACGCGCCGCTAACGGGCAGCGTTCCGTGCTTTTTAAACATCTGTTCAGCGAAGAGAAGAATTTTGCATGCGCCGGCGAAAAAACAACCGGTACGGTTAATGGCTGCACAGGCCTGTCATAAGGCGGTGAAAAGGGCAGAAAAAAATATCCATCCACATCAACTGGTTTACATAAACCTCTCCGGTTTCGCTTGATCGCACTGGCGGATCGCGATTACTGTAATTATATACAGTAATTTGGCGTGAGAGGTGAATATGGAATTTATCAGGCCAGCAAAAGTGAGCACGCCTTTGCAATTACCGCTGTTTGTCGAGCGGGTGCCGTGCGGTTTTCCGTCTCCGGCGCAGGACTACGTTGAGCAGCGGATTGATTTGAACAAGCTCATCGTTCAGCATCCCAGTTCGACATACTTTGTGCGCGTCAGTGGAGAATCGATGTCCGGAGCGGGCATTAACGACGGCGATATGCTGGTGGTGGACAGCGCACTGGTGGCTTCTCATGGCGATATTGTGGTGGCCGCGATTGAGGGCGAATTTACCGTCAAGCGGCTTCAGCTTCAGCCCTGCCTGCAACTGATGCCAATGAACCGTCAGTTCAAACCCATTGTGATTAGCACAGAAGACGCGCTCGAAGTGTTTGGCGTTGTGACCTATGTGATCAAGTCGGTTTATTAATCATGTTTGCGCTGGTCGATGTGAACAATTTTTATGCCTCCTGTGAAACGGTGTTTCGACCGGATCTCAAGGGCAAGCCCATTATTGTGCTCTCAAACAACGATGGCTGTGTGATTGCGCGTAATGCCGAAGCCAAAGCCCTTGGCGTCACCATGGCCGTGCCGTTTTTTAAAATGCGAGAAATCATTGCCCGCCATAACGTGCAGGTCTTTAGCTCTAACTATGCGCTGTATGCGGATATGAGCACCCGGGTCATGACGCTACTGGAGGAAATGGCCCCGTCGGTAGAAATTTATTCGATTGATGAGGCCTTTCTGGATTTAACCGGCGTCAGCCACTGCATGTCGCTTGATACCCTGGGGCACCAGATTAAAAAACGCATCAAAAAAGAAATTCATCTTAACGTCTGTGTCGGGATTGCCCCTACCAAGACGCTGGCGAAGCTGGCGAATTTTGCGGCCAAAAAATGGGCGGGCTACACCAACGGTGTGGTCGATCTGTCCGATCCGGTGCGCCAGCAAAAACTGCTGGCGAAGGTGTCGGTCAAGGATATCTGGGGCGTTGGCCGCCGTCTCAGCCAGCGGCTTGAGGAGATGGGGATAACCTCGGCCGCAGACCTGGCGCGTCAGCGTCCCAGCCTGATTCGTAAGAATTTCAGCGTGGTGCTGGAACGCACGGTCAGAGAATTATGCGGTGAACCCTGTCAGGATTTAGAAGCCCTCGAACCCACCAAACAGCAGATCATGTGCTCACGTTCTTTCAGTAGCCGTCTTTCAGACTATGCACAGGTGCGTGAGGCAGTCTGTACCTATGCCGAACGTGCCGCCGAAAAACTGCGGAAAGAAAAACAGTACTGCCGACAAATCGGGGTGTTTCTGCGCACCAGCCCCCATGCCGTTGGTGAAAACTTTTACGGCAATCAGGCCACTGGTCAGTTACTGACGCCGTCGCACGATACGCGCGACATTATCCGGGTGGCGACCGACATGCTGGACTACATCTGGATCGCGGGCCACCGCTATATCAAAGCGGGCGTTGTCCTGAGCGACTTCTTTGACCACGGCGTGACTCAGTTGGATTTGTTTGATGAGCGACCGGTCAACCCGGGCCGTAACGATCTGATGCAGGTTATCGATCAGATCCACAAAGCGGGCAAGGGGAAAATGTGGTTCGCCGGACAGGGGACAGAGAAGCGCTGGGCGATGAAGCGCGAAATGCTGTCGCCGGCTTATACCACGCGCATCAGCGATCTGCCGGTGGTGAAGTAAGGCGTGGGCAGGGATGACAGCAACAGAATGCTCTTATAAGGGGGCCGTTTGGGCTGCCGCTCGGTTTAAATCTGGCGTTGTGGTCTAGGCTAAAACAGGTATCCATCCCCTTAAGGAGAGCTTTGTCATGTCAGAACTCAGTAAATCGCCGGTGGCAGATCGGGCCGAACATAACGCCTTTTTTCCTTCTGCCTACTCACTTGACCAGTTCACCCGCCCCACATCTGATCTCGGTGATGCCGACTATCCCCAGCCGTATTCAGGGAATAAAAAGGTCCTGGTGATCTGCACCGACGAGCGCTATCTGCCGCTTGATAACGACACCCTGTTTTCCACCGGTAACCATCCGATTGAGACGCTGCTTCCGATGTATCACCTGTATCAGGCCGGTTTCCAGTTTGATGTGGCGACGTTGTCCGGGCAGATGGTGAAGTTTGAACACTGGGCGATGCCCCAGCAGGATGAGGTGGTCATTGGCTTTTACAATCACTGCCTGTCGCTGTTTCGTTCCCCGCTGACGCTGAACGCTGTCGTTCAGTCACTGACGCCCCGGTCAGAGTACGCAGGCGTCTTTATTCCGGGCGGTCACGGCGCGCTGATAGGGCTGCCCGAAAGTGAAGCCGTCGCTGAGGTGATCCGCTGGACGCTGGCCAACGATCGTCACCTGATTTCGCTGTGCCATGGCCCGGCTGCCTTTCTTGCTCTGGACAAAGGCGACAATCCGCTTAATGGCTATAAAATTTGCGCCTTCCCCGATGCGACCGACAAACAAACACCGGATATCGGCTACATGCCGGGACAGTTAACCTGGTTCTTTGGGGAGAAACTTCAGGCCATGGGACTGACGCTGGTTAACAGCGATATTAAAGGGACCGTGCATACAGATCGCCGGGTACTGACGGGCGACAGTCCCTTTGCGGCGAACGCGCTCGGTAAACTGGCGGCAGACGAGCTGCTTAAAGCCAACGCCTGATCGGCCTGCTTTTTATCCCACCACGGCATCGCCTGCACCGCACTTTGTGCAGACGATGCGCCGGGGTGGGATTCGGGTGTACTTGCACCCGGTGCCTGAGATACAATCGTTCTGCCTATCGTTTCCGGGTAATGTCGGAAATGCAGCCTCTCAAACTGGTCGTCATGAGCAGCCAACAATCCACAGCGAATAAACAAAAAGAACGCGGCAGGCCCAGAGAATTTGATATCGAACAGGCTCTGGACCAGGCGATGATCGTGTTCCGGCAAAAAGGATATCATGCCGCCTCGCTTAACGATTTGAGTGAGGCAATGCAGCTTTCTGTCGGTAGTATCTACAAAGCGTTTCAGGACAAGCGATCGTTGTTCCTGCTGGTTTTTCAGCGTTACATCACGCTCCGCAACGAGGATCTGCGCGGACGCCTGGCCCGCTTTTCGACCGGCCGCGCAAAGTTAAGTGAACTACTCCAGTTTTATCTGGATTCTTCCCGGTCAACGGAAGGGCGGACCGGCTGTCTGGTCGTAGGCAGTGCTATTGAATTACAGGTGCTGGATGCGGAGCTGTCACAACAGGTTACACAGGTTATCTTCCGCAATAAGGCCTTTCTGATGTCACTCTTGCAGGAAGGGCAGCATGATGGCTCCATCAGGCGCGACCTGGATGTGGAGACGGCTGCAGGACTGATTTTGCGTATTGCCTTTGGTATGCGTGTTACCGGCAAGGTGGCGGATGTACACGATGAACAGGCTACGATTGCGCTGGCCCTGAAAATCCTGGATTAATCTTTGCTCATTTAGGAAGTAAATATTCCCTTATGTCATCCATGCAGGGCGGCCGGTCACCCACGGGCTGCCAGACACAGGCACAGTGTGCCTTCTCTAAAACACTTTGCTGTTACAGAAAAAGTAAAATTTGAGGATTATGCGTGAAACATGACAGGGCAAACATCGGTGAAGAGATTCACGCGCTTTTAGGGCGCGTTGTGTCAGACATCCTGCAGCCGGGTAAAACGCTCACACTGCAGGAAATTATTGGTGCGTTGCACCAGCAAAGTCTACAGACAAGCTGTAAAACGACCCGACAGACCTGCGAAGAGGCTATCCGTATCCTCGCGCATAAACTCCATTAATGACGACGGTCTGAAGCAAGGAAGCCTGTACGGCCGTCACGTCACAGTAACGACAGCAGCAACAATAATGCCAGCAGCAGCAGCGAAAAGGCCGCAACGGCTTCGCAACGATGCCCCGTCCCGTCAGGGCAGTCACTGGCCGTCTTAACGACCAAACAGCAACCCAATCAGTTCACGGCAAAGGCGCTCTTCTTCCTGACTGGCTGACAGCTCAAGACGGCGCAGCAGTTTAGTGCAGATAGACTTACGGTTCACGTTCTGGCCGGCGCGTAAAATATCTACCACGATTTGCCCCAGCATTTCCTGCTGTGAAGGGAGACCCGCCGCAGAAAAATAGCGGGAGATATCGTCGGCGCTCTGCGGTAAGCGATGATTGCGTTGCATAGAGGTTCTCGGGTGGTTCAAAAGTAGTCAGTTGAAAGTAGCGTAAAGTTATACAATAAAATAAAACTTGTACAGCTATTTTCGCAGAAAAAGCGTGCGGCGCGATTCAGACGGGGACAAGGAGAAGGGCGCAAAGCGGACACAAAGAGAATACAGACAGTTAGCACGCAGTAAACGCGGACGCATCCGGCGTCCGCGAAGCGCGGTATCGCACTAACCTGTCAGCGTTAATGCTCGGTCACATTGGCGGGAACCTGGCCCGTTACTACCATCCAGTTGAGTTCGGCCCGCTCGCGCGTGGCCACGTTAATAAAGCTTTTCAGCCATATACGCGCATCGGCGATCAGAAGCACGCGCTCATCGTCGCTTTCATGGTCCGCCATCGTGCTGAGCTGGCGAATCAGTGAAACCACCGTGATCTCCTCATTCTGTAGTGCCAGGTTCACCGCAGCTTCACCAATAATCTTATGACCGGTAGCCTCATCGTGAAAATTCATATGCACCTCCTGAGAGTGAGTGAGAATGTCGTCGACCCAGTGATTAGTTTAGTAAAAGAAATGAATAGCGATAATGTGATTTCATTCGGTGATACCTATCAAAGAAAATATTAAAAACAGTGAACTTTCATACCGCAGGCTAACACCTTAATAAGCGAGCGAAAATTTATAAAGACCCGTTTTATCCGCCAGAATTGAAGTGATTAAACCACTAGATAGTGGCGAACTGGCCTGAAATTACGATAGGTCCCTGACACGGTGACCTGGCCGTCAGCGGCATTCCGGAACGCAACCTGACGCTGTAAATAAAATGTCCATAAGAAAGAGATGCTAATGTGTTTGTGTTGTCGCAAAGCAAAGTGAGAGGGAATGAAAAAGGCCATAACAGGCGAGCGCCTGTGTCAGAAAGACAAAAGGATATATGAGCCATGATCATGCCGTGTAAATCGTTATTACACTGTTTACGACGATCGTTATTTCCGGATAAAAAGATATTGAGAGGGTGAAGCAATGAAGAGGCGG
This sequence comes from Pantoea sp. CS_6, assembly GCF_041954745.1. NCBI lineage: Bacteria > Pseudomonadati > Pseudomonadota > Gammaproteobacteria > Enterobacterales > Erwiniaceae > Pantoea > Pantoea sp. CS_6. Next base: position 271,505 of record NZ_JAVAYG010000002.1, read on the forward strand.
CAGGAAATAAAAAAGCCGCCCTGATCAGGCGGCAACGCTGTTATTTTGGCACTTCGGAAACGGCTTTAACGTCCGCTTTATTGATCTGCTGTTTCACACCATTGGCATCGGTATAACCCAGTAAACCGGCATCAGATTCAGACGGCTTACCGTCGCTGATAATAGTGCGGCCATCGTTGGTATGAATAGCGTAGCTTGTGCGGGTACAGCCTGTTAATGCGGTCATGCCGATCAAAACTGCCAGCGGTAAAATCAGAGTCTTCTTCATATTATCCACCTTATTTCTGTGATTGAGTCCGTTAGTTATCAAGTTCACTCATATTGCTGATCTGATCGCGATTAATTTGTTCGGTTTTGCCTGTCTGGGCGTCACGATAGGACACCAGCCCCGTATCGCTGTCAATTTGAGGCTTACCATCGGTCACTATTGTACGGCCGTCTGACGTTTTAATGGACTGGTTGGAAGAACAACCGGCTAACGTTGCCAGAGAGAGGGCAAGCAAAACGGCAGCTGACAGGGATTTAGTATGCATTTCATCTCCTTGAAGTGGACCTTGAATTAAACAGCATAGTCGCTTTTGAGAATTTTGCAGGGCGGTGAGCGAAACAATAAACGCACTTGCGCAGAAAAAGCGCGAATAGCTAAAGCGTATTTATGCCTCTCAGAAATTTCACATTTAGCGCCTGCGGTTTGGTATTTAGTCTGCGGCCCTTTACGCTCGTTGACAGGTTAACGAAAAAAGGAATCGAGAATGAAATGGCAAATGGGTGCAGTTGCAGCGTTATTAATGGGTTCCGTTGCTTGTGCGGCAGAAACAACCGCGATGAAGAATCCGCTGAGTGTACACGTATTAAATCTGGAGACCGGCACGCCGACTCCCGGTATTTCTGTTGACCTCGAACATAAAGAACAGGGCAAGTGGGTTAAGCTTTCCTCAGGGGTAACCGATAAAAACGGCAGAATTAGTGCACTATTCCCGACAGATAAACAATATGAAACGGGCGATTATAAAGTTGTATTTAAAACGGGAGATTATTATCAGAAGGTTCAGCACGCGTCCTTTTTCCCGGAAATTCCGGTGATATTTCACATGGACAAAAGTGAATCGCATTACCATATTCCATTGCTGCTGAGCCCGTACGGCTATTCTACCTATCGCGGTAATTAATCCTCACCGGCAACGCCTGAATACCCGGGTGTTGCCGGTCTCTTTCGCCCCCTCCGCCCTGGTCATCGCCGCGCGATGTCGCGTTTTCCCGACCAAACCCTGGCTTTGCAGTCTTCACCTTGCCACGTCCGGACAAAAAAACTTTTGCTGCTACGGGTGCGATCATCGGTTAAATTGCCCCTCTGTGCCGGAACGGTTAACCTGCCGGTGCCGGAACCTTCATACCGAACAAAGCAGGGCGCGCTGTGCCTGCTTTACGTACAGGAGAATCGCTGATGCGAAAAGGATTAACTGTGGTTGCCATGGTCATGCTGTCAGGCTGCAGCCTGATGCACAAATCGTCGCCCGCGCCAGAAACGTTACACTATCGCTGTGGCACCTTGCCGCTCACCGTCACCCTGGATAACGCTAAAGATCAGGTCAGCTTTATCATGGATGGCAAACCGCTGACGCTGACGCAAACCGTTTCTGCCTCGGGGGCCCGCTACAGCGACGGACAGTATGTTTTCTGGTCTAAAGGAAACGGTGCTTTTATTGAGCGCAACGATAAAATCGTCGTGAATGACTGCGAGCTGCAACCGGCTGGTTAACGTTATCTGAGTGAGTGTGCATGATGAGTGACAATGAAATGCTGCAAAACATTGCCCACCTGCGTCGTGAATACACGCGCGGTGGTCTGCGTCGTAACGATTTGCCGGATAATCCGCTGGCGCTGTTCGAAAGCTGGTTAAAGCAGGCCTGCGAGGCACAATTGCCCGATCCTACAGCCATGACGGTAGCCACGGTCGATGAGCAAGGCCAGCCTTATCAGCGTATCGTGCTGTTGAAGCATTATGATGAACAGGGCATGGTGTTCTATACCAACCTCGGCAGCCGTAAAGCACAACATCTGGCCAACAATCCGCGTATTTCGCTGCATTTCCCGTGGCATTTTCTGGAGCGCCAGGTCATGGTGCTGGGCGAAGTCGAAAAACTGTCGCCGCTGGACGTCCTGAAATATTTCAGCAGCCGCCCGCGTGACAGCCAGATCGGTGCCTGGGTTTCGCGTCAGTCCAGCCGGATTTCTGCCCGCGGTGTGCTGGAAGCGAAGTTTCTGGAACTGAAGCAGAAATTCCAGCAGGGCGACGTGCCGCTGCCCAGTTTTTGGGGCGGCTATCGGGTAAAATTTAACACCATGGAGTTCTGGCAAGGGGGCGAACATCGCCTTCACGATCGTTTCCTCTACCAACGGGATAACGACGGCTGGAAAATTGACCGACTCGCCCCGTAAAACTGCGCTTTCCCCTTATCAGCGCTGGCACAGAAGCCGTCAGCGCTTTATGCTATAGCCCTCATTTTTTTCTTCCGCAACTCAGCGGAAAGCTGTGTACCAGCCTAGGTGCAGTCTGATCAATTTGGAGTCAGTGATGACCAGCAGTAACCTGATACAACAATTGCAAGAACGGGGCCTGATCGCCCAGGTGACGGATGAAGACGCGTTAGTCGAGAAACTGGCGCAAGGGCCAATTTCGCTCTATTGCGGCTTTGACCCCACTGCTGACAGCTTGCACTTGGGCCATCTGGTACCGCTGCTCTGCCTGAAACGTTTTCAGGACGCCGGACACAAGCCGGTGGCGCTGGTGGGCGGCGCAACCGGTCTGATTGGCGATCCCAGTTTTAAAGCGGCAGAGCGTAAGCTCAACACCAGCGAAACCGTCGGTGAATGGGTCGAAAAAATCCGTAAACAGGTTGCGCCATTCCTGGATTTTGACTGTGGTGCGAACAGTGCGATTGCGGCCAACAACTATGACTGGTTTGGCAATATGAACGTGCTGACCTTCCTGCGTGACATTGGTAAACACTTCTCGGTTAACCAGATGATCAACAAGGAAGCGGTCAAACAGCGTCTGAACCGTGACGACCAGGGGATCTCGTTTACCGAATTCTCCTACAACCTGTTGCAGGGCTATGATTTTGCCTGCCTGAACGAACTGCACGGCGTAACGCTGCAGATCGGCGGCTCGGACCAGTGGGGCAACATCACTTCCGGTATCGATCTGACACGTCGTCTGCATCAGAACCAGGTGTTTGGTCTGACGGTTCCTCTGATCACCAAATCGGACGGCACCAAGTTCGGTAAGACCGAAGGCGGCGCGGTCTGGCTGGATGCTAAGAAAACCAGCCCGTACAAGTTCTACCAGTTCTGGATCAACACCTCCGATGCGGATGTTTACCGTTTCCTTAAATTCTTCACGTTCCTGAGCATTGAAGAGATTACTGCCCTGGAAGAAGAAGATAAAAACAGCGGAACCGCGCCGCGTGCACAGTATGTCCTGGCCGAGCAGGTTACGCGCCTGGTTCATGGCGAAGAGGGTCTGGCAGCCGCGAAACGCATCACGGAAAGTCTGTTCTCCGGTGCGCTCAGTGACATGACCGAGGCCGATTTCGAACAGCTGGCGCAGGACGGCATGCCCACCATTACGCTGTCTGCTGAGGACGATCTGCAGCAGGCACTGGTTAAAGCGGAGCTGGTACCGTCACGCGGCCAGGCGCGCACCATGATTGGCTCAAATGCCGTATCGCTGAACGGTGAGAAGCAGTCGGATGCGGAATACCGCTTCCGCGACAGCGACAAGCTGTTTAACCGCTTCACGTTATTACGCCGCGGTAAAAAACATTACTGCCTGATCAACTGGCAGTAGCTTTTCAGGGCCGGTTTCCGGCCCTTTTTTATGGCAAGGCACGACAGGGTAAAAAAGTGAAAAACGTTTTAGCAATTCAGTCGCACGTGGTGTTTGGTCATGCAGGCAATGCGGCGGCAGAGTTCCCGATGCGCCGTATGGGCGTGAACGTCTGGCCGCTGAATACCGTGCAGTTTTCCAATCATACGCAGTACGGGCACTGGACCGGCACCGTCATGCCGGCGTCGCATCTCACCGACATTGTCAAAGGCATCGCCGATATCGACCGCCTGAAAACCTGTGATGCGGTGTTAAGCGGCTATCTGGGATCGGCCGAACAGGGCGAAAAGATTCTGGACATCGTGCATCAGGTAAAAGCCGCCAACCCTGAGGCCTGGTATTTTTGCGATCCGGTCATGGGGCATCCGGAAAAGGGCTGCATTGTGGCACCGGGCGTGGCGGAGTTTCACTGCAAAATGGCGCTACCGGCCAGCGATATCATCGCGCCAAACCTGCTGGAGCTGGAAATGCTCAGCGAACGCACGGTAACCAGTGTCGAATCCGCCGTTGAGGCTGCCCGCCTGCTGATCACGCAGGGGCCAAAAGTGGTGCTGATTAAGCATCTGGCACGGGCAGGACGCCGCAGCGATCGCTTTGAAATGCTGCTGGTCACCGCCGACGAAGCCTGGCACATCAGCCGTCCGCTGGTGGACTTTGGAGTTCGCCAGCCTGTAGGCGTGGGCGATTTAACCAGCGGCTTATTGCTGGTCGATCTGCTGCACGGACAGTCGCTGCAGGCGGCGCTGGAGCACGTCACGGCCGCCGTCTATGAAGTGATGCTGAAAACGCATGAGATGGGGGAATATGAGCTGCAGTTGGTTGCCGCGCAGGACGCTATTGCCCGGCCAACGCACTATTTTCCGGCAGAGAAGCTGTAAAAAAAGGGCCGGTAACGGCCCTGATCGTGTCAGATAAGGCCTTCCGCTTTTAGCGCGGCCTGAACCGATGGCCGTTCTTCAACGCGCGCAAACCACTGTTGCAGGTGGTTCAACGCGCTGACATCCAGGTTCAGCGCTTTCGCCCAGCGCGTCACCACATACAGATAAGCATCCGCGACGCTGAAATGCACGCCCATCAGCCAGGGCTTGTCCTGCAGTTCACCGTTTACCCAGGCAAATTTTGCCTCCAACTGACGGCGCACCAGCGCTTTGTACTCGTCGGGCGCATCGTTGCGGAACAGCGGTGAAAAACTCTTATGTAACTCACTGCTGATGTAGCCGAGCCACTCAATAGTGTGATAACGCGTCAGGCTGCCGACGGGGGCCAGAAGATGACGATCGGGCTTGAGATCGGCCAGGTACTGCACAATCGCCGCGCCTTCAGTCAGGACATTACCCTCACTCAATTGCAGCGCCGGTACCTGACCCTTGGGGTTGATTTGACGAAAATCATCCCCGCGCTCGGTGAGCTTGGTTTGCAGGTCGACATTGACCTGAGTGAAATCCAGACCACATTCACGCAGAACAATATGGGGTGAAAGAGAACAGGCACCAGCTTTACAAAACAGTTTCATCATGAAGCCACCATGTTGCGAGTCGTGTTTGCATAGTAATCCCCTGTGGCAGAATTACCAGTTATTAGCATGAGTAATCTACCAGGAACCGATCGGCGACAAAAACAAAAAAACCGGGCAAGGCCCGGTTTTTGCTGCGTGTCAAAATCGCACTCAGGCTTTTTCCGCTTCCGTCGTCTGCGTCATACGGTTCAGCAGCGGGGCCGTCACCAGCATCAGCACAGCGATGACGGCGGTGGCAATCCCGATCTGCTGGAACACTTTGCCGTACGTGACCAGCGAAATCAGCGGATCGGTAACGTTTTCAGGCACCGCCATCAGGTTTGCCACTTTACCGGCAATGACGGCAGCACCCGCGGTGGTCAGGAACCATGAGCCCATGATAAAGCCCATCAGGCGCTGTGGAACCAGCTGTGCCACCATCGCCAGGCCCAGTCCCGAAATCATCAGTTCGCCGATACTTTGCAGGCCATAGCTGAGAATGAGCCAGTTCAGGGACACGATACCGGCATCGCTGGCAAATTTCGCGCCGACAGGCAATACCAGGAACGCGGCAGAACACAGCACCATGCCGATAGCGAACTTGTGCGGCATCGGCAGCTTGTCGCCCAGCTTGTTATACACGGCTGCCAGAATGGGGCTGGCCAGCATAATCCAGAACGGGTTCAGCGCCTGGAACTGCTCTGGCGCAAAGGTAATGCCAAAAAGGGTGTGCTCAACGTTACGAATCGCAAAGAAGTTCAGCGACGTAGGCATCTGCATGTAAAGCACGAAGAAGACGATGGCTTCGACCATCAGCAGGAAAGCGACAATCATACGGCGACGTGCCGCGCCCTTCAGTGCGAAGGCTTCTTTGGCAAAGATCACCATAATGCCCAGCGCAATCAGGCCCAGCAGAATACGGGCAATGGCCTGATGGTGCAGCATCCAGTTAGCCAGGGCGATCAACACCACAATACCTGCCAGCGTCATCAGCAGTTTGCCGAACTGGAGTGGGGCAAAGTCCGGTTTGGAACCAAAGTCTTTCACCAGGCGCTTACAGAACAGGAAGTTAAGCAGCGTGATGACCAGGCCGATCACCGACAGCGAAAACGCCACGTTATAGCCATATTTTTCGGCTAACCACGGCGTCAGCATCATTGAAAACAGTGAGCCGATGTTGATGGACATGTAGAACATGGTAAAGGCGCCATCAATGCGCGGATCGTCTTTCTCGTAGCAGGTGGAAAGCAGGGAAGAGGGGTTCGCTTTAAACAAGCCGCTGCCCACCGCAATAGTCGCCATACCGATATAGACGACGCTGACGTTATGACCGGAGAAGGCGACAAGCGCGTAGCCGATGGCCAGCACCAGTACACCCAGCACGATAACGCGTTTGGTGCCCAACACTTTATCGCCCAGCCAGCCGCCGATAGCGACCAGACCATAAACCAGTGCGCTAAAGGACGAGAACAGGGTAATGGAGTCGGACTCCGACATGCCGAGCTGTCGAACCAGATAAACGGCCATAATGGCCTGCAGGCCGTAGTAGCCAAAACGTTCCCATAATTCGATTGAAAAGATCAGGTAAAACGCTTTGGGCTGTTTAAAAGCATTAAGGCTGACGGCCTCGTCGGTGTGTTTGTTTGCAGTTGACACTTGTACCTCTGTTATTTCATATCCTGCGTCGTGACAGGCATTCCGTCCGCGCCATGTGATCACACCATGGGCCAGATTTTTATTAGATGGGAAAAACGGCGACTAATTTGGCTGAATAAAGGCGGCAGGGCAAGCGTTTTCTACCTTCTGCCAGACAGGGGCAATATGGTGTTAAAACCTAAATAAATATTACTGATTGAAATTTTGTCATGTTTTCAGGTTTTTTATTGGTTCAAAATACCTGCGTGGGGCTTTTCAGATCGTCAATAATGACATTAACCACTAAACGGTGGTTGCGTAGAGCTTTGCTTTGGAAAGTGATCTTTCATCAGAATAAAGCGCCGGAAATGCGGCTTTTGACGTCGTTTCGCTGAAATAATCTGCATACTATGGTGCAAAACGACGCCGGGTGCGCAATAAAGTTGATTAAACTCACATTATTCGCCGTTATTTCAGCAGAAGAAAAATGGTTTCATCAGGAAATAATGCGTCCGGCCCTTAATTAACAGGCGTAAAAAACCAGCAAAAATGCGCTCACCTGCTCGACAGCGCACGCGCACTCACGTAGCCTCTTTATTTCCCAAAAAGGATGTTGCTATGTCGTTATCTTTACGTCTCGCCTTAGTGGGTGACTACCGCCCGGACGCTGTTTCGCATCAATCCATTCCCCTGGCGCTGGCGCGCGCCGCGGCGCACCTTGCCATCCCGATTGAGCCTGACTGGATTCCCACCCCGGATTTAGATGATCTGTCCGCCGTTACGCAGCATGATGCCGTCTGGCTGGTGCCCGGCAGCCCCTATAAAAACGATGACGGCGTGTTTAGCATGCTGCGTTGGGTACGGGAAAACGGTAAGCCCTTTCTCGGCTCCTGTGGCGGGTTTCAGTATGCGGTTATCGACTATGCCCGCCACGTATTGGGCTGGGAAGATGCCAGTCATGCCGAAACCAGCGAGACCGGTCGGATGGTGATTGCGCCGCTAAGCTGCTCACTGGTCGAACAGCGAGGGGAGGTCACGTTTGCACCCGGCTCGCGTATGGCCAGCGCCTACGGTGCGCTGACCAGCGATGAAGGTTATCATTGCAATTTTGGCGTGAACCCGGCTTTCAGTGCGGCGCTGCAGGGTAAAAACATGCGGATCACGTCCTGGGATCTGAACGGCGATGTGCGCGGCATTGAACTGACCGATCATCCTTTCTATGTCGCCACCTTATTCCAGTCCGAACGGGCGGCATTACAGGATAAGGATTCGCCGCTGGTGATGGCCTGGATGCGGGCGGCGCTGGCGCAGCGTCAGCGCTGAACAGTAAAACAGCCTGTGACCAGTCACAGGCTGTTATCCGGGCTTATTCGACCTTATCGGGATATTCACACAGATCTTCAATCAGGCAGGACCCGCAACGCGGTTTGCGCGCCACGCAGGTGTAACGACCGTGCAGAATCAGCCAGTGATGGCAGTCGACTTTAAACGCCTTCGGCACGACTTTTAACAGTTTCTCTTCGACCTGCTCGACGTTCTTACCCGGCGCAAAATTCGTCCGGTTGCAGACGCGGAAAATGTGCGTATCCACCGCAATCGTCGGCCAGCCAAAAGCCGTATTCAGTACCACGTTAGCCGTTTTACGACCGACGCCAGGTAAGGCTTCGAGCGCGGCGCGATCTTCAGGCACCTGACCGCCGTGCTGGTCCAGTAAAATACGGCAGGTCTTAATCACGTTCTCGGCTTTACTGTTGAACAGGCCGATCGTTTTGATGTACTCCTTCACGCCGTCCACGCCCAGCGCCAGCATCGCAGCAGGTGTATTCGCCACCGGGTACAGCCTTGCAGTAGCCTTGTTAACGCTCACGTCCGTCGCCTGAGCCGACAGCAGAACCGCAATCAGCAGTTCAAACGGCGAGGTGAACTGCAGCTCGGTCGTAGGGTGAGGGTTGGCCTGCTGCAGACGACTGAGAATTTCAATGCGTTTCGTCTGGTTCACACGGCTTTTCCCGTGTTGCCCTGCGGCGCATCAAGCGCCGCGTCTTCTGCGCGACGCGCTGCGCGCTGCTTCATTTTCTGATCGATCACATATTTCCCCGCCAGCATCATGCCCAGACCGATAAAGGCACCCGGCGGGAGCATTGCCAGCAGCATTGGCGAGTTAAAATGAATCACGTCAATACGCAACACTTTAGCCCAGGGACCCAGTAACTGATCCGCACCGTTAAACAATGTGCCGCTGCCGATGATTTCACGGATCGATCCCAGTACCACCATTGCACAGGTGGCGCCCATACCGATAGCAAAGCCATCCAGTGCGGCAAGGGGAATACTGCTTTTCGAGGCCACGGCTTCAGCCCGACCCACTACGATGCAGTTGGTCACGATCAGCGGAATAAAAATACCGAGTGACTGATACAGACCGTAGGCGTAAGCGTTAATCAGCATCTGCACGCAGCTTACGACAGAGGCGATGATCATCACGTAGATAGGAATACGGATCTCAGAAGGCACCCAACGACGTGAGGCCGAAATAAAACTGTTTGTCAGGGTCAGCACCAGCGTCGTGGCAAGCCCCAGCCCCAGAGCATTGGTGGCCGTGGCGGTCACCGCCAGCAAAGGGCACAGGCCCAGCAGCTGCACCAGCGCCGAGTTATTTTTCCACAGCCCGCCGACCAGCAGGTTTTTCGCTTCACTCATTGGCGTCTCCACATTCGGGTAACGAAGAGAGTTTCCCTTTCAGGGATTCAATTAACAATGCCGTACGTTTGGTGGCATTCACGACGGCGCGCGGGGTAATGGTGGCACCGGTAAACTGGTCGAATTCGCCGCCATCTTTTTTGACGGCAAACGCTTTGTCATCTGGCCCGGTTACCACTTTGCCATTAAAACTGTTTATCCAGTCAGAAATCCGTAACTCGATTTTGTCCCCCAGGCCCGGCGTTTCATGGTGCTCAATCACCCGCACGCCGAGTACCTTACCGTGAAAATCCGCGCCGACCAGCATCTGAATCGCGCCAGAATAGCCATCCGGTGCGGTGGTTTCCAGGGCGGCGGCCACAGGTTCGTTGCCTTTTCGCGCCAGATAAAGATGATGAGGGCTGGCATTACCCAGTGCCGCATCAGTGACAACGTAACATTCCTGCTGAATGTGGTTATCGTACATATCGGTCGGCACCACCTGATCCAGCAGATTTTTTTGCTGTAACTGCGTCTGGTGCTCGACGGTGGGTTTGGTCACGGTATTTACAACAGCAGTGACGCCGGTGGTGATCGCGGCAAAGAGAGCCAGGGTCACGCCATTCTTGCGTATGGTGTCCAGCATCATTTAATCCTTTTGATGACCGTAAACGCGCGGCTGCGTGTAATAGTCAATCAGCGGTACGCATATATTAGCCAGCAGAACGGCGAAAGCAACGCCGTCCGGATAACCGCCAAAACTCCGAATGAGCCATACCAGCAGACCAATCAGGGCACCATAAATCAGACGGCCACGGTCAGTGGTGGAGGCGGTAACCGGATCGGTGGCGATAAAAAATGCGCCCAGCATCGTCGCCCCGGAAAACAGATGAATCAGCGGACTGTTCAGCGAGGCGGGAGCCAGTAACCAACCAAGCGTGGCGCAGACGGTCAGCGACAGCAACATCGCGGCCGGAATATGCCAGCGAATGGTGTTTTTCCACAGCAGGAATACCCCGCCAAGCAGGTAACCCACGTTGACCCATTGCCAGCCCAGACCGGCCAGAACGCCGCTGTAAATGGGCTGGGCTAACAGTTGCTCTGCACTGTGGCCTGCGCGCAAGCCGGTTTTAAAGGTATCCAGCGGTGTGGCCTGGCTGACACCGTCTACGCCCAACTGCAGTTGCTGTAACGTATCGCCCGCCAGGGTATGACCCGTAAAGATCATGCTCAGCGAGTCCAGCACGCCGGGTTTAATCACCTGTAAGGCTTCTGGCGGCATCCAGCTGGTCATCTGAACCGGAAATGAGATCAGAAGAACGACATAGCCGACCATGGCCGGGTTGAAGGGGTTTTGTCCCAGGCCACCGTACAACTGTTTGGCAATAACAATCGCAAATACCGTACCGACCACCACTAACCACCAGGGGGCCAGAGACGGGATGCTGATCCCCAGCAGAATTGCCGTCAGCAGGGCGGAGTTGTCGGCCAGCTGAGGGGCGACCGGTGTGTTACGCAGGCGCAGGATAGCCGCTTCTGTCAGCAACGCTGTCAGCGAGGCCAACACAACCTGCAATAAGGTTCCCACGCCAAAAAAGTAGCACTGCGCGGCAAAACCAGGCAGCGCCGCCAGGATAACCAGCATCATGATGTTGCCGGTACTGCGGCGGTTATGAGTATAAGGTGAACTTGCGATACGGAACGCCATTTAATCCTCAGGTGTCAATGTCGATTGCGCTTTACGCGCTTTGGCACGGGCGACAGCCGCCGCAATCGCGGCTTTACGCGCATCGGCGGGGTGATCGAGTTCAGGTGCCTCTTCGGCTTCGGCATTGGCATGATTAGCCTGCTCCTGCGCCCTCTCTGCCTGCTCAACGTCCCTGTGCGCTTCGGCCGCCGCGACAGCCGCCTCACGGGACGCGTCTTCTGCCTGCGCCTGCGCGGCAGCGCGCTTTTTCGCTTTGGCACGTTCAATGGCGGCGGCTACCGCAGCTTTACGTGGATCTTCAGATGCGGTGTCGGCAGCCTCAGCGTCAGCCGCCGCCTGGGCGGCTTTCTCCGCTTTGGCACGTTCAATGGCGGCGGCTACCGCAGCTTTACGTGGATCTTCAGATGCGGTGTCGGCAGCCTCAGCGTCAGCCGCCGCCTGAGCGGCTTTCTTCGCTTTGGCACGTTCGACGGCAGCGGCCACCGCGGCTTTACGCGGATCGTCGGATGCGGTGTCGGCAGCCTCAGCGTCAGCCACCGCCTGGGCGGCTTTCTTCGCTTTGGCACGTTCGACGGCAGCGGCCACCGCGGCTTTACGCGGATCGTCGGATGCGGTGTCGGCAGCGTCAGCGTCAGCCACCGCCTGGGCGGCTTTCTTCGCTTTGGCACGTTCGACGGCAGCGGCCACCGCGGCTTTGCGCGGATCTTCAGATGCGGTGTCGGCAGTCTCAGCGTCAGCCGCCTGGGCGGCTTTCTTCGCTTTGGCACGTTCGACGGCAGCGGCTACCGCGGCTTTGCGCGGATCGTCGGATGCGGTGTCGGCAGCCTCAGCCGCCGCCTGGGCGGCTTTCTTCGCTTTGGCACGTTCGACGGCGGCGGTCACCGCGGCTTTACGCGGATCTTCGGATGCGGTGTCGGCCGTCTCAGCGTCAGCCGCCTGGGCGGCTTTCTTCGCTTTGGCACGTTCGATGGCGGCGGTCACCGCGGCTTTGCGTGGATCCGCCACCGCCGTTTCAGTCGTGTCCGCACTGTCAGGCGTCACCGGTTTCTTCGCTCTGGCACGCGCAATCGCCGCTTCAACCGCAGCCTTGCGTGGATCGGTCGTCTGACGACTCAGCGCCTGGGTTTCCGCCTGTACCTCAGCCTGTCGTAACCGGGCCTGCGCATGACGTGCTTCGGCAGCGGCATCTTCATTCTCAGCAGATTGTTTCGCTCTGGCGCGGGCTTTTGCCGCAGCCAGTTCTCCGCTTTCGCTGCGGGCTACGCGCTGTTTGGCTTCAGCATGACGTGCTTCACGCGCCTGCTTTTCCCGCTCCAGTCGTGCCTGGCGTGCCTCAAAACGCGCTTTCGCTTCCAGCGTGCGTTTGGCTTCCAGGTCGATGGCGCGCAGCTCAGCTTTTTCCTGGCGATAGTACTGCACCAGCGGAATGTGACTCGGGCAGACGTAGGCGCACGCACCACATTCAATGCAGTCATCAATGTGATGGGCACGGGCTTTATCGTGATCGCCCCCCTGGCTATACCAGTACAGCTGCTGTGGCAGCAGATTGGCCGGACAGGCGTCAGCACAGGCAGAGCAACGAATGCAGGACTGTTCCTGTTGCGTGTTGCCCATCTCAGTGCCGGACGGGGCCAGAATACAGTTGGTGATCTTCACGACCGGCACATCCAGCGACGGCAGGGTAAAGCCCATCAGCGGGCCGCCCATAATGACCATTTGTCCTGGTGAAGGGTGAAAACCGACCTGGTGCAACAGGTGGCTGATTGGCGTCCCTAAGCGGCTCCACACGTTCCGGGGTTGCGCGATGGCTTCACCGGTGAGTGTCACCACGCGCTCGGTGATCGGTTCGCCATTGATAATGGCGCGCTTCACGGCCCATGCCGTACCGACGTTTTGCATCAGCACGCCAATATCCGTAGAACGACCACCATGCGGCACTTCCATGCCGGTGAGTATTTTGGTCAGCTGCTTAGCGCCGCCGGACGGATATTTCGTCGGGATAACGCGGATCTGTAAATCCCGCTCACCACCCAATGCCTGCTTCAGGGCGGCGATAGCCTCGGGTTTGTTATCTTCGATACCAATCAGCACGCGCTCCGCCTGAAGCACCCAGGCAAGAATGCGGCATCCTTCCAGCACCTCGGCGGCGCAGTCCTGCATCAGACGATCGTCAGCGGTGATGTAAGGTTCGCACTCAGCCGCGTTAATGATCAGCGTGTTGACGCCCTGCAGGCCGCCTTTCAGTTTGGTGGCCGTCGGGAAGCCCGCGCCGCCCAGACCGGCGATGCCGGCATCATGTATGCGTTTAAGAATGGCGCTGCGTTCATGCTGACGGTAGTCCGGAAGCGGGGAGAGCGGCATCCAGCGATCGTCACCGTCAGGCGTCAGAAAAATACACAGCTCTGACAGGCCAGACGGGTGCGCTGTCATGTGCTGAGCGATAGCGTCAATGACGCCCGAGGTGGGCGCATGTACAGGCAGCATTCTGCCCTGTCCAAACGTAAGCGGCTGGCCGCGCAGCACCTTATCGCCAGGGGAAACGCAAATTTCGCCTTCGTGGCCAATATGTTGCTTCAGGGGAATGATAAACCGGTGCGGCAGCGGCAATTCAGCGAGCGGCGTGCCGTTGGACTGGGTTTTCATTTCAGGCGGATGAATCCCGCCCTGAAAATCCCAGATCTTCTCTTTTTTAAAGAAATTAAGCAGATTAAGCATGACTCTCTACCGGGATCACCCGAACAGGAATGGTATTCAGATCCCACTTCCAGTTGGCCGTGGTGGTGGCAACCGGACGCATTTCAATGCAGTCGGTAGGACAGGGGGCAACACACAGATCGCAGCCGGTGCAGACATCGCTCAGCACGGTATGCATGGCGCGCGTGGCACCGACGATGGCATCAACCGGGCAGGCCTGAATGCACTTTGTGCAGCCAATACAGTTTTCTTCGTCAATCCACGCGACGGTACGCACGGGCGCTTTGGCCTCGTCATCGCCATCGATCGGTTGTGGCTCAACATTGAGCAGGGCGGCCAGTTTAAGCATGGTCTGCTCACCACCGGGCGCGCATTTGTTAATGGCTTCGCCATTGTTGCCCACGGCGTCAGCATAGGGGCGACAGCCGGGGTAACCACACTGACCGCACTGGCTCTGCGGCAGCACGGCGTCAATCTGCTCAACAATGGGATCTTCTTCGACTTCAAAGCGGCGTGACGCGTAACCCAGCAGGGCACCAAAGACCAGGCTCAGGGCGCTCAGTACCGCCACCGCTATCCAAATTGCACTCATCAGAATTTCACCAGACCTGTAAAGCCCATAAAGGCCAGTGCCATCAGCCCCGCGGTGATCAACGCAATAGAATTCCCTTTGAAGGGGGCCGGGACATTCGCCAGAACCAGACGCTCACGCATCCCGGCAAATAACACCATCACCAGCGAGAAGCCCAGCGAGGCGCTGAATCCATACAGCGCCGCCTGAAGAAAGGTGTGATTGAGGTTAACGCTCAACAGGGGGACGCCCAGTACCGCACAGTTTGTCGTGATCAACGGCAGGAAAATACCCAGCAGGCGATACAGCGATGGGCTGGTTTTGCGCACCACCATTTCGGTGAACTGAACGACAACCGCGATCACCAGGATATAAGCCATGGTCCGCAGATACACTAAGTCCAGCGGAACCAGAATGAGGTGATTCACCAGCCACGCGCAAATGGAGGCCAGCGTAATCACAAACGTGGTGGCGAGGCCCATGCCAATGGCCGTTTCCAGCTTTTTGGAAACGCCCATAAACGGGCAAAGGCCGAGAAACTTCACCAACACGAAGTTGTTCACCAGCACTGTGCCAACAAAAAGGAGAAGATAATCGGTCATTTTTTCGCCTGAATACCAGAAAGCGGCTTATTATCATTGATAAAGCGCTGCATCACAACTCCATCGCATTATTGTCAGCCGCCAACCGCACTCAGAATTAAACTCTTGACGAAAACAGCAGCGTTATCGCTGAGTAAATGTCGCTTTTACCCGCGCGGAACGTTTGAAATAGGGAACAAAAACGGCGGCGGCGGCCAGTGAGAGTAGCAAAGTCTGCAACGCGCGTGCATCAGACACCGGCGTAAAGGCAAAGGTTTTCAGCGCCAGCAAAACGGTGATCAGCAACCACACGATATAGTGACGCGGCAGACGGTGCGAACGTTTAACGAACATCCACACAACCCACATGCTGTAAGCCCACAATGCGGTGGCGGTCAATAATGAAATGGCCCAATAGCCCGTCACCAGCGAACGGTGGTTAAACAAGGTTTCGCGCCATTGCGCATCAAACAGTGGCGTCAGATACATGGCCATCACCAGCGCGGTGGTCAGCAGCGTCATCAGCAACCATGCCAGTGGCAGTAAAAGCCAGCCGCCAATACGTGGGGCTGTCATCGGGGTCGTCATTGCGGTTCATCCTGTTTCAACGTCGTCAGCGGGTCAGAATAGCATGTTAAGACAGACGCAAACCAACAGTGAAAACAGGAGGGCGGGAACAGGGGAGATGCGCGGGATTACACCACGTAGCGCCAGACTGACTTTGGTATGCAGCCCAGGTCGAACAAGCGGCCACCCGATGCGAGTTCAGCACGACGATGGTCGGCTGCCCGGTACATATTGATAATGTCTTTGTCGTCCGACAGCGAATAATTCAGATGGTCATACAGTTTTTCAAGACTTTCAAGGTTATTCACTTTGCGAAATTTTAACAGGTAATCGTGCGCAGTCATTTTTGTCATAACGAATCAATAAGAAAGAAGGCCAAGTATAGGGAGCCGCTTAACGCTGTCCAGTTCCGCGGATGAAAAAAAGCAAAAATCAGACAAACGTGGGGCATAGCTCGCTAAAGGTGAATTTTATCAGGTTTTGGATCGTCGCCATAATCCTGTTGCTGTA
Organism: Pantoea sp. CS_6; assembly: GCF_041954745.1. Lineage (NCBI taxonomy): Bacteria > Pseudomonadati > Pseudomonadota > Gammaproteobacteria > Enterobacterales > Erwiniaceae > Pantoea > Pantoea sp. CS_6. The sequence continues at coordinate 287,834 of NZ_JAVAYG010000002.1, forward strand.
AAGCGGTGCATCCAGTTCCAACCTAAAAGAATCATTTCTCAGTCACAAGTCACTTTTTATCTGCTTTTATGTACGAATCGATTGTGTATAACTGCGATTCAGGGCCGGATAACAAAATAACCAGGATAAACCTCAGGCCAGTGCGGTCAGCGGAATCGTTTCATGCCGGAGACAGGGGATTTCTGTGTGTGCTGGAAATCACAAAACAGACTTTTCCCGGGGCTGAAAACGGGATGGCTCATTCTGTACGCCTGGCTGTAATCGTTTTCAGCAGTGTCACACTTAAGCGATTCTGTTTATTACATTTATTTAACGTAAGTTGAAAAAAGACACAGGCGTTTTGTCCATAAGCCCGCGCTGAGAGTATTCCGTTAATCAACGTAACCCCTTTAAATCGCTCAGTTTTGTGAGGCGTGTCGCCCTAATCTGCCCTTTTTTACGTCAGGCTACACAGGCACTTTACCCTGTACAGCAAACGCCCTTCAGAGGAAGAAAAACTATGTGGAAACGTTTACTCCTGACGACAATGGTCAGCGCCGCATTAAGTGGCTCAGTGTTAGCGGCGGAAATGACAGTGGGATTCTCACAGGTAGGCTCAGAATCCGGCTGGCGTTCGGCTGAAACCAATGTCGCAAAAAGCGAAGCCAAAAAACGCGGCATTAATTTAAAGATCGCCGATGGTCAACAGAAACAAGAGAATCAGATTAAAGCCGTGCGCTCCTTTATCGCGCAGGGCGTGGACGCCATTTTTATTGCGCCTGTTGTGCAGACGGGCTGGGAGCCGGTATTAGAAGAAGCCAAGGATGCCAAAATCCCGGTATACCTGCTGGACCGCGCCATCGTCGTAAAAGATAACTCGCTGTATCAGGCCGTTGTCACCGCCGATAACGTTCTGGAAGGCAAGCTGATTGGTGACTGGCTGGTAAAAACCGTCGGCGATAAAAAATGTAATGTCGTAGAGCTGCAAGGCACGGTCGGCGCGAGCGTCGCCATCGATCGTAAAAAAGGCTTTGCTGAAGCGATCAGTGGTCACCCGAATATTAAAGTGATTCGCTCTCAGTCTGGCGACTTTACCCGCAGTAAAGGGAAAGAAGTCATGGAAAGTTTCATCAAGGCCGAGAACAACGGCAAAAATATCTGCATGGTTTATGCCCATAACGACGATATGGCCATCGGGGCCATTCAGGCGATCAAAGAAGCCGGTCTGAAACCGGGCAAAGATATTCTGACCGGATCGATCGATGGTGTGCCGGATATCTACAAAGCGATGCTGGCCGGGGAAGCCAACGCTAACGTCGAGCTGACGCCAGATATGGCCGGCCCGGCCTTTGACGCGCTGGAAAAATTCAAAAAAGACGGCACCCTGCCACCCAAAATTATCAGAACCGAATCAAAACTCTTTTTACCTGCTGACGCGCAGGCCGAGTTAGACAAGAAAAAGAACATGGGTTACTAAGCCGCAGGCCGCCCTTCGGGGCGGTCTTCTTTGATGTAGGGCGGAGTTGACAGCATGACGACACACAATGAATCACCTCTTTTAGCCATCAACGGCGTCAGTAAAGGTTTTCCCGGCGTGAAAGCGCTGGACGATGTCTCTTTCAGCCTGCGCAAAGGCGAAATCATGGCGCTGTTAGGTGAGAACGGCGCAGGCAAATCAACCCTGATCAAAGTGCTGACCGGCGTGTACACCCGCGACAGCGGCACGATTACGTTAAACGGTCAGGCCATTTCGCCGCGCAGTACTGCTGAAGCACAGAAAATCGGTATCGGCACGGTCTACCAGGAAGTGAATATGCTGCCGAATATGTCGGTGGCCGATAATCTGTACATTGGGCGCGAGCCGCGTCGGTTCGGCATGATTGATCGTAAGCGCATGGTGCGCGAGGCGGATGCCCTGATGCGCAAATACGGTTTTGCACTGGACGTCACGCGGCCGCTTGGTCATTACTCCGTCGCGATGCAGCAGATTATTTCGATCTGCCGGGCGGTGGATCTCTCCGCCCAGGTATTAATCCTCGATGAACCCACCGCCAGTCTGGATGCGAGCGAAGTGGAAATGCTGTTCACCCTGATGACAGAGTTAAAACATCGCGGGATGAGCCTGATCTTCGTCACCCATTTTCTGGACCAGGTTTACCGCATTACCGATCGCATTACCGTTCTGCGCAACGGCAAGTTTATTGCCACGCACGACACCGCTACGCTGCCGCAAATTGAGCTGGTCAAACTGATGATTGGCCGGGAACTGATGGCGACCGCGCTGCAGCGTCAGGGCAGTACGCTGAAGAGCAACCAGCCGGTCGTGTCATTCGAAGATTATGGTAAGAAGGGCACGATCGAACCCTTCACGCTTCAGGTCCGGCCCGGTGAAGTGGTCGGGCTGGCAGGCTTGCTGGGTTCGGGGCGGACCGAAACCGCAGAGGTGCTGTTTGGCATTCGCCGCGCCGATCGCGGCACGGCAAAAATCAAAGGCAGGGTTGAATCGATCCGAACGCCCGCGCAGGCTTCCCGTCTCGGGATGGGCTTTTGTCCGGAAGACCGAAAAACCGACGGAATTATCGGGGCGGCTTCTGTCCGCGAGAACATCATTCTGGCGTTACAGGCGCAGCGCGGCTGGCTGCGTCCGATCAAGAAACGCGAGCAGCAGGCGATTGCCGAGCGTTTTATCAAAAGCCTGGGCATTCGCACACCGCATGCGGAGCAGCCCGTCGAGCTGTTGTCGGGCGGAAACCAGCAAAAGGTGCTGTTGTCTCGCTGGCTGGTGACAAAACCGCAGTTCCTGATTCTGGATGAACCCACGCGCGGCATTGACGTGGGCGCACATGCCGAAATTATCCGCTTAATTGAATCGTTATGTGCCGATGGGCTGGCGCTACTGGTCATTTCCTCGGAGCTGGAAGAACTGGTGGGCTACGCCGATCGCGTCATCATTATGCGCGATCTGAAACAGGTAGCAGAAATCCCCCTCGAGGCACTTTCTGTGGCGGCAATCGTTAACGCCATTGCTGATGGAGGTACGCAGCATGCTTGAATCACCGGTTACCCCGACCCGGGCGACACGTCGCACGTTCAGGCTGCCGCCAGGCATGCCGCAACTTATCGCGCTGTTGCTGGTGCTGTTGGTCGACAGCCTGGTTGCAACGAATTTCTTCGCCATCCATTTACAGGATGGCCGGCTGTTTGGCAGCCCGATTGATATCCTCAACCGGGCTGCGCCGGTAGCCTTACTGGCCGTCGGCATGACCTTAGTGATTGCCACAGGTGGGATCGATTTATCGGTCGGTGCCGTTATGGCGATTGCCGGCGCGACGGCGGCCACGCTGACCGTGGCGGGCCACAGCGTGCCGTTTATTATTCTGGTCACGGTGGCCAGCGGGCTGGCCTGCGGGCTGTGGAACGGCATTCTGGTTGCGTTGTTACGCATACAGCCATTTGTGGCGACGCTGATTTTGATGGTGGCCGGGCGCGGCATCGCCCAGTTAATTACGCAGGGACAGATCGTGACGTTTAACAACGACAGCCTGGGCTGGTTCGGCAACGGCGCGCTCTGGCTGTTGCCGGTGCCGGTCTGGATCACGATTGCGGTCGCGCTGCTGGTCTGGCTGCTGGTGCGTAAAACGGCCCTTGGGTTGTTTATCGAAGCCGTCGGGATCAACCTGCGCGCTGCGCGTAATGCGGGCGTGAATGGCTGGCTGGTTGTGATGTCCACCTATGCCATCAGCGGAATCTGCGCAGCGGTGGCGGGGCTGATTGTGGCGGCCGATATTCGCGGGGCCGATGCGAACAACGCGGGGCTGTGGCTGGAGCTGGACGCCATTCTGGCTGTGGTGATTGGCGGTGCCTCGCTGATGGGCGGGCGATTTAACATTCTGCTGTCGCTGATAGGGGCACTGATTATTCAGGCGATGAATACCGGTATTTTACTGTCGGGCTTTCCGCCGGAACTTAATCAGGTGGTGAAGGCGGTGGTGGTGATGTGTGTACTGCTGCTGCAATCCCCGCGCTTTATTGCGATGTTTAAACGGAGACGTGCATCATGATTAAACGTCATCTGCCTTTAATGATTACGCTGCTGGTGTTTGTACTCGGCTATCTGTTTTGCCTGAGCCAGTTTCCCGGTTTTGCCTCGACGCGGGTCATCTGTAATATTCTGACGGATAACGCGTTTCTGGGCATTATCGCGGTGGGCATGACCTTTGTGATTCTGTCGGGCGGCATCGATCTGTCTGTGGGGGCCGTCATCGCGTTTTCTGGCGTCTTCCTGGCCAAAGTCATCGGCGATTATCACCTTAATCCGCTGGTGGCCTTTGCCCTGGTCCTCTGCATGGGGGCGCTGTTTGGTGCGATGATGGGCTGGCTAATCGACGCACTCAAAATCCCTGCGTTTATTATTACGTTGGCGGGCATGTTTTTCCTGCGTGGATGCAGCTATCTGGTCTCCGAAAACTCCATTCCGATTGATCATCCGCTGTACGCCACGCTTTCCGGCCTGGCCTGGAAAGTGCCGGGCGGCGGGCGGCTCAGTTTGCTGGCGCTGATCATGTTGCTGGTGGTTGTAGGCGGAATGATTCTGGCGCACCGCACCCGGTTTGGCAATCAGGTGTACGCCATCGGGGGCAATGTGACCTCGGCGCAGCTGATGGGCATTTCAACCCGCGCCACAACCGTCAAAATCTACATGTTGTCGACTACCTTAGCCACGCTGGCGGGTATTGTGTTTTCCATCTACACCTCTGCGGGTTATGCGCTGGCCGGGCTGGGCGTTGAGCTGGATGCCATCGCCTCTGTCGTCATCGGGGGAACCCTGCTGTCCGGTGGTGTAGGGACCCTTCTCGGCACGTTATTTGGCGTCCTGATTCAGGGGCTGATTCAGACCTGGATTAACTTCGACGGCACGCTCAGTTCCTGGTGGACCAAAATCGCCATTGGCATCCTGCTGTTTGCCTTTATCGCCCTGCAACGGTTACTCACCGTAATGTGGGACAGGCAGCAGAATGCACCGGTGAAGCGGCTGAGTTGACGTCAGGCAGGTGCATGAGAAAGCGGCGCTGCGGCGCCGCTTTTGTCGGTGTCGGGCAGGGAAGACGGACGCGACGAACCTGCGGCAACCTTACCGTCATCTCAGACGCGAGCATCAACGATGAGGGCTCGGGCACAGGGGGAATAAGCCCGCACGGCCGCCGGGCTCTGTCTTTGAAACCGCCGCGCCGGTACCCGACGCGGTAAGGTTATTAAAAGCTCGTCCAGCCGTCGTCGGCATTGTTCGCCTTCGTGGTAACCGCCTTCGTCTGGTGTGGAGACATGACCGTGGGCGCGACACCGGCCGTCGCCACCGTGGTCGCCGGAGAACCCAGGCTGAACACGGAAACGGCCTGTAACAGCATGTCGGCCTGTTCTTTCAGACTGGATGCGGCAGATGCGGATTCTTCCACCAGTGACGCATTCTGCTGTGTGGTGCTGTCCATTTCCGTCACGGCGGTGCCCACTTGCTCAATGCCACGCGCCTGTTCGGCACTGGCAGTGGTAATCTCTTCTACCGTATCTGTCAGTTTGCCCACAGCAGACAGAATGCCTGACATGGTTTCAGACGCGTGAACGACCAGTTCATTTCCCTGGCCTACGCTTTGGGCGTTTGCCGCGATCAGCTGGCGAATTTCACCGGCTGCGGTGGCGCTGCGCTGTGCCAGCGATCGCACTTCACTGGCGACGACCGCAAAGCCTTTGCCGTGCTCGCCTGCACGGGCGGCTTCCACCGCGGCATTAAGCGCAAGGATATTGGTCTGGAAAGCGATCCCGTCGATAACGGCGGTAATTTCAGCGATACGGCCGGAGCTGTCGCTGATGGATTTCATGGTGCCGGTGATCGCCTCTGTCGCGTCACTGCCTTTATTGGCCACTTCCCGCACACTGACCGCCAGTTGCCCCGCCTGACGGGCATTGTCGACGTTATTTTTGACCGTCATACCCAACTGCGTCATCGTTGCGGCGGTCTGTTCCAGCGAGCTGGCCTGTTCTTCGGTACGTTGTGAAAGCTCTGCATTACCCTGAGCAATCTGTGTGCTGGCCGAGGCAACACTCTCCGCGTTTTTCCTGACCAGGCTGACCGTATTGATTAGCGAATCCTGCATTTCGCGGATGGCGGACAACAGTTTGCCCGTTTCATCTTTACCCGTGGTTACGACGACACCACTCAGATCGCCGTGGGACACGCGATAGGCGGCCTCAACCGCTTCTTTCAGTGGACGTGTAATACTGCGGGTGATAATCGCGGCGGATATGGCGGCCAACAGCAGCGCAACAATCCCGGCAATAATGAGTATCATCAGCGCATCGGCGCGATCTTCCCCCGATTTGTCGGCCGCGTATTTCATGCGCGCTTCCTGAAACGTCTGCATCTCTTTCAGCGACGCCATGAAGTCACCCTGCGTCTGGTAACGGGGGCCAAAAAGCAGTTGCGTCGCCTCATCACTTTTTCCCTGCTGAGCCAGCGCGACAACCTCATCGATAAAAGGCAGGAACAGGGCTGAGCGGGCGTTCAGTTGGTCAAAAATCGCTTTGCCCTGAGACGTGCTGACCTGATTGCCCATCTGCGCGATCAGCGTATCCACTTCATGACGTTCCCCACGGTAATCACTTATGGCTTTCTCTCTTTTCGTCACGTCTTTAAGAAGAATGGCATTACGTGCCAGACGGCTCATATCAGAGGTGTAATAGCGCAACGCAGCAGACGAAGAGGATTTGCTGTAAAGCGCGCCCGAGATCTCATCATTGGCGTTGCCGAGTGAGTTAATTTTTATCACGCCGATCAGGACCATAAAAATAACCAGCAGCGCCATAAAGCCGAAGGCGGCCCCAAGCCGTATTCCAATTCTGATGTTGTTCATATGTATTCCATAGTGTCAGGCCCCGGCATGAACGAGCCCGATGGGCGAGCTGATGCGAAGATGTTTTACGTAAAAGTCGGAAGGTGATCGGTATAAAATTTTGTAAGGTTAACTATCGCCAGTCGTGGTATCGGCATTATGCGACAAAGGCTTTAGGTGAAATATTCACTTTGAGTAACATTTACTCAAGTAAATAATTTGTTAAATAAAGCACGGCTGAGTGGCGGTCTTATGGCCTCGTGCGGCGCATCGTCAGAACGAGACCGCTAAAAGCCGTGACAGGCGTAAACTGCCAGGTTCAGAAAGGGCGTAACCCGTCGGGTGAGGAAAAAACGTGTCTGTGTCGATATGGCCGCCAGACAGCAGCGGTAGGGGGCGCAAAGCGGCCGGACAGGGCGCGGACCCACACCGCAACGAAACAGACGGAAAGGCGGTTCAACGGTTGATGTCTCAGGTAACGCCCGTCCCCGTCAGGCCCGTTACTTGCCTATTCCCAGCTGCAGTTTCCGTTGGCAATTTCGCTCAACGGTTCTTCCCGCCACGGCCAGGGGTGCCTGAGCACCACGCGGCTGGCGAATTTGGCAATGCCGATTTCGTCGTCCAGCAGCCGCGCCATTAAATCCTGAAACCGGTAAAGGTTGGGGGCGATGATTTTCAACAGATAATCGTAGCCGCCGCTGATGTTGTAGCACTCGACAATCTCCCGATACTGACGGGCACCGGTTTCAAACCGCAGGAAATCAGCAGGGTAATGACTCGCCAGGGTGATCTCGGAGAACACCACCAGATTGCAGCCCAGTTTATTCAGTGAAATCCGGGCGGCATAACCGGCAATAATGCCGCTCTGCTCCAGACGGCGGGTTCGCGCCAGACAGGGACTGGGGCTGAGGTTTATTGCCTCAGCCAGTTCGACAATCGAACAGCGCCCCTCGCGTTGCAGATGCTCAAGTATCCGGATATCGGTGCGGTCAGGGAGCCTGGCATGTGACATAGATGGCGTATTCTCTCAGGTTGAATGGCCCATGCGTGCTGCGGTGGCGTCCGTCAACGCCTGGTCGAGCACGTCGATTATTATTTCCGCCTGTTCGGCCGTCAACACCAGAGGAGGACGGATCTTCAATACGTTATGGCCCATGGCGCAGGCACTCAACAATACGCCTTTTTGCCGCATCCGGTTCACCACCTGACTGGTCAGCCAGCGGTCGGCTGCGCGGCTCTGCCGATCAGAAACCAGTTCCACGCCGACAAACAGGCCCGCCCCCCGGACATCGCCGATGGCTTCGTGCCGGTGGCTCAGGCCGCGAATGCCTTCCAGCAGCCTGTTCCCGGTTTCACGCGCATGCGCAATCAGTCCCTCTCGCTCAATGGTATCCAGCACCGCCAGGGCCGCCGCGCAGGAAACAGTATTACCGGCAAAGGTATTGAAGTAGCGGGAGCGCTGCCCAAACTCCGCCAAACCGTCGGCTGTGGCCAGTAAACCGGCAACAGGCTGACCGTTGCCCATGGGTTTGCCCAGCGTCACGATATCCGGTCTGAGTCCGTGACGTTGAAAACCCCACATGTTTTCGCCCGTGCGGCCAAAGCCGGGCTGGACTTCATCGGCGATAAACAGGCCGCCAGCCTGCCGGATGGCGTTCACCGCGCCGTGCAGGAAGCCGGTCGGGCCGGGCAGGATCCCGTCGCTGGTAAAGAGTGAATCCACGATCAACGCGGCAGGCTGAATGCCGTGACGTTGCAGATCGGCAATGGCCATTTCCACATCCTGGGTAAAACGTTCGCTCAGATCGACACCGTCGGCGTGATAGGCGCGCGGGGCAGGGACCAGCCGAACATGCGGCCCCAGATCGACGCTTTTGCCCAGCGAGGGTGAGAACTGTGAGACGGCGTCCGTAATGCCATGATAAGCGGTTTCGGTCACAATAATTCCGGTGCCACCGGTCCGGATTTTGGCAATACGAAAGGCCAGATCGTTGGCTTCACTGCCCGTGCAGGTCAGCATCAGGTGAGCCAGGTGAGTTTCAGGTACCGTCGCCAGCAGGCGCTCGGCCAGGGTCAGAATCGTGTCATGCAAATAGCGCGTGTTGGTGGCCAGCGTTTTGACCTGATTGCAGATGGCGCCCGTCACCGCCGGATGGCAGTGCCCCAGCGAGGTCACGTTGTTATACACATCCAGATAGCGGCGCCCTTCGGGATCGAACAGCCAGGCACCCTCACCGCGCACGATGTGCAGAGGATGTTCATACATCAGGCGATAGGCCGGGCCCAGCAACGCATCGCGGCGGTCAATCATCGCCGCGGTCACCGGATCAATATCGGCCTGTCCGGGGATATAGGCATTAACCATATTCAGGTCGGTGGTGCTTTTCATGGAAGTCTCCCGTATCAGAGTTCGGCCAGCAGGCGATCACGTGCCGTGTCGCGGGTCAGGTCTGCCAGCATCGACAGCGCCTCCCAGGCGGCAGGATTGTGACGCATGATGTAAGCGCGGTTATGTGGATAGCGGGCCGCGCGCCATTCGGTAATCAGGACTGTAATCAGATGACGCGTCGCCATCAGGTCGGTGACAATAGCCTGTTCCAGATCGGTGAGCGGCAGGGTTTTGTGGTAGGCACCGACGAACTGCGCAACTCCTGCGAAGGGATCGTCACAGCCGGTCATCTGAAAGGCCGCAGCAGTGGCCACTTCGCCTACCAGCGGTGCATAGATCATGTCGCCAAAGTCAATGATGCCGGTGAGACGCTCCTGTGCATCTGGCGCAACCAGCACGTTATACAGGTGATAATCGTTATGGATCACCTGCGCCCGCAGCGAGTCAAGACGCGGCAATACCTGGGTGCTGAAGCGCATCATAAATTTTTCTGCGAGGCGACGCCGTGCCGGATCGATGACTGCCTCCAGTTTGTCCATCAGGCGATGCGCGGCGGAAACATTCCACAGCAGATCGTGGCGGGCGGCCGGATGTGAAAAACCCTGCAACGCCAAATCCAGCCGGCCCAGACAGCACGCCATGGCCCGACGCTGTGCGGGGGTAGGTTGGGTATCCCTGACCTGAGTGCCCTCCAGCCAACTCAGCATACGAATCAGCGTGGTGCTCCCTGCTGGTAACGTGACAACGTCACATTCCTTGCCCGCTGATGTGCGCACGACGCGCGGTGTGGGCAGATCCGGTGCCACCTCGGCGATATGCTCAAGCGCGGCGATCTGGAAATCGACAATCGCCTTCGCTTCGGCGGGATTACTGATTTTCAGGACAAAACGCGTACCGGTCCGGGTTTCAATGAAGCAGTTCTGGTCGCGTTCGCTTGCCAGGGGCTGCACAACGGTATCCATCATACCGTACCGCTCTGCCACTAACGCCTGTACGGCAGATAACGACAGCGCAGGCGCGGCGGTATTCAGGGCGACAGCCTGATGTGTCTCAGTTTCAGACATGATGTTTCCCTGCCGTTGAGGAGATCACAGGCCCAGCAGGCCGGGTAGCTGGCGGAAGTCGGTCAGGCGGTTCACACCGTAACCGTCAATGGTCGGCTCATGACCGCGATCGATAAACGCCCTGGCCATAAAGCCCAGATCGTACGCTGTCATCAGGTCATAACGAAAACTGGATGAACAGTGCATCATCTGTTCGGGGCCGCAGCCCAGTTGGTCGAACATATACTCAAAGATCCGGGCACGCGGCTTGTAGGCCTGGGCTTCTTCGGCGGTGTACACCGCATGAAAGGGCGCGCCGAGACGGGTAACGCTGTGCGGGATCAGGTCGATCATGGAATTGGATAAAATCACTAACGGAATATGCTGTGCTATCGTCGTCAGCGTCTCAACCACATGCGGATGAGGTTGCCAGCTGGCCACGGCAGCATAAAGCGTCTGCGCATCGCTTTCCTGATAGGCGACGCCATGGGCATGACAGGCGCGCTGAAGCGCATTTTCAATCACCTGGTAAAATGGTTTCCAGGCACCCAGCACCTCATCAAGCCGGTAGAAACGAAAATGCGCCAGGAAAGTCGCCATGTGCGCTTCGCTGACCCGATCGGCATAAATGCCCTTTGCCGTTGGGCCCATTTCGAAATTGATTAGCGTGCCATAGCAATCAAAGCTGATAAATTTTGGCCTGAAAATCATTTGCTTAACCTCTTTCATGTGGATGAAAGAAGTATATCGCGCGACACAAACACATAATTTCTTATTACCGCGACAAAGAAGGGGTTTTTGCTCAATTGTGGCCGCTTTACGGCATCGGGCCAGGTGGTGTGGAAGATCCTCACTGACGGGGCAGGCTGAAACGGCGGGACCGGACGTAATGATGCCCAAAAACGTAGTGCGTACGGGCATTGTGTTTTACACTGCGCGCTGCAAAAATTAAGGTGATAAACGATTAAACAGGCGACAATGGCGATGAACGGTACAATTACTACCTGGTTTCATGATAAAGGCTTTGGTTTTATTAAAGATGAAAACGGCGATAACCGTTATTTTCATGTCATCAAAGTTGCCAATCCTGACCTGATTAAAAAAGATGCCTCGGTCACGTTCGAACCTACGACGAATAATAAAGGGCTGTCAGCGTTTGCGGTGAAAGTCCTGCCGGAAAGTAAATACATTTATATTGCGGGTGAGCGCATCAAACTCACCGCGATTAAGTCTTACGTTGTTTTCAGTGAAGACGTCCCGGCGGATGCAGGGATTGATAAAGAAAACACGGTGCTGTCGGTGGGAATACTGATGAATAATATCCGGCCCAAATCAGCGCAAAAGACGAAAGCGATGCGCACCCTGAAAAAACTGGCGATCACGACCTTTCAGGGCGCAACCTTAATCTTCACGGAAGATGAGATTGATATTGACGCTACCGTCAAAATGCTCAAAGTCTGATGCCCGATAACGCCGCTGGCCCGCTGGGACGACGGCCTGGCCGACAAGGCGATGCCCACGGAGCGAGGTCATGCGCCGCCAGCAGCCCATCCGGCAGCGCGGTTATGACGATGTACCGCCTGCCACGCGCCGCAGATCCGCACCTGACCTCGCGCTTTCCGCCTGTCTGCCGACGCAAAAAGGCGGGGCGGTAACGCTTCAGGCTCACTTCTACACCCTAATTTCACCGATGCAGAGACGACAATGACAAAACTCACTCTTCAGGAGCAGTTATTAAAGGCGGGACTGGTAACCAGTAAAAAAATGGACAAGGTCCAGAGAACCGCGAAAAAATCACGCGTGCAGGCGCGCGAAGCGCGAGAAGCCGTAGAAGAAAACAAAAAAGCGCAGATCGAGCGGGACAGGCAGCTCAGCGAAAAGCGTAAACAAGCGGTGCTGGCGAAAGAGTATAAAGCGCAGGTGAAGCAGTTAATTGAAATGAACAGAATCGTCGTGGCAAAAGGTGAGATCGGTTTTAACTTCACGGATAATAACCTGATTAAAAAAATCATGGTCGATAAACCTGTGCAGACCCAACTGATTAACGGTCGCCTGGCCATCGCCCGTCTGATGGCAGAAAACAGCGACGAGCCGCACTACGCGATTATTCCGGCCAGCGTCGCGGATAAGATCGCGCAGCGCGATCCCGACAGCATTGTCTTAAACAGCGCACTCAGTCAGGACGCGCAGGAAGAGGACGATCCTTATGCCGATTTCAAAGTGCCAGACGATTTGATGTGGTAATCCACGCGACATCAGCCGCTTCAGAGCGCCTCCGCCTGGTCGCGGGGGCGCAGAATAACCGCGTGGCGTTTTACCCCTAAAACGGACTGTCATGACGGGCCTGAATCGCGTCTCCGCTGACAGGATGGGTAAAATGCAGCTCGCTGGCATGCAGCATCAGTCTGGGTGCCCGTGCGCTGTGCGGCGGCAGACCGCCATACCACTCACAGCCTAAAATAGGGTGCCCCAGGTACTGACAGTGAATACGCAGCTGGTGAGTGCGGCCGGTTTCAGGACTTAACTGCACCCGCGTGACCGGCAGAGACGGCCCGTCATCTGGGACATACGTAAAACGCGCCAACACCTGATAGCGCGAGCGCGCTGGTTTGCCGGTGCGTGCGCAAATCGCCATCAACGGAAACTGCTTCGCAATCGGCGCATCCACTCTTCCCTCATCATGTTCAACGTGGCCGCAAAGTAGCGCGGTGTAAACTTTGCTGACGCTTCGCTGACTGAACTGCGCGCACAGGGCGGCATTGATCGCCTTATTACGGGCAATGACCATCAGCCCGGAGGTGCCGAAATCCAGCCGGTGAACCAGGGTACAACCGGGAAAGCGCGCTGCCAGCCGGAAATGGACCGAGTCCTGATTTTTCGGGTGCCTGCCGGACAGGCTCAGCAGCCCGCTGGGTTTGTTAATCAGCAGCAGGTGCGCGTCCTCATAGAGGATCGCGATCGCCTCATGGCAGGGCGGCGCAATAAAATCGTCGAACAGGGCAGACATCAGGCAGCCTCAAAGGGAAGCGGGCGCGGATAGTAACCCATTTTCCACCCGTAGGCGAATCACGCCAGGCGCAGGACAAGCCCGCGCACGCTGCGTTAGTTAATGCCGGTCACAGCGGCTAACGGCTAATAGCCAGCGCGGTGATCGCTGGCGTGCTTACCGGCAGGCCGAACGTCATCAGTTCACTGCGGGGATCTGACCAGATCAGCACGGTTGCGGGCACCGCGCCAGTAAGCTCCGGGCGTGACACGCTGTTCACCGCCTTGTTGCAGGCGGGAACAGACATCACGACAGGGCGCGACAGACCAGGCGCATCCTGCCAGATAACCGGGCCCGCGCCACAACAGGCTGCATTATCTTTCCGTCTTTCCCTGGCGCTGGCAGCGACACAGCCGGTTACGGGGCGTCAAAAAAGGTTAATAAAAAATACCTAAAGGTTTTTCATGAATACCCGTTATAGATAAATGCAGTGTGATCATTATAACCGCATAAAAAATAACGATTTAGGGCGACTGAATAAAGGGAATGGCATTCATGATGAACAAAATTATCGTTACGGGCACGCTGGCTTTACTCTTTCTGACGGGATGTGCGGAGAATAAAAATACGCATTTGATCAAGGCGGAGAACGGCAGTTCACTAACCGTCAACACGATTTTCGCACCTACCGATATGAATAATAATACCTACGCGGATGTTAAACTGCGCCAGGTCACGCCGGCCCGAGCCGGGACAGGAATGGGAATAGCGGTACTGAGTGCCGTGCTGGGGAGCGGCATCAGCACGGGTTCATTTGATAAGAATAACTACAAGGGCAGTGATATTGACAGCATGCCGGAACCCACCGCCGCGTATTTCACGCCCAAAGCCGACGTCAAAATCCAGCAATGGCTGAATAAAAATGGCGGGGGTTATGCTTACACACAACCCTTGTTCATTGCTGCCTCAAAATGGTCGCTGGTGTACACCGATATGTCGTCCGGCAACAGTAACTACGATTTAACGTATCGGGTCCTGTTTTATAAACGTCCGGAAGGCGGCACGATCCTGAGTCCCTATGTGGTTGCGGAATGTGAACCCGCGCATGTCACCGCACCGCTGAATGACTGGACGGCCAACCATTACGCCAAAGTCACGCAGGTGACGCAAAAGATGATGGATGCCTGCCTGCTGGAGCTGGATAATCAACTGCCACGCTTACTGAAAAAATAGTGAGCAGTACGGCCTGTTTTAACCGGCAGGCCGTGCAACAAGCGCCTCAGTCTCCGCTGTAAATCCGCCTCCCAACGTCCTTTATCCGCTGCGCCATAAAGATAATGACCACAGCAATTAATTTTCAGGCCGCGCCTGCCGATAATCTAATCACAACTCTGAACGGAGGGCGTTTCGATGTCTGAACTTAAACTGTCTTTATCTGCGGATGATACGCGCACACTGATCATTCGTGCAGGTTTTATGCTGCGTAATTTACGTAACAGCCTACGTGAACTGGGCTACGATCAAACCCTGTCCGAGGTCGCGGGCGGGATCCCGGATGCCCGCGCGCGTCTGGGCTATGTGGTGACCATGACCGAAAATGCGGCCAGTGAGGTACTGGGCTGCGTGGAGCTGACACAGCCTGCGCAGACAACGCTACAGGATACGGCGGAAAGTCTGCTGGCGCGCTGGAACAGCACGGCTATCACACCGGAAAACGAGGGCGCGGCACGGGCGCTGGCGGAAGAAACGCGCACATGGCTTGGCACAGTGCCGCAGTTAACCGGTTTCACCCGTCAGCAACTTCAGGCGGTGATGATGGCTCAGGGTTTCCAGGACCTGACGGGCCAGATTATCCAGCGCATGACGAAAATGCTGAACGAGCTGGAAGTCCACCTGGTTCAGGTGCTGAGGGATAACGTGCCCGCACAGCCTGTGGCCAAAGTGGCCAGTCCACCGGCTGCTGCACAGCCATCAGAGAGCCCGTCAGCCTCGCAGGATGACGTGGACGATTTGCTCGCCAGCCTGGGACTCTAAGGCTGGACTCGCTCTCTTTAAGACCCATCTCTTCCGGCATACTAAAGGGTTGCCTGCGCCATTCGTCAGGCAGGGGGGCGACCTCTCAGCGATACCGCCCACCGGCGCCTTTTCCGCAACACCGACGGCACAGCGGGACAGTTTTCTTCTCCCGTTTTGCCAGCCGCACCGCGCATCCTGGCGCGGTACTGTCAACGGCGGCAGTCGCGTATGCCTGCCTGGCCGTCGGCTGTCAGGGCTTGCGCTGACATAAACATCCCCACACAGAACGGCGATCCGCTGCTTCGCGAAAGAATAAAAATGCTATAAATAACAGTTAATTGCATTCGGCTGTCTCGGGCCATATGCATGCTGGCAGGGCTTTTTTACCGACAGGTCAGTCAATTGTTAAAAAATTTCATAAACTAATGTGCGCAATGACTTCATTCGTAGATAACCGGGAACACAACGGTTACTGATTTTAGTGACTTATCCGACAACTCAGGTTGCTGACGGACTATAAGGGGAAATGATGCCATTACTTATTGGGGAGTTATCGGGTGCGCCAACATGGATACCTGCTGTATTGCTCGTCACGCTTTCATTTATCGTGGGCTTTCTGGCCCGGTTTATTTTTCTCAGGTTCATCCGCTTCTGGCAGAACCGGGACCGAAAACTGTTCAAATCACTGGAAAAGCACCTGCGCGGTTCGCTGTTTCTGTTTATCCCCTTGGTGTTGATCAATATCGGCATTAACTACATCGATCTGCGTCCTGAAACCGTGGCGTTTATCACCTCCACCGCCAATATCTTTATCATTTTATCGATTTGTTCCATTTTGATTCGGTTGACCAATGTGGCGCAGGATATGCTTTTCATTCGCTACGATATCAATCTGTCGAACAATCTGCGTGCCCGTAAGATTCGCACGCAGTTAATTTATGTGAAAAAAGTGGCCATCGTGATCCTGGTCTCGCTGAGTCTGTCGATGATCTTGCTCAGCTTTCCCGGCGTGCGTAAATTCGGCACGACCATCCTGGCCGGTGCGGGCGTCGCAGGCATCATCATCGGTTTTGCGCTGCAAAAGTCGCTGGTTAACCTGTTTGCCGGTATTCAGATTGCCTTTACCCAGCCGATCAAAATTGATGACGCTGTTGTGGTGGAAAAAGAGTGGGGCTGGATAGAGGAGATCAATCTGACGTATGTGGTCGTGCGTATCTGGGATCTCCGTCGGCTGGTGCTGCCGATTACCTATTTCACGGAAAACGCCTTCCAGAACTGGACGCGCAACAACGCGCAAATCCTGGGCTCGGTGTTTCTGTATGTGGATTACTCCCTGCCGCTTGAGCCGCTGCGTCAGCATTTCGAGAAAGTGCTCAGTGAAACCAAACTCTGGGATCAGCAAACCCAGGTGCTACAGGTCACCGACACCTCTGAAAAAACCATGACAATCAGATTATTAATGACGGCACAAAATTCGCCCACCGCCTGGGATTTGCGCTGCTACGTGCGGGAAAAAATGATCGAATTTATTCAGCAGAACTACCCGCAGAGCCTGCCGCATGTCAGGGCAACGCTGACTGAGACGGACTCGCGCTGACGCCAGGGGTTCTCACGTCTGTATTGAGGCAGGAGGCTGGCTCACCCGTGTGGGGCAAACGGGCGTGGGGCAAGGAAAGTGTGGCGTTAAGCCACAGGCGGGCGCGACGTCTGGACTGCATTGACACGCCGGTCTCAGGGACGGTCAGAGGCACCGCTGCGTGCGGGGCGGTGGCGTTCCTGGCGGACAGCGTGATTGAGCAAGATAACTGCCGCTGTCGACAGTCCGCCAGGGACAGGCTTTGTCATGACGACGCCCGCCTGTCCCTGGTGGTTTGTGCCGAATTTATTGCTCTCTGGCGGCGGTTGCCGCCTTTTTTACACCTGGAATGCCGCGACCATGCCGCGCAGCGCATGCGCCTGTTCCGACAGTGAGCGTGACGCCGAAGACGATTCTTCAACCAGTGCTGCATTGTTCTGCGTCACGCCATCCATCTGGCTCACCGCGATACTGACCTGCGAAATGCCCTGCATCTGCTCGGAGGAGGCCAGAGAGATATTATCCATGGCGTCAGCCAGTTCGCCGACCATTCCAACGATTTTCAGGATGCTCTGCCCGGTTGAGGAGGCAACCGTCACGCCGCTTTCCACCTGTTCAACGGCCTGTTCTATCAGCGTTTTAATGTCACGTGCTGCCGTAGCGCTGCGCTGGGCCAGCGTGCGCACTTCGCCCGCGACCACGGCGAAACCGCGTCCTTCCTCGCCGGCACGGGCCGCCTCAACAGCCGCGTTCAGGGCCAGGATATTGGTCTGAAAGGCAATGCTTTCGATCACGGCGGTGATGTCGCGCACTTTAGTGGCGCTGACCGAAATGTCATGCATGGTGTGCGTCATGCGCTGCACGTCAGATTCGCCTGTGCGGGCAAGCTGTGCGGTTTCACGTGCCGAATCCGCCGTCTGCTGTGCACCGGCCGTATTGCTTTTCACCGTGGCCGTCAGCTGCTCCATGCTGGCGGCCGTTTCCTGCAAAGCCGCCGCCTGCTGTTCGGTACGTGAGGACAGCTCGGTATTGCCCTGCGCGATTTCATCGGCAGCCAGCGCAACGGAGGCCGAAGCCTCTTTAATCTGGGAAACCAGTGCACGTAGCCTGGCTTGCATGACGTCAAGGGAGGCCAGCAGGCTGGTGGTGTCCTTGCGGCGCAGTGACACGGTGGCGGTCAGATCACCGGCTGCGATGGAGGCAGCCAGCGCCTGCGCCTGTGCCGGTTCACCGCCCAGCTGGCGCATCAGCACGCTGATAGTGACCGCACAGGCACCGACCGCGACAATCACGGAAGCGGTGGCCAGTAGCATCAGAATCAGCGAGGCGCGGGCAGTAGAATGGCTGTTTTGTTGCACAGCAGCCTGGCTGTTTTTCTCCTGAATCTCTGTCATATCGCGCAGAGCATTCAGTAATTTAGTCTGAACAGGGCGCACGTCCTTTAACAGATAGTCCGTGGTTTCTTTATCAAGATTGGCCAGCCCGAGCCTGGTTGCCTGATCCAGGGCGGCAAATGTTGGTCCTTCGCTGTCGGTAATTCTTTTGAAAGCCTCGCGACCCGCCTGCGTAGAATCGGTTGCCAGGATAGCGCCGAGCGCCTGACGGTTAGCAATAAAGAGCGCTTTCTGTTTCTGAATCCGCGTGACTTCAGGCTGCATCGCCTCGGTGTCGCTGAGCAGCGCGATATTCCTGACGGCAATGCCCATATCTCTGACTTCACCGTACATGGATTGCGCTAACTGGTACTTTTTCATCTTGATGTTGACGGTATCGTCCATGCCTTCACGGGCATGATGCAGGGCCTGTTGGGCAATCCCGGTGCACAGGATGAACAAAAGAATAAGCAGGCCAAAACCTGCAATAAGGCGTGTGGATATTTTCATTATTGTCTCATTATGTAGGTTAATTTTGCTGTGTTTACGTTCGTAGCAAAAAAGACATTACTTTTACGGCTACGTTTAAATCGTATCAGAAATAAGCAGTTTTGCTTTTTCGTGCGCACATTTTGCCGAACGGACCTCATCACATTTTCCAATGACGCATGGCCTTGTCACTTCAGCGTGAGCATGACACTATCCTTGCTTGTCTATACATGTACTGTCACCCTGCGTTGGCGTCCGCCGGACGTAAACAGCAACGCACCCCATACACTGCCCAGTGAGGAAATGATGCCAGCCGAAACATCTGCAGCAGGTTATTCAGGCGTTGAGAAACCGCGCCTCTCTGAAAGCCGTTCCATTGATTACATCCCACTGCGGGAGCGACATGGTCATCCTTTTAGCCAGTTCACACTGTGGTTTGGCGGAAATCTGCAAATCACCGCGATAGTTACGGGTGCGCTGGCGGTGGTGTTGGGGGGCGATGTGGTCTGGTCACTGGTGGGATTACTGGTCGGACAGATCCTGGGCGCAGGTATCATGTCATTACATGCGGTTCAGGGGCCGCGCCTGGGTTTACCGCAAATGATCACCAGCCGCATGCAGTTCGGCGTCTATGGGGCAGTCATTCCGCTGCTGCTGGTATGCATGATGTACGTCGGTTTTTCGGCCAGCGGTACCGTGCTGGCCGGCCAGGCGCTGGCTAAGCTGGTGCATGTCAGCAATGCGACGGGCATGATCCTGTTTAGCGCGATAATCATCGTCATTGCGGTGCTGGGTTACCGGGTGATCCATCAGCTTGGCAAACTGGCCAGCATTGTTGGTGTACTGGCTTTTGCTTATCTGTTTATCACATTGGTGGTAACGCATGACTTAACGCCTGTCTGGCAGAATCAGCACTTCACGCTGGCTCATTTCCTGTTGGCGGTGTCGCTCTCCTCCTCATGGCAGATCGCATTTTGCCCTTATGTCTCCGACTATTCGCGCTATTTGCCTGCGAATGTCTCCGCGAAAACGTTGTTCTG
The DNA here is from genome assembly GCF_041954745.1 of Pantoea sp. CS_6. Lineage (NCBI taxonomy): Bacteria > Pseudomonadati > Pseudomonadota > Gammaproteobacteria > Enterobacterales > Erwiniaceae > Pantoea > Pantoea sp. CS_6. The sequence goes on from NZ_JAVAYG010000002.1 coordinate 307,609, forward strand.
GTCAGTGTTTTTCGGCACCGTAACGGGGACGCAGGCGTCCATGACGCTGGGTGTGATTGTCGCGGCGCTGGCCGGAAAGGCGTTTGCGGGCAATGAGGTTGGCTATATTGTCAGCCTGGGCAGTACGCCCACGATGGCGATGGTGATCTATTTCGCTATCTGCTTCGGCAAAATCACGTTCACCACCCTGAACGCTTACGGCAGTTTTATGGCACTGACCACTATTGTCTCGGGTTTCCGCCAGCAATCCGCAATGGGTCGGGGTGCACGCATTCTGTTTGTGGTCCTGATGGTCAGTGTGGCCTGTGTGATTGCATTGCTGAGTGAACCTGCTTTTCTGAAAACGTTCACCCATTTTATGCTGTTTTTACTGGCGTTTTTCGTGCCATGGAGCGCGATTAGCCTGATCGATTTTTATGTGATCACCCAGGGCAAAGTGGATATTCCTGCGCTGTCACAGCCAGACGGACGTTATGGCCGCTGGAACAGGGTGGGGATTACCGTTTATGTTCTGGGTGTGCTGGTACAACTGCCGTTTATCGACAATCCACTTCACCATGGTTCACTCACCTGGCTGTTTGCCGGTAACGATGTGTCGTGGTGTATTGGCTGGTGCATCACGGCACTGCTGTGGTGGATGGCCCGCCGCTGGGATCGCCGGGGCACACCCGTCCATTCAGTCTCCCCGGCAGAATAGCCGTTGCCATGCTTTCTGGCGGCAGGTAAGACGGGTTAACGGGGGAATGGAAAAGCGTTTTACGGCATCTTCCCCGTCTGAACAACGGACAACATCGCGTCACAGGCATTTCCGAAAGGGACCCGATGAATCATCCTGACCGTGTCGATGCTCATCGCAAACCGGGCACAGAACCGCCTCCGCCCGTACAGAATTCATGAGGTTACGTCTGGCCTTCGGGCGTTGCCGTCAACGTAACACACTGCTGTTCACAGAAGCTGGAGATCGCATTCGAACAGCATGATCCCCCTGTGTCGGGAGGTGTCTGATACGCCGCGTTTTATCGTGACATGTTTACTAACAATATTCTGAAAAAAGAGTTTTCGCCCTCCCAGCCGCGCTATGCGCGACTTTGCCGTATTGGCTTTGCTTTCTGTCCCCTCTGTCCCACCCGAATTCCATTTTGTCATCTATATAGATTTCCCTGTCAGCCGTTACTGACAGGTGAAGGAAACACACATTTTCATTTGCAGAGATCTTTCCGGCAAATGTATTCAGCAAAACCGGACTACACACAGCAGTAGCAACATTATCGGGGAAAACACCATGAAAATTGCCACACGTCTCGCTGCAGGCTTCAGTCTGCTCATCCTGCTTTTTGTGCTCTGCACAGGCATTGCGCTTCACGCACTCTGGCAGGCACGGGACGACATGGATAATGCCGTCAACAATAAAATGTATCGGTACAATCTGATCCAGGATATGCGCAGTGCTGCCCGGGATATGTCCGTTGCGGTAAGAAATATTGCCTTACTGAGCGATGCAAAAGAGAAGCAAACCGAGTGGGAGCGGGTGCAGAACCAGAAAGCGAACTACCTGGCGAAACGCGAAAAACTGGTCAGCAGCATGTCGCAGAATGTATCAGCCGAAGGGAAAAATGCCCTGGAGAACCTGCTCGCTAAAGATGACCAGGCGCTGAACCTGATCACCATGGCAGGCCAGAAGGCGATGCAAAGCGACCAGGCGGCCACAATTGATTACCTGCTGAAAACGGTACGGCCGGTACAGCGGAAAATGCTGGACGCCCTGGATCGGCTTTCCGAGATTCAGATGGAGGTGAGTCAAAAAACGGTTTCTGATGCCAGAGAGTCAGCGTCACGTACGGCCAGTCTGATGGCGATAATGGTCTTTTTGTCTCTGGTTGTTGCTGTGATGGCCTGCGTTATCATTATCCGTACGCTGATGCGCCAGCTGGGCGGCGAACCGGCGCAGGCACAGGCGCTGGCAGCATCGATTGCGTCCGGAAATTTAACGTCACCTGTCACACTTCGTCGCAACGACACGACCAGCCTGCTGGCTTCCCTTCATGTCATGCAGGCCAACCTGCGCAACATGGTCGCGAATATCCGGGATACGTCGAACGCTGTCGCGTTAGCCGCCGATGAAATTTCTAAGGGGAATGCCGAGCTTTCTTCCCGCACCGAACAGCAGGCGGCAGCTTTACAGGAAACGGCCGCCAGCATGGAGCAGCTGACGGCCACGGTGAAAAGCAACACCAGCGGCGCACGGCAGACCGCCGAATCTGCCCGCGAAACCGCCCGTCTTGCCCGAGGCGGCGAAGAGGATGTGCAGCGGATGGTCGATACCATGCAGGACATATCCATGAGCGCAACGAAAGTGCGTGATATTACGACCGTCATTGAAGGCATCGCTTTCCAGACCAATATTCTGGCGCTCAATGCTGCGGTTGAAGCGGCACGCGCAGGCGAAGAGGGCCGGGGATTTGCGGTAGTGGCCGGTGAAGTCAGAACGCTTGCGCAGCGCAGCGCTACGGCTGCGCGCGATATCAAACTGCTGATTGAAGAGGCGGTAGGTCAGGTAGAAAACGGCACCACGGTGGCGTCTACGACCGGACAGAGCATTGTCAACATTGTGGGGAGGGTGAACGAGCTGGCTGAGGCTATGGATAATATTTCTCTGGCTTCCTCTGAGCAAATGCAGGGCATTTCGCAGGTCAGCATCGCGGTGAGCCAGATGGATGGCGTAACGCAGAACAATGCAGCCCTGGTCGAGGAGTCATCATCTGCCTCCCATTCGTTGTCAGAACAGGCGCATGCGCTGCGTAACATGGTGGAGGCATTTCAGGTCTGACAGATCACCGCCCGCCGGGCTATCCGGGCGCGCGGTGCAGTAACCGGATGAACCCTGTTATCTGACGCAACGTCATGAATGTTGAGGGGGATATTCTCACTGTCTCAGCTTACAGCGAGTCACTATCAGCATGACACGGGTGACTAACAGGATGCGCCTGGCTGCGAAAATCAACGCCCGGTGAGGCGCAGCCCCTGTCAGGGCTTTCTGATGCGCGCTGACCGGCTGATGGCGAAAGCCGCCTGTGAGACACTTTTCTGTTAACGTAAATATGTCCCGCGCCTGCGTCGTAAAAAAATAACCTCATGTTCACGATGCCGTTTAAAAAAGCAGACAGCAGCAAAGCGTTTATATGGCTGCAATGACACAGCATTGCAGAAAAGAGAAAAATGATATAAGGCTATTAAAATAGTGTGGCGCTTATTTAGTTTTGCGAAAAAAATAACATCTGATTACATCTCTTATGGTATTCCCTACAGTAATAATGCGGCGCTCAACTACACTTCCTGCGCTGCGCTATACAGTGTCGGCCTAAAGGTGGCAGTTTATTGATTGGTGTTAGCCCGGCATGCCGGGCTTTTTTTATGGCTATAAGTAATGAGTTATCGCTTAAGGATAAATTAAAAATAGGGTTTTATGCGTTGCCGGTTCATCACTGTACAGGCATTCAGCGTGGCTGATGACGTGAAATGTTCCCGTATTGAAAACGACAGGGTAACGGTTTAATGGCACGTGTCGCAACGCGATTTTGCCATAATTTTTTGTTTTAACAGTATTTTTATGGCGTTTTCGTGTAGTGAGGCTGGCTGTCGCATCAGAAAGCAGCAGGACGCCGCTCTGCAATGTGAGGACGCGATGCAGGATTCCCCCCCTTACAGAACAGCGCTCCCGCGTAAAGAAAAAATATTTAAATATGTCATTTAAAATACTGCTTTAATTTTCTTGATGGTTTTCCCTTTTAACAGGAAAAGTGAATGATAAAGGCGGGGGCTTAACGTCAGGCACAGAAAAAGGGGTGTTATTACGTTTTAAATGCGCGGCATTAAATTTTTAGAAAACAGCGTTGCAAAAATAACTGAGGCCTTTAAGTGAGTTGTTTTTTCAGGAGGGAGGTATGTATAAATGGCGTGTAAACAGAGCGGGAACTCCGTTTGATTATTTTTTTATGGCGCCGATATTTTATTTGACTGTCTGTATGTCGCCTCTTTTCTGAATCATATCAGACGTATTTCTTTTCTCTTTTACCAGGTAAAAACAATGACTATAACTCAGCGTCTTTTGTTCACGTTTTCGCTGCTTTCCTCAGCGCTGGTCGCTATGGTTGTCGTATCTGTCAGCGTGTCGCAAGGGTTTCAGACCCGCTTCAAATACGTTAACGAAAATACGGTCCCGTCAATCACCGGTATTTCAAAGATGATTGAAGGCAGTAATGCCGTCATCATCGCCCTTTATCATCATCAGAGCGTGACTGACCTGGCCAGGCAGGCTGTCATCGAAAAAGAAGTCAACGACACAATCAAACATATTCGTGCGCTTAATCAGCACTACCTTGCAGAGGACACGTCCAACGAGCAAGACAGGCAAATGACGGAAAAGGCGTTTACTATGATTAATAAAATAGAACGCGACCTGCCGGCCTTTCTGGCCGCCTCACGTGCTCAGAATGATGCTGTGTCTCTGGGAATGTTGCAGGGGACAACAGGGATTGGCGCCGAAGCCCGACAGCTCATTGCGAATTATCAGCAGCAACTTCAGCTCAATACCGATCTCGCCAATGCGCTCAGCAGAGAAAACGACAGAACCTATCATCATACGCTGTTAACCCTGATAACCGGCTCAGCCGCCGCTATTTTGCTGCTGGGGTTCTTTACCGTTAAGACAATTTTAGCCATTCGCCGCCAGCTGAATGCCATGCGCCTGACGATGGAGCAGGCCAGCGAAAACCTCGATCTCACTCTCAAAGCAGATGACACACGCTCTGATGAAATCGGCCTGACGGCAAAAGCGTTTAACCATCTGATTCAGACTGTGTCGCTGTCACTGAACGCAGTAGAAAGTGCCGCGCAGTCTGTCAGTACAGCGTCATCGCAAATGTCAGCGGGTAACGAGGATTTATCGGCAAGGACTGAAGAGCAGGCGGCATCACTTGAGCAAACGGCTGCCAGTATGTCAGAGCTGAGTGAAACGGTGCGTCAGACGGCAGAAAATACCCGACTGGCCAGCCAGTTAGCGAAAAATGCGCGTGAGATTTCAGAAGACAGCGCAGATCGGGTGAAAACAATGCTGACGACGATGGGCGATATACGCGAAAGCTCGGCCAAAATTACCGACATTATTTCTCTCATTGAGGGGATTGCCTTTCAGACCAATATCCTTGCCCTGAATGCGGCGGTCGAAGCCGCACGGGCAGGCGAGCAGGGCCGTGGTTTTGCGGTCGTGGCTGGCGAGGTGCGCAACCTGGCGCAGCGTTCGTCATCATCAGCCCGCGAGATTAAAGCGCTGATTGAATCGTCAATGGGCTTTGTGGAAGCCGGTGCGGTACAGGCTGAAGGGGTGGGTACAAATATGCACAAAATGAACGATGCCGTCCGGCAGGTTACCGATTTGGTCGATGAAATCTCTGTCGCCGCCCAGGAACAGTCTCAGGGAATTAGCCAGGTCCATCTGGCCGTCAATCAAATGGATGATGTGACGCAGCAAAATGCGGCCCTGGTGGAAGAAGCATCCTCTGCGTCGCGTTCATTAATGGAGCAGGCCTCAGCATTAAACCGCCTGGTTGCCACGTTTGTTATCCAGCGTGCAGGACCTGACGCGCTTAAGGAAGTGAAAAGCGCGATAGCTCCGCCCGCCATGACGCGCCCTGTCAGCAATATTATTCCCGCTGCAGCGGAGACCAACTGGCAGAGTTTTTGAAAATCAACACAAACGCCTGTGCTGCTGAAAACGGGCGCAGGCTCTGAACGGGCAAGGGTCACCACAGATTCTCCGTGGTGACCTTGCGGTTCTTACAGAACGTGATCCTTGCAAAAAATCCCTGCCGGAGTAAGTTGAAATCCGCCTGACGTGTCACGTCACCGAGGCACGCCACGACCGGGTGTGCGATGACAGAAACATGCAGGCTGTTCGCCGCTTCAGGCGGGAAACCCGGGAGGCAGAGCTCAATTCGTCATGCAGAAACCCAACCCTGAAGATGTGGCAGAGGCGTAAAATAAAGGTGCAGGCAGGCGCGATGGGTTCCGGCGCTTCACCGCACGGAATGGCGGACGAAGGGGCGCGCGCGCTTCCTCAAGGAGCCCCTTCAATGCCGAACCTTAATTCTATACAGTCAGGTCACTATGAAACCATCACTGAGCAGATATGCGTTGGCCGTCTTTGCGAGTGCGGCTTTTCTCTTCCCGTCCCTGCCGGCTGTCGCCAGCCCGGTTCCGGCTGGCAACGTCCAGTCCGTGCCGCCGCAGGATGCGCCCTGTTGCGGCGCGCTCACGCCCAACGCGCAAAAGATTCTTGCCGTGCTTGACCATGCGGACGTGGAGCATTTATGGCTGAATCATCATCACGTCAACTGGGAAACGGGCAAGCCTGACAGACCGGATACCTATTCTGGTCCCGGTAATCATACGCACTGCAGCGCGTTTGCGGCGGCGGTAGGCGCACGCCTGGGCGTCTATATGCTCAGGCCGCCTCAGCACAGCCAGATTTTCCTGGCGAGCGCACAAACACGCTGGTTTGACAGTAGTGAAGGGCGTCAGTCAGGCTGGATCAGGGTCAGCGATGCGTGGCACGCTCAGCAGCTGGCGAATAAAGGCATGCTGGTGGTGGTCGCCTATGAAAGCCCCGATCAGCACAGACCGGGTCATATCGCGGTTGTCAGGCCGTCACGTATCTCGCTGGCAAGATTACGCGCTGACGGCCCGGATATCACCCAGGCAGGCAGCCGAAATATGACGATCGGTCACGCCGCTGACACCTTTTCAGGCCATCGGGGCGCCTGGCCTGATGGGGTTAAATTCTTTGCACATGCACTACCGCAATAAGGGTATTCGGGGCGCGCTTAGCGCCTTGTTATCACCAGCCTGAGGGGTGCCATATTATGCTAAACAGGGTCCGTTATTTCCGGTCTGAAAACACAAGCACGTGGTGAAACAGCCAGCCTGTAGCGCTGTTCGCTTCATGCAACCTGTTAAAGCTTTCTGCTGGCAGCAACACCTGGTGCGTGCAGACCTGTCTCCCCGCTGTATGACGACCTGTAAGCCGTTCCCTGTTATCTGGTGTAACCGGCCTTATCACCTGAACGACGGCGATCCCGGCTTCTTCCCGGAGCACATAATCCCTGCTATTCACAATCGAGCGGGTCTTTGTCGGGTAACCACTGACAAAACAGTGTCTGATTTCAGGCAGCGTCCGGGCCTGCATGATGTACGGATAAAAAAACGGCTATCTCTGCGCGGCGTCCCTTTTAGTAAGGAAACAGTTAAAAACCGCTGCGTTAGGAGAAAAAATGGCCGCCTTACATTGATGGGATGGCGAACTTTAAAGAGTGGGTAAAACCCATCCTGCGCATTCAGGCTGACGTGAGAATCAGGCGTAATTTTCCAACGATGCGCAATATCGCCTTGTTTCTCGCCTGCGCCCCTGGCGGTCTTGGTGTTTGTTTCAGGATTAACGCCTGACGTTATAAATCACTAACAGGCTTTTCATTACATTATCCTGTGGCGAGGGTTGAATACGTCATAAGCCTGTGAATCAAAGAGTTAGCGTGATTTTATATTGCATCGTGTCAGGAATACTTATATTACTAATTGACAAGCCGTGCGCTTCTCTGACGCTTCAGTGTGCAACAGACCCATCATAAGGTGACGTATGACAACAAAGCCCGCCGCTGAAATCAGGGTAGAGCCCGGTGTATTTAAGACGTTAAAAACCTTTCCGGCGACAGTTCACGCGCTGCTCATTTTTACCCTGATTATTCGGTTCAGCTATTTTATGGCCTGGCCATTTATCGCAATGATCATGACACAGAACTACCACATGTCGCCTGTTGCCATCGGTTGCGCGATGACCAGTAGTGCGCTGGTATCCGTGGGGCTGGGCATGTATGGCGGCCAGATTTCGGACAGGTTAGGACGACGGATTATTCTGCTGATGGGCTGTGGATTTTCGGCAGTCGGCTATATCCTTCTGGCGCAGGCGACGGGAGTCGGTCTGTTTATTACCGGCCTGATGATTATCGGCGTTTGCTTTGCGTGGGTCGATCCGCCTTTGCGTGCGTTAATGAGTGATTTACTAGGCGAACGTCGCCGCCGCGCACTGGCTTTGCAAGTGCGCTACTACCTGGTCAACGTCGCTGCGGTGTTGGGCCCCCTGGTGGGCATTGCTTTTGGCCTGACGTCTCAGAAAGGCACATTTCTGATAACCGGCCTGAGCTATTTCCCTTTTTTTATCTACGTGCTCCTGTTTATCCCGGCGGGTAAACCGGTGAACACGCCGCCGGCCGACAAGGTTTCCGCTGTTAGACTTCACCAGGTTATGGGAATTATTATCAGAGATAAAATTTTTGTGGCCGGGCTTTTGTGCAGCACATTGTGCAGTATCGTTTTTATTCATTTTGAAGCGGTACTGCCCCAGTACCTTCTGTTACTGAACAGCGACGCGGCTGTAAAGCTGGTGACGTTAATACTGGTCACGAATGCCTCGACCGTGCTGGTATTTCAAACCTTTCTGGTCCGCATTATGGCGAGGGTGCATTTACCTCAGCGAATTCTGTTGGGTGCAGTGATTTTCTTTTTCTCACAGCTGTGTTTTTTCTCCCTGCGAACAGCGGATAGTTGGCTTTGGCTGTCTGTCACCGTGTTGTTTAGTGCAGGCGAAGCGATTCTGATGCCGAACCTGAATATTTTACTCGACCAGTTGGCACCTGCAGAACATCGAGGTGCCTACCTGGGCGCCTCAACATTGTCAACGCTCGGTATTGCTGCCGGGCCGCTACTGGGTGGTGTGATGCTGGCCATGACCGGGCCGGGCGTATTTATATGCACGGCCATGCTGAGCCTCCTGCTCTGCGCCATTATTTATGTCAACAGGCAACGTATGCTGGCACGTTTGCAGGCGAAATCGTGAAGGCACCTGTATAGCGCAAACGGGAGGCGGTCACGGCAACTGACATGCGCAGCAACGAACCAGAAGACCGGGTCAGGCGTGATAACTGTCCGTCGGGGAGGTCAGTATGCCGAACCGGCAATAGCGTCGGCAGGGCAGGTCTACGATGCAAACCGGTTTACAAAGCACGATGAGGTGAAGAGGGGAGCCTGTATTCAGCCATGTGGGCAGGAAAGGCAGGCTGTTTTGCACAGTTTGCCTTGTGGGCTCGGTGAGAATTCACGCCTATTGTGCTCGTGTCAGCCGGCTAATCACAAATGCTAGCGTTGAGCGGGGCCTGCAACAGATGACTTGCCTGCTGCAAACCCGCATCCCTCTGTTCAGGCCGGTTTCTGATCGTCCCGTATTTCCTCCCGCGCCGCATGGCGAGTGGCATTGGCGACCGTGCCGTGGTCGATCAGTTTTGCCTGCAACAGCAGATTATACACGGGCGCATGGGGCCGGTTCAGACGGTTCTGCAGAAGCTGGATGGCTTCGTAGCCCAGCTCCCGACACGGGACGGCAAAGCCTGTCACCGGCCTGCCGGCCGCGCCCGCCAGCTGACTTGCCAGATCGGTCGTCATCAGTGAGATATCTTCGGGAATACGCAAGGAACGTGCCGCCAGCACAGTCTGAACGCCGGTAATAATCCCTTTGCCCACCGGCACTATCACATCGGGCCACTCCTCACGCGGATGTTCGTCCAGCCAGCCATTCAGGGCGGCTTCGGTTTCATGCTCAGAATAGGCTTCAACCACAATCAGGTCCTTCTGCGCGCTAAAAGGCAGGTGAAAATGGCGGTACGCGTCTTTAATTCCCTCCAGCCGCAGAAACAGCGTTTCACGGCGCAGACAGGTGACGGTCAAAACCCGGCGGTGCCCTTGCTCAAACAGGTGCTGCATGGCGCTGAACCCAATCGCATGGTGATCGGGGGAGACCGCATCCAGTTTCATGTCTTTATCGCGGGAATTTATCAGGACGCAGGGTTTATTCAGCGAGGCTGCCAGGCTGAATATCGCCTGATCGTCGGTGCCGATGATGATGATCGCATCGTTGCTTTTTGCGCCCGCCTTCTCCAGAAACAGTTTCACATCGGCACGCTGTTCCTCCAGTGGGCAGTAACTGATGTGCACATCATGGCTGGCACAGGCTTCGGCAATCCCGCGCGTCACTTCCAGATAGAAGTGATCGCCGCGCGGCGCAAAGGTCCGGGCGGGCGCAAAGACCACCAGACCGTTAATTAACAGGCGGCTGCTGACCATGTCGTGCAACACACCCAGTTGACGTGCACAGCGCACAATCGCATTACGGGCTTTTTCACTGGTATAAGCCTTGCCGCTCAGTACGCGCGAAACGGTACTGACAGAGTACCCGGTTTTTGCCGAAATTTCGTCCATCCTGAGCTTGCCCGCCATAGTGTGATCCCCGTCCCAATCAATTTTTGCAATTTTTTGCAGCCGTAGTGGCTTGATAGTAATGCGGTTTTACATGCTGTTCACAAACTACCTTGCCGCTCTGCGAACATTCTCACAAAAACAGTTTGTCCCACGACAGCCGCTTTTCTATGTTCCTCGCAAAGACAACAGCGACGGTCAAAGACGGAGAAGTGGCATGTTAAAAATTGCGATAGTAGGTATGGGTAATATTGCCAATTTACATATTCAGGCGTTTTTGCAGTTTCCCGAACGCGGCAAAATTGTGGCGGTAGTGGATGTGTACCCGGACAAAGCCCGCGATAAATTGCAGCGTTACGGCCTGAAGGATGTACGCGTGTACAGCGATCATCTCGCCATGCTGGCGGATGGCGCAGATATCGATGTGGTGGATGTCTGCACGCCGCCTTATGTGCACGCCGAGAATACGATAGCGGCGCTACAGGCAGGCAAACATGTGCTGTGCGAGAAGCCGATGGCGGCATCGCTTGAAGAGTGCGATGCCATGATCGCGGCGCAAAAGGCCAGCGGCAAAGTGCTCTCCGTGGTGGCGCAGAACCGCTTTACCGATGCCTTCTGGCGGTTAAAAGCGGCCGTGGATTCCGGCCTGGCAGGAAAGATTTGTCACGCCCAGGTTGATTCATTGTGGTGGCGCGGTCATGCCTACTACGACTTGTGGTGGCGCGGGACATGGGAAAAAGAAGGTGGGGGCTGCACGCTCAATCATGCTGTGCACCACATCGATGCGCTGCAATGGATGCTCGGCGCACCGAAGGACGTGGTCGCCATGATGAGCAATGTCGCCCATGACAATGCGGAGGTCGAAGATCTCAGTGCCGCGATTTTCCGTTACCCGAACGGCACGCTGGCACAGCTGACGGCCTCGGTGGTGCATCACGGTGAAGATCAAAAAATCATCTTACAGGGCGAGAAAGCGCGGCTCTCTGCGCCCTGGCAAGCCGTGGCTTATCAGGCGGCGGAAAACGGCTTTCCGGAACAGGATCATGACATCGCGCTGGAAAACGAACTGGACCAGCTTTATGCGCAGATCCCGCCCTTGACATGGACACTGCATGCCGGTCAGGTGGATGACTTTTTCTCGGCCATTGAGCAGCAGCGTGCGCCGCTGGTAGACGGTGAGCAGGGCAAGCAATCCCTGGCGTTAATCACCGCCATCTACAAGTCGGCTATAACCCATACCACCGTCACGCTGCCGATTGCCAGCAACGACACCTTCTACCGTACCGGTGGCCTGATTGCCAGCGCACCGCACTTTTATGAAAAACAGGCCTCCGTGGAAAATTTCGCGGATGAGGATGCGATCCCGTTAGGCAAAAACTTTGCGTGAGGACAACACCATGAATCAAAAGGATGGCATGAACTACGCGCCGAAAGGCAAACCCCAGCCGGTTGTAAACCCAGGCGAGTTTATTATCGCTGCCGCCGGGCTGGATCATGGGCATATCTATGCGATGTGCAATGGCCTGACTGAAGCCGGGGCGACGCTGAAATGGGTTTATGACCGGGATGCGACCAAAGTCGACAGGTTCCTGCAACAGTTTCCGCAGGCTCAGGCGGCGGATTGCCTGGACACGATCCTCGCTGACACACAGGTGCGGCTGGTGGCAGGGGCGGCCATTCCCTCGGAACGCTGTGCGCTGGGACTGAAAGTCATGGCGGCCGGGAAAGATTACTTCACCGATAAAGCCCCACTCACCAGCCTGGAACAGCTGGACGATGCCAAAGCCATGTGCGCCAGAACCGGCCGCAAATATGCGGTGTACTACAGCGAGCGTCTGCACGTTGAGAGCGCGGTTTTCGCGGGACAGTTAGTGGAACAGGGCGCGATTGGACGGGTGGTGCAAACGCTGGGCACGGGCCCGCATCGCGAAGGAACCGGCCGTCCGGACTGGTTCTATCAACGTCGCTACTTTGGCGGCATTTTGTGCGATATCGGCAGCCACCAGATCGAGCAGTTTCTCTATTACACCGGCAATAGTCAGGCCCGTGTGGTTGCCAGTCAGGTGCGCAATTTTCACCATCCGCACCATCCGCAGTTTGAAGATTTCGGCGAGGCGATGCTGGCAGGGGAAAATGGCGCAACCGGCTATTTTCGCTGTGACTGGTTCACCCCGGAAGGCTTATCGACCTGGGGCGACGGGCGAATGACGCTGCTCGGAACCGACGGTTACATCGAAATTCGCAAGTATACCGATCTCACGCGTGACGAGCAGGATGTGGTTTACCTGGTGAATCAGGACGGTGAGTTTCGCTACAGCGTGGCGGGCACGGTGGGTTTCCCGTTCTTTGGCCAGTTGATCACCGACTGTCTGCATCGCACAGAGCACGCCATGACGCAGGAACATGCGTTTAAAGCGGCTGAACTGTGTATCAAAGCCCAAATGTTAGCTAACGCGGTGTAGTCAGCCCGCACGCCCATTCTTTTCCAATTCTGTTGATAACAGCGACGGCAGGCACTGGCTTGCCGTTATAAAACACCGACCAGAACAGGAAGCAGATAAATGGTTAAACCGACTGAACGTCGCGTCGGGTATGGCGTAGCAACAGGCTACGGCATTACCGACTTATTTGGGGGCGGTGCCTTTGCAGTGATAGGTGCCTGGTTACTGTTTTTTTATACCACCTACTGCGGGTTATCGGTGCTGGAAGCCGGATCCATCTTCGCCATCGCCAGGGTGATTGATTCCGTACTGAGTCCGATCATGGGGTATATCACGGATAATTTCGGCCATACCTGGGCCGGGCGCAAATTCGGCCGTCGTCGTTTTTTCTTGTTAATTTCCTCGCCTCTGATGCTGCTGTACGGCGCATTGTGGGTCACGGATATGAGCTACTGGTATTATCTTGGCACCTATCTCACCATCGAATTGTTATCTGCCATGGTGCTGGTGCCGTGGGAAACCCTGTCGTCAGAAATGACCAACCGTTTCAGTGAACGCACTCGCCTTTCCGGCGTGCGGATGATGTTTTCCTCGCTGGGAAGTTTTCTCGCGGTCTCGGTACCGGGCATCATCATGACGTACACGGGCAAAGACAACGCCATCACCTATACACTCACGGGCGTGATTTTCTCAGTGATTTACTGCGTCGCGGTATTTATTACCTGGTATACCACCTGGGAAGCGAAAGATATTCAGGATGCAGACGAGGTTCAAAAGCCACCGGCACCCGCGCGTCATTTTCTTTCGCATGTGAAACACATGTTTGTGGATCTCGCCTCGTCATTTAAAATTCGGGCGTTTCGTCAGCACCTGCTCATTTATATCTGCTCGTTCACAGCGATGGATGTGTTTCTTGCCGTTTTTACCTATTTCGTTATTTATGGGTTAAAACAGGATGCCTCATTAGCCTCGCTGCTTCTGAGTAATATGATGTTTATGTCTATCCCCGGCACCTTTTTATTTATGCTGTTGCTGGGCAGATTTTCTATGACGCCTTCTAACGCCTTGAGACTCTCTTATATATCTATTGCCGTCGTGTTGCTTTTTCTGTATGCCGTTTATCTCTGGCAGTGGCATGTACCCGTGCTGTTATTTAGCGCCGCCTTCCTGTTTATGGGGATAGCGCGCGCGGGGCTGTATTATATTCCGTGGAACATTTACAGCTTCATTCCCGATATTGATGAAATGGTAACCCGTCAGCGCCGGGAAGGCATCTTCGCGGGCGTCATGGTGCTTACGCGCAAAAGTTCGGTCGCGATTGCCATCTTTATTATTGGCGTGGTGCTCCAGGAAAGCGGGTTTGCCAAGGGGAACGGCGCTCAGCCTGATAGCGCAGTCACCGCCATTGTCCTGCTGATGGTAGGCGTGACAGGCGCGCTTCTGGCCGTGAGTTTCTGGCTGACGTTCCAGTTCAAACTGACCCAGCGCAGCCACAAATTGCTGATTAAAGAGGTCGCACGCCGTAAGCTGGGCGGTTCACCTAAAGACTGTGATGCCGAAACCCGTGAGGTGATCAAAGCGCTGACCGGCTATGCCTATGATGATGTCTGGGGAGCCAGTAAAAAAGAACCTGTACAGGATGCTGCTGTAAAGTCAGAACTGAAAGGGTAAGCGAACAGGCCGTTGGCGTGACGTGACTTACCGGAGAAATATAAACAGCCAGAAACGTCAATGGCCAGCCAGAAATAAGCAGAACGGATAAATAAATATCACGCGACGCGAGTGGATATGATTTTCGTCGTCATTTTCCCGCTATTTGGCGGACGCTGCCTGCCCATGATTATGCAAATGAAAAGTGACGCCGGCTCGCTATTTATGCGTGATTTAAAATTCTGCCTTTTAAGCGAAACACGGCGGGTAACGCCGTTGGGACACAAAAAGCGCATGGGCTGCAATTAACCGCAGCGAGGTAACATTTTGCAAAAATTAAATCAGACTTTGCGCCCTGCTTATCAGGCGTGTTCCTAATCCTGTACCAGGCTTAAGCAAAAGTCATTGATACAGGTTGGAATAAAAATGAAACAAACGAATCGTACTTTTGGGGTCAAACCGTATGGCGGATCAGCGGGTGGCTGGGGCGCATTAAAAGCTGTAGCGGATGCGATTCGGGGGCAAATGGCGGTGAAACAGGACGTCATTGCCCTGTTCAGGGTGAACCAGCCCCAGGGCTTTGATTGCCCCGGCTGCGCCTGGCCCGATCCGCAGCATACTTCTTCTTTTGAGTTTTGCGAAAACGGGGCCAAAGCGGTGTCGTGGGAAGCCACCAGTAAGCGTGCCACGCCCGATTTTTTCGCGGCTAACAAGGTCAGCGATTTGTGGACGCGCAGCGCGTTGGATCTGGAAGGCGAAGGAAGGCTGACCCATCCGATGAAATATGATGCGGCCAGCGATACCTATCAGCCCATCGCATGGGAAACGGCCTTTCGTGAAATAGGTGAGCGGCTGCGCAGCTATAGCGATCCGAACATGGTTGAGTTCTATACCTCTGGCCGCGCATCGAATGAAGCCGCTTTTCTCTGGCAGTTGTTTGCCCGCGAGTACGGTACCAATAACTTCCCAGACTGTTCCAATATGTGCCACGAGCCGACCAGTGTGGGGTTGCCGGAATCCATCGGCGTAGGAAAAGGCACCGTCGAGCTGGATGACTTTGACCATTGCGACCTTGTCTTATGTATTGGTCATAACCCGGGCACCAACCATCCGCGCATGTTGGGCACGCTCAGAGAGGTGTCAAAACGTGGTGCGACGATTGTTGCGATTAATCCGTTACGCGAACGCGGGCTGGAGCGGTTTACCTCACCGCAAAGCCCGATTGAGATGCTGTCGATGGGCTCAACCGAGCTGGCGTCAACCTATTATAAAGTGCGCGTAGGCGGTGACGCGGCCATGTTGAAAGGGATGATGAAATTCCTGATCGCTATGGATGCGACGGCCAGGGAACAGGGCGAACCGGGTGTGCTGGATGAGGCCTTTATTCGTGAACACACTGAGGGCTTCGAGGCGCTGAAGGCCGATCTGGAGGCGACCAGTTGGGCGCACATTCTGAAAGTCTCAGGGATGGAGCGTGAAGAGATTCAGCATCTGGCCCGACTGTATGCGGAGGCGGATCGCACCATTATTTGCTATGGCATGGGCATTACACAGCATCAGTACGGAACACAGAATGTACAGCAAATCGCGAATCTGTTGCTGATGCGCGGCAACATGGGCAAAAAGGGGGCCGGCATTTGTCCGCTGCGCGGCCACTCCAATGTTCAGGGGGATCGCACGGTTGGGATTACCGAAATCCCGTCTGACAGTCTGCTGAACAGTCTGGAAAAGGTGTTTGGCTTTACGCCGCCCAGACAACACGGTCACGGCGCGGTTGAGGCGATTCGCGCCATCCGTGACGGCAGTGCTAAAGCGCTGCTGTGCCTTGGCGGCAACCTGGCTGAAGCCATGTCTGACCCACAGGTCACCTTTCCTGCCATGCGCAATCTGGATTTGGTGGTGCACATGGCGACGAAGTTGAACCGTTCACATCTGTTGATGGCAAAGCACAGTTATCTTTTTCCGGTCCTGGGACGCACAGAGGTGGATGAGCAACCCTCGGGCGCGCAAAGTGTCACGGTTGAGGATTCCATGTCGATGGTACATGCTTCACGGGGCACGCTCGATCCCGCCTCGCCGCACCTGAAGTCAGAGCCGCTGCTGGTGGCCAGCTTGGCGAAAGCCACATTGCCTGATACGGTTGTCGACTGGGACAAGATGACGCGTGATTACAGTAATATCCGCCAGGCCATTGAAGCGGTGTTTCCGGGCTTCGAAAACTATAATCAGCGCATTCAACAACCGGGTGGTTTTCGCCTGCCCAATGGCGCTTCCGAGCGCATCTGGCACACGCCGTCAGGAAAAGCGCAGTTCCTGGTGATGGCGGGCATCAATGAAGATCCACGCTCACTGACCTGCCACGATCTGGTGCTGACGACATTGCGCAGCCACGACCAATACAATACAACGCTCTATGGTCTGAACGATCGCTACCGGGGCGTAACAGGACGCCGGGATGTGCTGTTTATCAACTCGGATGAGGCCGAAAAACGGCAGTTACGCGTCGGCGAGCAGGTCAACGTCATCGCCCTGGACCCGGACGGCAACCCGACTTCAAGGCGCATGGATAAGCTGACCATCGTGGTGCACGATATGGCCTATGGTTCGGTCGCAGCCTATTATCCGGAAGCGAACGTACTGGTACCGCTGGACAGCCATGATACCAAAAGTGGTATACCGGCCTATAAAAGCACCCCTGTCAGGCTCGAACGCGTTCAGCCTGAAAGCGCACTGGCCGGCTCTGCCACACGTCGTTAGCCCGGTATTCACAGAACGTGTGCGCCCTCTGAGAGAAGCGGTACGCAGCGGGCGCAGAATCGCGTCGCCACCGCATTGTGCGCCGCCAGTGGCATTGAGTTGTATGGGGCGCATCACTGGGGGCGTGCACCGCCGGGGATGCGTAACCGGAAAAGGCGGCCCGGAACTAACCTGTCCGGCGCAATCACCGCCATGCTATGGCCCGCGTTAGTCCACGGTCTTTCATAAAACGTCAGGATTGAAGGACAAATGAGTGCGTTTACTGTAAGGCTGGGGTCACGCATATCCACACCAGAACAGCACGCAAGGGGAGTGTCAGAACGCAAGGGAAAGCGCCGGAGAACATACCGCAGCCACGCGGAGTGAAGGGAAAACGCTAACCTGTTTGCGGAATGAAGAGGGGAAGGGCAGCATTAACGCGAACCGGCTACTGAACGCTGATTTGGCTGGCCTGCCAGATCAGATGGTGATCGTAAGACTTACGCTGATGAGCTGGCAGCGGCACAGAGGTGTCCACGCAGACATCCACACTAAAGCCCTGTGCCGTTAACCGGATGGCCTCAAGCAGCACATCCGTGTTCTGTACTTCACCTGCAATCTCAAGCAACAGCGGTACGCTGGCCGAGCGAGAGGCAGCGCGGGTCACACAGGCGTGATGATGCTCCGTGACATGTTCAAAGCGGGCAAGCCTGCGCGCAGCGCCACGACGCTGGTCCTCGCGCAGCCAACTGCAGAGTGGACGCATTAAAGACCGGACAAAATCGTCACCGGCAAAGTCACGACTCAGGCTACGGATAACCCGGATCAACTGCCTGTCTGAACCAAACTCCAGGCTGGTCAGGATTTCGCCACGGCGGGCGGGCCAGCCATACGTCATTACGCCCTCTGATTGCCTGCGGCCATCGTGTATTTCCTGCGCCGTTGCGCCGTGGGCATTGGCTGACATGACTTCGCGGATTTCTTCGAGCTGGGCTTCTGTCCAGTAGTCTGTCACGGGATCTACAGCAACAAGTCCATACCGTTGCCAGCGTCGTACATTGGTCAGGGAGGCGCCTGTGAGCGCACAAAGCGTGTCGGATGACAACATAAAAACTCCTGTTTATAAAAATCAGATGTGCGCCAGCGCCAGGAAGATAAGCGGCCTTTCTGGCGTTGCGCGTTTCGATGGAGGTATAAAGAGATGCTCGCCAGCGCGGCAAAGGCAGACGGGCGAAATCGCAAAGGGAACTAGCCCGTACGACGGCTGACTTTTCCCCCTTTACGGCCCGCCTCTACTGCACGCTCGGGGTTGTTCCTGAAGTTTCCGCTACTGTTTTTGCCGCCTTTCCGACCCGCTTCAGAGGCTCTCTCGGGGTTTGCTGCAAAATTTCCTGCGCCGCCACGATATTTGACCATGGGTCTGTCCTCTCTCATTTCATCATTAACAGTGGAAAGCCTCATTTTGGTCGATGGTTTCTGATAATTCCAATGCGAAACAATACAATGGAAAAAAATAAAAAACTGTTTTTTTAATACCGCTTCGTCTTGAAAGGTTTTTTATTCTTTGAAAGTGAGGATTATTAGCATTAAATTTGTACGAAAGTTTCATTCCATGTGCAGCTTTACTGCCCGATTTTTTTAAGACGAATCTTAACTTTTTTATAGCCTGTCGGCCTGACGGCGACATATTCATGCTGCCACGCAACGATCCCATTTTCTTTTTTTACCCAACAGAAACGCTCAATCCGCTTATCAACACACAGGGCGCGATAGCATTTTTTGATGTCAGTGAATGCCACTATTTTCATAGCTGGCGTTGGGGGCGTCCTGTTATGTTTTAACCGACGAAACGGGAGGTCGTCTTTTTAAACAGCCAGGCGAGAAAATAAAGCGGTATATTCACTCGCGCGACAGGCACGGGGAGCCTTTTTTAGGCGCAGGGTTTTATTTAGAGCGCGATGAGTAATGAATATTCACAATCGCCGTGGCATTTCCTGAGCGCGCGCTGTTGCCGCTGACGGATGACTGAAATACATTACCTGCTCCTGACGACAGACCACTCTCTTTTATTTCCAGGCAGCGTTAGTGTGCCCCTGATCAATAAGGCCGTTAACACGTGGCCGACGCCCACAGGTAAAGCTTAATGGCAGAGCACGGTATTACAGGGCAGGCGTCAGACGTGGTAGCGTCGTTTTCTGAGGCTGGCAAAAGGTTGAGTGGGATGCTGCGGGAGCACGTGGTGGTGCGTAAACAGATTGTCTTTTAACCGTGAAGGGATGTCAGCCTAAGGCTGAGTATTTATTTTGCCTGAAAATTGCCGTTCTACACGCCTAAATGTAACCTCTTGTTAATTTTTTGACGAATGAAAGCAGTCGCATTTAAACAAGAGAAGCGAGTTTTATGGTGATTATCTTGTTGTTTTTCGCTTTTATTTTCCGCCCTCCGTTGCGGTTGCGCGGCAGTATTAAAAGCGCTAAACAAAGCGGCGAATGTTTTATCCGCCACGCTTGCAGATTAACAGGCGCGTTATAACCTTAACAGTGCCATGCAAATGGTGAAGCAAAGAAGCAGACAACTTTAACCTGAAGAGGAAATATTATGACTGAACATCGTGGCGGATCAGGTAATTTCGCGGAAGATAAAGAGAAAGCTTCTGAAGCCGGTAAAAAAGGCGGCCAGAACAGCGGCGGCAATTTCAAAAACGATCGTGAAAAAGCCTCAGAAGCCGGTAAGAAAGGGGGCCAGAACAGCCATCGTGGCTCCTGATACCGGCTTATAAGGGACTGAACAGCGGAGCAGGGACTGCTCCATGATTGCATTATGTCCCACCGTTTCCGCAGGCATGATCAATGCCCAGGCTAATTCATCAGAGACGGCATCGATCCACGCACGAAAAAGCCCGGTCAGTGCCAGGCTGTTCTTACACAAAGGGATGATAACGACAAGGCAGGGATGGCAGGCGAGTCACGTCAGCGCGCTCACCTGCTACAGATTACCCGCGTGAACTACGCTGAAAGCTCCTGACGGACAATAGCCGCGCCCGCGCTTAAGGCATGGAGCTTGCCACGCGCCACCTCACGGGATAATGGCGTCATACCGCAGTTGGTTGACGGATAGAGTTTGTCGGCATCCACAAACTGCAACGCCTTACGCAGCGTCGCGGCCACTTCTTCCGGCGTTTCAATGGTATTGGTTGCTACATCAATGGCACCCACCATGACTTTTTTACCCCGAATCAGCTCAATCAGCTCCATCGGCACGCGCGAATTCTGACATTCCAGCGAAACGATATCGATTTTTGATTTTTGCAGTTTCGGGAAGACTTCTTCATATTGACGCCATTCCGTCCCCAGCGTCTTCTTCCAGTCGGTATTGGCTTTGATACCGTAGCCGTAGCAAATATGCACAGCGGTTTCGCACTTCAGGCCTTCCACAGCGCGTTCCAGCGCGGCGATGCCCCAGTCGTTGACTTCATCAAAGAACACGTTAAAAGCGGGCTCATCAAACTGAATAATGTCGATGCCAATCGCTTCTAACTCTTTGGCTTCCTGATTCAGAATTTTGGCAAATTCCCAGGCCAGCTTTTCACGACTCTTGTAATGGCCGTCATACAGCGTATCAATCATGGTCATCGGACCCGGCAGCGCCCATTTGATCGGTTGCTTAGTCTGCTGACGCAAAAATTTCGCATCGTCAATAAAGACGGGTTTCTGACGGCTAACCGCGCTGATCACCGTCGGTACGCTGGCATCATAACGATTACGGATACGGACAATTTCGCGCTTCTCGAAATCAACACCATTCAGGTGCTCAATAAATGTCGTCACAAAGTGCTGGCGCGTTTGTTCACCGTCGCTGACGATATCAATACCGGCCTGGATTTGATCGTCCAGAATTAAACGCAGCGCATCTTTTTTCCCTTCAGCCAGTTCTGAGCCTTGCAGCTTCCAGGGCGACCACAGCGTTTCAGGCTGAGCCAGCCAGGATGGCTTCGGTAAACTGCCTGCGGTTGAGGTAGGTAACAACATTTTCATAATAGGTGACCTTGTATTTCGGTTAATCAAAGCGCGTAACTGGCAGACCACTCTTCAAGAACGGCTTTGTAAGGTTTAATGAATTTCTCTTCGGTAAATTTCCCTTGTTCTACCGCTAACAGGCTACGCTCTTCGCGATCGTAAACAATGCGCGTTAATGAATAGTCCAGATGGTTCAGGCTTGGCTGATAACACTGGCCCGCCGGTGAATTAGCATTGTAAATCTCAGGACGATAAATTTTCTGGAACGTCTCCATCGTACTAATGGTGCTGATCAGCTCAAGATTGGTGTAATCACTCAACAGGTCACCCGAGAAATAAAACGCCAACGGGGCAACACTGTTTTCCGGCATGAAATAGCGCGCCGTCAGGCCCATCTTGTGGAAATACTGGTCAGTCAGGGAATAGGCATCCTGCTGGTATTCAATACCCAGTACCGGATGACGGTTTCCTGTGCGGGTATAAACGTTTTTGCTGGACACGCTCAGGCAAATGACCGGCTGTTTTTTAAAGTTCTCTTTAAAGGCCGAAGAGTTCACGAAGCACTTGAAAATATTGCCGTGCAAATCGCCAAAGTTAGCAGGTGCGCTGAAGCCGGTGTTGTTTTTATTGTGCTCAGACAGCAGCACGCTGAAATCATAATCGCGCACGTAAGAGGAGAAGTTATTGCCAACAATACCTTCAATACGCTGCTGAGTTTTTTTATCGACGATATGGGTTTTCAGAATTTCAATTACAGGAAACGCGCCGCGTTGCGTCTCGTTTTCGATATTTAACTCAACCGAGATAATTTCAAGTTCCACACCATAACGATCGGCCTTTGGATTATCCCAGTGCGCCAGCGAGTTGAAGCGATTATCAATCATCGTTAAGGCATTGCGCAGGTTTTCCTGACGGTTTGTCCCGCGCGCCAGGTTAGCAAAATTGGTGGTGATGCGCGTATTTTCAGACGGGTTGTAATTCTCATCGAAAACACTGCTCTTAATCGTAAATGTGAATTCTTTTTTCATCGTGATGCACCCTGCGTTCTGATGTGAAAAACGGTCTGTGGCTGTTAGTTATCCAGACGGGCCTGCATTCTGGTTTTTCGTTTAACCGCTTTCACGTTGTGTGTTTGTCAATAAAGCATATTTTATGCCAGAGCCGCGGAGGAAGGGAAAGCGACTTAATTTCAACACAACATGAGCCATCTTCATGGTCGACAGAGGTAAAGCCTCTGCCATACGCGTAATGGAGACAAAGGGACAGAGTGTGCCGTGATGCAATGCGCCCTGAACCCTTGTGGCGTAAGGCCTGCCGATATCCCGGTTTCCGTCTCCTCATGAAAACGGCTCATGTGAAGGTTTCTCATGTTGCGGAAAAAGCGGTGATATTTATTCAGGTTAATGAGCCTCTTTCATGAGCGTTGTACAGGCCCGCAGCAAGCGCTGCCGTACTCACGCAGGGATTTTCAGCGCCGCGCAGCCATATTCCCCTGAAGCCCGCCATCATCCCTGGTTTCGGGCCGCCCGATCAGGCGTTTTCTTTACTGAACTTGCCTGGTGAAACACCGATGACACGCTTGAAGGCTTTTGCAAAGGCGCTCTCAGATTCATAGCCCAGCCCGGCAGCAATCGCGGTAAGCCCGCCATTCCCTTTTTTTAACTGGTCGCAGGCAAGATGCATGCGCCATTGCGTGAGATAGTCGACGGGCGCGATGCCCACCGTTTGCTTAAATCGTTCAGCAAAAACCGCGCGTGACATTCCCACCCTGGCTGCCAGTTCCGCCAGCGTCCACTTGTGTTCGGGGTGCTGGTGCATGCAGGCCAGCGCCGCGCCCAGCTTTTTATCCTTCAGGGCCGCAAGCCAGCCCGACTGCTGCGGGTCATTTGCATACAGCCGTAACGCCTGAATGAGCAGCATAAATGCCAGCTGTTGCACGATGAGGACGCTGCCGGGCTGCGCTTCACGGACTTCCTGTGACATTCTTTCCAGCGCCCATTGCATGGCGGCTCTGTCTGCGCTGCGCCGGATATGCACCACTGGCGGCAGCGTACCTAACAGCATCTGTGCGGGCCGTCCGGTCAGCAGGAAATGCCCGCCTACCAGTAAACAGGCGGAGGTTTCATCAAGCTTTGCCGCTGTCACGGCAACCATCTCAGACCGCACCGTCTGGAAATCGACAGTCTGCGCGTCCGGGTTTGTGGCCAGCCTGAAAGGTGCGCCTGGCGGGAGCAGATAGCACTCGCCGGCGTTAAGGCGCAAGGGTTCCGCAACACCGTCAACGGTCAGCCAGCAGGCACCCGCTACGACGGCATAGCACTTCACGCCATCATGAGCGGGCCATTGTACCGACATCTCCGGCGTCAGTATCACACCACCGGAAACGTAGCGTTGTGGTTCAAGCAGGGCTAAGAGCTGTGAAAGCGGGTCCATGATCATCCCAGACGGTCAGACATAAAAAAGCGACGTTATCACATAGAGCGCATTCCTTCTCCATCGTAAAGTAGACAACCACGGTTGCGAAGGCTGACAAGAGGACGAACAGACATGCGGTTATTTCTTACAGGAGCAACGGGTTTTATCGGGTCGGCGATTGCGGCCGATCTGATCACGGCAGGGCATAAGGTGGTCGGACTGACCCGACATCAGCAGGGTGCTGACATGCTCAGCAAAGCAGGCGTCGAGCCCTTTTGGGGGGATATTAACGATCACGATAGTTTGCAACGAGGCGCGGCAAGCTGCGAGGGAGTGATTCATACCGCCTTTAACCATGATTTTTCGACGTTTCTGACAAACTGTGAAGCCGATCGGCAGGCCATCGCCGCGATGGCCACGGCACTGGCAGGAAGCGCACGGCCCTTAATCATCACCTCGGCGGTGGGACTGGGCTCGCCGGGGCAGGGAAGACCTGCCGTAGAAGACTATTTCAACCCGCTTCATCCTAATCCGCGCCGGGCATCCGAGCTGGCCGCGATGGCGGCACTGGAAAAAGGGGTCAACGTTTCCGTTGTGCGGTTATCTCAGGTACATAATCCGTTGAAACAGGGCCTGGTTACGTCGCTGATTGAAGTGGCGAGACAGACAGGCGTTTCCGCTTTTATTGATGAAGGCCAAAACCGCTGGTCAGCAGTGCATCTTGACGATGCGGTTTGCCTCTACAGGCTGGCGCTGGAAAAGAACAGGCCAGGAAGCCGTTATCATGCGGTCGCCGAAGAAGGCATTACGCTGCGCGTGCTTGCCGACGCCCTCGGGCGGATCCTCAACCTGCCGGTCATATCCCTTTCAGCCGCTGAAGCTACCGGTCATTTTGGCTGGCTGAGTCATTTCGTTGCGCAGGATATGTCCGCCTCAGGCAGGCTTACTCGGGCGCAACTGGGATGGCAGCCCACAGGACCGGGATTGATTGCCGATCTTGAACGCATGCCGGGCTAAGCGTGCTTAGCTGCCGGGAAGATGGCAAGATGCGACGAGTCAGTATCATTTTTCCTTGATTTGAGAGGTCATATGTCTGTGACGTCGGTTTACCGCGTAGGTGAGTGCGAGGTCTTTAAAATTCCTGAACTGGACGCGTCTCTGTCCACGGAATGGCTGTTTCCCGCGCAGGCGTTAGCGAGCGGAACGCCGGAAACGATCACGCTCTCTGTTCACAGTTGGGTGGTCCGCACGCCTGACAACCTTATTGTGATCGATACGGGCAGCGGCAATGGTCGCGAGCGGGCAGGCTCTCCGCTCTCCCATCAGCTGAATACGCCGTATGCGCAGCGCTTACGTGACGCGGGCGTCGATCCTGACGCGGTGGATATCGTGCTGATCACCCATCTGCATGGCGATCATGTGGGCTGGAATACGCACTGGATGGACGGTAAATGGACACCGTTTTTCAAACATGCCCGCTACTACTGTTCTGATAGCGGGTTGAAAGGCTGGCAACACGATCCGGCACGCAAAACGCTGTTAGAGGACAGCATTAATCCGGTTATCGCGGCGGGTTTGCTGGAGACGTTCGATGTGACGCAAGAGCCGGTGTTTGCTGATGTGCTGCGCTATGTGCCCACGCCCGGCCACAGTCATGACCACGCGTCGATTATTCTGCACAGTGCGGGCGATTATGCGCTGTTTTCCGGTGACCTGATGCATAACGATTTGCAGGTCAGTCAGCCCCAGCTTGCCTCGCGCTTTTGTGCTGATGCCGCGCAGGCCGAAGCCCAGCGGCGCTGGGCAATGACGTGGGCGAGTGAGCATCAGGCACGCTGGTTTAGTTCGCATTTTCCGGGCTCGTCGGCAGGTTATGTCAGCCAGACCTCTGCGGGATTTGAATGGCAGTTTATCTGAGTTTTACGTTCTGTAGCTAAGCTCACGGACGTAAAACGGTAATGAGACGAGTCCTGTTAATGATGCAAAAATCACAACAATTTATGCTGTTAGCGCTGGCGTAGTCCCGCCATGCGCTGCCGCATTGCAGACCTAACCCACCGGTAGGGTGCGTAATTGTTCACAATGGTCGGGTTGTCTCGACCGGATTTACCCGTTCACCGGGTTAGTACCATGCTGAGGCTGATGCACTTTCCACACTTACGTTACCTGTAGAAGAGTGCGAAATCTATGTCACGCTAGAGCCCTGTGCCTTTCAGGGCAGAACCCCGTCCTGCGCACTAACACTGGCCCGGCTCAGGCCCAGACATATTTACATCGCCATTGAAGATCCGCATCCGCGTAATCGCGGAGAAGGGATTGCGATCTTAAAGCAAGCGGGCATCGGCGTGACGCTGGGGGTGGCGAGAAATGACGTTGAGTGTTTTCTGGCGCTCTATTTAATTCGCTCGCTTGCGTAAAATGTAGGTGAGAAGGAGTGCTGTTAGCCAGACATCGGCATTTACATCCCTGAACCGCTGGTGAAACATCGTGAGATTCCCTTTCAAAGCGTAACGACTGGAAATGAACTTCTGTTTTATCTCTGCTCCGGGGCATGTGATGTTAGGTGTGCGGTGAGGCCTTTTGCCCGCCAGGGAGCAAAACGTTTCCGCGACATCCCGTAAACAGACCACCAACGCGCACTGAGTTAAGGGTAAAAAATGGAAAAACCATTTTTACAACAGCCATCACCTGAGTCGTCCCGCGTGGCCGCGGCTGGCGGCGTTTCCTCTGCCTCACTGTTTGTGCGGCGTAATCTGTTCTCGCTGGTGGTGGGGACGGTGAGCCTGATCTGTTTTGTCGACAATCATACGTCCGCTCTGCGCCAGGCCCTGTCCAGCCGGCACGCGTCCGCGCGCCCGCTCAGCGCCGCTACTGCACCCAACCCAACCGGACAAATCGCTGCCGTCAGTGAACATTTGCCGCATGCCTCCGTGCCTTCAGTCGTTATGATCGCCGAGGCAA
Source organism: Pantoea sp. CS_6 (assembly GCF_041954745.1). NCBI lineage: Bacteria > Pseudomonadati > Pseudomonadota > Gammaproteobacteria > Enterobacterales > Erwiniaceae > Pantoea > Pantoea sp. CS_6. Next base: position 334,184 of record NZ_JAVAYG010000002.1, read on the forward strand.
ACCGTCAGGCACTCAAAGGCATGCAACTCGTCAGCGATCAGTTGAAGCTGGAGCAGGGCAGCCTGCTGCAGGACATGGCCCACACGCAGCAGCTGGCACTGCAACAGGTCAGTGATAACCACTTCCAGGCCGCTATGCTGAACGGACAACTGGCGCAACTTGATCAGCAAATCAAAATCGAGTCCGCGCAGGTTGGCATGGCGCAAAACCTGGTCAACAAATGGCGACCGCTGCTGAACAAAGGCTATATTTCGGCGTTGCAGTTTGCACAGGAGCAGTCGGTGGTCTGGGGCTATGAAAGCCAGTACCGCGCGTTGCTGCAACAACAGTATGCGACCCGTCAGCAGATTAGCGTGCTGGAGGATCAGGAACGTCAGATTCCGCTGGCGACCGCAGTGAAACTCAATGTGCTGCGGCGGCAGCTGGCGCAGGTGAATGAGAATCTGGCCCAAAATACGCTGACCGAGGCGCGGATAGCCTGGCAGCCTTCGGCAGCGCCCGTGAAGCCGCTTCTGGTCAAGGCAGGCAAGGCCGCCGGGACGCCCACGCAACAGACAGAGCAAGACAGCCGCTTCCTGTCTGACAGGCCCGCGCGCGTCAGCCACAGCGACGTTCACTATCAAAACATTAACGATCAGACGGGCAGTCATAGCGTGACGCCGCGTCACACTGCCCTCACGCACAACGTCTGAGCCGCATGACAGCCATGTAACGGTGCCTCGCGGAGGGGAAGGTTAACGAAGATAACCTGTCCCGTTATCGGGCGGTCATATCGCCAGGCCGGCAGCGGCTTTTGCCGATCGACTGGCAAAGGAAACAGACAGCGGTCAGGGGGGATTATTGCCCGATATCAGGGCAGTAACGCTGTGCCTCAGGTTGAGCGCGACGCATAAAAAAGCGGGCCGCCAACGGGCTGGCCCGCCGCTTTGTTAATGCGTTCGCTAGCGGTGCTTAACGCTTCATATGGTAATAGGCGTCATTCCAGCGCAGCGCATCTTTAAAGGCCGGAAGCCGGGTGTGCTCATCAATCACCAGCACTTCAATGCCGTGCATCTCGCCGTACAAATACATATCGTCCAGCGTCAGGGCCTGACTGAACACCGTATGGTGCGCACCGCCTGCCAGAATCCAGGCTTCAGAGGCGGTCGCCAGAGACGGCTGCGCTTTCCACAACGCGCGGGCTACCGGCAGTTTTGGCAGTGGTTTAGGCTGTTCAATCGCGTCCACAACGTTAACCAGCAGGCGGAAACGATCGCCCATATCGATCACGCTGGCGTTAATGGCACGACCGGCCGGCGTGGAGAAAATCAGACGCGCCGGATCGGCTTTGTTGCCGATGCCGAGGAACTGCACGTCGATCAGCGGCTTCTCTTCCCGCGCGATAGACGGGCACACTTCCAGCATATGAGAACCCAGCACTAAATCGTTGCCCGGCGAGAAGTGGTAAGTGTAATCCTCCATAAAGGAGGTGCCGCCGGGACGGTCACCCGCCAGCACTTTAAAGATGCGCAGCAGGGCGGCGGTCTTCCAGTCTCCTTCGCCCGCAAAGCCATAACCCTGGCCCATCAGGCGCTGTACCGCCAGGCCGGGCAACTGCGTCATGCCGTGCAGCGTCTGGAAGTTGGTGGTAAACGCCTTGCAGCCTTCATCGTCCAGAAAACGCTTCAGGCCCAGCTCGATGCGTGCGGCGTCCAGTACGTTTTGCCGTTTTTCACCGCCTGCGGCGGCCACGTCGGAGAAACGATACTGGCTTTCATATTCGTCAACCAGCGCATTGACATCTCCCTCGCTGACGCTGTTGATCACCTCCACCAAATCCCCCACGCCCCAGCCATTAACCGCATAGCCGAACTGGATTTGCGCCGCCACTTTATCGCCTTCGGTGACCGCGACTTCACGCATGTTGTCACCAAAACGCGCGACTTTCAGATGCTGACTGGCCTGTTTGGCCAGCGCCGCACGCATCCAGTTGGCGACGCGCTGCTGGCTGTGTTTATCCTGCCAGTGGCCGGTCACCACGCTGTGCTGCAGGCCCATGCGCGCACCAATAAAGCCAAACTCACGGCCACCGTGCGCCGTTTGATTCAGGTTCATAAAGTCCATGTCCATGCTGTCCCAGGGGATCTCGGCATTGAACTGGGTATGAAACTGTAGCAGGGGCTTCGTTAAGACATTCAATCCGCCGATCCACATTTTGGCCGGCGAAAAGGTATGCAACCACGTAATGATACCGATACAGTTTTGATCGTGACTGGCGTCACGGCACAGCGACAGCGCTTCATCAGGCGATTTGACCAGCGGTTTCAGCGTCAGACGTACAGGCAAACCCGCCTGATTTAATCCGTCCACCACCTGCCGGGCATTGTGTTCAACCTGACGTAACGTTTCCGCGCCGTAGAGGTGCTGTGTACCAATGACAAACCACACGTTGAACTGTTGCATAAAACCACTCCTTTACTTAGCGGAAGCGGAACGGGCGGCATAATGGGGTTCTGCCGTCTCGCACCATTGTTGATAGCGTTGATAAAGTGCCTGATAGCGCGCGACGCGCTGCGGATCGGGCTGCAGCGTCACGTCAATCGGGCTGGCCATGACGTCCTGCGCCTGCTCCACATCGCGGTGAACGCCCGCGGCGACGGCAGCGAAGATGGCTGCGCCCAGCGCACAGCACTCATCGGAGGCGACGATATCCAGCGGCCGGTTCATCACGTCGCAGCAGGCCTGCATAATGGCGGGGGATTTACGGGCAATGCCGCCGAGGGTAAGAATGTTTTCCACCGGAATTGCCTGCTGCTCGAAGCACTCCATGATGGCGCGGGCACCAAAGGCGGTGGCCGCAATCAGGCCGCCAAACAGGGCCGGAGCATCCGTGCCGAGATTCAGGTCGGTAATAACCCCTTTCAGGCGCTGGTTGGCATTGGGTGTACGGCGGCCGTTGAACCAGTCCAGCACTACGGGCAGGTGATCCAACTGCGGACTGGCGACCCAGGCCTCGGTCAGACGGGTGATCAGTGACGTTTGCATCTCCGCCAACTGCGGTTTAAGTTCGGGATGGTGCTGCGCTGCCAGCTGCAACGGCCAGCCCAGCAGGCGGCTGTACCAGGCATAAATATCGCCAAACGCCGACTGGCCTGCTTCCAGACCAATCGCGCCCGGCACGACGCTGCCATCAACCTGACCACAGATGCCTTTGATGGCGCGGTCGCCGACTTTCCCGGTGTCAGCAATCAGGATGTCGCAGGTCGACGTGCCAATCACTTTCACTAAGGTATAGGGTCGCGCACCGGCGCCGACCGCGCCCATATGGCAGTCAAATGCGCCGCCCGAAATCGTAACCTGCTGCGATAAACCCAGGCGTTGCGACCATTCCGGGCTCAGCGTGCCCACCGGGATATCCGCGGTCCAGGTCTCGCTGAACAGGGGAGAGTCCAGCTGTTGAGTCAGCGCCGGGTCCAGCGCGTTAAGGAAGTCGGCGTCGGGTAAGCCGTTCCAGTCAGCATGAAACAGCGCTTTGTGACCAGCGGCACAACGCCCACGACGGAGTTTGTCCGGGGCGACGGTATCGCTGAGTAAGGCGGGCACCCAGTCACAGAGTTCAACCCAGGACACGGCCGCATCGCGCACGGCAGCATCCTGGCGGGTAATATGAAGAATCTTGGCCCAGAACCATTCCGACGAGTAGATCCCGCCGATATAGCGGCTGTAATCGGTAAAGCGGCCGCTGCGACACAGGCGATTAATCTCTTCCGCTTCTTCAATGGCCGTATGGTCTTTCCACAGCACAAACATCGCATTGGGGTTTTCCGCAAACTCCGGTCGCAGGGCAAGTACCTTGCCGTCACGATCGATCGGAGCGGGGGTGGAGCCGGTGCTGTCGACACCGATGCCGACGACGGCGGCCCGTTGCGTGTCGCTCAGCGCCGCGAGCACACCCAGCATGGCCTGCTCCATAGCATCAATATAGTCCTGAGGATGGTGACGAAAGCGGTTGCTGTGAGGATCGCTGTAAAGTCCCTGCTGCCAGCGTGCATAGTTGGCCACGGCACTGTGCAGCTCCTGACCAGTGTGACAATCCACCGCCAGCGCACGCACCGAATCACTACCAAAGTCCAGCCCCAGGGTGATGGCTTCAGTACGCATTTGACTCTCCTGTTGTGAATAAACCTCCTTATCCTGAGTTGTGTAAAAAAGAAGGGTTAGTCACGGCTGGCTGAGAATATGCACTTTTCTGCCACACGCAGTGAATTTGTGATCCATTGCAAAAGTTAACAGACGGTTAAATTTGCTGAATATATGGATCATTCTGTCGTGATTTTAAGATGTGATACCGCTCTACATTTTTCTTCTTCATTCCCGCTAAAACTAGGCCAGCGTTTAAGCAGGCTACCCTCATGGCTCCCGCTAACGTGCTGATTTACATCTGTACCTACAAAAGAGAGTTAACTGGTAGCGTTTACACCGATTCGTATTTAACAGCGATAAAACCACTAGCGCCGGAGAGCATCATGCATAAATTCACTAAAGCGCTGGCAGCCATCGGGCTGGCAGCGGTTATGTCACAATCAGCTATCGCCGAGACCATGAAGCTGGGTTTTCTGGTGAAGCAGCCGGAAGAACCCTGGTTCCAGACCGAATGGAAATTTGCGGATAAAGCCGGTAAAGACCTGGGCTTTGAGGTGATTAAAATTGCCGTTCCGGACGGCGAAAAAACCCTTAACGCTATCGACAGCCTGGCCGCGAATGGCGCAAAAGGCTTCGTGATCTGCACACCGGATCCCAAACTCGGCTCCGCCATCATGGCAAAGGCGCGCGGTTATGGCCTGAAGGTGATCGCCGTGGACGATCAGTTTGTGAACGCCAAAGGCAAGCCGATGGACAGCGTACCGCTGGTCATGATGGCCGCGACCAAAATTGGCGAACGTCAGGGACAGGAACTGTATAAAGAAATGCAGAAACGCGGCTGGGATGTCAAAGACACCGCCGTGATGGCGATCACCGCTAACGAACTGGATACCGCGCGTCGTCGTACCGGTGGTTCGATGGATGCCCTGAAAGCGGCCGGCTTCCCGGAAAAACAGATCTATCAGGTCCCGACCAAATCGAATGACATCCCCGGCGCATTTGATGCCGGTAACTCTCTGCTGGTTCAGCACCCTGAAGTGAAGCACTGGCTGATTGTCGGCATGAACGACAACACCGTGCTGGGCGGCGTGCGTGCAACCGAAGGTCAGGGCTTTAAAGCCGCTGACGTGATCGGTATCGGTATCAACGGCGTCGACGCCGTCAGCGAACTGTCAAAAGCCAACGCGACCGGCTTCTATGGCTCACTGCTGCCAAGTCCGGACATCCATGGCTATAAGAGCAGCCAGATGCTCTACAACTGGGTAAGCAAAGGACAGGAGCCACCGAAATTCACCGAAGTGACAGACGTCGTGTTGATTACGCGTGACAACTTCAAAACCGAGCTGGCGAAGAAAGGGTTGATGTAATAACAGGCAGTACGGATAACACCATCGGGTCATCAGGAAAGCAGGGCTGAACACCGCGACGGTGTTCAGCCTGAGCGTCAGGTGCCCCGATTCCTCACAGCCATCTATTGGAGACACCATGAACACTGATTCAGCCTTTCTGTCGTTTCATGGCATCAGTAAAACTTTTCCCGGCGTGAAAGCGCTGCAGGATATTTCATTTGAATGCCATGGCGGTCAGGTGCACGCGCTGATGGGGGAAAACGGTGCCGGTAAATCGACACTGCTTAAAATCCTCAGCGGCAGCTATCTGCCCAGTGGCGGCGAGATTCGCATCAAAGGCAAGCCGATGAATTTCCAGCACACCACGGATGCGCTGGATGCGGGTGTCGCCATTATCTACCAGGAACTGCATTTAGTGCCCGAAATGAGCGTGGCGGAGAATATCTATCTGGGCCAGTTGCCGCATAAGCATGGCCTGGTAAACCGCAAGCTGCTGCGTTACGAAGCCGGGCTGCAACTGAAAAATTTAGGTATGGATATCGATCCGGACATGCCGCTGAAATACCTGTCGCTGGGCCAGTGGCAGATGGTTGAGATTGCCAAAGCGCTGGCCCGTAACGCGCGCATCATTGCCTTTGATGAGCCAACCAGCTCGCTGTCCGCACGCGAAATCGACAATCTGTTTCGGGTGATCCGCCAGTTGCGCGCGGAAGGGCGCGTGGTGCTGTATGTCTCGCACCGTATGGAAGAGATTTTTGCCCTCAGTGACGCCATCACCGTGTTTAAAGACGGGCGCTATGTGCGCACCTTTACGGACATGGCCAATACGCATCATGACGATCTGGTACAGGCGATGGTCGGACGTAATCTGGGTGATATCTACGGCTACGCGCCGCGGGAAAAAGGCCCGGTACGGCTGGCGCTACAGGACGTGGAGGCGAAGGGCGTCAGAGCGCCAATCTCGCTGAATGTGCATGCCGGGGAAATTGTCGGCCTGTTTGGTCTGGTGGGCGCGGGACGCACCGAACTGCTGAAAGGGCTGTTTGGTGCCACGCGCCTGCGCGGTGGCCGCATTCTGCTGGACGGGGAACCCCTTAACGTGACGGCGCCAATTGATGCGATTCGGGCGGGCGTGATGCTGTGCCCTGAAGATCGCAAAGCCGAAGGCATTATTCCGGTGCATTCGGTGCGCGACAACATCAACATCAGCGCCCGCCGTCATAACCTCACCGCCGGTTGCCTGATCAAAAACGGCTGGGAGGTGAAGAATGCCGACAGCCATATCCGTTCCCTCAAAATCAAAACGCCCAGCGCTGACCAGTTGATCATGAACCTGTCCGGCGGTAACCAGCAAAAAGCCATTCTTGGCCGCTGGTTGTCCGAGGAGATCAAGGTGATTTTGCTGGACGAGCCTACCCGCGGCATTGATGTCGGGGCTAAACACGAAATTTATAACCTGATTTACCAGCTGGCGAACAACGGCATTGCGGTGCTGTTTGCCTCCAGCGATCTCCCGGAAGTGATGGGCCTGGCCGACCGCATTATCGTGATGCGCGAAGGGGCGGTCGCCGGGGAATTACTGCATGACGAGGCCACAGAGCAGCTGACGCTGAGCCTGGCCATGCCTAAAACGACACATGCGGCCGCCGTGGCCTGACAGGAGAGTACCGTGACTTCTTCCACGACATCAAATACGCCGCCAGCCGCCCCTCGCCGGGGTGTGCATTTTGGGCGCGTCTGGGACAACTTTGGCATGCTGGTGGTGTTTGCCCTGCTGTTCATCGCCTGTGCGGTTTTTGTCCCTAACTTTGGCTCCTTTATCAACATGAAAGGCCTGGGGCTGGCCATGTCGATGTCCGGCATGGTGGCCTGCGGTATGCTGTTCTGCCTGGCCTCCGGCGATTTTGACCTGTCGGTGGCCTCGGTGATCGCCTGCGCGGGCGTGGTCACCGCCGTGGTGATCAATATGAGCGAGAGCCTCTGGCTGGGGGTGGCGGCCGGGTTGTTACTCGGTGTCATCACCGGATTTATCAATGGGTTTGTTATCGCCCGACTGAAAATCAACGCCCTGATTACCACGCTGGCGACCATGCAGATTGTGCGCGGTCTGGCCTATATCTTCTCGGACGGTAAAGCGGTAGGCATCGAAGACGAGCGCTTCTTCGTACTGGGCTTCGCCAACTGGCTGGGCGTGCCTGCGCCCATCTGGATCACGCTGGGTACCATGGTGATCTTCGCCTTCCTGTTGAACAAAACCACCTTTGGCCGCAACACGCTGGCGATTGGCGGGAATGAAGAGGCTGCACGGCTGGCGGGCGTGCCGGTTGTGCGTACCCGCATCATTATCTTTATTCTCTCTGGCCTGGTTTCTGCGGCGGCGGGCATCATCCTGGCGTCACGTATGACCAGCGGTCAGCCCATGACCTCAATTGGTTATGAACTGGTGGTCATCTCGGCCTGCGTACTGGGCGGCGTGTCACTGAAGGGCGGCATCGGCAAAATCTCCTATGTGATCGCCGGGGTACTGATTCTGGGCACCGTTGAGAATGCGATGAATTTATTAAATATCTCGCCATTCTCACAGTATGTTGTGCGGGGTTTGATACTGTTGGCAGCGGTGATATTCGACCGCTACAAACAAAAGAATAAAGTCTGATTTGGCGTGAAACCTTCCCGCGGACGCGAAAGGTGTCCGCGCGTGATCAATCAACGACGAAGTGAGGACAGTATGTATCACCGTGAATTACCGGCAGAGCAGCAGAACCCTTTGCTGCCCGGATACGCGTTTAATGCCTGGCTGGTGGCGGGATTAACCCCGATCACCGCGGATGGTCCGCTGGATTTCTTTATTGATCGCCCACACGGCATGAAGGGCTATATTCTCAACCTGACCATTAAAGGCAAAGGGCGGGTGTTCGACGGCGAAAAGGCCTTTGACTGTGAACCGGGTGAAATGCTGCTGTTCCAGCCAAAAACGGCTCACTATTATGGTCGGGCGCCCGACAGTCCGCAGTGGTTTCACCGCTGGGTCTATTTTCGTCCGCGCGCGTACTGGCATGACTGGCTGCGCTGGCAGGATGAACAGGAAGGCGTCGGGCGGCTGCGCTTACCGGAGTCACTGCGGGGCGAATTTGATCGCCTGTTTGCCACTATTGAACAAACCCACAACTCATCGCGTCGTTTTGCCGAAGAACTGGCAATGAATTTGCTGGAACGGCTGTTGTTACGGGCGGTGGAAGAAGATCCACGTAACCATCAGCAAATCCGCGATCCCCGTATCATCGAAGCCTGCCAGTATGTGAATAATCATCTTGCCAGCGAGGTCAAAATCGAGGAAGTGGCGCGCCATGTGTGTCTGTCACCTTCGCGGCTGGCGCACCTGTTCCGCGAGCAAATGGGCGTGAACCTGCTTCGCTGGCGGGAAGATCAGCGCGTCATTCGCGCTAAGTTGCTACTGCAAACCACGCAGGAACCCATCGCCAGCATTGGGCGTGAAGTGGGCTACGACGATCAGCTTTATTTTTCGCGCGTCTTCCGTAAGCGCGTCGGCGTCAGCCCGAGTGATTTCCGCCGCCGCAATCAGGACGTACACGATAATCTGGCCAGTCAGAGCGCCTGGAACGGTGCACGGCGCTCAGTCTCCTGATTTTAAGGGGAATCCTCCTTGTCCTGACCCGACTATTAGTCTTAAATCAGTCTGGTAAGCGATTAATGAGGAAAAGGAATGAGCGAGAAACTGCGAGTAGGACTCATCGGCTATGGCTTTGCCAGCAAAACCTTCCACGCGCCCCTGATCGCGGGCACGCCGGAGGTTGAACTGGCTGCCATCTCCAGCAGCGATGCCAGCAAAGTCCATGCCGACTGGCCCGCCGTGCAGGTCGTCGCCGAGCCCCAGGCCCTGTTCGACGATCCTACGTTAGATCTGATTGTTACCCCTACACCGAATGATACGCACTTCCCTCTGGCTAAAGCCGCACTCAACGCAGGCAAGCACGTCGTGGTGGACAAACCGTTCACCGTGACGTTGTCACAGGCGCGCGAGCTGGATGCCTTAGCTAAAGCCAAAGGGCTGCTGTTATCCGTATTCCATAACCGCCGTTGGGACAGTGATTTCCTGACGCTGAAAGGCTTACTGGCAGCGGGTGAGCTGGGTGAGGTGCGTTATTTTGAATCGCACTTTGACCGTTTCCGTCTGGAAGTACGGCAGCGCTGGCGCGAGATGAAAGGGGCGGGCAGCGGCATCTGGTACGATCTGGGACCGCACCTGCTGGATCAGGCGCTACAGCTGTTTGGCCCGCCGGTGGCGATTAACGTTGATCTGGCGGAAATGCGGCCGGGTGCCCAGACCACCGACTATTTTCATGCGACGCTGACCTATCCACAGCGCCGGGTGGTGCTGCACGCCAGCATGCTGGTGGCGGCCGAATCCGCACGCTATACCGTGCACGGTACGCGCGGCAGTTACGTCAAATACGGTCTGGACCCGCAGGAAGATCGGCTGAAAGCGGGGGATTTCCCGCCGGGCGAGAACTGGGGTTACGACATGCGTGACGGTACGCTGACCCAGGTGGAGGGCGACGCGCTGAATGAAAAAACCGTCCTGACACAGCCGGGCAACTATCCCGCCTATTACGCTGCGATTCGTGATGCCATTACCGGGCGCGGGGCGAATCCGGTGACGGCGGAAGAAGCCATTCAGGTCATGGAACTGATTGAGCTGGGGCTGCAGTCGGCGGAAAAACGCCAGACCATGTCGCTGAAATAAGCGCTTTCAGCGCTAAAAAGGCCGCGAATAACGCGGCCTTTTTTATGCTTACTGCACTTTCGCCCGGATGGCGGCTTTTTCTGCCGCGCTTAAAAACGCGATAGTCAGGCCGTTGTCCTGTGCCTGACGCATTTGCGCCTGGCTCAGTCCCGCAGCCGGGGCGGCATGCAGGTACTCATGGGCCAGCTCAATGCCCTGTACGGCGGGATCGTCGGTGTTGATGGTCGCCAGCACGCCATGCTCCAGGAACGTTTTCAGCGGATGCTGCGCCAGCGAGGCGACGGTGCTGGTCTGGATATTGGAGGTCAGGCAGGATTCGATACCAATACCGTTTTCCGTCAGATAGTCCATCAGCGCGCGATCTTCAATAGCCTTCACACCATGACCGATGCGTTCAGCGCCCAGATCACGAATCGCCTGCCAGATACTTTCCGGGCCTGCGGCTTCACCGGCATGCACGGTAATATGAAAACCGGCATCCCGGGCGCGACGGAAGTGGCTCAGAAAACGGTGACCCGGCGCACCGAGTTCATCCCCGGCCAAATCCACGGCGGTAATATGGTCGCGATGGGCGAGGAAGCCGTTCAGTTCATCCAGACAGGCCTGTTCGCCAAAAGTCCGGCTCATGATGCCCGTTAAGCGCACGGTGATATCATGCTGCTGGCAGCCGGCCTTTACGCCATCAATCACCGCCTCAACCACACCGGCAATCGGCAGATGGTGGGTCATCGCCATATAGCCGGGTGAAAAGCGCAGCTCGGCATAGTGAATCCCGGCGCGGGCGGCATCCTCGACGTTCTCACGCGCGATACGCTGACAGGCGTCAAGATCGCCCAGCACTTTCACGCCCCAGTCCAGCTTTTGCAGAAAGCTGACCAGATCCGGTTGCGTTTCGGTGACCTGAACATGCGGACGCAGGGTGTCCAGCGTATCCGCCGGTAAGGTCAGGTTAAACTGGCGGCCTAAATCAAGGATGGTTTGTGCACGGATGTTGCCATCAAGGTGGCGGTGAATGTCGGTAAGGGGAAGCGTTGAATCAATCATGGAGTGCACTCGTCTGGATATCTGTAAAGTGCAGAGCATTATAAAAATATCTTGCGCAACAACGCCAGTGATTTGCGCAACAAGTGTGAAAGGCAGGGGTTAACTGTTCACTTTATAAACGGTAACGCGGCGCAGGCCGTCTGATGAGAGCGAATCGGGAGAGAAAAGCGGGCGGTGCAGTGACGTAAAAAAGGCGGCCAGGGCCGCCTTGATCGAAAAGGTTGACCTTATTGCGGCATGCCTTCGTTTGTCGGGACGCCAAGCATATAGCGTGACATGAACTGCTCCAGCGACATCTTATCGCCGTTCATGTTCACCTGACCGTTGGCATACTGCAGGCTGGTAACGATGTTGTTGTCCTGCGTTTGTGTCAGACGGAACATCTGGCCCATCGCTGCCAGCCCTTTAACCTGCTGATCGGCCAGTTTCTGCGCGTCTTCAGCCTGATAACCTTCAGCCAGGCCAATATGGCGCATGGTTTCCGTCGCCATCGGCATGTTGACAGACAGCTTCAGATCCAGCGTTTTCAGTACGCGATCAACGGATGCCGCCAGCGTCTGCGGTTCGCCTGTCACCGTGGACGGATCGTTAAAGTGGGCATTCAGGTTGAAAGTACTCTCGCCTTTATCGTTCTTCCAGCTCAGTGGTGCGATGCTGATGGACGGGGCCCCTTTCAGCAGGGTCGGCAAATTGTTCAGCAGGATCGCGCGCACACCGTTCTGGAAACGCACCGGATCGTCTTCCACGCCAGGCTGGTTCATCAGGGTGGTCAGCTGAGCGTTGTAGTTATCCGAGAACGCTTTAACGCTTTGCGCATCAAACTGTGACAGCTTCATTTTTAATGCGAACTGACCCAGGTTCTGCTTCTGCACCTCAACGCCGTCAATTTTGTAATTAATGTCGCCATTGATTTTGCCGGACTGATTATCAAAAGAGGAATCACCGACCATCTTGTTAAGAATAACCGCGTCCTGACCGCTGACTGCGGCGGCCACTTTATCCACGCTGATGGACTGATCGCCAATGCGTACGCCTTCGTTGGTGAGATGCGTATCCGCTTTCAGCTTCAGGCCGTTCAGCGTAAACATCACCGGCTGATCGACCTGATTTTTGGTGGTGATGGCAATGCTGTCGATGTCACTTTCCAGGCCCACTTTATCGCCTTTGTTGTCTGCGCTGATATTCAGCGTGCCGCCGCTGGTGGCTAAGCGTTGCGCTGTTTGCGCATTTTGATAATCGATGGGCAGAATTTTTATTGCGGTGTCGGTGCTGCCGCTGTAACCCACACGCGTTTCGGCGTTGATAAACGACTGGTTGTTGGTCAGTTCAAACAGCTTTTTGACCGCATCGGTATTGGTCAGCGTGGTATGCACGGACGCCATGCTGGGGATCAGGTTGGCTTTTTTCAGCTGTGCGAAGGGGAACGGGCCGTGGTCGATCTGCTCGTTCAGGATGATGCTCTGGCCGGGCTTGAGCAGAGGATTATCTTCGGTCTGAGAGCTGGCCTGGATAACCACATTCATTTTGCTGCTGAAAATGCCGCGTTGATAATCCTGATAGCTGACTTTCAGACGACTGTTGGGCGCCAGGGTGGTTAACTGAGCGTTAGCATTTTGAATCATTTGATCCATATTGCTTTCCAGCTTTTTGCCGGTAAACCACGCCGCGCCTGTCCAGACTACGCCCAGAGCGACTACCACACCAACGGCAACTTGAGTCTTTTTCATTGCTGAATCGTCCTTATCCTTGATTTCACCCGTGTCACAGACAGCGGGTGAAGAAGCGCCCGCAGGCATTTTAGCTAATAGTTTGAAATAATAGCAGTTAAGCGCAATGGCGTCAGCCGTCTCAGTTAAACGTGTTATACACGCGCGCCACCCGACCCTGGCCGGTGAGTGACACTGGCGCATCGGTGGCGGCCACGAAACAGGACTCGCCGGGTTTTAGCACCAGTTGCTGCTGGCGATTGGTGACGGTGGCCTCACCTTCAATACAAAACAGCAGTGCCGCGCTTTCCTGATGCAGGGTAAGCGGCTGCGCATTCACCGTATGAATGGAGAAAGCAAAGTCGTCTACCGGAATGGGAAAATACTCGCCATCCTGCTGTATCTCCGGTTGTGTAAGAAGCTGGCTGGCCGGCTTTTCGTCAAATTTGAGGTTGGCCATCAGTTCCGGAATATCAATATATTTTGGCGTCAGGCCAGCGCGCAAAACGTTATCGGAGTTGGCCATGACCTCCAGCGCCACGCCATGCAGATAAGCATGCGGCGTTTCCGCAAACAGGAACATCGCCTGTCCGGGCTGCAGAGTAATCACATTGAGCAGCAGCGGCGAGAATAACCCGCTGTCATCCGGATAGTATTCCGCAATCTCATGAATGGTTTGCCAGGGTTCGCCTGTCTGCTGACTGACGACGTTTTTCAGTACGGTTAACGCCTGCGCTTTTTCGTCCTGTTGAAGCGACAGCAGGGTTGAAAACAGTTGCGCCAGGTTGTCGGGGCTCGGTTGGCGCAGGAAATGCGCGATCTCAGGATGCGCGTCCGCCACTGGGGTGAGCAGTGTCACCATCTCGTTGCGCTCGCGAAACCCATTGATGGCTTTAAACGGCGTTAAGGCGTACACCAGCTCCGGTTTATGGTTGGCATCTTTATAGTTACGCTCAGGCGAACTGAGCGGTACAGAGGCGGCATTTTCACGCGCAAACCCCTCTTCGGCGGCGGATTTGCTGGGGTGCACCTGAATTGAGAGCGGCTGATCGGCACACAGCACTTTAAATAAAAAGGGCAGTTCGCCAAAGCGTTTTGCCACGGCATCGCCCAGCATCTGCGACGGATGGGCCGCGATGACATCGCGTAACGAGCGGGATTGCCCCTCAACGTCAACGGCGGACGGGCTTTTAGGATGCGCCCCCATCCACAGTTCCGCCATCGGTAAGTCTTCAGGATTGGCGATGCCATACAGGGAGGTTAATGCCGTCTTGCTCCCCCAGGCATAATATTGCACCGCATTACTCATCTTTTTCATTTCATTGCCTTTCTGGCATGGGAATATTGCGCTTATTAAAGCAGAAACTGGCATGGAAAATACATATCCAGCGCAAGAAGGATGCTAAGCTCGGATGATGTTAAAAATTTGTATGAGTTTATCTGCTTCATGCGTAGCGAACACCCGCGCGTGAACGAAGGGTTTATTTAAAACGGTGAAAGGAGAAAGTCATGGCAGCCAATCGCGTTGAAAAAGATTCAATGGGGCCAATTGATGTACCGGCTGATAAACTTTGGGGCGCACAGACACAGCGCTCCCTGGAGCATTTCCGTATCTCAACAGAGAAGATGCCGGTGGCGCTGGTGCACGCGCTGGCGATGACCAAACGCGCGGCCGCCAGCGTTAACCGGGATTTAGGCTTACTGCCTGCGGAGCGGGCGGAGGCGATTATTCAGGCCGCTGATGAAGTGCTGGCGGATAAACACAGCGATGAATTCCCGCTGGCGATCTGGCAGACCGGCTCCGGCACCCAGACCAACATGAACATGAATGAAGTGTTGGCCAACCGTGCGAGTGAGCTGCTGGGCGGTGAGCGCGGCATGTCCCGCCTGGTGCATCCCAACGATGACGTTAATAAAAGCCAGAGTTCAAACGATGTCTTCCCGACGGCGATGCACGTTGCGGCGGTCATTGCGGTACGAGAGCACCTGATTCCCCAACTGAACGTCCTGAAGCAAACCCTGCGTGCCAAATCTGACGCCTTTAAAGACATCGTTAAAATTGGCCGTACCCATCTGCAGGACGCCACGCCGCTCACGCTTGGTCAGGAGATCTCCGGCTGGGTCGCCATGCTGGAGCACAACCTTAAACACATTGAGCAGAGCATTCCGCATCTGGCCGAGCTGGCGCTGGGCGGCACCGCGGTGGGAACCGGCCTGAATACCCATCCTGAATATGCCGTGCGTGTGGCGAAAGCCCTGGCGGAACAGACAGAGCAGCCGTTTGTGACCGCCCCTAATAAGTTTGAAGCCCTGGCCACCTGCGACGCGCTGGTGCATGCACACGGTGCGCTGAAAGGCCTGGCGGCTTCACTGATGAAGATTGCTAATGATGTCCGCTGGCTGTCATCCGGTCCGCGCTGTGGTATCGGCGAAATTGCTATCCCGGAAAACGAACCCGGCAGCTCCATCATGCCGGGCAAGGTTAACCCCACCCAGTGTGAAGCGATGACAATGTTGTGCTGTCAGGTCATGGGTAATGACGTGGCGATTAACATGGGGGGCGCATCAGGCAACTTCGAACTGAACGTTTATCGTCCGATGATTATCCATAACTTCCTGCAGTCCGTTCGTTTACTGGCGGATGGGATGGACAGTTTCAATCACCACTGCGCTGTCGGTATCGAACCGGTGCGTGAGCGTATTGATCAGTTGCTCAACGAGTCGCTGATGCTGGTCACCGCGCTGAATACGCACATCGGTTATGACAAGGCCGCTGAAATTGCCAAACAGGCCCATAAACAAGGCTTAACGCTGAAAGCTTCGGCGCTGAAGCTGGGCTATCTGACGGAAGCGGAGTTTGATGCCTGGGTGCGTCCGGAAGACATGGTGGGCAGCATGAAGTCGTAAATCAGGTCTGTCAGGGCCTGCACAGGCCCTGATATCACACCGGGCAGTCCACCCAGAGATGCAGGCGTGGGATCAGCAAATGCAGGGGTTCTGCGGCGGGTTTATAGCGATGCGTAATCGCCTCCGCATCGTAATTCAGCAGCTCACCTAACTTTGGCACCTGGGTGCGATCCCGGCACAGCACAAGAATCGGTGACGGGCAGGCAAGCTGCGTTTGCTTTTTCTCTTCCGTACGCCAGATGCGCGCAACCGGCTGCACTTTCACCGGACGTTTAATCTTCAGGCGCGCGGATGCGGGCAGGGCACGTACATCCGCCAGTTCCTGCTGCACTTTTTCCGCCCACTGCTCGCGTGTCCAGGGAGCCTGGGCACGGCCAGCCTTCAGACTCTTTTCCAGTTGGGCGATGATCTCGTCCCGTTTAACGTTCTTAATGACCTGCTTGTTTGCCCAGCCAAAGCGCACACTCTCTGGCGCGGGAAGGGCGGTGATGGTCCGGTAAGCATTCAGGGTAATTAAGCCGCGCAAATGCTGATGCACAAATTCGAACCGGGCTTCGGAAGGCAGACCGGACTCCACGGTGATCATGTGCTCAAGACGGGCTTTCAGCTGGTTGATGCTGTTGATAAACGCGGTAAGCTGCTGCGCGTCCTGCTCGTTGCATTCGATGCAGAGCGCACCCGGCAGGCGCACGGCGGCTTTAGTGCTGAGCTTTTCTGACTGGTGCTGCATGAACAGACGGCAATAGTGGTTGAGCGCCCGCTCCCGCGCCTCTGTGCCCAGGTGCTGCTCCACGGCAATCTGAGTAATCGCATCGTGTTCATGCCCTTTTTCAATCGGGGGCAGACTGAAGACCCGGGCGATTAACAGCGGCTGCGCCTCAATCTGCTGCCGTAATGCTCCCAGGGCTTCTTCGAGATCCTTGACGCACTGCTGCATATCTGTGACTAAATCATAACGCACCGCAGTCTCTCCTGTAGTTACAACATGCTCAATGTGGCAGAAAGATCGCGCTGCTGCAAACGTCTTTATAGTTACAACATACTAAACAGGCTTTCTGGAATGGTGCGGTCTGTGGCATAAGCAGGGCGAAGATAGCACAGGGTGCGATGGGGCCCACCAGAAAAAAGCGAGTGACAGCTCCACGCGGGACAGGGTGCATTACCATCGTCACCAGCGTAGACAGAACCGGCGGGAAGCGGCTGGTCACCTACGGTGACAAAACCAAAAAAGGTTATTCGGTGCCTGGCGGGCGCTCTCGCCGCCTTCAGGCACCGGGGTTAAGCGGCGCAGGATTACGAATGTCGGCTGAACAACTGATAAATCCGTTCCGGGAGCAGGCTGAATAAACATATTGATACGGCTTCGCAACATGACAGCAGCGTTTCGCCTTTTTTGCGCCAGAACAGGGTTACGATGATCACGGCTACGGCCGCTACACCGAGCGCGCCTGCCATATCCAGTGGGAAGTGAACCCCGAGAAAGATGCGTGACCAGGCAACCAGCAGTGAGACGAGCGTGAGAATGCCACCGGAGCCCCAGTTACCCCTGGCCCATAATGCCAGCGTGATACTGAAAAACAGCGTGCCGTGGTCGCTGGGAAATGACGTATCCGCAGCGTGATCGATCCACAGATGACCCAGCCGAATCATAAAAGGGCGCGGATGAAAATAGAATGCTGAACAGAGAAAATTCAGTGTCAGCCCTGTGATGGCCGTTACGATGGCAAACAGGGCGGTTTCGCGTTCTGCGCGCCCACCTGTAAACCAGTAAATCAGCAGCATAAGCGGCAGCAGAAAGATCAGATACTCTGCGCTGAATGTCGCAAAATCGATGAGCCAGCCGGGCGTGCCGGGAAGGGCATTAATGGTAAGGAACAGATCCTGATTATAGGTTTCCAGCAAAGTATTCATCAGCGCGTGGGCTCTGTGGTAAAGAGGACAAGGGCCATTTTCCCCGCGCAAGATTAATAAAACCTTAATCGTCATTCGCCGCGTTCATCTGTTCAGCCCGCTGAATGAGTGGAAACACGTTCTCAAGAAAGAGGCCCGCCTTGCGGCTGCCAAAAACACCACAGCGGTAAGCGCAGGGTATCCTCAGGCGGGCATGATATGTCAGCGGCAACGCGCATTTTCTCCCTCACAAACAGGGGGGATCTCGTTCAGTCAGTGCCTGACCGTTAACCCCACCCATGAGTGAAGAACACACCGCGTCGGTAACGTGACGTGGTGCCTGAAACATCACTTCGCTAAGGCTTTCAACTGCGATCGGGCCGTGAAAAAACGACGATACGACAAATAGACGGCGATGATGGTCGATAAACTGGCTGTGCCAAGCAGCATAAACGTAACCATAATCTGGTACTTAATCGCCTTAAGTGGGTCAACACCCGCAAAGATCAGCCCGGACATCATGCCGGGTAAACTCACCAGACCAACAGTTTTGGCGGCATCAACGGTGGGGATCATCGCGGCGCGAATGCTGTCGGCAAGGATTCGCTGCGAGGCCAGTTTGACTGGCGCGCCAAGGCTCAGCATCTCCTGAATTTTTTGGGCATTGTCGCTGAAGCGCTGGTTCAGGTTGCTGTAACACAGCCCCACAGCAACCATGGCATTGCCGGCAATCATGCCGGAAACCGGAATGACCTGCATAGGCAGAAAGGCGATTGCACCGCTCATGACCAGAATGGTCAGCGTAATGGCGGTGCCACTCGCGATCGCAACGAACGAAATCACAAAGGCATTACCGATGTTACGGCTGCGCTTACGGGCATTAAGCGCCGCATTGACGCAGATAAACAGCACCATCAGCACGGTCAGCCCGCCGTTATTCACATCAAAGACCGACTTGAGGACATAGCCTACGATGGCCAGTTGAACGATCGCACGGCTGACGCTCCACAGAATATCTTTGCTCATGCCAAGCTTCTCTTTCTGGCTGATAAGCAACGCAATCAGGACCAGAACCAGCGACAACAGTAGCGAGTTGTCACTTATTGTTGTCTGATGCATTCATCTTCTCCCTGTCAGGTGACGTGAGGCGAAGCACATGCTCTGCCTGCTGTATGTCGTTAACATCGTGACTTATCCAGACGACGGCCATCGGGTGTTCTGCGACAAGCCGCCTGATCAGCGACTGTACCGTCAGGCTGTTTTCTTCATCAAGCGCGCTGGTCACTTCGTCAAGTAACAGCACGGCCGGCACAAACTGCAGATGGCGCAGCAGCCCAATGCGCTGCTTTTCGCCGCCAGAGAGGGGCTCAATCGCAGCATTCAGCATATCCGGCGAGAGATTAACACTCTCCAGCGCCGCCTTAAGTTTTGCCTGTGGCGGCGTCTGGCGGCGAAGTTGCCAGGGCAGGGCAAGGTTGTCATAAACCGTCTGACCGAAAAGCTGTGGCGTCTGAAAACAGTACGAGACCTGCTGACGGTATTCCTCGGCCCTGAGCGTGGCGATATCGCGGCCCTGAAAGCGGATCTCTCCGGTCGTTGGCGTTAACAGAGAGGCAAGGATCTTCAGGAAGGTACTTTTGCCACTGCCGGAGGCACCGGTGAGCACGACAACGTCGCCCGGCGACAGCTGTAAAGAGACCGGCTGCAATAGCTGTCTGCCGCCGTGTGAAAAGGTGACATCCTGCGCATCGAGCAGGGGCAGAGAAGGGGCCATCGTTGCTTCCTGGATAGGGGTTAATAAGTCCGGTTCGTCGATATCTGAAAGGCGGTGCATTCAGCCTTTTACTCCTTGCGTGGCTTTCCAGCCCGGCCTGGCATCTTCCTGTTTATGCCGTGTCCTGTCAGGCCATGAGTCAGAATAGCCGAATTCACCACCGGTGCTAACGGAACGCACAAGCCGGTTCAGTCGGGCAACGACATCACGCCGCGCGTCCCGCTTCGGCTCAGGCCTGAGCGGGACATGCCTTTTTCATTTTGGTTGCTGATTTTTTCACACCCTGCCGGGCGATTAACTGTGCGGCAGGGCAACAGCACATTTTGAATGTCCTTATCGCCTTAGCTGCGTGTGCTCTACCACCACAGGGAGAAGAAATCCCGCTGGGGCGCGTTGGTAACCGGACCGTTGGGGGCGTAAAAAAGCGGTAAAGCCAACGGCGGCATTTTTCCTTTTAGCTGAACATGTTATAAAAATACTTTGTTTGCTAACGGATCCTCAACATGGACGTGATTAAAAAGCCGGGTGTCAAGCAAATTGTCACGCTGGGCCTGGTTCAGATCCTCTCCTGGGGCGGTTCGTTTTATCTGATGGCGGTCATGGCCGCGCCTGTTGTAGCAGAAACCGGATGGTCGCAACAGTGGGTTTACGGCGCGTTATCGCTGGGCATTTTAGTGTCTGGGTTGCTCGCTCCGCGCTGTGGCCACCTTATTGCACGCACGGGCGGTCGCCTGATGCTGGCACTCAATGGCATCGTGATGGCGGCAGGGCTTACCCTTATGGGATTCAGCCATCACTTACCGGTGTTTTTACTGGCTTGGGTCATCATCGGTATCGGCATGGCGATGGGGCTGTATGATGCGCTGTTTGCGACGCTGGGCACCCGCTATGGTGGGCAGGCACGCAGCGCCATTACCGGCATAACCCTGATTTCCGGTTTTTGTACCAGCGTGGTCTGGCCTGCCACCGCGCTGCTTATTCACTGGCTTAACTGGCGGGGCGCGTGTTTCGCCATCGCCGCGCTGTTGCTGGTCAGCGTCTTACCGGCCTATTTTTATGCTTTGCCCAAAGGCCATCTTATCTCACCCGTCAAACGTAAAAGCGCACCCGGCACAGCGCCGGATTTGCCCGCAGTCTTGTTTTACCTGTTGTGCGCCATTTTCACGCTGGCCTCGGTGATTATGACGGCCATTTCGGTGCAGCTTATTACCCTGTTGCAGGCCAGTGGTTACAGCATGGCGGCGGCGCTGGCAATCAGTACGCTGCTGGGGCCGTGCCAGGTGGCATCCCGTCTCATTGATATGGCCTTTAAAGGGGGCCATCCCATCTGGACCACTTTTTTTTCGGTGGGGCTGGTGGCGCTGGGGTTGTTGTTGCTGGCGCTGTTTCCGCAACTGGCCCTGTTAAGTATGATCTTTTACGGTGCGGGAAACGGCTTACGCGCCATTGTGCGCGGCACTTTGCCGCTGATGATGGTAAAACCTGAAGCGTACGCGGTACTGGCAGGCCGGATGGCGCGTCCGGCGTTAATGGGGCAGGCGGTAACGCCGTTAGGCGTGGGCTATGTGTTTGCGACGTTGGGGCCCAAAGCCACGCTGTGGTTACTGTGCACACTGGCAGTGATAAATCTGCTGCTGGTGGTGGCACTGAAAAAGCGGCTTCCAGCGCCAGCGCCATCTGTGCGCTAATGCTGTCCGCTACCGCTGGGCAAATAAGCACCTTGTGCGGTCGCGGGCTTCCGGGTGGGGAATATGTGCCTTGTGGCGGGTGGGTTGCTTCTAAAAAGTGACAGTGTTTGTTATATTCATCCCTGTTTGTTGGTTCACTTAGGCGGCTATATAACAACAAGAATGCACCGCAATTCAGGATACAAAGATGCTTGATTATCGCTTCCCGACAGCTTTGCAAATGGTTCTGAGTGTGGCGGTGGCGGAGCAAATGGGAAAACGCTCTACCAGCGCGATTCTCGCTTACGGGCTTGAAGCAAACCCGAGCTTTATACGTAAGTTAATGGTCCCATTAACCCGTGATGGCATTATCGTGTCCACGCTGGGTCGTACGGGTTCCATTCATTTGGGCAGACCCGCAGCTGAAATCACGCTGCGTGATATTTATGTCTCTGTGACAGATGATAAAAAACTCTGGGCGGCTCGCCCGGATGTGGCACCGCGTTGCCTGGTCAGCGCCAACCTGTGCTGGTATTTTAAATCGATTGCCGAGGAAGCCGAGCAGGCATCACTGGCGGTACTCGCGAAGCGCACCGTCGCCGACGCGTTAAATGAGCTGAAAACCCACGACACCAGCAACTGCACCGCCGTGCCTGAGCCTGAGGTGACGGAACCGGATACCGACTGCAAAAAAAGCCGCTGATGCGGCTTTTTTTACGTCTTATGTAAACTGACGACCATCACGTGCGAGGGTGTTGCATTCATCATCGGCAGGTTTCACCGTCACGTCCTCTCTGTCTGTCTCTGACGAACACCCGTACTCAGTTATCCCGTCCGCGCTCGCACAACGCCTTTTAAATAAAATAAATGCTAACCGGCTCCGCCAGGGCACGGGTCAGGCGTTGTATATACTGACGTTGAGAGGCAGTGCCCCGACGTCCGCAGGATCGTCGGGGCACACGCATTACTGCGCGTGTTCCGTAACCGGGCGCGCGGCGTTACGCGTCACCAGCTTACGCAGCGCCACATAAAACACCGGCGTTAAAAACAGGCCAAACAGCGTCACGCCTAACATACCGGAGAACACCGTGACGCCCGTCACGCCGCGGACTTCCGCGCCTGCGCCTTCCCCCAGAATCAACGGAATAGTTCCGGCGATAAAGGCGATAGAGGTCATCACGATAGGGCGCAGACGTAACCGACAGGCCTCAAGCGCGGCGTCGACAATCCCTTTACCCTGCATCTCCAGTTCGCGCGCAAACTCCACAATCAGAATGGCGTTCTTACAGGCCAGGCCCATCAGCACCACCAGACCGACCTGCACAAAGACGTTGTTGTCTCCACCTGTTAACCACACGCCCAGCAGGGCCGACAGCATGGTAACCGGCACAATCAGGATCACCGCCAGCGGTAACGTCCAGCTCTCATACAGCGCGGCCAGCACCAGGAAGGCCAGTAACACCGCCACCGGGAAAACAATTAGCGCGGTATTGCCCTGCGTCGCCTGCTGGTAGCTGAGGTCGGTCCATTCGATGTTCATGCCGTTCGGCAACAGCTGGCCGGACATCGCCTCAAGCTGGCGCATCGCCTGGGCGGAGGACAGTACCCGAGGGTCCGCATCACCGATCAGGTCCGCCGCCGGATAGCCGTTGTAACGAATAACCGGATCGGGCCCGTAAGTGGTGGTGATATGCACCATGCTGCCGATGGGCACCATCTCGCCACGATCGTTGCGGGTACGCAGGTTGGCAATGTCCTCCACGCTGTCACGAAATTCGCCATCTGCCTGTGCCATCACCCGCCAGGTCCGGCCAAAGCGGTTAAAGTCATTAACATAGGACGA
Source organism: Pantoea sp. CS_6 (assembly GCF_041954745.1). Taxonomy (NCBI): domain Bacteria; kingdom Pseudomonadati; phylum Pseudomonadota; class Gammaproteobacteria; order Enterobacterales; family Erwiniaceae; genus Pantoea; species Pantoea sp. CS_6. The sequence goes on from NZ_JAVAYG010000002.1 coordinate 357,251, forward strand.
CCCCAGGTAGGTTTGCAGCGTACTGAACAAATCCGTCAGCGCCACGCCCTGTGCCTTGGCCTTATCACGGTCAACCTGCACATCCAGTTGCGGTACGTTGGCCTGATAAGACGAGATGGGGAAGTGCATGCCTGGCGTCTGCATTACCGCGCCGGAGAGTGTATTAATCGCGGTTTGCAGTGCGCCATAGCCCAATCCGGCCCGATCCTGTACATAAAGCGAATAGCCCGAACCCTGGCCCAGACCCAGAATCGGTGGCGGCATAATGGAGAAGCCAAACCCCTGCTGGATACGGGCGATTTTTGCATTGATGTCCGCGTTAATCTCCGCCGCCGTGCGCTTACGTTCACTGAAAGGTTTCAGGCCGAAAAACACCGTGCCGCTGTTCGGCGTATTGGTAAACTGCAGCGCATTCAGGCCCGGGAAGGCAACCGCATAGGCCACGCCTTCCGTTTGCAGACCGATTTCGCTCATCTGCCGGATGACCTCATCCGTGCGCGCCAGCGACGATCCTTCCGGCATTTTCACGCCGCCAATCAGGTAAAGCTTATCCTGCGTGGGGATAAATCCGCCCGGTACGGCATGGAACATCCAGCCGGCGCCCGCCAGTAACACCAGATACACGCCAAATACCGCGCCGCGCCGCCGCAGGGTTTTCGCTACCATCGACTCGTAGCCATGGGCCGTGCGGTGAAAGAAACGGTTAAACGGGCGGAAAATCCAGCCAAACAGCCAGTCGATCAGGCGCGTGGGCCTGTCTTTGGCGGCCTGGTGATCCTTCAGCAACATCGCTGCCAGCGCAGGCGATAAGGTCAGCGAGTTGATGGCAGAGATGACGGTCGAAATGGCAATGGTGGTGGCAAACTGCTTGTAAAACTGACCGGTGACGCCCGACAGAAACGCCATCGGCACGAACACGGCACAGAGCACGAGAGCGATAGCGATAATCGGCCCCGATACTTCGCGCATAGCCTGATGCGCCGCCGCTTTGGGTGACAGACCCATCTCAATATTGCGCTCAACGTTTTCCACCACCACGATGGCATCATCCACCACGATACCGATGGCCAGCACCAGACCGAACAGGCTCAGGGTGTTAAGCGAGAAACCGAGCAGGTAAAGCACGCTGAACGTGCCCACTACGGAAACAGGGACCGCCAGCAGCGGAATGATCGAGGCCCGCCAGGTTTGCAGGAACAGAATCACCACCAGCACGACCAGAAAGACTGCCTCCAGCAGAGTCTGGACCACGGCCTTGATGGAGTCGCGCACAAACACAGTGGGATCGTAGGGCGCTGCCCATTTTACATCGTCAGGAAAGCGGGTGGCCAGCTCATCCATTTTGGCTCGCACCGCATTGGAAAGATCGATCGCGTTGGCCCCGGGGGCCTGAAAAATACCAATGCCGACGGCATCTTTATTGTTCAGCTGCGAACGCAACGCATAGCTGCCCGCACCCATTTCGATGCGTGCCACATCGCGCAGCCGCACCAGCGAGCCGTCCTCAGCGGTTTTTAAAATGATATCGCCGAACTGCTGCTCATTTTCGAGCCGGCCCTGCATGTTGATCGACAGCAAAAAATCGCTCTGCTTTTTCAGCGGTTCCGCACCAAGCTGCCCGGCAGAAACCTGCACGTTCTGCTCCTGCATTGCGCTGACGACGTCGGCGGCGGTCAGGCCGCGTGCGGCCACCTTGTTGGGATCCAGCCAGACGCGCATGGCATATTCGCCTGCACCAAAGATCTGGATCTGCCCGACGCCTGGCAGGCGGGCCAGTTCGTCTTTCACTTTCAGCGTGGCGTAATTACGCAGGTAAAGAGAATCATAGGTACTGCCCGGCGAAAACAGATGCACCACTAAGGTCAGCGTAGGCGACATTTTTTGCGTCGTAATGCCCAGCCGGCGCACGTCTTCAGGCAGTCGCGCTTCCGCCTGAGCGACACGGTTTTGTACCTGAACCTGCGCCTGGTCCGGATCGGTGCCGGGACGAAACGTGACGGTGGTCACCAGCACGCCATCCGAACCGGCGACGGACTTCATGTACATCATGTTTTCGACGCCGTTAATCGCTTCTTCCAGCGGGGTCGCCACGGAATCGGCAATGACCTTTGGGTTCGCGCCGGGGTATTCGGCGCGCACCTGCACGCTCGGCGGCACCACGTCGGGATACTCACTGATGGGCAATAACGGTATGGCGATCAGGCCGGTCATGAAAATCAATACCGACAGCACGGCGGCAAAGATTGGCCGATCAATAAAAAAGCGGGAAAAATCCATATCAACCTCGGGTTATTGAGCGGCGGTAGCGGCCATATCGACAGTTTTGGCCGTCACCGGCATTCCGGGCATAAACACTTTTTGCAGTCCGGCAACGATGACCCGGTCGCCCGCCTGCAAACCGGCCTCGACGATACGCAGTCCGTCAGCCATGGCACCAGGCTTAATGTCGCAGCGCTGCGCTTTCCCCTGAGCATCAACGATATAAACATATTTGCGATCCTGGTCGGTCAGCACGGCTTTATCGTCAATTAACAGGGCGTTGAAGGTTGCACGACCCGGCAGGCGAACGCGCGCAAAGAGGCCAGGCGTAAAGATACGCTGATGGTTATCCAGCTGCGCACGCATGCGAATGGTGCCGGTGCTGGCGTTGAGTTGGTTATCCAGGAAGTCGACGTTACCCCGGTGCGGGTAACCCTGTTCGCCTGCCAGCGCAATCTCGACGGGCAGGGCATGACGTTGCTGGCCCTGACGCGCCATGGCCTGGTAGTGCAGGAAGGTAGTTTCATCGACGTCGAAATAGACCACCATCTTGTCTTGTGAAACCAGCGTCGTCAGAACGCTGGCGCTGTCCCCGGCGGTTACCAGGTTTCCTGCGGTGATCATGGCCCGGCTAGCGCGGCCGTCAATGGGCGCCGTGACGCGGGTAAAATCCAGATTCAATTGGGCCATGGCCACAGCCGACTCGGCGGCCTGCACATCGGCCTGCGCCTGGCTGGCGCTGGCGCGTCGCTGCTCCCACATCTCACGTGATACCGCCTGAGTACCGAGCAGTTTTTCTGTGCGCGCCGATTCACTGCGGGTCAGGCTGGCCTGACTCCGCGCACGCGCCAGCGAGGCTCTCGCCTGATCCAGTGCGGTGCGGTAGCTACGGTCGTCAATGGTGAACAGGACCTGGCCCTTTTTCACCTCATCCCCTTCATGGTAATTAACCGTGGTGATGTAGCCTGAAACCCGTGGACGCAGTTGGACGCTTTCAACCGTTTCTATGCGGCCATTAAAGCTGTCCCACTGACTGACCGGTTTTGTCACCACCACAGCCGCACTCACCTCGGGCGGCGGCGGTGGGGCGCTGTTCGCCTGACCCTTGTCACATCCACTTAACTGACTGATGACCAGTCCCATCCCCAGCAGGGTAACTCCCTGACGAACCCAGTTGCTTATCATTGTTGTGATTCCGCGATGAACAGTGAAGTAAAGCCCGCAGGCCAATATTTGCAACTTCTATGGTTGCAATTTATCGCGAGGAGTGTAGGCTTGTGTGTCTGAGAACTGCAAGAATAACTGATACACTTTATGTGCGGTCTGATGAGCGATGATTTATCGGCCAGCATCCAGCCTGACAGGGCATGAGGTAAGTCCCCATAAAATGTGCGGCATTTAATGTATTAATTAAACTTGCATTAAATGGCATTGTCAGTCACGCTTTAAGTGTAACTGCAACTGATACTAATACTGTTCGCTGTCGCGACCGGAGAAGACAAATGATGAGTAACGCTTTTATTCACGATCTGATTAACTGGATTGACAACAATATTGAAGCACGCCTCGATCTCGATACGGTTTCTGAGCGCGCGGGCTACTCAAAATGGCACCTGCAACGGATGTTTAAAGAGCACACAGGCTATCCACTGGGTGAATATATCCGTATGAAAAAATTAAAAAAATCAGCGGATCGCCTGACCAGCACCAACGAACCTATCCTGAACGTAGCCATTTCGCTGGGCTTTGACTCGCAGCAGTCGTTCAACCGCAGCTTCAAGCGTCAGTATGGTGTTGCTCCGGGTGCGTGGCGCCGTCACAGTGTGCCGTCGCAGGCTGCAATGCAGTAAACCCCGCCAGGGCCAGGTCATCTGGCCCGCGCTGTTTTATCCGCTGAGAAAACTGCTATTATCTGCATCCTGTTTTCCAGGGATGTCATCATGTCAAAAAAACTGTGGTTAGGATTAGTCCTCATCCTTATCCTCTCCTGGATAGGTCTGCGACCCTATCTGACGTCTGCACCTGCCAAAACCTCTGCTGCAGACATCGCCGCCTTAACGGATGTGCGAACCGTCGCCCGCTGGGTGCTACAGCATCAGCAGTTGCCCGATTACTACATCACAAAGAAGCAGGCCCGCCGTCTGGGCTGGAATCCTGCGAAGGGCAATCTGTGTGACGTGCTGCCGGGCCGGGCGATTGGCGGCGATCGCTTTTCCAACCGCGAAAGAAAGCTACCTGAACGTTCCGACCGGCAGTGGTATGAGGCGGATGTGAACTACCGCTGCGGCCATCGTGAGGCGGATCGCCTCGTGTATTCGTCAGACGGGCTGGTGTTTCTTTCCACTGACCACTATCGCAGTTTTAAGCCGGTGCAGTAACGATGTTGCGTCTACGGTTTGATCTCGGTGAGCTGGCGGATCGCGATGCCTTTTACCGGCAGTTTGCCGCGCAAAGCAACTGTTACGGCGACTTCGGCAATAACCTGGACGCGCTCTGGGACTGGCTGACAGGTGGCATGGCCCTGCCGGCGGAGATTTATCTGCTGAATGCCGATCGGCACGATGCGGATCTGGCCCCGGTTCTGGCGTTGCTGGAAGAGGCGGCGCAGTCGCTGAGTGGCGAACTGCGCCTGATATACGCTTAGTTACGCAGCGGTTTGAGCAGGTCGGCTAGCGCTTCGCGCGCGCTGACCGGCAGGTCGCCCCCACCGGTATAGCCGTTGTTTTCGATAATGACCGTGTTCAGGCCCACCAGCCAGTCATATATGTAGTACGCCGTGTGGTTTGCTGGCGTAGCCGACAGTTTTGTCAGTCGCTGACCGGCGCTGAAATTCACACTCGGCGCAGGCGGACGTGAGAAGATCGACTGGCCACGGTTAACCCGGCTGGCCGGACGTTCCGCTTCCGGACGCTGCAGGAAGCCCAGCCACGCGACGAAATCCCCCAATACCGTCATGGCACGCGTCACCTGACGATCGGCGCGCGACTCATGCGACATGCTCTGCGCGTCCGGTTCATGCAGGGCGGTTTGCAGCGACTGCAGGATACCGGTGCGGAAACTGGCGGTGATCAGTTCTTCTATTAACCATTCCATCGTGGCTTTGTCGATATTCAGCAGCGTGAGCAGGCTCTGATTTTCCGGCAACTGGCGCAGATGGTTCAGCCACAGGCTGAAGACCTGGCGCGGGAACTGAGTCAGGCCCTGGCCAAAGCTGGACTGCTGAGGCGCGGGCTGTTCAATTTCAGCATCGCTGAACAGGTCGAACTCAAAACCGATACCAAACTGGTTCTCCGGTGCCTGAATACTGGTGGTGGCGGCAGGAACGGATGAGCCCGACTGATTCAGCCACAGCTGACGCAGGGCTTCACGGGAAGGCTGCAACCGCTCCAGCAGTTCTCCATGCAAACCGGTGCGATGTTGCAGGCATTTCAACAAGGTATCCGCGATGTTCTGCTTGCGCGCCGCCTGATCGGGCGACGCACCGGCTTCGGTCCAGGGCTGTAGCCGACGTTCAACGACCATGTGCTGAATCTGCGCCAGTTGCGCGATAAGCTGATCGCGGCGTGCCTCTGGCTGCATCTCATCCTGTAACCATTCGGACATGCGATCCACACCGGCGCGATCCAGTGCCAGCATGGAACCCCATTGCTGACCCGGCTGGCCGACCTGACGCTGTACCGCCTCATCCACATTCACCTGCTTATGGCGCGCATCATAAGGCGTGATCGCCCAAATCAGACGCGGTTTTTCACCCGCGTCGTTTTTTGGCTGAAGGCGTTGCCATTCGCGCAGGGCGCGGCTGGCGATATCCACATCCTGACGCTGGCTGGCGGCGGTGCAGATCAGCAGCAAATCGATGCCCTGGCGGGCGGCATAGATGCCGGGGAGCAGTGTACGTTTGTGCTCCAGCAGCCGTGCGCGCAGCGCATCCTGCTGCTGCAGGCGCTGGCGTTCTTCCCGCAGCGCCGCATCACTCGGCGTACCGGGTGCAGGCAGCTCCAGCATGTCCGCTTCGTCATAGATCGCGGTGCGCGGCGTGGAGCTGAGCGGAATCGTCACCTCCAGCGTCAGCAGCGCCAGTAATCCCAGCGCCACATGTTGCGGCTTGGCCAGGCGGTTTCCGTTTAACGGGCAGATCTCAATGTGCAGCGAGAGATCCTGTTCGCTGGCCGGGACGATAAGCTGTTCGGCAGGCAGCAGAGACGAATCGGTTAACAGGCTAAGCGGCCCCAGCACGCGTGTGCTGTTGCGCAGTTGGTGGCGCAGATGCAGCAAGCTCCGCACCAGCTCATTCAGGGCCGGTTCGGCGGGCCAGAGCAGAGAGAACAGCTGGACCCGATCGTCGACGCTCAGCCACGGGGCCAGTTCAACCGCCTGAGGCCAGAAGTGCCGATCCAGTTGTGCATCATACAAATGATGGCGGCGGCACCATGACCAGAGCGTGACCAGCGCATCGCTCTCCAGGCCAGGCAGTGGCGTCGTTAAGCGGTGACGCTGCAGACGTTGTATCACGCTGTCGATGTTTGCGGTATCGGGCTGGCTGACGCCTTCGCCACACGAAATCGCCAGGCGTAGCACCTCGGCTTCGCTCATCAGGGCCAGCTCTACCGGCCACTCCGACGACAGCGGCTCGCGCTGATGGGTAAACCGCGTCGCCGTGGCGAAATCAAGATTACCCGGGTTGATATGCTGAAAATAGTTAACCGGCTTGTCGCTTAGCGCGGTGATTAACTGTCCCTGGGCATCGGCGACCATCTCCGTTAACAACCAGGCTTTGCCTGCCTGAGACTGCCCAAACAGGGCTAAAGTGACGGGGCGGGCCACCTGCTGCGCCAGCGCCTGCGTTTGCACACGGGCCTGACGTAACTGCAGGGTCAGGGTTTCGGCTTCCAGTGCCAGACGGGGCGACTGTTCGCGGGTGTTTTCAATCCATGCCAGGCTGCCATTCAGGGCGTCCTGCAATAAACTCAGGCGTTTTGCCAGCGTTTGCGGCTGGCGGGGTTTAACCGATCTCATCGTTTACATACACTCCCGCTGTCAATCCAGTATTGCGCATTGGCATTGCCAGTGGCGGAGAGAGTATTCAGTTTGAGGCTCAGATGTTCAAGCGGAACGCGCGTACCATCGTCCAGTCGGGCTTCGCTTAACACCAACGTCTCGGGGCCAGGCGCATCCGGACCGGCCTTCACCGCCAGCTTCACGCGCAGCACGCTTTCACCCGCAACCTTGCGCGCCAGCGCGGCATCATTGAGCGTCAGGCTGTACAACGGCGACGCGGGCCAGCGTTCATTATCCAGTTGGCGGAAGCCCAGACAGACGTTGCCACGAATCCGGAAGCTGCTTTTGCGATCCAGCGAGAAAGCGGGATCGTCCAGGTCGATGTCGCTGTAGCACAGGTTCTCATCGGTCAGGGCCTGGTTTTCGTCCAGCATGCCGAGATAACGGATCGTGGAATAGGGCTCGAAATCGCCCGCGCGGAACCAGAAGCTGCTCAGGCGCAAATCCAGGGCCAGCAGGCATAACATCGCGCCCACGGCGGCCGTGGATTTCGGGTTATCGATACGACCATGTTTGTTAAACGGATACCAGTCACTGGTGTGATAGCCTTCCAGCGACAAAATGCGGCTGCCCGGCAGCGGTTGCAGATGACGCACCAGCGCCTGAATGCCGGGGAAGCGTGAGGGCCGTCCGGTCAGCAGCAGGACGTCACACTGATACAGTGAGACCACTTCACACATAGATCGCAGTGCCGGAATGATCGCCATGCGATGCTGCATAAACTCACCGTGAAGCTGCGCCATGCTGACCACCAGCGGCACCTCAAGCAGGTCAAAGCGGCTGTTGCCGCCTAATTCACGCTGGATTTCGCCATTAACAAACGCCAGCACCGCGTCTGCCGGACGCTGATCGACCAGCTCACCAAACAGCGCATTGATTTCGGCATGGCTTTCCAGCGGATCCCAGTTCTCGTAACGTTCAAGCACCGCCTGCGCCAGGGGAATAAACACCTGCAACGTGGCTTGCTGCCGCAGCGTTGCCTGACCGTCCATCCGGCTGTCGTGGCCAAACAGTTTGTTGATCAGCGGTTCGGCCAGCGTCAGGCCGGCTTTCTGCAGGCTCTGTTGCAGGGCCGGCAAAACCCACAGCTGAATCACATCCAGTAATATATCGTCGCCTGCCACCTTAAAGCCTTCACGAAACAGCAGACGCGGCGTAATTTTGACGTTATTGCCCTGGCCGTCATCGAGACGGTACTGGGTAATCGCCAGGTCGGTGGTGCCGCCGCCAATGTCGATAGAGGCAATGCGCAGGCTCTTGCCGGGCTGTTCATCGGCTTCACGCGGACGATCCGGACGCGCCATGCTGCTGAAGAAGTCTTCTGCGCGGCCGGCAAAGTTCACCTGGGTTTCGTTAAACAGCCACACCATCTGACCGCAGGTGGCTTCATCCCACTCCATCTGTACGTCCGGCACGGGTTTACTGCTTTGCGCCTGCGTCTCCGCCGTAAATTCCTCGTCGGCCGGATGCCAGCCTTCGGCTTTCCACACCAGCGCAATCGCTTCCTGCATGCGACGACGAAAGATTTCACGTTCAGGTTTTGGCATGGCGGACGGAAGCGTCAGAATCACATGACGCAGCTGGCGCGGTGCATGGCTTTGCGGCATGCGCTGACGCTGTGCCGCGCTGTTCATTTGCATCAGTGCCTGGGCCAGCAGCTCACACAGCATAAACGTCATGAGTGAACTGCGGCTGTAGTGAGCGGAGAACACCGGCAGGCGTTCATCCAGCGGCAGCGCATACAGCGGCTGACCTTCGTCATTCATCAGTGAGGTGAAAGGGGCGGCGCAGGCCTGCGGTTCACCTTGTGGGCTCTGCTGATTGAAGCGCCAGCCCGGCTGATAGCGGGCTTCGTCCCACAGGTAACGCCGCGGGCTGGACAGCCCGGTGCTGCCTTCCAGACCGGCACGCTGCAAGGCCAGCCGGCTGGCTTCGCGTCCGACGCGGGTCAGTGAAGGCCACATAAAGGCCTGCTCACGGCCGCTTTCCAGCGAAAAGTTGGCTTTACCAAAACGCGCTTCGGCAAATTCCAGCCGACTGTCGAACAGCTCGTTATACACACGATGTGGTTGAGACAGATCGCGCATCTGCAGCTCGTAGGTCTGCTTCAGGCCGTTGCTCTCTTCCGGATGGTCTTCCACCAGAATACCGCAGGTGTGCGAGTTGCCGACGTCAAGAATGATATCCACGTTGACGGCTGGCGTTTGCAGCGTTGCGGCCTGGATGTGAATCTCCGTGAGGTTAAGCTGCTCGCCCAGCAATTCCAGCAGGTTGAGGTAGTGCGCCTGATATTCAAACTCACGTAGCGCCTGGCTGATGGCCTGTTCACGGCGATCGGACACGCGGTCGGTGAAGGATTCGCGCAGCCAGCCATCTACCCAGGTGTGATCAAGAAATTCCCCCAGCTCGTAGTTGTGCCAGGCCAGGGCAAAGGTAACGCCGTTCTGTGCGTCGGATGGCGTCAGTCCCAACTGTTCGCCGCCATCTTCTTCCGCCACGCAGCGCGTATCAAACGCCAGCGTAACGCGGTGCGTGTTGCCTGCGCTGTCAGGTTTCTCCAGCGCCACTAACCGCATGCGCGCCCAGTTTTCCGGGCCGCCGATAAAGCGACGACCTGAGGCGCAACGCAGCATTGGCAGCGGCAGCCAGCAGGCTTCCAGTAAGGTCAGGGAGTCGGACAGCGCGATATCGGTTTCGGGACGCACGACTTCCGGTGCGCCACCGTCCTGCGGGTAAAGTAAAAATTTACCGCTGTTACCGTCCATATTCAGACGCAGTAACGGGCCATTTGCGGTCTGGCGCACAAACTGACGGCGTGCCTGGGTTGCGGAGAGTTGCAGACCAAAATCCAGGAACTGCACGCCGCTGTTCTCAATCAGAGAAATTTTTTGCTTATCATCGATCAGGGGAGCCAACATAGTTACTTACTCTCACGCTTAATCGTAATGGGATACACACGATCCCCGGTGTATTGCGCTTCGCAGGCGGCGGCGCCAATGCTGGAATGACACACTAACATCGGCATACGGTAACGCGATTTGTCCGCGCACCGGGCGGTAAAGCGGCTTTCTATCACCATGTTACCCGCGCTGGTCATCGCCGCCGTGACATCGGCCTTACAGGTGGTGTTCCCCTGGTTGATCTGTACGCTGCCCTTGCCATTGTTAAACTGGAAGTGCATGACAGGGGGTTTACCGGTTGGCGTTTTGATGTTTTCGATCTCCACGCGCCAGCGTCCGTCAATCACCTGAACCTGACCATCACGGACGGCATCCGGTGTCACCACCAGATCGTCGGGTTTCGCGGGCACCGCAGGCGCAACCACGTTGGAAAGCGTCGCAGACGGTGCCGCTGCAGGCACAGGCGCAGCGCTGGCGGCGGTTGGCGCACCCGCTACCACGGCGGCCGGTTTCTGCGGCAAAGTGTCAGCCAGTTTTTCAGCCGGCACCATGGCTGCCGGCCTGATAGCGGCAACAGGGGCGGTATTTTGGGCGACCGGGGCGGACGGCGTGACGGGCTCCGATTGCGGCATATGCAGGATAACCGCCGTCGCGGCCGCTGCGGCAACGGCCAGCGTCGGAATCAGATACCACAGACGGAAAGCCGGACGACGCGCGGCCTGAGCGGGCACAGGCTCTGGTACAGGTTCCGGCTCCGGTGCGGGCACCTCTGCGACCGGCGGTACCACCGCGGCGGGTTCGGGCACCACCACCGGTTCGGGCGCAGGCGGCACAACAGGTTCGGGTGGCAGTTCGACCAGCGAAGCAGGCAGCGACTCCTCCAGGCTTTCACGCAGGCAGGCGAGTGCATCATCACGGTTGCGCTCCTGCGCATCCACAAATCCCCAAAAGGTGATGACAGGTTTACCGTTCACCAGATAAACATATTGCTGATTGGGGAATTGCAGGCTCTTGCCGAGTAGCGCGCCAAACAGGCGCATGGCCGGATTGGCAGCCTCGCGGGCGCGGGCGCTAATGGCTTGCAGATCCTGCTGGCAGGCAGTGAGATGTTGCAACGCCTGACGGCGTTCATAATCGCTCGCGGCCATCCAGGATTTGACTTTGCCGGAAAAAGGCGCGTACCAGTCAAGCCGGTCGCCACGTTCATTGGTTTGCGGAATCGCCAGGCAGTCTGCCAGTGCGCTTTGGCGGCGCAAACGCAGGGTCTCACGGATTTGCAGGGCGGACGTAAATACTGGCTGGCCGTTCTCACCTAAAGCCAGAACCGCATCCAGATTGCCGCTGCGCAGAAAAGTTTTTGCCACCTGTTAGGCCCTTATCGGTCGTTGTCTGAGGCAGAAGATCGCGTGTTATCGTCAATTACGGTGATTTTACGTGGGGCAATGGCAAATCAAACCGCAGAAAAAGAGGTCAAATGCGTGGTTTTTTCGCCCGCTGCCGGGAAAATAACCAATGCCCAGATGATGTTACGCTGTTTTACGTTTTAATAACAGATGCGCGATAACGCCACCCACTAATCCCCAAAACGCCGACCCGATCCCTAAAAGCGTCACGCCCGACGCCGTGATTAAAAAAGCCAACAGCGCGCTGTCGCGGTCAGCAGGCTCTGCCAGTGCCCGTTGCAGACTGCCGCCCAGGGTCGTCACCAGCGCCAGGCCCGCCACTACGTGCACCATTACAGCCGGCAGTGCGCTGAACAGCACCGCAATCAGCGCACCGGACACGCCAGCCAACAGATAACATCCGCCGGCCACTGCCGCGGCAATCCAGCGACGACGGGGATCGGGATCGACCTCTTCGCCCATACAAATCGCTGCCGTAATGGCCGCCACACACACCGAAAATCCGCCGAACGGCGACAGAATCAACGCCAGTAATCCGGTCCAGCTCATGAGCCCGGACACCGACGGACGATAGCCGTGTGCCTGTAGGGTGGCGACGCCGGGCGCATTTTGTGACGCCATGGTGACTAAAAAATAGGGTAGACCAATACCGATAAGCGTGTGCAGTGAAAACGACGGCCAGACAGGCGCAGGAAGGCTGAAACGGGCAGCCTGCGCCGGAAAATGAAGACTGTTCTGGGCTACCGCCAGGGTAACACCGACCAGAAGCGTGATCAGAATGGCATAACGGGCCAACCAGCGGCGCGCCAGTAACCAGCTCATACACATCGTGGCGGCGAGGGGAAAGTTCACGGCGAAGTCGCTAAACGTCTGCAAGCCAAAGCGCAGTAAAATGCCCGCCAGCATGGCAGCCGCCAGCGACGCCGGGATATGATTCATCAGGCGGGCAAACAGGCCCGTGACCCCGCATAACACAATCAGGACATTGGCAAAAACAAATACGCCCACGGCCTCATTGAGAGACGTGCCCGGCAGGCTGGTGGCCAGCAAGGCCGCCCCCGGCGTGGACCAGGCGGCCAGCACCGGCATGCGGTAAGCCAGGGAAAGCCCCGTTGAGGCGATTCCCATTGCGATGCCAATGACGGAGAACCAGCCTGCGATCAGCGCAGGCGGCGCACCAGCCGCCTGGGCGGCCTGATAAACAATCGCACCTGTGCTGCTGTAGCCGACCAGCACGGCGACAAAGCCTGACACCACCATAGGCAGGGTAACGGGAAACGGCGGATGGCGCAGTGACATAGTCTCTTCCTCTTGTGCGTTATAGCGCACATCGTCGCATAGTGCGCTATAACGCACAAGTGCTACACTGATGCGCTTATGCAGGAGACAATATGGAAAATTTGCATCACTATCTTGGCGAGGCGCTGAAACAACTGAGGCAAGCCAATGGCTGGAGCCTTACGTTAACCGCCGAGAAAACAGGCGTCAGTAAGGCGATGCTGGGGCAAATTGAACGCGGCGAGTCCAGCCCGACGATTGCCACCCTGTGGAAAATCGCCACCGGCTTTAATGTCCCGTTCTCGTTTTTTGTTCATCAGTTGCCCATCGCCGAAGGGGAAGTGGCCCGTTATCGCCAGCACAATGCGCAGATGGCGGTGACGCCGTTGTTACCTTATGACGATCGGCTACGCTTTGATTTGCTTGCCGTTGAGCTGGCACCAGGCGCGCAGAGTGATTCTGCCGCGCATGAAAAAGGCGTTATCGAGCAGGTGGTGGTGCTGGAAGGCGAGCTGTTGCTGGGCATTGCTGATACCTGGCGGCGGCTGAAGCGGGACGAGGCCTTTCAGTTCCGCGCGGACGTGGCCCACAGTTATCGCAATCCGCTGGATACGCGCCTGCGTTTTCACAGCCTGATTCACTATGTCGAGCGACGCTGAGCACCGGATCGGGTTTGCCCATTAATCAGCCTGACTTACAAATTGAAACGACCCGCGCCTGTTCAGCGCTGCCCGGCACGCTATAATTGCCTCCCCCTGTATGGCGCGCCTGTTCGGGCACTGGCGGCGAACCGGCGGTGCGTAGCGGCATCAGCCTGCGCCATACTTCTTATACTGTTTCCAGAGGACTCACCATGGCTTTAACCACACTTGATGCGAAAACCGCTCTGATTGTTATCGATCTGCAAGAGGGGATTGTTGCGCTGCCGGTTGTGCATGAGCCACAGCCGGTTATTGAACGCTGCGCAGCCCTGGCGGCCGCCTTTCGTGAAAAAGACCTGCCTGTCGTGATTGTGAATGTCGCGGGCGGCGCACCGGGCCGAACCGAATCCCCCCGGCATCAGGGCGAATTACCGGCAAACTGGGCCACACTGGTACCGGCGATGACACCGCAACACAACGATATCACCGTCACTAAGCACACCTGGGGCGCGTTTAATCAAACCACGCTTCATGATCAGCTACAAAAACGCGGTATTACGCAGGTGGTGATCTGCGGTATTGCCACCAGCATCGGCGTGGAGTCGACGGCACGTCAGGCTTACGAATTAGGTTACAACGTCACGTTAGCGGTCGATGCGATGACGGATTTAAATAGCGATACGCACGAAAACAGCATTAAACGCATTTTTCCTCGCCTGGGGGAAACCGGCAGTTGTGACGATGTGCGTGCAAAACTTAACGCCCTGTAAGGGTTAAGCGACTTGCCAGGGGATGAGCAGCATCACGCTCATTCCCTGACGTCTTTCGGCTGACGCGTCGCCAGAATCAGATCAGGCTGCATCGCCGTCGCTGCAATCAACGCATGGGTTTCAGCACGTCGATGGGGCACATACAGCCGTGCGCAGTTGCGTGCAATCCTGCCAGCGTCCGCTCATGATACACCGCCAGCACCTGGGTCTGGTACGCGTGGCGTAAGCGCTGCGCCTGTTCACTGTCCCGCCTCGCCAGGCGCGCGATGCCGCGTCTGGTTTCCAGCCATGTCACGGCCGAAATAAAGGTCCTGTCAGCCTCAGCACCACCGGCTCCCGCGAGAACGCAGGGATCCATTCGCGGCGTCCCGCAAAATTATCCCGGCATGTAACAACGTCATGCCTGAAAAATAAGGGAAAGAGCGAGTCAGCGGTCACGAAGCACCTGCGCAGCCGCCTGCGTTTACTGGAACTGTCAGGCCAACGCTGTAGTTGCGTCCCGGAGCAGATTCGTAATAACGGCCATTGCTTTCGTTGACGATGACTGAGCCCATATAGTCAACCAGATTATCGACCCGGCCAACCAGATCCTGTGTTTATGCATCAACCAGCCATTTTTAGCCGCTGTTTACCACCGTTACGGCATACGAAGGTGCACGCACTGTGTTGCTGTCATCTGCGGCAATATTGCTCATATAACGCCATTCCGCGACCGCATAAAAGCCCTGTTCAGGGGCTGATTCTAAGCCGGTATCGACCCGGTTGCGCACGATACCGGGCATCCGCTTGCCGTCGCAGTCAGCGGCAGAGAAAAGATGGCAGGCAGCACAAAAAACGGCAGGCTTTACCGGCGTAATCGCTTAATATCCCTCTGTATTTGGCCTGAAAGCGGCTATCCAGGGGGAGGTCGCCAGCCCGATGCGGGTCGAACGCCATGACGACTGGCGGCAGGTCGCAGTATAGGGAGATAAACGAACCCACGGGCACAATCGCCCTTATGTTAATGGTTTTGTCTGTTGTCTGGAAAAACGTAAATGTTCAGCCGATGGATGTAACCGTGAGACGGGCATCCTGGGTAGATCTCTACCGCGTTTGGCCCGGTTGCGGGCCGAACGACAGGCGGCGTTGTCAGTAACTGGTTTGGGAAGCCACAGCGGACGTTAACGGAAGAACGAGGTAACCGATGCTACCTTTTATCTTACGCCAACCCGTATGAGCAACACGGGCCTGACTATTCACTACAAGGAAATCAGCATGAACGTAGCGGTTTTAGGATTGGGTGCCATGGGGCACGCCTTTGCAGCGAATTTACTGAAAAAAGGGTTTGAGGTTCACGGCTGGAACCGCACGCGCGCACGGGGCGAAGACCTGGTTGACGCCGGGCTGAACCTTGCGGATTCGGCATCTGAAGCGGTAAGCGAGGCAGATGTCGTGATTGCGATGTTATCCGATGGCGAAACGACAGCGCAGGTGCTGCATGAGGTGAACGCGGCTCTAAAGCAGGGCGCCACGCTGTGTCAGATGGGGACCATTGGCGTTGAAAAAACCGATGCGCTGATCGCTTTCTTTGCCCAAACGCGCCCGGATGTGGTGTTTATCGATGCACCGGTTTCCGGCACCAAAGCGCCTGCGGAAAACGCCCAGATTCTGGTGCTGGCCAGCGGCGACCGTTCGCGTGCCCAGGCTGCTGAAGCGGTGTTTGCCGCGATAGGTAAAGGCACGCAGTGGCTGGGCGAGGCGGGCAAAAGTTCGCGTATGAAACTGGTGATCAACAGCTGGTTAATCGGCCTGATGCAAAGTCTGGCGGAGAGCAACCGACTCGCTGAACAGTTTGGTTTTTCAACCCACGATCTGTGGCAGGTGCTGGACGGCGGTCCGCTGGCCGCGCCGTATGCCAAAATGAAGCTCGCCATGATGGAAAGCGAAGATTACACGCCGCAGATGCATCTGCAGTGGGCGCTTAAAGATGCCCGGCTGGCGCTTGAGGCGTCGGACAGCACACTGCCCGCGCTGGAAAATATCGCCCGCGTCTGGCAGCAGGCCGTGGAGGCCGGGCACGGCGAAGAGGATTTAGCGGTGATCTATAAGTACCTTAAGTCGCAATGAGTGCAACGATCAGTTTCGATTTCAGCACGCGTCCGCTGGTGCCGCTGGCGCACGATTATCCGCATGGGGCAACGGAGCCCTGGCATTTTCATCGTTGTGCGCAGTTGATTCATACCTTAAGCGGCGTGGTGCGGGTTGAAACCGAACAGGGCAGTTGGGTGGTACCGCCCAGCCGCGGCGTCTGGCTGCCAGCCATGACGCGCCATAGCTTACAGATTACCGGCGCGGTCGCGGCCCGGGTGTTGTTTGTGGACCCGCTGGCCAGGGCAGATCTGCCTGCCAGTTGCCAGGTCGTACAAATTTCGGCCCTGCTGCGGGCGCTGATCGTCAGCGCCATGGATTTACCGGTTTCCTATGCGCCCGCCAGTCGGGCGGAACGGATTTACGAGCTGATCCTGGATGAAATTCGCGGCATGGATGTGCTGCCCTTTGCCTTGCCCGTGCCGGACAGCCCGCGTTTACAGGCATTGTGCATGCAGATTCAGGCGGAGCCCGCCGGTGACTGGACGCTGGCCCGCGCCAGCGAATGGCTTAATGTGTCTGGCCGGACGCTGGCCCGTCACTTCGAACGTGAAACCGGGCTTTATTTCAGCGAGTGGGTGCGCCGTGCGCGCGTGGCCATTGCCCTGACCCGGCTGGCACAGGGCGACCCGGTTCTACAGGTCGCCCTCGATCTGGGCTATGAGAGCCCCGGTGCGTTTAGTGCGATGTTTCGTCGTGTGCTCGGTGTGGCACCGACGGACTACTTTCCGGCGGCAGAAAGTGACCTGCCGCGTTGAGGAGGGCCTGCAGGGCGGCACGTGACGTATCGCTGTCGATGCTGACGCCCCATGCGCGCTCTCCCTGAAGATTGATACAGCTGACATAGGCAACCGATCGGCTGTCGCTGCGTTTTCCCAGCGTGTGTTCATGGTAATGTTCGATCGTTAACGTCAGATCGCAGGCGTGACGCAGCGCGTTGACGGCGGCGGACAACAACCCGTTACCGCAGCCTGTCAGCAGGAGAAGGTGGTCGTGATGGCGGACGTGGGCGCGCAGGCGCGTTTGCTCGCCTTGTTCGCTTTCACTCTGGGCATCCATCAGACGCAGCGTGGGCCGATCAATCTGGTAGTGACGACAGAACAGTTGCCAGACCGCGTGCTGCGTCATTTCTTTTCAGTGGGTATCGGTTTCCTGTTGTACACACCGACTGAAATCCTGCTGAAGGGCGCGCGGCAGTTGCAGACCGTGGTTCTGCTCCAGCAGCCAGGCCGCCCCACTTTTCCCCGACTGGCTGTTAACCCGAATCACCGCTTCATAACTGCTGCCGATATCCGCCGGGTCGAGGGGCAAATAGGGCATCTGCCACACGGTTTCCTGCTGCTGTGCGCGCCAGGTAAACCCCTTTTTGATCGCATCCTGATGCGAACCGGAAAACGCGGTAAACACCAGTTCGCCGGCATAGGGATGACGCGGATGGACGGGCAGTTTATTGCAGGCGGTGACGACCTCAATCACGCGGGCCATGTCACTGAAATCCAGTCCGGGGGCAACACCCTGGGTATAAAGATTTAACGCCAGCGTCACCAGATCCACATTCCCCGTGCGCTCTCCGTTACCTAACAGGCAGCCTTCAATGCGGTCCGCACCGGCTAACAGCGCCAGTTCCGCGCAGGCAACGCCCGTGCCGCGATCGTTATGCGGATGAACGCTAATGCACACTGCCTGTCGACGACTAAAGTGACGGCAGAAAAACTCAATCTGATCGGCATACACATTGGGCGTGTTAACTTCAACCGTGGCGGGTAAGTTGATGATCATGGGGCGCTCAGGCCCGGGTTCCCAGACGGCGGCCACCGCTTCACAAATGTCGAGGGCAAACGCTGGCTCGGTAAAGCAGAAGGTTTCCGGCGAGTATTCAAAGGTCCACAGTGTCTCGGGTGCGGCCTCGCAGGCGGCCCGGATTTGCCGCGCGCTGTCGGTAGCCAGCGCCACAATCTGCGCTTTACTCTGGTTAAATACACGTTCCCGGAACAGCGGTGCGGTGGCATTGTACAAATGGATAATGGCGCGCGGTGCGCCTTTCAGGGCGCAGAAGGTCGTCTCAATCAGATCGTGGCGCGCGGGGGTTAAAACCTGCACCGTCACGTCTTCAGGAATGCGCTGCTGTTCAATCAAATCCCGTACGAAGTCAAAGTCGGTTTGCGAGGCTGACGGGAAGGCGACTTCGATTTCTTTGGCCCCGCAGTCCAGCAATAATTGCCAGAACTGCAGCTTTTGCGCGCGACTCATCGGTTCAGCCAGCGCCTGATTGCCATCCCGCAGGTCGGTAGACAGCCAGCGCGGCGCACGGCTGATTGACCGCGAAGGCCACTGACGGTCAGGCAGGTCAACCAAGGGGAAAGGGCGGTATTTCTCGGCGGGATTCGTTAACATTGCGTTCTCCTTTTCGGTGTCAGCTCAGTGTGGCGAAAGCGCAGCCATGCGGCGCGCGCAAAACTGACAACCTGATACGCAAAAGTGACAACCGTGATTCATGGGCTGTGGCACGGCGTGCGCTGCCATTTGCCGAAGCGGGGCGACAGCGTTAGCATAACCCGATGTTCTTGAGGGGGTTTTCTATGCAGATTTTCGACGGGCACAACGATCTGTTACTGAATTTGTGGCTGCACCATCGTGATGCGCCTGCTGAGGCGTTCTTTGCCGGCGTGCCTGAGGGCCATCTGGATTACCCTCGCATCCAGCAGGGCGGATTCGCAGGTGGGCTGTGCGCGATTTTTGTTCTGCCGAAGGATTACCTGGCGCAGGTCGCGTCCACGCGTGCTGCAGAAGAACCTTATGATCCCCTGACGATAATGTGGCAGCAGCTTGACCTGCTGCAGCGTATCGTGGCGCATGCGGAGGGGCGGGTAAAACTGTGCCGCAGCGCGGCAGAAATCGACGCCTGTCGCGCTGAGGGCGTTTTGGCGTTAGTCGCCCATATCGAAGGCGCGGATGCGCTGGATCCCGACGGCGAGGCGTTGACGGCGTTTTATCATGCCGGGGTGCGCTCGATTGGGCCTTTCTGGAATCTGAAAAACCGCTTCGGCGAAGGGGTTAGCGGCAGCTTTCCGGGATCACCCGACACCGGTCCCGGCCTGACGGCAGAAGGGGAAGCGCTTATCAGGCAGGCGGCCGCGCTGAATATGATGATTGATGTGTCCCATATGAACGAGAAGGCATTCTGGGATACCGCGCGGCTCGGCCTTTCCCCACTGGTCGCCAGTCATTCCAATGCGCATGCTCTCTGTCCGCAACCCCGTAACCTGACGGATGATCAGCTTCGGGCGATTCGCGACAGCGGCGGTGTGGTCGGGATTAACTTTGGCAACGCTTTTCTGCGTGCTGACGGAAAACGTGACAGCGACACCGATTTGACAGAAATCGTCAAACATTGCGATCACCTTATTAACATAATGGGCAGCGATCATGTGGCCTTCGGGTCAGACTTTGACGGCATTTCGGTGCCCGATGCGCTCGGCGATGTCAGTGGGTTGCCCCGGTTGCTCGCTGTTTTTCGCGACAAAGGCTATGATGAAAGCGTGCTGGAGAAATTGACGTGGGGAAACTGGCTGCGGGTTTTACACCTTACCGGCATCCGTTAACACGTTTTCTTACGGGCTTTTCGTTGATTTCACCCCAGGGTCTGCGAGAAAATAGCGTGACAAGGTTCGCATTTTAATCCCTGTTACGATGCTGTCTTGCAGTACGTTCTTTGTCTGTTTATTTATAAGGAAGAAAATTATGTGGAAAAAACCAACATTTGTTGATCTGCGTCTCGGTCTGGAAGTAACACTGTACATTTCCAACCGTTAATCCTTTGCCCGCCGCTTGTGCGGGCATTTTGTTTCAACACCTGGTCCCTTTCATGTTTATTAAAGTCCTTGGTTCGGCGGCAGGCGGCGGATTCCCGCAATGGAACTGCAACTGTCCCAACTGTCAGGGTGTCCGTAACGGCACCGTTCAGGCGACGCCGCGTACGCAGTCCTCTATTATTGTCAGCGATAATGGCGAGGACTGGGTGCTGTGCAATGCTTCCCCCGATATCAGTCAGCAGATTTTGCACACGCCAGAACTCATCAAAAAAGGTGTGCTGCGCGGTACGGCGATCGGCGGCATTATCCTGACTGACAGCCAGATCGACCATACTACCGGTCTGCTCAGTCTGCGTGAAGGTTGTCCGCATCAGGTATGGTGCACGCCGGAAGTCTATGACGATCTCACCACGGGTTTCCCGGTGTTCACCATGCTGAAACACTGGAACGGCGGCTTACAGCATCGTCCCATTCGCCCGTTAGCGCCGTTTAGCGTGGACGTCTGTCCGGATCTTCAGTTCACTGCGATTCCAATCCTCAGTAACGCACCACCGTACTCGCCTTATCGCGATCGGCCGTTACCGGGCCATAACGTGGCGCTGTTTATTGAAAACCGCGCAAACGGCCAGAAACTGCTGTATGCGCCCGGACTGGGCGAGCCGGATGCGGTGATTCTGCCGTGGCTCGAACAGGCGGACTGCCTGCTGATTGACGGCACGGTCTGGCAGGACGATGAATTACTCTCCGCGGGCGTGGGTAAAAATACCGGCAAGGCCATGGGCCATCTGGCGCTGGCCGAAGAGCAGGGGCTGATGGCGTTACTCGCCCGTCTGCCCGCAAAACGCAAAATTCTTATTCATATTAACAACACCAATCCCATTCTTGACGAACAGTCGCCTCAGCGTCAGTACCTGACTGAACAGGGCATTGAGGTGAGTCAGGACGGAATGGCGATACAGTTGCAGGACGAAAGATGCTGATTACGGAAACCCTGTCGCCTCAGGCCTTCGAACAGGCGCTGCGTGATAAAGGCGCGTACTACCATATTCATCACCCTTATCACATCGCGATGCACAATGGCCAGGCCACACGCGAGCAGATTCAGGGCTGGGTGGCGAACCGCTTCTATTATCAAACCAGTATCCCGTTGAAGGATGCGGCCATCATGGCCAACTGCCCGGACCCGGCCACCCGGCGTAAATGGGTACAACGTATTCTGGATCACGATGGCAGCCAGGGCGCTGATGGCGGCATTGAGGCCTGGCTGCGGCTGGGCGAGGCGGTCGGGCTGACGCGTGAGGCATTGCTTTCTGAACAGCATGTCCTGCCGGGCGTGCGTTTTGCGGTAGATGCCTATGTCAACTTTGCCCGCCGCGCTAACTGGCAGGAGGCGGCCTGCAGTTCGCTGACGGAGTTGTTTGCGCCACAGATTCATCAGTCACGGCTCGACAGCTGGCCTCAGCACTATCCATGGATTAAAGAAGAAGGCTATTTTTACTTCCGCAGCCGTCTGAGTCAGGCTAACCGCGACGTGGAACACGGTCTTGCCCTGGCGCTTGAGTTCTGTAATACGGCGGAAAAACAGAACAGGATGCTGGAGATTCTGCAGTTCAAGCTGGACATTCTCTGGACGCTGCTGGATGCCATGACCATGGCTTACGAACTTCACCGCCCGCCTTATCACAGCGTGACCGATAAGGCCGTCTGGCACACAACCCGACTGGTATAATGATGAACGAACACACAATTGTCGCCTTTCGCCGTGGCTACCGTATGCAATGGGAAGCGGCACAGGACAGCCATGTGGTGCTTTATCCCGAAGGCATGGCGAAGTTAAATGAAACCGCTGCGGCCATTCTGGCGCTGGTGGACGGCAAACAGGATATCGCTTCCATTATTGCCACGCTGGATGCTCAGTTCCCGGACGCGGGCGGCGTGGGCGAAGATGTGAAAGAATTCCTGCAGTCAGCTTATGAACAGAAGTGGATACAGTTCCGTGACCCAGCTTAAACCCGGCGTCAACCCACCGCTCTGGCTGCTGGCAGAGTTAACCTATCGCTGTCCGCTGCAGTGTCCGTACTGTTCGAATCCCCTGGATTTTGCCCAGCAGGCGCGCGAGCTTACCACCGCACAGTGGATCGAGGTCTTTCGCCAGGCCCGTGCCATGGGCAGCGTGCAGCTGGGCTTTTCGGGCGGTGAACCGCTGACGCGTAAGGATCTGCCCGAACTCATCAAAGCGGCGCGTGATTTAGGATTTTATACCAACCTGATCACCTCCGGCATTGGTCTGACGGAGAAAAAACTCGACGCATTCAGCGAGGCCGGTCTGGATCATATTCAGATCAGTTTTCAGGCCAGTGATGAAACCCTCAACGCGGCGCTGGCCGGCTCGAAAAAAGCCTTTCAGCAGAAGCTGGAGATGGCGCGCGCAGTGAAAGCTCATGGCTATCCGATGGTGCTGAATTTCGTACTGCATCGCCATAACATCGACCAGATCGATAAGATTATCGATCTGTGCATTGAGCTGGAGGCGGATGATGTTGAACTGGCGACCTGCCAGTTTTACGGTTGGGCACAGCTGAACCGCGAAGGGTTATTGCCGACGCGTGAGCAGATTGCCCGGGCGGAGGCGGTCGTTAACCGCTACCGCACGCAGATGAACGAGCGGGGCAGCCTCACTAACCTGCTGTTCGTTACGCCAGATTACTATGAAGAACGACCAAAGCCGTGCATGGGCGGTTGGGGCGCGATTTTCCTGAGCGTCACGCCAGAAGGCACGGCGCTGCCGTGCCACAGCGCGCGACAGTTGCCGGTGGCCTTTCCTTCGGTCCTGGAGCAGTCGCTGGAAGACATCTGGTATCACTCGTTTGGTTTTAACCGCTACCGGGGGTTCGACTGGATGCCGGAACCCTGCCGCTCCTGTGATGAAAAAGAGAAAGACTTTGGTGGCTGCCGCTGCCAGGCCTTTATGCTGACCGGCGATGCCGATAATACCGATCCGGTCTGCAGTAAGTCACCGCATCACGGCACAATCCTTGAGGCGCGCCGTCAGGCAGACTGTAGTGATATCAAAATCGGTCAGCTACAGTTCCGCAACCGCACCAATTCTCAGTTGATCTATAAAACGCGGAATCTGTAATGCACACACGCAGCCTGACCCTGAACGGACTCCGCGTGACGCTCGTCCACCAGCCGGACGCAACGCAGGCGGCGGCGCTGGTGAAGGTGGCGGCGGGCAGTCACGATGAACCTGATAACTGGCCCGGCCTGGCGCATCTGCTTGAGCATATGCTGTTCAGCGGTGGCCAGCGCTGGCCCGACGAAGGGCGGCTGATGAGCTGGGTGCAGGCGCAGGGCGGACAGGTGAATGCCACCACCCTGGCGCGCCAGAGCGCCTTTTTTTTTGAAGTCGCCCCGGACAGTCTGGTTGATGGCCTGCTGCGCCTGCAGGATATGCTGAGCGCGCCGCGGTTAACGCCAGAGGCCATTACTCAGGAAATTGCTGTGATTGATGCCGAGCATCGGCTGCTGCAGCATCACACTGCGGCCAGAGCAGAGGCGGCTATATTCTCAACGGTCATCGCACCGGCCAGTTTCCAGCGCTTTCAGACCGGCAACAGGGCGGTTTTTGGTGACAACGTCACTGAATTGCAGGCCGCGCTGCGGGCGTTTCATCAGCGTTTTTATCACGCCGGCACGATGATGCTGTGGCTTCAGGGGCCGCAGCCGCTGGACGAACTGGCAACGCTGGCTGAGATTTTTGCTGCTCCTTTTGCCCTTCGCGATGCGGGCAGTCTTCCGGCACCAGACGTTGAATTATCGGCCGACAGGAGGCTGATGTTGCAGCAGGACGGCCCGTCCGAAGTGACGCTGAGCTGGCTGTTACCAACGGCGCTAAGTGACAGTGTCACGCTGTTGCGCGAGTTTTTGCTGGATGAAGCCCCCGGCGGCTTGCTGGCCGCCTTGTACGCGCGCGGGCTCGCCAGTCAGT
Organism: Pantoea sp. CS_6; assembly: GCF_041954745.1. Taxonomy (NCBI): domain Bacteria; kingdom Pseudomonadati; phylum Pseudomonadota; class Gammaproteobacteria; order Enterobacterales; family Erwiniaceae; genus Pantoea; species Pantoea sp. CS_6. Next base: position 381,490 of record NZ_JAVAYG010000002.1, read on the forward strand.
TACAGCTAAAATGGCTGTATCAGTCCGCAAAAACGCAGTGGTTGATGATGACAGTGACGGGTGAGCAACCCGCCGTGGTACAGGCATTGCTGATGTCATTTTTCGCCGCCTTGAGTCATACCACAGCGACGCAGCGGCAACACTACTGGCACCTGGCGCAGCGGCGGCTGGCTGCATTGTCGCCCTTAATGCAGCTTCAGGCGCGGGCTTTAGGGTTTGCCGCCACGGGCGACTGCCCCGAACTCTCGCCCTTATTACAGACGCTGGCCGGCGTGCCAGCAACCACCCTGGTTTGTGCCGCCGACGTGGCTGGCGAATCACGCAGCGTACAGGGTTATGCGCTCACCCTGGCGCGCTGGCAGGTGCCCGACGTCAGTGTTCCCCCTGTTGAGTGGTTTTATTATCCCGGTCCTAATCCTTTCCCGCCCGCCAGGCTGCCCACCACCGCGGTGACGTTGCCACACATTCACCCGGATGAAACCTCCGGCACGCTGATACTTCGTCCCGAACTGTACAACACGCTGGCGGCAGGTCAGGCCTGCGAAAGCGCCTTGCGGCCGGTGTTTGCAGTACTGCGTCACTTTGGCGGCGGTGGGGAATGGTGTGAAAGGCAGGGCGTCTGGCAACTGACGCTGGACTTACCCGCCGACGAGGCGTTGCTCAGCGCGGCGCTGGCGCAACTGTTATCCTGCCTGATGCCGACAACGGAAGAGGCCAGCTCTGCCATTCCCGGTATTGCAATACGCGAACTGCTACGGCAATTGCCTTACTGCCTGGCGTCGTCCGTGCAGCCGCAGCGCTGGCGGGCCATCCTTCTGGGCGGTAATGCCCGTCGACATCAACAACTTGCGCAACAGCTCAGCGTGCTGAAGGTCAATTCTGCTACATTACCCGCGCGGGCATGGGTGAGCGGCGAAAGCAGGATACCGCACCCCTCGGACGACAGCGCCATTCTGCTGTTTATACCACTGGCCGATCCTCAACAGCTGGCCGCACTGCGCGCGCTGGCGCTGCTATACGCGCCGCGTTTTTATCAGCGCTACCGTGTTGAACACCCCATCGGTTATGTCGTCAGCTGCCGTTACCAGCGTTGTGTGGATATCGACGGTATTCTTTTTGCGCTTCAGTCACCGACCCTGTCTGCCACAACGCTGATTCAGTATTGCGACGATTTCCTGCAGCAGATGACGTCCGTGACAGACGCGGCCGATCTCGACGGGGTGAAAACACAGTTAGCCGCAGCGCAGGAAGAACCCACCGTCGAGGCGCTGCGTCAGGCTAACGGACTGCCCACACTGACGTCACAGGATATTGCTGCCCTCAGCACTCAGCAGTTAACGCAGCTGCATCACCAGTTATGCAGCCAGAAATCAGCGTGGCGCATCTTACGTACAGACGATAAGCAGTAAAATAATTACTCGTCGATATTGTTGAATGATTTTGATTGTTTACGCCAAATCTCTTCACTTTTTATTCCTGCCGCTTTGCACCAGACTCAATGTGACGCCATAAAAAAAGGAATGAAAAGTGAAAGATGTTAAACGTTTTACACTGCCACTGATCGCAGTTGCCGCGCTGTATATCCCGGTTTCTCAGGCTGAGACAATGCACTACCAGCTGGACCCACAGCATACGTCGGTCGTTATGAGCTGGGAACACTTCGGCTTCTCGCATCCTACCGCCGATATTCCGGATGCCACGGGGTCACTGGTGTTCGACAGCAGCAAACCCGAGCAGTCGCGTGTTGACGTGACCTTGCCTGTCACCAAAATTGACAGCCATGTGCCTGCACTGACGAAAGAATTTAAAGGCGCCGACTATTTTGACGTCGCCAAATACCCGAGCGCGACCTTCCGCAGCACCAAAGTCATTGCTAAAGGCGATAACAAATTTGACGTAGAAGGTAATCTGACGCTGAAAGGCATCACCAAAACGGTTACGCTGCACGCCACGCTGAACAAGCAGGGTGAGCATCCGATGGTGAAAAAGCAGGCGATTGGTTTTGATGCGACCGGCACCATCAAGCGTTCTGACTTCAAACTGGATAAATACGTGCCTGCGGTCAGCGACGATGTCAAACTGACCATCTCCACCGAAGCGTACGCAAAATAACGCTTCCAGCATGTTTTCCAGCCCGGCACATCCGTTGCCGGGTTTTTTTATGCCCGCTTCACCCAACGTCACCGGTACAACACAGCCCGCTTTGCGCAAACGTTCATCATCGTGCCGCGCGTGTAAGAAAACCCGGTAAACGGTTAACCGGACAAGATGAATCCTTTTTCGCTGCCGAAATAACCGGTATCTATGCTGCCCGCCAAAATAACCCGTCAGCATCACAGTGAAAAGTGAGGCGAAAATCACAAATCTGCATCACGGTTTTTTTGTTATCCGGACACGCGCCTGAAATAACCGTTTCTCTTCGCCTGATGATATTTAACCTGTTGTTTTATCAACCGAAGCTCACAGACCGGGCGCGCTTATTAATTGTGATTTAATTCACAGAAACACCTGTTTTAACCCCGCTGTCAATCTATCCACCCGGCAAAATACTCTCGTTTTTGTGATCTCACTTGCAAATATAAGGCTTGTATCCCGAAACAATAGCCCGCAGACGCATTGAGCCAGAGAGGAATGGAGAATGAGAATCGGGATGGTAATCAGCGGCGGCGATGTTACCGGCATAAATAATTTTATTTTTCAGATTGCGAGAATGACGCAGGCGGAAATGCTGTTATTTAATGGCGGTATTCCGGGACTTCTCGATAATGTCTGTCAGGAAATTGCGCAACGCGATTTAGTGGATTTCTCTGTTACCTCGATTCCGGTTATGCAGTCGGGAAGGACCACGCGAAAATTAATTCGCAGCGAATACGAAACCATCACCCGACAGCTTAAGGCATTGCGTATTGATGTATTAATTATGGCCGGCGGAGATGGCTCACTGCAATTTTTACATACGCTGAGCGAATTCGGTGTGAACTGTTTTGGCATCGGTATGACGATTGATAACGATGTCTTCGGCAGTGATTACACCGTGGGCTTTTCAACTGCCTGTGAGCAGGTACTTAAAGAGGTGGCAAAACTGCGGAATACGGGCCGCGCATTAACCGGCCGGGTATTTATGGTCGAGTTGCTCGGCGGTTACTGCGGTGAACTGACGCTGCAATCGGCAATAAAATCGAATGCGGATTTTGCGTTAATTCCCGAGTGTCAGATTCCGACGGCGACGCTGGCCGGGCGCATCACTCAGCGCCTCAGTGAACAGAACAGCGTCATTATCCTGTGCTCTGAGGGCTATACACGTGAATATTCACCGGGCTTTCAGGGCGCAATCGATACCTTAATTAAGCAACTTGAACCGTTGATCGGTGTGCGCATTCGCAAAACGATTGTCGGTTATGGACTGCGTAATGGCGATCCCACCTGTGAAGAAATTTATCAGGGTACCATTATGGCAAGTGAAGTGGTTCGTTGTATTCAATCCGGAATGCGCAATAAAGCCGTCATTATTAACGGCAGCAATAAGCCTATTCCGATTGACTTAATAAGCATGAAGAAACGCCTGGTCGATACAGAAGGGCACCATTATAAACTCGCTAAACAACTGCAAATAGTGTGAGGAGAAAACATGCTGAAAATTTTATGTGTTTGTGGTTGTGGTCTGGGTTCAAGTTTCGCCATCGAAATGAGTGCGAAAGCCGTTTTAAAAAAACTGGAAATTGAAGCCGATATCGATCACACCACAATTTCAGAAGCTAATGCATTTAAATCCGACATGATTCTGACGCAAAAAGCGTTTGCGGATGTTTTAAATGCTGACGCCACACCAGAACAGATTAAACGGGTCATTATATTAAATAAACTTACCGATAAAGCCGAAATTGAGCAAAAGATCGTGGCTTTCTTAAAAGAACGTAATATGAAGGTTGCTAATCATGAATAGTGTAATCAATTTTCTGGTTAAAGATTTACTGGGACAGGCATCCATTCTTATCGCTTTTATTGCGCTGATTGGGCTGGTGCTGCAAAAGAAATCTGCGGGAAAAGTGGTAGAAGGGACATTTAAAACCCTGCTCGGCTTCTTAATTATGATGGCGGGCATCAATATTATTGTCGGCGCACTGACCTTCCTGAACAGTATCTTCACCCACGGCTTTGGCATGCAGGGCTACATCACCGATGTGGCTGCCATCGCCGGGCTGGCCAACCGTGAACTGGGCTCCGAAGTGGCCATGACGCTGCTGGTGATCTTTATCGTCAATATCATCATTGCCCGCCTGACGCCGTTTAAATACATCTTCCTGACCGGACAGGCGTTGTTATGGATGGCCACGATTGGTGCGGTCATCGGCTATAAAGCAGGCTTAACCGGCTTACCGCTGATTCTGACCGGCGGGATTTTTGGTGGCGTTATGGCTGTCGTGATGCCCGCGCTGGCCCAGCCGGTGGTACGGCGTATTACCGATTCGGACGATGTTGCCCTGGGCCACTTCTGTACCATCGGCTATCTGCTGACGGCGGCCGTGGCGAAGGTGGTCGGTAAAGGGTCACGTTCGACGGAGGATCTGAAGTTACCGGACAACTTCAAATTTTTACAGGACACCTACCTGTCAATGGCGGTGGTGATGGTGCCAATGTACCTGATCCCTGCGCTGGCAGCCGGTCCCGCCTTTATTGCGCAGTACAGCAGCGGCACCAACTACCTGATGTATGCCTTTATGCAGTCCATTCAGTTTGTCGCGGGCGTGTTTGTTCTCTACAGCGGTGTGCGACTGCTGCTGAATGAACTGGTTCCGGCATTCCGTGGCATTGCCATGCGGCTGGTGCCGGATGCGAAGCCTGCACTCGACTGCCCGGTCATGTTTCCTTATGCGCCTAACGCAGTCATTGTCGGTTTCCTGGCGACCACGCTCGGCTCCGTGGTCGGCATGCTGGTGTTCCCGATGTTTGGTCTGGCAATGATTCTGCCGGGTCTGCTCACCAACTTCTTTGCAGGCGGCACGGCAGGCGTGTTTGGTAATGCGTTGGGGGGCCGGCGCGGCGCGATGATCGGGGGCTTCGTGCACGGCTTATTCATTACCTTCCTGCCGGCCATTCTGGTGCCGATGCTGGAAAGTTATGGCTTTACCGGCGTGACCTTCAGCGATTCCGACGTCATCAGTACCGGCCTGGTTTTGGGACATGCTTTCCAGAATAACTGGTTGTTCGTCGCCGTATTCGTCGCCTTTGTTACCGCTATCGCCTGGTTTGTTAACGGAAAATCCACTTCATCCCGTGAGGAAAACGTGCATGAAACTTTATAATTTTACTGACCTGCTCAAGATTGCCAAAGAACGTGATTTTAAAGCAGTGGGCTCGTTTAATTTACATTGTCTGGAAATGCTGCCCGCCTTTTTTAAGGCGGCAGAACAAACCCACAGCCCGTTAATGATTCAGATATCTACCGGTACGGCAAAATATCTCGGACACGAATTACTGGTCGATGCCGTTAAATCTTTAGCGAAAAGTAAAAATATTCCAACCTGTCTGCATCTGGATCACTGCTCTGATTTAGAGGCGATTCAGACAGCGATTAACGCCGGATTCAGTTCGGTCATGTACGATGGCTCACATTTACCGCTTGAGGAAAATATTGCTAATACCCGACGGGTTATTGATATGGCGCGCCCGCTAAATGTCTCCGTGGAAGCTGAGCTGGGCGCAATCGGCGGATCGGAAGATGGTAAATGCGTGGAGATGGATGAAATTGCGTTTACCCCTGTAGAGGATGCCAAGCGCTTTGTGCACGAAACGGGCGTCGACATGCTGGCGATTTCCATCGGCACCGTGCACGGCCTGTATACCGGGAAAGCCCATATTCAGCACCAGCGCCTGGCCGCAATCACCGACGCCACCGCGACGCCGCTGGTCCTGCACGGCGGAACGGGCGTGAGTGATGAAGATATGCGCCTGGCTGTCAGCAGCGGTATCGACAAAGTGAACGTGGGCACCGAGATGAATGTCCAGTGGGTGGCGCAGTGCAAAACCACGTTCGAAAAAGGCAAAGTAAACGACAGCGTGCGTAATTTCCTGGTGCCCGCTAATAATGCGGTAACCAATGTATTAGTGGAAAAAATGCAGTTATTCCGCTAACCCCATTTATCCCGACGTAAATAAACCTGAAGTGCCCGCGCGCTTTTCGGGGCAGGAGTCGCTATGTTTGGATTCATGAAAAAGAAAGTGGAAAATCAACCGCAGGATGCGGCCGAACAGGATCGCCTGGCAGAATCCGTCAGCGAGAAAATAAGGCAGCTGGAAGCGAAGCTGGCCAGTAATACCGCCGATACCGACACGCAAAAACAATTAATGCTGGAATATAACCGGGCATTATCACTCTATGCAAAAAGCCGTCGTTACCGGGATCACATCGATCCTCTGTTTGTGAAAATTGATGAATTACGCAATCTGGTGCGAAAATCAGTTTAAGGAGCAGTAATGACCATTAAACAGTTATTACAGGAAGCCAGTGCCATTCAGGTCGGGGTTGCGGCCAGCGACTGGCAACAGGTGATCGCCATGGCGGCCAAACCGCTGGTGGCGGGCGGCTATATTCGGGCCTCGTATCCTCAGGCTGTCATTGATAACACGCTCACGCACGGTGCCTATTATGTGTTTGAAGAAGGTATCGCCATTCCTCATGCCCGCCCGGAAACGGGCGTTATTCGCGACTGTTTTAGTCTGATTGTGCTGGCAGAACCGATCTCGTTTGGGGGCAGTGAAAAGGCCGATATCGTCATCATGTTCGGTGCCCGTGACAGTAATGCCCACATTGAAGAGGGCATTCGCGCGATTGTCTCGCTGCTTGACGATGACGCGACGCTGGTCAAACTACGCCAGGCCAGTAGCATGGCGGACGTCATGGAGATCTTATGACCAGACAGGCGGAAAGTAAGCGAGTAGTACTGGTCAACGGAATTCCCGCCTCGGGCAAAAGTACGCTGACCCGGATGCTGTCCGGGCGTTTCACCTTACCGGTATTAACGCTGGACAGCATTAAGGAGCCCTTCATGTCCAGCTTCGCCCCGGTCGATCGTCAGCGTAACCGACAGCTCGGCTGTGCGGCTTACCAGGCGATCTGGAATATTGTGGGCCAGTCACCGGTGAACACGGTTTTTCTGATTGATGCCTGGTTTGGGTTTCAGTCGAAAAGCGTGCTGGAGCAGGGTTTGCAGCGAGCGGGCGTGGATGAGGTGCTGGAGATCTGGATGCAGATCTCACCCGATGAGGCGGTGGCGCGTTACCAGGCTCGCCTGGCGCAACGCATGCCGGGTCACCCCGGCGCGGAGTATCTTCCGGAACTGCGTCGTCTGGCGGAAGAAGCACAACCCATGGCACTGGGGCCGCTGCTGCGGGTTAATGCCAGGGCCATCGATGAAGCGGCGGTTTGTCAGTGGCTGGCTCAGCATACGGGAAAGAAGGACTATACTGCGTCTGTTGAGGATGAAACAGAGGAGCCGCCCCATGCCACAGCCCCCTTATCTGCAAACGGGCGAGAGCGTCGTGCTTTATGATGGTGTATGCAAACTTTGTACAGGATGGGTGCGTTTCCTGTTGCGCCACCGGCTGGCGCGGCAGGTCCGTTTTGCTTCCGTCCAGAGTGAGGAGGGCAAAGCACTACTGAGATGGGCCGGCCTGCCTGACGACAATATCAGCACGATCGTCTACATTCGGGATGAACAGCACTGGCTTCGGGCGCAGGCTATTTTTCGCGTTTTTCAGCAGTTGCCGCTGCCGTGGCGCATTATGAGCGTGCTGCGCTGGTTGCCGAAACGCCTCAGTAACCTTTTTTACGACGCCATTGCGCTGAACCGCTACAGGCTGGTTGGCCGCTATGCGACGCAACAGCCCATTCGCGCCGATTATCCAGGCCGGTTCCTGTCGCATCAGGCCTGACGACACCGCTTTACCCGTCATCGCCTGCAAAGGTGAATTAAAACCATCATTTTTCTTCAGGTTTACTAATATTTTACAGGCAGGTTAACAACGTAATGGGAAGGTAATACGTTGTGCCTGGGCTGTATAACTATTGAAAATGGAGAAAATCATGCGCAACACCTCTGGACGATCGGCCATCGCCGTGACGCTTTACGCTCTCCTCGAACCTCTACCGGTGGGCTTTTTTGTAGCGGCCTGGCTGTTCGATATCGTCTATATGAAGACGACTGTCATCTTCTGGTCTGTCAGTGCCAGTTGGTTAATTGCAATAGGTCTGGTCATTGCTGTTCTGCCACGAGTAATTAGTCTTATTTATCTGTTCCGCGGCACCAGCGCGCCAGAGAAAACCCATTTCTGGATCTCGCTGGTGGCTATCCTGCTGGCTATCGCTAACGCCTTTATTCACAGCCGTGATGCGTACGCCGTGGTGCCCACGGCGGTGATTCTCTCAACGCTGGTGGTGATACTGCTACTGCTGGCGAATGTGCAACTTGCCCTTCGTCAACGCATCGCTTAAGGAGAAGCCCCAATGAAAATACCACAATATTCCCTGATAGCGTTGGCGCTGACGGCCCTGTTAGCCGGGTGTGATAACGGTGCGTCGGTCGCGCCTGAAAAACAGATTGGTGCGAATCCTGAGCTGCCGGAAGCCAAAAATTTTATGGTACCGCCGATGCAGGTGCCCAAAGGTGTTCCGTGGAAGAACGGCGAAATGCCTAAGGTCGCCGAGGGGCTGAAGATAGAGAAGATTGCCGATAAGCTTCAGCATCCACGTCAGGTCTACGTGCTGCCGAACAACGATATTTTGGTCGCGGAATCCAACGGCACACCCAAACCCACGACCAAGCCGAAAGAGTTGATTACGGGTCTGGTAAAAAATGCCTCAGGCAAAGGGGGCAAAGGCGGTAACCGCATCACCCTGTTGCGTAATGTGAATGGCAAGTGGGAGCAACACCGCTTTATCGAGAATCTGACCGCGCCGTTTGGCATGCAACTGGTCGGGAATACCCTGTATGTGGCAAATGCAGACAGTCTGGTGAAATTTCCCTACAGCGAAGGCCAAACCGAGATTCGCACCGCGCCGGAAGAGGTGACCGAATTACCCGGCGGGCCCATTAACCACCACTGGACAAAAGCGCTGTTAGCCAGTCCTGATGGCAGCAAACTGTACGTCGGCGTCGGGTCGAACAGCAACATCACCGAAAACGGTATTGGTGCGGAATACCGCCGTGCCGCCGTGCTGGAGGTCGATGCCGCCAGCGGTGCCAGCCGTATTTATGCCAGCGGCTTGCGTAACCCGACTGGGCTCGACTGGGAGCCGCAGACGAAGCAGCTGTGGGCGGTTGTCAACGAGCGTGACGAAATTGGCTCGGATCTGGTGCCCGACTACCTGACGTCTGTTAAAGAGAAAGGCTTCTATGGCTGGCCCTACAGCTATTTTGGTCAACACGTTGATGTACGCGCTCAGCCGCAGCGACCGGATCTGGTCAAAACAGCCATCAAGCCTGATTACGCTCTGAGCTCGCATGTCGCCCCACTGGGCCTGTTGTTCTATGGTGCAGAGAATATGCCGCAGTACCGGGGCGGTGCCTTTATCAGCGAACACGGGAGCTGGAACCGTAAGCCACTGAACGGCTACAAGGTCATCTGGGTGAAATTCGAAAACGGGAAACCGGTGGGGCAACCGCAAACCGTGGTGTCCGGCTTTTTGACTGAGGATGAAAAAGAAGTGCACGGCTTACCGGTGGGCCTTGCCAGCGATAAGCAGGGCGGGTTAATTATCGCCGATGATGCAGGTGATACGATCTGGCGCGTCAGTTCAGCGAAGTAATTGCGACTGCGCAGGCATAAAAAAAGGATTTGGCATAACGCCAAATCCTTTTTTCTTTTGTTCGTCCTGCGGCGGGTAACCGGAGGACAAACGAGGTGCTCAGCACTCTCCACAGGTTGAGTGTAAAGAGTGACAGCGAAGACTTCAAGTTTGGCCAAAATACTGTATATTTATACATGTGTTGAGCATCGGGCATCGCACCGTGGTTAACTGATTGCTTCCAGGGGAGCACGGTTATGTAAATCCCGGCAGGTCCCAGGTGGTGCTGGCCTGTGGCTTAAACCATGAGTGCCGCTCAGCCCTCTCCACAACGTTGTGCTCAGGCAGTCGGCGGGTAATGTCAGAGTCCCGGCTGCTGAACAGCGCGCTCCCTAAGCAGGAGAAGGAAAGTGATGGAACTGACTAAGCTGATTCTGGAGATTATCCGGGTCATCTTGCAGATCATCGTTGCCCTTTTGCAACTGACCGGTCATGCAAAATAACCGGAACTTTGACCAAGGCGGAGCTAACCACTCCGCCTTTTTCGTTGTCAATTGTCTGTCATGTTATCCGGCTACAGTGGCGCGGCAGTAAGGCGCCTTACGGGCATCACTTATCCAGACCTCAGACCAGAGCCGGGAGCGTTTCCATGTCACTTGCCGCGGTAAAACCCGCCAAACTTCAGAAAACCGAAATCGATGCCAGCGTACGCATGCGTGAAACGCAGATTGGCGCGCAGTGTGAAATTCTGGCTCACAGCTATCTGGAATACAGCACCCTGGGTGATTTCTCCTATGTAGGTGAACATTGTTGCATTGCCGACAGTGAGATTGGCCGTTTCACCGCGATCGCTAATCAGGTCCGGATTGGCGCGCCGAATCACCCGATGAATCGCGCGTCACAACACCGCTTTACCTATTGTCCGGAGTATTACGACGCGACCGCCACGCGCGACCACGGTTTTTTCACCGCCCGGCGAGAAGACAGAGTGATCATTGGCAATGACGTCTGGATCGGTCATGGCGTGATCGTATTGCCCGGCGTCACGGTGGGCGACGGGGCGGTGCTGGCGGCGGGCGCGGTGGTGACGAAAGACGTTGCAGCCTATACCGTGGTCGGTGGCGTGCCCGCCAAACCGATTGGGGTTCGCTTCCATCCGGCGATTGCCACGCGCTTACAACACATCGCCTGGTGGAACTGGCCACGGGAAAAGATCATGGCAAACCTTGCCGATTTTCAGTCAGAGGATATTGAGCAGTTTTGTGCAAAGCATGGCTGAATGCGACGGGGATAAAACGGTGGCGGATGCCACCGTTTGGCAGGGCGGTTTAGCGTTTAGCCCGCGCGTCCAGTACGGCTGTGGCGATGCGGTCGCCAATGGTTTTGTCGATATTGCGCCAGTACGCAAAAGCCCGCGACAGCACCGGCTCTTCCACGCCGTTTAACAGATGACCTGTAACGTTGTTGACCAGCCGGTCACGCGCGGCGTCATCCATCACCTTATTGATCAACGTATTCGCCTGGCCTACGTCGTCGTCGTCACGGCGCAGAGAATAGGGTTCCCGTACCATATCGCCGCTGGCAGACCAGACCGAGTCGGTTGGATAACGTTCACCATCGGCAACCGGGCCGCCTTTGCTGTTGGGCGCATAAACCGGGTCGGATACCGGGTTTATGCGCATCGCGCCGTCTTTGCTGTAGCTGTTGACCGGCGACTGCGGGGCGTTAACCGGAATCTGCTTGTAATTTACCCCGAGTCGGGCGCGGTGGGCATCCGCATAGGCAAAGACGCGCCCGAGCAGCATCTTATCCGGGCTCAGACCAATACCGGGCACCAGATTGTTAGGCTCAAAGGCAGCCTGTTCAATCTGCGCATGGTTATCGGTAGGATTGCGGTTCAGCGTAAGTTTTCCAACCTTGATCAACGGGTAATCGCTGTGCGGCCAGACCTTGGTGAGATCGAACGGGTTGTAGCGGTATTCATCTGCCTCCGCAAAGGGCATGATCTGCATATAGAGCGTCCAGCTCGGAAAGTGGCCGTTTTTAATGGACATGAACAGATCGCGCGTATGGTAATCGCCGTCCTCACCTGCCAGCTTATCGGCTTCCTGCTGCGTCAGGTTTTCAATGCCCTGATCGGTATGGAAGTGGTATTTCACCCAGAACTTCTCGCCCTGTGCGTTTACCCACATATAGGTGTGACTGGAGTAGCCGTTCATATGACGCCAGCTTTTGGGAATACCGCGATCGCCCATCAGCCACGTGACCTGGTGCGACGATTCCGGTGACAGCGTCCAGAAATCCCACTGCATATCGTTGTCACGCAGATTGTTGTCCGCACGGCGTTTTTGCGAGCGAATAAAATGCTGAAACTTCATCGGGTCGCGAATAAAAAACACCGGCGTATTGTTGCCCACCAGGTCGTAATTGCCTTCGCGGGTATAAAACTTGATGGAAAAACCGCGTGGATCGCGCCAGGTATCCGGGCTGCCTCGCTCACCGGCTACGGTTGAGAAGCGCATCAGCACATCCGTTTTCGTGCCGGGCTGAAAAACGTTGGCTTTGGTGTAGCGACTGACATCTTCAGTCACCTCAAAAAAGCCAAAGGCACCGCTCCCTTTTGCATGTGGCTGCCGTTCAGGAATACGTTCACGGTTAAAGTTCGCCATCTGCTCAATCAGATAGTGATCGTGCAGTACCAGCGGGCCGTCCGGTCCTACCGACAACGAGTGCTCATCGCTGGCAACCGGAATGCCTGCGTCGGTGGTGGTGGGTTTACGCGCATCGTGACTCATTCAATTAGTCTCCATGTTTATACGGGTATTGCATGGAATAAGCGTAGCGTAAAACGCAGAAGCGCAACGGCAGATTGCATCCCAATAGCCGTTTTCTCTCACACACACGTGACCTTTATCGCGCCAGGCCCATCCCGTTGGGACTTTTCGCACTCTGAACCCGGCTTTCCACTGACGAGCTATCCGTGACGGTTATCGCATTTCAACGATCCTGTCTGTTTTGGTGCTTGCGTGTGGCGCGGCAAGGTGTAAATTATCTTATAACTTCACAATTAATTGTGAAAAAGAAAAGTACATTACAACCCTGTGATGAAGGATTGCGCCACATGTCTGATTTAAAATTTGCCACACGTCTTAACTCGTTTGCATCGGGGGCACATCGCTACTGGCCAGCGTTACAGGGGAAGCCCTCCGTTATGCAAATGGTGGCGCGTGCGGGTACCGTTAATGGCCTGACCCACCTGGATCTCAACTATCCCCAACACCTTACGGCAGATATCAAAACGCTGCGTCAGGCCATTGAGGACGCGGGACTGGCAGTGAACGGCATGCAGATGCGTTGGGATGCACCGCAGTTCAAGATTGGCGCCTTTACCCATCCTGATGCCAACATTCGTCGCGAAGCTATCGAGCTCACCAAGCGCGGCATTGATGCCGGACGGGAATTCGGCTCAACACTGATGACGTTGTGGATGGGGCAGGATGGCTTTGATTACTGTTTTCAGGTCAATTACAAAAAAATCTGGGAAGACGCGGTCAGCGCAGTGCGCGAAATTGCAGAATATGCCCCGGATGTCGACGTGAGTATTGAGTACAAACCTAACGAACCCCGCGCCTACAGCATCTTTCCTAACGTCACAACCTGCCTGCTGGCGGTGGAAGAAGCGGGCTGCCCGAACCTGGGGATCACCCTGGATTTCGCTCACGTCCTGTTCGCCAATGAAATTCCGGCCTGGGCTGCCGCCATGGTCGCACGCCGCTCCCGGCTGCTGGGGCTGGATCTGAATGATGGCTGGGGTAAACGTGATGACGGGTTAATGGTCGGAGCGGTGAATCCGCGTGCCACGCTGGAATTCCTGTGGCAGATGCAGCGCGATGGCTATCAGGGCGCATATTACTTCGACACGTTCCCGGACGCCAGCGGGCTGGATCCAGTGCGTGAAGCCGAAACCAACATCGCCACCGTGAAACGCCTCCTGAAACTGTGCGAGCAATTTAATGATAACGCGGCGCTGGCCGAGGCTATCCGTCATCAGGATGCCGTGGCGTCGCAGCAGATCGTCAACGACATTATGCTGGCGCGTTAGTCATCGCGTCGGTGTGAAACCATCCAGATGTACCTTACAAATGCATAATTAGAAGGCTAACAATATGAAAAAACGTCTCCTCGCTGTGCTGGCCTCGTTGCTGCTCGGTTCCAGCGTTTACGCAGCCGATCTGGCACCCCTCAAATCCGATACCGAAACGGACCGTACTGACTGGTCACAGCTTGACAGTCAATACGGTGCGATGCCCAAGGTCGATAAGTCGCTGAAAATTGGCGGCGTATCCAAAACGCTGACCAACGAATACTGGCGTTTACTTGGTGAAGGCTACCAGAACGCGGCCAAAAAATATGGTATCACCGTGGCTTATCAGGCCGCGGCAAATGAAGACGACCAGCTGGGACAACTCTCGATTGCCGAAACGCTAATCTCTCAAGGGTTTAACGGCCTGTTGGTTTCACCTCAAACCGATATCAACCTCGAACCCGCACTGGAAAGCGCCAACAGCAAAAAAATTCCGGTCGTGAACGTCAACGATGCCGTCATGCCAAACGCAGAACACTACGTTGGCAACGTCCAGAAAGACAACGGGGTTCGGGTGGCGAAGTGGTTTATTGAGCACCATCCCCAAGGCGGCAAGGTTGCGGTCATTGAAGGGCAACCTGGCGTTTACGCGGCTGGCCAGCGCACCAGTGGTTTTAAAGAAACGCTGAAAGCGAACGGCAAGTTCAATGTGGTGGCCAGCGTGCCAGCGAACTGGAGCCGTGAGCAGGCTTACAATGCGGCCAGCACCATTCTGCAACAGCATCCCGATCTGATTGGTTTCTACGCCAACAATGACACCATGGCCCTTGGCGTGGTGGAAGCGGTGCGCGCAATGGACAAGGCAAAACAGGTTGCGGTATTTGGGACTGACGGTATTTCAGATGCCTATGCCTCGATCAAGCGCGGTGAGTTGACCGGCACAGTAGACAGCTTCCCGATGCTGACTGGCGAAGTGGCGATGGATGTGATGCTGCGTCTCATCGACGGCCAGAAAATTTCACGTGTCGTCTCAACACCGCAGGCGCTCATCACCAAAGAGAATGCCGATGCCTTTTCTACCAAAGACATGGATAAGCTGCGTCAGCTGTTAGCGCAGCAGTAAGCCAGGCGGAGAGTGTATGGAACAGTATCGCTTAATGATGCGCGGCATCAGCAAAACCTACGGCAGCGCTGCAGCTTTACAAAATGTCGACTTTTTTGTGAAGCCGGGTGAAGTGCATGCCCTGATTGGCGAGAATGGTGCGGGAAAATCCACCCTGTTAAACATTCTTTCCGGCGTGCGCGATGCGGACAGCGGTGAAATCAGCGTGAACGGCCAGACGGTACACATGAAAAACCCGCTCAGTGCGCGTCATGCAGGCATTGCGATGATCCATCAGGAGCTGCAGCATGTTCCCGAACTCTCCGTTGCGCAGAACATGTTTCTGGGCCGCCCGTTAACCAAAGCGAAGGGGTTGTGGGTCGATAAAGCGGCACAGTTAGCGCGTGCCACGTTAATCCTGAAGCGCCTGGATCCGACGATCGATCCTGATATGCCGATTAAGGCGCTAAAGGTTTCGCAACAGCAGGTGGTGGAAATTGCGCGTGCCTTACTGGATGACGCAAAAATCATCGCCATGGATGAGCCGACGTCCAGCCTGACACCGCAAGAGTTTGACCGTCTGGCTGAACTGATTGCCGACCTGAAGTCTCTGGGCGTTTCACTGATCTACGTGTCACATAAGATGAACGAGATCTTCAGCGTGTGCGACCGGGCAACCATCATGCGTGATGGCAAACAGGTCGGGGTCGTTAATATCTGTGATGAAACTGAAGAGAGCATTGTGGCCAAAATGGTGGGCCGCAAGATCGAAAAGCTCGACCACAATGCCTTCGTGACGTCGCAGGAAGTATTACGGGTAGAGAACCTGGGACGGAGCAACGTCATATCGCCTGCAAATTTTAGCGTCAACGCCGGGGAAGTGTTGGGCATTGCAGGACTGGTGGGTGCAGGACGTACCGAACTTCTCAAACTGATCGCCGGTATTGACAGGCGCACCAGCGGCACGGTGCAGGTCAATGGCCGGTTGGTCCCCAACCACAATATCAGCGCGGCGATCCGGGCAGGCATCGGCCTGGTACCGGAAGATCGTAAAAAAGAGGGCATCATCAAAGCGCGCGCCGTGAAGATGAATATGGCGCTGTCGTCTATGCGCCAGTTCACCCTGGCCGGGGTAATCAATAAACTCCGGTTAAATCGCGTGGCGCACGATGTGATGAGCGACCTGAAACTTCGCCCGCTGGATATCGAAAAAACCATCGGCACGCTTAGCGGCGGTAATCAACAGAAAGTGATTATTGGTCGCTGGGTAGCAGCTGATACCAAAGTTTTCTTATTTGATGAGCCAACCCGGGGAATTGATATTGGTGCCAAGTCCGAAATTTACAATCTTATTGAGCGCCTGGCACAGGCAGGTAAAGCGATTATTGTTGTCTCGTCAGAGATGACAGAAATTATTCGTATTTGCGATCGTGTTCTGGTCATGCGGGAAGGGAAGATTACCCAGACATTAACCGGTGATGCGATTACCGAAGAGAATATAGCCCGCTTTGCCATTAAAGAAACAGAAATGGCCTGATCGAACACCTTTAAAGATAAAGGCGATAAACATGACAACGCAAACTAATATGCAGCAGCCAGGGCGTTCTTCGTCGCTGCTTAAATTCAACCTGCGCGATGCCGGAACCTTAATCGGTTTGGTCATTATTGTGGTGACATTCTCATTTTTGTCACCGGTCTTTTTAACCGTTCCCAATCTGCTGAATATTATGCAGCAGTCGTCAATAAATGCCTTAATTGCGCTGGGCATGACCCTGGTAATCATTTCGGGCGGCATTGACTTATCGGTCGGGCCCACGGCGGCGCTGTCCGCCGTATTAGGGGCTACGCTGATGGTTTCTGGCGTACCGGTACCCCTGGCAATCATGGCGACGCTGGGCATCGGGGTCATTAGCGGCATGTTTAGCGGTTCACTGATTGCTTATGCCGGGCTACAACCGTTTATTGTGACGCTGGGCGGTCTGTCGCTGTTTCGCGCCGTTGCCCTGATTTATACCGGTGGCAATCCGGTCTTTGGCATTCCGATGTCGTTCCGTAGCCTGATTAACAGCACGCTATTTGGCGTGCCCACGCCCATCGTGGTGGTGGCGGTCATTGCTTTGTGCTTATGGGTCGTTATGAATAAGACGCCGCTGGGCGAATACATTCTGGCGATTGGCGGTAATGAAGAGGCTGCCCGGGTAGCGGGTGTGCCGGTGAAGCGCACCAAGGTGACGGTGTACGTGATCTCCGGCATGCTGGCGTCACTGGCCTCGTTGATTTTGATTGGTCGCTTGGGCGCGGCGGAACCCACCATTGGCAATCTGTGGGAGCTGGATGCGATTGCCGCCGCCGCCATCGGCGGGGCGTCACTGATGGGAGGGAAAGGCAGTATTTTTGGCACCCTGATCGGCGTCATTATTCTGGGGGCGCTGCGTAATGGATTGACACTGCTTAATATTCAGGCGTTTTATCAATTGCTCGCTACCGGTCTTATTATTATCATAGCGATGTTGATTGACCGAGCGACCCGAGGCAAGTAATGAAGCAAGATCCGCGAGCCATTGGCGCTCAAATTCGTATGCGATTACCCCAACTGACCCCGTTAGAACGGCGCGTGGTTGAGGCGATCACGGCCCGAACCGACATCACTGAACAAACCTCATTAAAAGAGATTGCGCAGGAGAACGGTGTATCGGAAGCGATGATAGTGAAGATAACAAAAAAGCTTAACTTCACGGGATTCAGAAATTTCAGGAGCAGTTTAATTTATTATAACGCGTCTGAAGTGGCCGGTTTGCATGCAGAAATTGAGCCTGATGATTCTTCGGAACAATTACTGGCAAAAGTTTTCCGCACGTCTATTCAGGCTATTGAAGAAACCCTGTCGGTTTTAGATGTGTCCGAATTTAATCGCGCGGCAGATATTATTTTTAAAGCACGTCATATTGATCTTTATGCTGTCGGCGGTTCGGCAACGGTCGCCCGTGATTTATCCCACAAGATGCTAAAAATAGGGATTAAATCCAGCGCCTATGATGATGCCCATATTATGCTGATGTCTGCCGCCGTATTATCTGATGACGATGTGGTAATTGCCATTAGTCACTCAGGCGCAACGCGTGCCGTGAACGATCCGGTGAAATTAGCCGGTCGCAACGGCGCCAGAGTGATTGTCATTACTAATTACGCGGAGTCGCCTATTGCGCGTCATGCGCATGTGGTTCTTAATTCAACTTCTCAGGGATCGCATCTGTTAGGGGAAAACGCCGCGTCACGAATCGCCCAACTGAATATACTGGATGCGCTTTTTGTGGCTATCGCGAAAAAGGATTTGAAGCGGGCGGAGAAAAACCTGATGAAAACCCAGCATGCGGTTCAGGATCTGCGGGAATTCTGAGCATGAGCAAAATTGCAGTCACCGGCAGTCTTCATTACGACATTATGCTGGATGCCCACCATCGCCCTGAAAAAGGCGAAACGGTCATGGGTACCGCGTGCCGCTATAAGTTTGGTGGCAAAGGCGGCAACCAGGCAATCGCAGCGGCCAGTGCGGGCGCGGCGGTGTGTTTTATCGGGGCCGTAGGCGCGGATGAACAGGGCCGGTTCTTACTGAATCGCCTGCAACAGGCGGGTGTAGAAACACAACACGTTGCGGTGCTTAACGACATGCCCTCTGGTATAAGCGTGGCGATTACCGATGCGGAAGGGGATTACGGCGCAGTGGTCGTCTCCAATGCCAACCAGCATATTTCCTGCCTGCCGTTTGCGCAGGCAGATTTCTGGCAGGGCGTTTCGATGCTGGTACTGCAAAATGAGGTGCCGGAAGCGGTGAATCTGGCGGCGGCGCAGGCAGCACGGCAGCAGCATATTCCGGTCTGCATCAATGCGGCACCGGCGCGCCCGCTCTCTGCTGAATTTGAACGCAGCATTGATGTGCTGGTGGTCAATGCGGTTGAAGCGCGAGACATGAGTGGCATTGTGGTCACCGATCTGTCGTCGGCACAGCAGGCGGCAACCCAACTGGCTGCTCGCTTTCCGTGCGTAGTGGTGACCGCCGGTGAACACGGTGTGGCGTTCAGCGAAGCCGGGAATACGCAAACGTTGCCAGCCCGAAAGGTGACGCTGGTCAGTACGCATGGCGCGGGTGACTGTTTCATGGGCGTATTGTGTCAGGCGCTGGCAGACGGTGAGGCGCTGGCGCTGGCCGTCGCGAAGGCCAATGATGCAGCCGCTACGCATGTTTCGCAGCCCATCCGCTAAAAAAAATGCAACGTCAGTGACGTTGCATTATTACGTGATGCGTGGGATTACGAGGCTACTTTCACCACAGTCTTACCGAAGTTTTTACCGTTCAGCATATCAATAAATGCCTTAGGCGCATTTTCCAGCCCGTCAATCACGTGCTCGCGATACTGAATTTTCTTGCTTTCCACCAGCGGCGTCATGGCTTTCAAAAACTCAGGATAGCGGTGGTCATAATCCTGGAAAATGATAAAGCCCTGCATGCGAATGCGCCGGGTCAGAATACCGGCCATGATGCGGGAGGTACGGTCAGGGCCTGGCGGCAGCTCTTTTTGGCTGTAGGCAGAAACCAGTCCGCAAACCGGCACCCGCGCCGCCGGGTTCAGCAGCGGGAAGACCGCATCGAACACCTTACCGCCCACGTTTTCAAAATAGATATCAATGCCATCCGGGCAGGCATTTTTGAGCTGCTCTTCAAAGTCCTGGCTGTGGTGATCGATACAGGCATCAAAGCCCAGATTTTCCACCGCATGACGGCATTTTTCTTCACCACCCGCGACACCTACCACGCGACAGCCTTTCATTTTTCCTAACTGGCCCACGGTCGCGCCCACCGGACCGGTTGCCGCCGCGACAACCAGGGTTTCGCCTTCTTTCGGCTGACCGATATCCATTAAACCCATATAGGCCGTAAATCCGGGCATGCCGAGAATTCCCAGCGCCCAGGAGGGATGCGGGAGGTCGCTATTCAGACGGGCAACGTCTTTACCATCAGACACGGCATATTCCTGCCAGCCGCTCTGGCAAAGCACCCAGTCACCCGCTTTAAATTCACTTTTTTTGGATTCGGCGACCTGACAAACCGTGCCGCCAACCATCGGCTTATCCAGCTCTGCCGGTGGCGCGTAAGATTTCCCTTCATCCATACGTCCGCGCATATAAGGGTCGAGTGACAGATAAATCGTACGCAGTAAGATCTCGCCATCTTTGATTTCAGGTGTCGGCTGCGCAACATAACGGAAGTTGTCTTCCGTTGGTTCACCCTTGGGGCGTGAAGCCAAAAGCCAGGCGTGATTTGTTGTCGATTGTTCAGTCATAAAGTCGTCCTTTGCATGGGCAAACCGCTCAGGGTTGCCGGGAATGAATGGCTAAGTGTAGATGACAGAACAAAGCATGCTTAACCGTGCTGGCGGTCAACGGGCAGGGCAAACAGGACTCGCCCGGCGTACCGCTACGCACAGCGCGCGCCACGTGGCCCGTTCAGATTGCTCCGAATCCAGCGCGTCGTGACGGTGTCACACGGGGAACAGGGGGCACAACGTTATACCGGTCGTCACGGCGTCTGAAGGGCGGTGACGCTGAAAGTCGCGTCAGGTGGCGGGGAAAAAGGGGGCGAAGATGCCCCAGCGTATAACCATGTCGCAGACGGTTCCCGCGCCGTCGGGCGACGGCGCGGGGGCGGGCTTAGTTAAATCGTTCCGGCCGGAAGGTCGCGAGCATGGGATGCCGGACATCGTTGAGGATCTCCTCCGTCAGCAATTCGCCCAGAATCAGTGCCAGCGTCGCGCCCGAATGGGTAAAGGCCACAAAGCAACCGGGGACTTTTTTCAGCTCCCCGACAACCGGTTCACCATCCCCCGGCACGGGTTTCAGGCCAATTTTCCAGCTGTCTGCTTCCAGTGGTGCGCCGTCGCCAAGCAGGTGACCCGCATCCGCCATTAGCTGGCGAATAACGGCATGATCGATGCTGTACTGACCATCAGCATGCGCAACGATATCCTCTTCATACCAGTCATGATCGACCGCCAGCGTACGGCCAGGGTTGGGACGTATCGCCGCGCGGGGCGTATTTAATACCACGTTAAGATCGCGTTCCTGTGCGGTAGTGGTAACCAGCATGGACACCGGCGACCCGTTGGGAATGCGTACACCAAGCGGCGCAACGACATCGGGCGTCCAGGGACCACAGGCGACAAGCACCCGATCGGCCATGATGTCGCCCCGTTTCGCGCTGCGAATGCCTGTGGCCCGCCCACCTGCGGTCAGCACACTGGCTTTGCCTGCCTGTTCAATCACTTCGCCGCCTGCGGCTTTGAAATCCTCAACCAGTTTTGCGGCCAGATGCGGCAGGCTTACCCAGCCCTCACCAGGGTTGGCAATAGCGACGCTGGCCAGCGCGCTGGGGTTAACCTGCGGATCCACCTCATGCACCGTGCGCGGATTAACCAGCCGGGAAGCATAGCCAAGGGCGTTTTCATAATCATGACGCGCTTTGGTGCCCGCCTCGTCATCCGCCGCCCAGAACAGCGCACCGTCAAAGCGCAGCCAGCTGAGATCGGGATGGCGGGCAAACAGGGTGCGGTAGCGGTCAATGCCCGCCATTCTCAGCGCATGGTAAGGCGCGGAACGCTCTCCGGCAGAGTTAAGCCAGGAAAGTGAACGTCCTGATGCGCCAGAGCAGAGTTCGGCTTCGGTGACCAGCGTCACTTTCGCGCCAGCCTGTGCCAGCTGGCATGCCGTGGAAACGCCTAAAATGCCGCCACCCAGTACAACAACGGTTTTGGCCACAGAGTTGTCAGTCATCATGGATTCCTTCTGTCAGAAAATACCCCATTCAGGCAAGGCGTACGCGACTTTGCCGATGGAGTTGCTCAATCAGTTTCAGCACGCCCAGCGCCTCGCTGGCGTCCACTGGCGGCGGGCCGCCGTGTACCAGGGCACGGGCAAGACGGTGATAAAATTCAGGGTAATTGCCGCGCTGCAGCGCCACCGCCTCACTTTGCTCCACGGTGCCCAGCCGGGCTGCGCGTTCAGGCGGCGTTACGCCGTAGGCGCTGTCAGTCGGGGACATGCCCGCGGCCAGCTGCGGCTCCTGGTTATCCAGGCCCCAGTGCGTAAAAGCTCGCTGGCTGCCCAGCAGATGGAAGCGGGGAGCATTAAGCGCGGCCTGGCCATTCATCCACAGCCGCGAACGCACGCCACAGGTATGCAGTAAAGAAACGAAGCAATCCTCATCGCTGTCGGACTGATTGCCGGAATAGCGTGCCAGCTCGGCGCTGGCCTCCTGCACGGGACCAAACAGCTGTATCGCCTGATCGATCAGGTGGCTGCCCAGATCCAGCAGCAGGCCGCCCCCTTGCACAAGCGAAACGCTGTCGCGCCAGTTACCAAATCCGTCAGGTCGCCACCACTCAAAGCGCGACTCAAAGCTTCTGACGGTGCCAAATGCCTCGTCCTGCACCAGGCGTTGCAGCGTCAGAAAATCGCCGTCCCAGCGGCGATTGTGAAAGACCGTTAACAGGGTGCCAGCCTCTCGGGCGGCGTCAATCATCGCTTCCGCCGCGCTGACGTCAGGCGCAAAAGGTTTATCCACCACCAGATGAATACCGCGCAGGCTGGCCTGGACAGCCTGCTCACGGTGCTGAGCGGGCGGCGTCGCCAGCACAATAAGATCCACCGCGATGTCGCCGTTGTCGATCAACTGCAGCAGTGACGGCCAGTCCGGCACAATTCGCGCCTGGGGATAATGCGTTTTTGCCGCGGCGACGCGTTGCGCATTACCGGTCACGATCACCTCAAGACGGTAAGCGGCATCGTGTGAAATCAGTGGGGCATGAAAGACCTTGCCGGCAATGCCAAATCCCACCAGCGCCGTGCGGATGGGACCTGTCACCTTATGCTGTGCCATCAGAGCACCTCCGATAAAAAACGTTGTAAACGGGCAGATTGTGGACGTTCAAATAACTGATCGGGTGGCCCTGCTTCGACAATCTCGCCCTCATCCATAAACACCACCTGGTCGGCCACGCGGCGGGCAAATCCCATCTCATGCGTGACCACCACCATCGTCATGCCGCACTCACAGAGTTCAGCCATCAGCGTCAGCACGCCTTTCACCAGTTCGGGATCGAGCGCCGACGTGGCCTCGTCAAACAGCATCACCTCGGGCTCCATCGCCAGCGCCCGGGCGATCGCGACACGTTGTTGCTGCCCGCCGGAGAGATCGCGCGGACGATGGTCGGCGCGCTGTGCTAAGCCGACCTCAGCCAGACGTTGCCGGGCAATTGTCTCTGCCTCCGTTTTCGAGCGGCCTTTGACTTTCCAGGGAGCCAGCGCGACGTTTTCCAGCGCACTGTGATCGGGGAACAGATTGAAGTGCTGAAAGACCATGCCAATGCGCAACCGCAGCGCATCGGGTTTGTCCTTCAGTACCGAACGCCCGGCCAGCAAGACGTCGCCGCTTTTGGGTTCATGCAGGCGATTGATACCGCGCAGCAGGGTCGATTTTCCCGATCCGGAAGGGCCGATGATGCAGGTGGTGGTGCCGGGCGCGATGGTCAGTGACACATTGCGCAGCACCTCAATCGGGCCGTACGCCAGGGTCAGATTACGCAGCTCCAGGCTTGCGCCGTGAAATGCAGTGGACGTTGCCATCTCAGTGTCCTCGTTCGCTGGTCAGGGAGGCCGTGGGCGTGACGGCGCGTTTTACCGCCACCTCATCAATTTCTTTCAGTCCGCTCTGCGGCGCCGTTGCCCGGCGGCGTCCGGTGCGGTAACGGATGTCAATATGGTTCACCGCATGGGTTAAGGGCACGGTAATCATCAGGTAGAACAGCCCCGCCAGCATCAGCGGTGACAGATTGCCGCTCAGCACCGCGGCATCCTGGCCAACCCGGAACAGTTCGCGCTGGCTGGACATCAGCCCCAGCAGATAAACCAGCGAAGAGTCTTTAATAATCGCGATGAACTGATTCACGATGGCAGGCAAGACGCGGCGGATGCCCTGAGGAATGATCACCAGCCGCATCGCCCGACCATAGCTCATGCCCAGCGCCCGGCAGGCTTCCATCTGGCCTTGCTCAATGCTCTGGATCCCTGAGCGAAAGATTTCGCCCATATAGGCGCTGGCAATCAGACTCAGGGCAAAAATGCCCAGCGGATAAGGTGAGGGGCCAAACAGCTGATAGCTGAAGCGCGCCAGCCCCTGACCAATCAGCAAAATGGTCAGGATAGAGGGCAGGCCGCGAAACAGATCGGTATACAGCCGGGCCGGTACACGCAGCCAGCGCGAAGGCGAAATCCCCATCAGCGCCAGAATCAGGCCGAAAAAGGTGCCCAGCAGCGTGGCGGCCAACGAGATGATCAACGTGTTGACCAGGCCCGTTGCCAGCAGCTGCGGCAGTACGTCCTTCATTGCAGAAAAATCAAAGAAGGTACGGGAAAGAATAGTGATCAGATCCATAGCCGATTCTCTGTTGCGGGTGACGGACAACGCCCGTCACCGAATGTATTCACTCGCACACCGGTTGCGCGGGGACTAATTGTGCTGAGGCAGATACTGTTCAGGCATAGGCGAGCCCGGAAACCACTTCTCATAAAGCTGTTTCCACGTCCCATCCTGCATCGCCGCTTTGATGGCTTTGTCCAGCGCCGCTTTAAAGGCCGGTTTGTTTTTCGCTATCGCCACGCCCGCCGGGGCGTCGAAAGAGGGGATGTTGGCTGCCGTCACCAGTTTGAAGCGGGTGGCATAATCTTTGGCGGCTTCGTAATCAAGGAACATGGCATCAATAGTGCCGTTGTTCAGCGCGGAAACGGCCGCGTTGTTATCGGGAAAGCGCACCAGATCGGTCTGTTTGAAGTTGGCCAGCGCATAGCTTTCCTGCAGCGTGCCCTGAATGACGCCCAGTCGCTTGTGCGCCAGCGTTGCCACGTTTTTCACGCCGGAATCGCTGCGGGTGAGCACCGTCAGGTAACCCGCCAGATAGCCCGTGGAGAAATCAACGGTTTTTTCACGGGCCGGTGTGATTCCGATCGCGGCCACGCCTGCATCATATTGTCCGTTGGCGACGGCGGGCAGGATGGCGGAAAAATCCTGTCCGACAAAATCCACCTTATCAATGCCCATGCGATGGGCGACATTTTTGAAAAATTCGACGTCAAAGCCGGTGAAATTTCCGTCTTTGTCCGTAAAGGTATAGGGTTTCGCGTCGCCCAGGCTGGCGACACGCAGATGGCCCGGTTCAATCAGCCCATAGGGATTGTTGTCGCTGGCTGCCCGTGCACTGACGCTGGTTGAGAGCATTACCGCGAGGCCGAAGACAAAGGCGGTTATTTTGGTTAAACGTTTATGCGATGTCATAAAGCTCTTCCATTTTGCAGGTGAAACGTCGAAGGTCACTGAGCCAGTACTGTCTGATTGAGACCGGTCTCAATGCGGGTCAAAATGAAACCGGTAGTTGTTGTGAGACCGGTCTCAAGTGGATACAATGATATTAAGCACACGCTTTCAGCAGCGTCAATTACGATGTTATCAACTTGTGATTCAAAATAATTATGACCAGCAAAAAACAGCAAGTACGCGGACCCACAGTAGCCGATGTGGCACGTCAGGCGGGCGTGTCAAAAGCCCAGGCGGCCAGAGCATTGGGCGGCTATGGCGCCGTAAGTGAAGAGGTACAAATCCGCGTCACCCAGGCGGCAGAAACCCTGGGTTACCGGCCCAATGAGCTGGCGCGCAGCATGAATACCGGGCGTTCGAACACGATTGGCGTGATCGTTGGCGATATTGAAAACCCGCATTTCGGCCTTGCGCTGCGTGGCATGGCGGATGTGGCGCGCCAGGCGGGGTTTCATTTGCTGCTCAGCAACAGCGATGAAACCGTGGAAGAGGAACGGGAAGCCGTGCGCGTCATGCTGGACAAGCGCGTTGATGGCATCATCGTGGCCCCCTGCAGCTCGCTGGCGTGTGATAACGACCATCTTAAACAGGTGCTGACGGAAGGCCGCGCGCTGATGACGTTTGATCGTTCTGTCGAAGGACTGGACGTGGAAACCATTCAGGCAGACTTTCTGAAGGTGGCGAAAGAGGCGACGCAACTGTTGCTTAACGCCGGACATCACCGCATTGCATACCTTTCCAGTATGCGCACAGCCGCGTCTTACACTCACGCGATGAGCTTAGGGCCCACGCCGGTGGCACAGCGGGTAAAAGGGATGATCGACGCCCATCAGGATGCCGGTAGGGCACTTGACCCGAAGCTGGTGCGGCTGAATGCCCTTAACGAAGAGTGTATTGAACAGATTCTGACGGAACTTCTCTCGCTTCCCGAACCGCCCAGTGCGCTCATTGCGTCCGACAACCTGATTGCAATGGGGATTTTACGCGGACTGGCCAGACGTGGGTTGCGTGTGCCCGACGATATTTCGTTTGTGATGTACGATGATTTTCCCTGGACCGAACTGATGACACCCGCACTTACGGTTGTGGCCCAGCCGGTTTATGAGATGGGCCGCGAAGCCGCGCGCCGGTTAATCTGCCATATCCGGCAGCAGCCCGCCGGCGCGTTACCGGCATTCGACAGCTGGATGGTGGTGCGGGGATCGGTCGGGCCAGTGCGGGCAGGAGGAAAGCCGGTTCCAGCCGCCTGGGCGCTGAGCAAATAGGGGATTGTTCTTACAGCGGTCTTACTGCCGTGTCCCGTCATTATCCTCAGACGAGCAGGCCCGAGCGGTCAGTCAGGCTGCCGAGGTTGCCTGCATGACGCAATTTGCGCAGCAGCATGCCTTTTGCAGCGGAGTCGTTTACGCATCCTGTTGAAGGTCATACAAAAAATTTATTTTTATTAGTGAATTAATTTCACCCGGTAATAATCAACGGAAACTATCACAACAATACATAATGCCAGGGTCTTAACAGCCGATAACCAGATTAGTCAACTCAGATTACGGTCGTGGTTATGCGCTTTAATGTATTAAAAAATGTCTTTTCCTTTCTTAACGATCTTCGCAGCGGGCGTAGATCGGCGCCGTTCAGGGCGCTTGACAGCGCGATGCCGGTTATTGAATTCAGTCCTGACGGAACGATTCAGAAAGCCAGCCCGCTTTTCCTGACCGCAATGGGCTACGAGGCGCACGAAATAATTGGGCAACATCACAGCATGTTCTGCCCGTCTTCCCTGACGGATTCACCTGAATACCGCCATTTCTGGCAGCGCCTTGCCGCCGGTGACGTTCGCAGTGGTAAACATCTGCGGCTGGCTAAAGGAAACCGTCCTGTCTGGCTGGAAGCCAGTTATATCCCGGTCAGGAACCGCCGTGGCAGGGTGTGCAAAATCATTAAGATAGCGGCGGACATCTCAGAACGCATAGAGGCAGGGCTGGAACAGGAATCTGTGATCAACGCCATCAACCGGTCAATGGCTGTGATTGAGTTCAGTCCTGACGGTCGTGTCCTGGATGCTAATGACAATTTCCTGAAAACGACCGGTTACAAACGTGAGCAGGTTGTGGGTCAACACCATCGGATGTTCTGTTCAGAACAGCTTTCTGCAAGCGACGAATACCGGCAGTTCTGGAAAAGGCTTAATCAGGGCGAATTTTTTTCGGGGCAGTTTCCCAGACTCAATCATCACGGGAAGCCACTCTGGCTGCGCGCGACGTATAATCCTGTTTTTAACAGCAATGGCGAATTATATAAAATCGTCAAGTTTGCCACGGATGTGACCGAACAGGTTTTGAATAACCAAAAAGAGCACGATGCCGCCGTACAGGCCTGGGAAATGGCTGTACAGACGCTGGGAAATGCGCAGAATGGGGCGAATGTAATTGAGAGTAGTATTGAAGTTGTGGACCGGATCGCGCAGGACATGAACGCGATCTCCGCTGACATCGCGCGCCTCAACAGCCAGTCAGGAAGCATTGACGGCATGGTAGAGACCATCAGACGGTTTGCGACACAAACACGGCTTATTGCCCTTAACGCCGCGATTGAAGCTGCCAGAGCAGGGGCGTCCGGCAGGAGCTTTGCGGTTGTGGCCGCCGAAGTGCGCGCGCTGGCGGCAAGCGTCAGCGGGGCCACAGAAGAAATAGAACAGGTGGTATCAAATAATAATCAGCTGGCCCGGGAAGTGCTGAAAGGTATGGAACTCAACCAGAAAAATACGGAGCAGGGCGTCATACTGATGCGCGAGGCCGGCGAGGTCATCGCCATCATTAAGAAAAACTCGGAACGCGTGGAAGGGGCGGTCAGGGAGTTTACGCATACGGTTGAAACTGAGTAACGAATCCGCTTTAGCCGTTTTATCATTCAGCATTATCCTGCTTTCTGAGCACAGGGATGTCCTTCAGTGCAGCGCCTTGCTTTTTTAACTTTTGCCTTTCAGGGAAAGGATACGCCATGTTGATAAACATTCGTCACGGAGCGCAGTCTTCGCCACGCTCCGCAGACATTCTGCGATTGCCCGATCAGGAGCGTGATGAGGTACTCAACCACTTCGCCGCCCTGACCAGCACGTTGCTGGGCATACCGACCAGCTTTATATCCGTTCTTGATGAGCAGCATCAGACGTTTCGCGCAAAGTACAACACGACGCTGTGTCAGACTGATCGCAAGGATGCATTCTGCCGCTTCGTCGTGGAGAGCGCGATTCCGGTCATTGTGCCAGATACCTTGCTGGACGCACGTTTCGCCACGAATCCGCTTGTCACGGGGGAGCCTTACCTCCGCTTCTACGCGGGCGTGCCGTTGATCAACGCGCAAGGAAAGGTTATGGGGACGCTATGCGTCACAGACAGTCAGCCACACGCCTTTCCGGCTGAAAAGGTCAGGTTGCTCAGCCGACTTGCCGCGATGGTGACGGTCTTTCTGAAGGCCTGGCAGGTCGCGGGATTAACGGATGCGGTAACAGGCTTGCCTAACCGTCAGCAACTCATCCGCCATCTGGATCAACTGTCTGAGGCGGGGCATTCCGACGTCCTCAGGCTCACCGTTATCGACTGCATTGATATGCCCCGAGCCTATGAACTGGCCCGGGCACTGGGCATGCCGCCAGTGGAAGCGCTCCTGCGGGACAGCGGGCGTCTGTTGCAAAACAAGCTGGCGCTGGGGCCTGAAAAAATTTTTTACACGGTAGCCACTGGGCGCTTTGCCTTCCTGTCCCGCTCAGATGAGCCGTTTTCGGCCGATGCTGTTCTTGAAGCAATGCGCGACGTGCGGCCTCTCGCGCCCGAAGGTCTTGCTATGGACCTGACATTGTACGCGGGCGATGTCTGCTTTACGCCAGCGGCGCTACCGGCCCAGGAAGCCCTGCGGCGCGCGGTCAGCGCACTTCACGAAGCCATCAGCATCAATGGTGGCGCTCGTTCGTTTAGTGAGGTGAGTGACAGCAGGCGCAATGGCGATTTCATGTTGATGAACGATCTGTCGGCAGCCCTTAAAACCGGTACAGGCGGGCTGTATCTGGTTTATCAGCCCCGGCTTTCCTTATCTGATGTGCAACCGACGGGATTTGAGGCGCTGATACGCTGGTGTCATCCCGAGCGGGGCGAGCTTTCGCCCGCCGAATTTCTGCCCGCAGCGCAGTTAACCAGCCTGATGAGCGATATCACTGACTGGGTGATTACGGAGGTGATCCGTCAGCTGCGCGTCTGGTTATCCGAGGGCATCGGTCTGCCGGTATCCGTTAACGTCAGTGTCAGCGACCTTGCACGAAGTGGCTTTATTGACCACCTTGACGCGAAGATGGCGCAGGCCCAACTGCCACCCGCTCTGCTGGAGTTCGAATGTCTTGAAACGGAGCTGGCCACGGAAAATCCTGCCGCCCTGGCAATGATGGCGCAGTTAAGACAACGAGGATATCGTCTTTCGCTGGACGATTTTGGTGCCGGTTACAGTAATATTGGTTATCTGCGCAGGATGCCGGTGGACGTTATCAAGCTTGACAGGGCGCTGATAGCCGATTTGACCTCGAATGAAGCAAGCCGCATTATCGCATCGAGCGTGATAGGTATGCTGAAATCTCTGAACTATGTTGTTGTGGCTGAAGGCGTTGAAATACCAGAGGCTCTGGATATGCTCGCTTCATGGGGATGCGATCAGGCACAGGGTTTTTACATTTCTCATCCCTTGCTTCCGCAGGCACTAAAAAGCTGGCTCTCCACCTTTAAATACGGTCAGCTGGGCCACGCAACGTAAATAACGTCCGGTTGCTGGCCCGTTGGATAAAGGATGACGGGCGGTAAGGTGTGGCCTGGCGCTTAACCAAGCCGGCTTATTCCACAGAGGGGGATAATCCTTTAAGTTTAGTCATTCCTTCATGATTAATTTCGTCATCCGCGCCATCGACAGCCCTCGAAATGGTGAGCAGGCTCTGAAATTCACTGAGCAGGAGCGCGGCGTCAGACTTCAGCAGATCATCGCATTCAGCAGAGTCGATGACGGTGTTAATGGCTTTGTTAGCACTTTCAATCATTTCAGTCACGCCGCCTTCTTTACTCACCGCCAGCACAAGTGCGCTGATGAGCAGAGACTGCGCCTCAACACGGGCTGTTAACTGCTTCATCCCTGCGTCGATATGCGATATTTTAGCCAGCATGCTAAGTACAACGTTTTTCATTATCGTCCCTCTTAAACTTTCAAACGGAATCGGTCAGCAAGTTGCTCTCAAATTAAAACCGGTCTGTCCGGTTGGCCATAATCAGTGCCATTGTGCTTCTGTGGATAAGATGGGGCACTCTGCCGCCAGCCCCAGCCTGTCATCCCGTCTGAGATAATGACAAAACATCAGGCGTCAGGGTTCCGCTGTTCCGGCAATGCCTGGATAATTTTTTCCTGAACCTGTCTTATCCCGTCGCGCAGGCTGGCCAGGGTTTCAAACGGGATGCCCATTTCACAAATCATCGCTGCAGGTACGCCTGTGGCCCGCCTTTCAAGTTCACGGCCTGCTTCAGTCAGGCGAATAATCACTCTGCGTTCATCATGACCGGTATCGCGCAGGCGACTGATAAAGCCTGCCTGCTCAAGTCGCTTGAGGAGATGGCTGAGCGTGCCGGAGTCCAGTTGCACGCGCTGACCTACCTCAGAGACCGTGATGCCATCCTTTTCCCACAAGACCAGCAGCGCCAGATACTGTGGATAGGTCAGCCCCAGCGGTTTCAGGTGAGGCTGATAAAGCTTTGTCATAGCCAGCGAGGCCGAGTAAAGCGCAAAGCAGAGAAACTCCTCCAGACACTGAGGTTGGGTGTCTTTACTCGCGCTGGCGTCATTAATCTCTTTCATGCCGGGGCTCCAGATAAGGGGGAAGCCGGCAAGCGTTCGGTGAATCGTGTGATGCGACAGACGTCAGGAAGCCGGAAACACAAGATATCACGGACACGTCATGGATGCTTTAAACCGCGGCCAAACTGAACGTGACCGCAATCATATCGACGTCAATTAAGTTGTGTTCAATTTATTTTGTAAAGTCTGTGCAGTTGACGCGTCTGCGGCCGATAGAACCTGACAGTGACATAACATTCGGGAAAATATAATGAAGGTTTCGACGCGTCTTGCTACAGGCTTTGGTTTACTTGTTCTGCTTTTAATTATCTGTACGGGCACTGCGTTACATGCGCTGACCGATGCACAGCGCGGCATGAATGACGCGATAAACAACAAAATGAAACGGTTTGCGATCGTTCTGGATATGCGTGGTGATATCCGCGATATGGCCATCGCCGCACGCAATCTGGCGTTGCTGACGGATGAGAAGGAATCCAGGCCCGAATGGGACCGTATGACGACACAGCGGGAAAAATATATCCACGAGCGGGAGCAACTGGTTGAAAGCATGACACACAGCGTCAGTGCACAGGGTAAAACCGTGCTGGATGAAATACTGGCAGCTGAAGATGACGCCATGCAAACCCTGATGACCGCGGCCAAAATGGGGCTGGAAAACCGTCAGCAGGACGCGACTGTCTACCTGATGAAGACTGCGCGACCGGCTCAGCAAAAGCTTCTGAAACTGCTCAACCAACTGACAGAGATTCAGAAGGCGCAGACCGTTCTTACGGTTGGCGAGACCAGCGAGACCGTTTCCCGCACAAGAGCAATGCTGATCGTGCTGACCCTGCTGTCAGTGCTGACTGCCGTAGCGGGCTGCATGATTGTCAGCCGCAGCCTGATGCGCCAGCTGGGTGGCGAACCAGCTCAGGCTCAGGCGCTCGCCGCCGCCATCGCCGCCGGAGACCTGACGGGACCGGTCGTGCTGCGCCGCAATGACACAACCAGCCTGCTGGCCTCACTGGATGGGATGCAGGCGAACCTGCGTGGCCTGGTGTCAAAAATTAAGGATTCGTCCGCCTCCGTTGCGCTGGCCGCCGATGAGATTTCACAAGGCAATACGGAACTGTCATCCCGCACCGAGCAACAGGCCGCGGCGCTGCAGGAAACCGCGGCCAGCATGGAGCAGCTTTCCGCCACTGTGAAAAGTAACGCGGCGGGTGCCCGGCAGACAGCCGAGTCCGCCCGTGAGACCGCGCAGCTGGCCCGCAGCGGCGAAACGGATGTGAAGCGTATGTCAGACACGATGCACGACATTTCCGTCAGCGCCACCAAAGTGCGTGACATCACCTCCGTCATTGAGAGCATCGCGTTCCAGACCAACATCCTTGCCCTGAACGCCGCTGTCGAAGCGGCGCGGGCAGGCGAGGACGGACGCGGGTTCGCCGTGGTGGCGGGTGAAGTCAGAACGCTCGCACAGCGCAGCGCCACGGCCGCAAAAGACATTAAAACGCTGATCGAGCAGGCCGTTACGCAGGTGGAGAGCGGCGTCACGGTGGCCTCCTCAACCGGTCAAAGCATCCTGAAAATCGTCGGCATGGTCGGCGAACTGGCTGAATCCATGGACGAGCTTTCCCTGGCATCATCTGAACAGATGCAGGGCATCTCGCAGGTAAGTATCGCCGTCAGCCAGATGGACGGTGTGACGCAAAACAACGCGGCGCTGGTGGAGGAATCCTCCTCCGCCTCACAGTCGCTTTCTGAGCAGGCGCATGCCCTGCGCACGATGGTAGAAACCTTTAAGGTATGACACCCGGTAAATCAGACGCCGCGTAACGGCTCAGATGTATCCCTCTGAATGACGGCGTGGGAGGTCAGGGAGAATCAGCGGAGGTGGGGAATAACCCATTCACTTCCGCTTTCGCCAGCAAACTGCGTCATATGGGCCGGGCGTTAAGCCCGGCCCATCCCAGTGCTGTGTTAACGAGCGGCGCCGGGCAGAGGGGCTGCCTGCGGTCAGGATGTGCGACTGCGAGGGTGAACAATATTTTATGCTGTATGACAGGCCATAACGTGATTGGGCAGCTTCCCGTCAATCACGACTTCAACGTTTCTTATTATCTGCTTCATCTGAACCCCGCCTCAGAGCCTGTTCAGGCGCGACAGATCGCCTTCTCCATGGGGACGTTTTGCTTGCCGCTGGGTTCGGTTGCGGTGATGAATACGCTGCCGGCGGGAAGGGGCCGGACGGCCATCGAAAACGGAAATCATCCTGTTAACCGGGCCGTTTTTTGCGTCCTGCAGGAAGCGGTCCAGCAGGCGCTGCCGGGCCGCTTCGGTCAGGATGCTATACTGTAAGAACGTTTACTTTACGGAGGCTTCATGGGGTCCAGAGAAGATACCGAAGAAAAAGCGCTTGAACTGGCGGGTAAAGTTATCTCGCAGTTGCTTAGCGAAAAAGCCAGTGTAAAGAAAGAAGAGATTATCTGCGCGCTACACCGCCTGGGGCAGGAAACCGGAGACTGGCGGGTGCGGGCAGGCTGTGAGAAGGCCGTGCTGATGATGAAACGCAGAGTTCACTGACCTCTGCGACACGCTCTGTCACGTGTATCAGCCGATGCTGTCAGGAAGTTAGTGGCCGTTTCCCGCCCATAACTGGAGATGTCTTTCTCCGAAAAAATTGCTGTCTTCACTGGCTGCGCCGCTTAAAAGTCTGCGGGTCTGGCGCAAAGCGTGATCGATAAGCTGACGCCGGGCATCATCAGTTTCCGTTTCGAGCATCCTGTTCAGCTGCACGCGCAGCGCCTCAGAACTTATGTCTGCATCATCTTCAAGCAGCGTCAGCAGGGCTTCGCCGATAACAATGTTTACCTTTTCTTCTTCACTCCTGAACATATCAACCTTCTTGTTGCTGGCAGTAAAAGTCCGTTGCGGCGGACAAGCGGTATTGCGCTAAAGCATCATTTTTGTATGTTTTTCGAGTGTAGTCCCGGCCACCCGAAACTGTAAAATCAGAACATGCCTTGTCCGCCCGGGAGCCAGCATCGTTAATAAGCATACGCTGCGTCAGGTCCCGCAGGCTGACTCCTGCAAGCGCTGTCTCGTAAAGAAGAAGACAAGCAGCAAACCTGTTCGGGATGGTGGTAAGAATCTTCTTAAAAGACCGGGTGTGGAAACTGTACACGACCCAATCATGGTGTACAAATTTTATTTTGTTAACGCTGTTTTAAATAGATAAAAAATCTGTAGAAAGCGAAGCGGTGAATCTAAAACCCTTTATTCTTCCGACGTAAATCTATGTTTATTCCTGTTTTTATTCAAAATTACAGCCATGCTTATATCCTCATAAACATTTTACACAATCAAAAGGTAACAGATATGAGCAACAGACGTGGTGGCGCGGGAAATTTCGCGGAAAATCCCCAGCGCGCGGCGGAAGCCGGAAGGAAAGGCGGAGCCGCCAGTAGCGGTAATTTTAAAAATAACCCGGAAAGAGCGGTTGAGGCCGGACGAAAAGGGGGTAAGGCAAGCCGCCGGGGCAGCGCACAGGAAACCGCTTCCCGGACTGGTTGAGGGGCCGCCTTTGCGACTTGCGGGCTTGCGGCTTTCCCCGCCTGTTTTAAAGAGGACCTTAGCAGTACTGGATTAACAAGACGAAAGGGCTGTAAATCAGTGGCCCGGTAAGCCTGCCGGGCCGTCTCGTTAACAAGTTTTATACGCTGTTGGCCCTGTTCTTCAGGGCGGGCTCATGATTTTCAGTGAGGATACGCGAAAAGCGCCTGAACGGCTCATCATCCCTGATAATGTTGATTCTTCTCTGTTTTATCGGGATAAAAAAAACCGCCCGTAGGCGGTTAAGTCATCTTCCATGCAACAAGATCTTTCCTTAGAGGGATAGCCTCAATCAGCCTGGTCCTGCAGGCACTTCCCTGCAAGCGTAAACGGCAAAAAACTTCCGCATTGATATTCCATCCTGCCCCCGGTCATCACGCTTTTGTTATCCGTCAGTGTCCGAATGGTTCGGCTTTATGTCATGGTCAGAACTCTGCGCCTGACGGAGGCTGGCGCGAACGGCCGCTTTTTGCGCGTAGCGGAACCGTTACGCGCTCGGCCTGGCTGTGTTTCTCTCCATCGCCGTACATTAAGAGCGAATTAAGATGTGTGTAATAACGCTTTAAAATAATTGATGTATGTCACAGTTAAAGAAAGTAACTACAGTGACGATAACTTTAAAACGGGATAAACGCGCTTTTACCAGAAGGATTTAACATGACCGTTAGCTACATAACCAGGCTGTCATGGGTTACCCAGACTAACCTCACGCTTTCACCGTCTTCACTGCGCAGGGCGATTGTGCGCCTGTCTTCTGTGCTGGCGCAGACCATGCTGTCACTACTGCGTTAATCAATGCGGAGGGACTGCCTGCGATGCCGTTCCTCACGTACTTACGTCATGAGGAAGCCACAAACACGTATTTCTCTGTGCGGCCAGTCCCGTTAAACAGGGTGTTAAAACGGCACCTGATTATAAATTGCGCGCAGCTTGTTCCCGAACAGCTTAATCATCCTGATCGCTGTTTGCTGAAAGAGAGCGGTAAAACGCGCGCGGGATTAGGCTCGTCAGGTCTGAACCCTGGCTCTGAATAATTTTATTTTCATATTTTAACCGAGGAAAGGTAATGAACAACATACGCATCGGCATTCGACTGGGTGCCGCTTTTGGCTTTATTCTGCTTCTTCTTATCGGTATTGCGCTGGCCGGTTTAATTCGTATCGACTCCCTGGGCGACACCGTGGATAAACTGGCTGGCGATCGTTTTGATAAAGCGACCGCTGCCAGTAACCTGCGCTTTTACGTTACGGATATGAGTCGTATGGTCCGCAGTATCGCACTGGTCGATGACCCGGCTCAAAAAGAAAGACTGAAACAAAACTATGAGCAGTCCCGCGCACGGCTTGAAACGGCTTTTAATAAAGTCGATCAGATACTTCATGCGCCCAGAAGCCGTGAGCTCATCGCCGTGATGAAACGGGCCGGTACGCAGTATCTTGCCTACTCTGAACAGGCGGTAAAACTGGGCATGGAAGGTAAGCGGGATGAGGTAACGCGGCTGCTCACCGGACCCGCTTATGAGGCGCAGGACGAATACACAAAGGCTATCACAGACCTTGCGACCTTTCAGGGCCAGCAGATGAAGACCGCCGGTGCCAAAGCAGCGGCAGAGCAGCGCAGCGCTCAGGTTGTTCTTGTCTCCCTCAGCGTGGCGGCTATTGTGCTGGCAGCAACCCTGGCCTGGTTTATTACCCGCAGCATTGTCAGGCCCGTAAACATCGCGCTGCAGGCCGCAGAGCGCATTGCTGACGGCGACCTGACTGCAGAAGTGCCGGTCAAAGGACGTGACGAAACCGGAAAACTCCTTATAGCGATTCGTGGGATGCAGCATTCACTGGTACAAACCGTCAGCGCTGTCCGGGTGAACGCGGAGAGTGTTGCCGCCGCGAGCCTGCAGATAGCTCAGGGAAACACCGATCTGTCACAGCGCACTGAAGAACAGGCCAGCGCGCTGGAACAGACCGCCGCCACAATGGGTGAACTGGGCGTCACGGTCAGGAATAACGCAGACAATGCCAGCCAGGCCGCGATGCTGGCGGTAACGGTGCGTGACGTTGCCCGCCAGGGTAATGACATCACCACAGATATCACCGGTACCATGAAGGGAATTGGTGAGAGCTCAGGACGCATTGCGGATATCACGTCAGTGATTGACAGCATTGCTTTCCAGACCAATATTCTGGCGCTTAATGCCGCTGTCGAAGCCGCGCGGGCAGGCGAGCAAGGGCGTGGCTTTGCCGTGGTGGCAGGTGAGGTCCGTTCGCTGGCGCAACGCAGTGCAACAGCGGCAGGGGAGATTCGTCAGCTCATCGAAGCCAACGCACAGCGCGTCAGCGAAGGGACTTCACTGGTGGCGCGTTCTGCTGACACCATGTCTGCCGTGGTTTCGTCAGTCGGTCAACTGACTGACAGGGTGGAGGAAATCACCGCCGCCACCGCAGAACAGGCTCGCGGAATTGAACAGGTCAGCATTGCCGTGACGGAAATTGATGATGTGACGCAGCAGAATGCTTCCCTGGTGGAAGAGTCCGCTTCGGCGGCAGCAAGTCTGCGCG
Source organism: Pantoea sp. CS_6 (assembly GCF_041954745.1). NCBI lineage: Bacteria > Pseudomonadati > Pseudomonadota > Gammaproteobacteria > Enterobacterales > Erwiniaceae > Pantoea > Pantoea sp. CS_6. Next base: position 418,909 of record NZ_JAVAYG010000002.1, read on the forward strand.
AACAGGCCGATATATTGCTGCAGTCCGTCTCTGTTTTTACGCTGTCAGAATCGTTATCGCCCGTCGCTCAAACCGCACTGGTTGAAGCGCCGGTCACGGTTTCCGCCTCAACGACAATGCCTCACTCCAGCCGACCAGCCGGGAAAGATGCGGAAGAAAACTGGACAACATTCTGAAACCGCCCCCGGATTTGAGGGGGCTGATTTGAGCCAGAAGCGGATAACGTTGTGACCGTCTTGCATGCATTATTTTGTGACAGGTAGAAATACCTGTCGCTCTTTTTTCTCTGACTAAATTTTTACAAAATTGTGTCACTGTTTTAGGCCACCGGCGCCGATACTCATCTGTAAAGCAGGATCATCTCCGAACAGGTCGGTGAACTTTTCAAGGACAGCCGCATGAAATCCGTAACCAATGACCAACTGGGGGCCGCCGTGGCCAGAACGTCTCTTTGCGCAATATACCTGCTGTCTTCAACCGGAGAAGTCATGAGCTGGAATCTGGGGTGCCGCGAGATTAAGGGCTGGGACAGCCGTGATATCAGAGGGCAACATATTTCGGTTTTTTATGATGAAGATGAACAGGCCAGGAACATACCTGAGGCAAACCTGAGAGAGGCCCGCGAGCATGGCAAGTTTACAGGCGAAGGCTGGCGGCTGCGGAAAAACGGCAGCGCATTTCGTGCATCCGTAGAAATTGAATTCCTTAATCCCTCCGATCAGGAACATGCGGCATTTATTAAAATCGTGCGCGACGTCACGCATGATTATCAGGAAAGGGCGGCATTACGCATCGCTCAACAGGTTATCCTGAAAAGAGAAACGGAGTTGTCAGACACCAATAAGGTGCTTGACGCGGTTTTCTGTCACACGCCCTGTGCGCTTATCCTGTGTGACGCAAAATCCGGCGACATTATACGTGCGAACCCGACTGCCAGAAATTTGCCCTGTTTGCAGGAACTGGTGCTGAGCGGTAACACGCAAACCTCGCTTCACGCGGATCTGCCAGACGATCTGGCGGGTGTGTTCAGGCAAGCCTTTACGCTTCTTCCCGATGAAGGTTTCAGCGAAACGGTCTCGTCGACGGCGACAGAGTCGGCCTTTTCACTCCGCATCACGGCTGAAAGGCTTAATTCGGGCGGGGGAGAAGACTATCTTCTGTATACCATCCTGGACGTCACCGCGGAGTTTCAGGCTGCGGCAAGGGCGAATCACCTCGCCCTTCATGACCCACTGACAGGGCTCCTCAACCGGCGGGGCCTGATGCCCGAACTGGAGACGCTTCTTAGCGGTGACAGCCCCTTTGCCGTCATGGTGTCCGACATCGATCGTTTCAAAAGTATCAATGACGTGCTGGGACATCCTACCGGAGATGCACTGCTTATTGAGGTTTCCGCGCGGCTGCAATCCGTCCTGCGCCCTGAAGATATACTGGCCCGTACAGGCGGCGACGAGTTTGTTGCCGTCCTGCCAGGTATCAGCTCAGCCTCTGAAGCCAGCGAAACGGCATCACGCCTTACGGCCGTATTGCAGGAGCCGTTCATGCTGAAGGGCCGGAAAGTCACGTCGGGTTGCAGCTTCGGCGTCTGCCTCTTTCCCGGCTATGCGCGGGATGCTGAAAGTATGTTATCGGCGGCGGATATTGCCCTGTATGCGGCCAAGTCAGCCGGACGTAACGGCTGGGTCATCTTTACCGATGAGCTTGCCCGCTCTGCGGCAGAGCGCTTCAGCCTGGAAAACGACCTGCGTGGGGCACTGGAAAACGGTGAGCTACAGCTATTTTATCAGCCTGTTGTCTGCAGCGTCAGTGAAGAGATTGTGGCTTATGAAGCCCTGCTGCGCTGGCATCATCCTGTGAGAGGAAGTGTGCCGCCAGATATTTTTATTCCTCTTGCTGAAAAAACCGGACTTATCCATGATATCGGTGCCTTTGCGCTTGCGCGCGCCTGTACGGATATGGCGGGCTGGTCAGGACAGGAGCGGATAGCCGTAAACATTTCCCCCCGACAGTTCAGGGACCCGCAACTGTCTGACAGAGTGAAAAACGTTCTCATCCATAGCGGGCTACATCCCAACAGGCTCGAACTGGAAATTACCGAATCGGCCTTGTTCGACAACCCGGATTTCAGTTACGAAGTGATACGGAAGTTTCGGGAGACAGGCATTAATGTCGTTCTGGATGATTTTGGCACGGGGTTTTCTTCACTGAGCCACCTCAGTTCCGGGCTTTTCAGCAGAATTAAGATAGACAGGTCATTCATCAGCGATCTGCACCAGGATGCCGGCGCGGCAGCCATCGTCAGTGCTGTCCTTTCACTGTGCCGTCAACTGAACGTGGAAGTCACTGCAGAGGGCGTGGAAACGTTGGCTCAGGCGGCCTGGCTCAGGACATATGAATGTCCTTTAATGCAAGGGTATCTTTTTGGCAGGCCGGGACCGTACTGGATCCAGACGTAAACGCATTACCGTCCTGAAAACCTGAATAAGAGGTTGCCCGGACGGCATGACAAAGGTTCACCGGACAACCTGTTTAGTTGATGGCTGGCACAGAGCCTTACATTGACGCGTCCTGGGCGGACTTCAGGTGCTGCTCAACAACCGGAGTATGGGCGTCTGCCAGCGCCTTCACATCGGGATCCTTTATCTTTTTCGCGTCACTTTCCAGCGTCGACAACACCATCTTGTGGTCTTTGACGCCGGCATTTTCCATATACATCTTGTCAAAAGCCTTGCCGCTCTGTTTTTCCAGTTTAGTGGCCATGGCTTTATGTTTAGCATCAGGCGCGGTCGGCAGCGTCACCCCTTTTTGCTGGGCGACGGTCTGCACTTTGGTCAAGGCACTGGTGTGATCATCGATCATCTTCTGCGCGAAGGCTTTGGTCTCGCTGCTTTCAGCCTTACTTAGCGCGATTTTAGCGGCAGCGATTTCATTGATATTTGCCTGCGCCATGTCTTTGATTGCTTTTTCGTCACCGGAACTAAGCTTTGTCCCTGTTTGTCCAGCTGTGGTGCTCTGCGCCGCGCTCGTTGGCGTCTGCGCCTGCACGCTCACGCTGCTGAACATCGCGACAGCAGCTGAAACGGCCAGCAGGCCTGTTAACATCTTACTCTTTTTCATTTCGTTCTCCTGAAGCTTACAGGGAGGCTGACGACAGGGAATTTTCTGTGTGCAGCCATGTAGGGAGATAACAAGTGCACTGGTCAGTATAGTGGAGTTTCGGATTTATCCAGCAATTTTTTTTATGTTTTAGGCGGTTGCAGAGAAGCGGAGCTGATATCTTTTTTCTTTTTGTTGTGTATTTAAGCCAAGCGAGGCGTTGGGTTAAGCCGCCTTTATACAGCATGGCGACATCCGGGCGGCCTGGAAGGTGAAGTTTATAACATAAATTTAATTAAAGCTTTGGCTGAGAAACCCCCCAGTGATCTTTTCTCGCCGGCTGCATTTTTGCCATAAAGCGTTAAACGCGGCAGCGCGGTAAGCGGGACGTGATGCTGATTGTGTGCTGCCCGTTCTTAACGGGAAACGGAAAACCCCCAGGAGTCAGCCTGTTTTCGCGTTGACCCCGTAAAGGAAAGAGGCGATAAAGTCAGCACCTTTCTACGGGAAGGGCACAGGCTGCTGTCCTCCAGACTCAGGATGCATGTAAAGCCGGTCAGCAGCTTATCAACGTCAAAAACACGTTCCCGCATGGGGAGAATAGAATCAAATCCCGCCTCTGGTTGTGACCGTAAACCCGGTGTGAGCGGGGCCCATTAAGCCAGCGGCAGGCACACAAATGAAAACCCACCCTGTGCGCGATGCAGGCGCGGGGCGACAGTTTTTTCAGCACAATAAGATCTGACAGAATAGTGTCATTTCCTGACGGGCTGGGGGGTAAGACGATGTCTTATATGATGCTGCACTTTCTGGATGCGCAAAAGACACTCACCGCACACAGTGACTGGGTTAAGGACTGCCTGACGGCGACGCACAGACGTGCGGATAGCCTTATGTCTCTCCCGGCACTGGATGTGGTGGTTAAAACGGGAAACAGAGTTGTTCCGGAAAAAGGGCATAGCGGATTTTGCCCCGAACCCGGGATCGTGTATGTGACGGTTGATCCTGACAATCCTGCATTCTGCCAAAATGCGGCACAATCGCTTGAACGGATGTTCGCGCATGAACTTCATCATGCCGCGCGGTGGGCAGGTCCCGGCTATGGCACCACCTTGGGCGAAGCGTGTGTTTCTGAAGGGCTGGCCGGGCATTTCGTGCTTGAGCTTTTTGGCGGAGAACCTGAACTGTGGGAATGCATCAACGCCGAACTGATTCACGCTTATCTGCCACAACTGCATCAGGACTGGCTGTGCACCGATTACGATCACAGCAAGTGGTTTTATGGCGCCGGCGATATGCCGCGCTGGCTGGGCTATACCCTGGGTTTTAATCTGGTGGCCAGCTATCTTGCTGCCAGGCCGGAACGTCGGGCTTCGCAGCTGGCCCATACAGAAGCCGATGCGTTCAGCGTCTTTATTTAGCATAACGCCGACATATGTATTGGTCTGTATTCTGCCGCTGAGGGGGCGGGGCCACAATGAGCCCGTCTTTATAAAGCAAACGCCTTTATCCGGCTAAATCCTGCCGCTTTTTATCAGGCGGTGTGAAGCCTGCGGAGCAGGGGGAATCTGCCCGTTTACGCGCCCTCGTTTAGCGTTTCGCTTATCCCAATAAGATATTGCATGCGTATTGAACAGGGCTGATGAGTGTTTTATGCTCGGGGGAAACCATGGAAGAAGTGAGGCTTTATGGACGAGCATTCAGTCGGACGCTTTCTGGCGTCTTTGTTAGCCGAATACAATATGAGCGTAGAGCAGCTCTGCCGCCGTTCCGGGCTGCAGATGCATGAGGCCCGGTTCCTCCTGCGCGGCACGCTGACTGTTACGCCAGCCGTGGCTGAAAAACTCGGTCGGGCGTTTTATTCCCCTGGCTTCTGGCTGGTTCGTCAGGCGATGTCTGAGCTTAATAAACTCAGTCGGGAGACTTAAAAAACAGGGCAGCATAGCCCCAAAAGCCGGGCTGGCTCGTCTGCATCACAATGCCTGCCTGGCGGAGGAGGGTCAGCATATGGCGTGAAGGAATATTCAGTTAACAGGCTCTTCGCCCGACCAACACGAAAGTGCCGTTGAAAAGGGGATTCACAGCCGAAATCAGCACCTGATTCAGGCAAAAAAAGCCCGCCTGAAAAACGCGGCGGGCCATGCCCTGTTGCATGCAAGTTGAAGGTAATCGCGCGGCACCCCTGAGCGTCCGCGCCATCGTTTATCCCTGTCGGTCTTTCCCGTCTTTCGCCTGCTGTGCGGCGCAGGCCATGAAATTTTCAATGATTTCTACGGCATAACTGATCGCCATCAGATCTGCCGTCAGCCGCACATCCGTGCGCAGCAACGTTTCGGTGACGCCGGGCCGACTCAGCAGGGGCTTTATGTCCTGAACCCGACGTATCAGATGCGCCCAGTTATTGGCAAAGGTGTCCATACTGGCGTAGCCACCGTGCCTGAGCTGAATAAAAATGACATCAATATCGGCCTTCAGCGCACTTATCTTCGCGATGTTAAGCGGATCGTTCTCTGGCGCATCAGGCTGCGGATGGGGCTCAGACACGGAACGCCTCCACCATGCCGCGCAGGGCATGCGCCTGTTCAGAAAGCGAACGCGAGGCCGTAGAAGACTCTTCAACCAGCGCGGCGTTGCTCTGCGTCACACCGTCCATCTGACTCACCGCCACGCTGATCTGCGAAATACCCTGCATCTGCTCTGAAGAGGCCAGAGAGAGGTTATCCATCGCCTCCGCGAGTTCGCCGACCATTCCCACAATTTTCAAAATGCTTTGTCCGGTGGAAGAGGCCACGTTCACGCCGCTTTCTACCTGTGTTACGGCCTGTTCAATCAGGATTTTAATATCCCGCGCGGCCGTGGCGCTGCGCTGCGCCAGCGTGCGTACTTCGCCTGCGACTACCGCGAAACCGCGCCCTTCCTCACCCGCGCGAGCCGCTTCTACTGCGGCATTGAGGGCCAGGATATTAGTTTGAAAGGCGATGCTCTCGATCACAGAGGTAATATCACGCACTTTGGTGGCGCTGACCGAAATGTCATGCATGGTATGTGTCATGCGTTGCATATCAGATTCCCCCTCGCGCGCCAGTTTCGCCGTCCCCCGTGCCGCGTCGGCTGTCTGCTGCGCACCCGCCGAGTTGCTCTTCACCGTTGCGGTGAGTTGCTCCATGCTGGCGGCGGTTTCCTGCAGGGCGGCGGCCTGTTGCTCGGTGCGGGATGAGAGTTCGGTGTTACCCTGGTCAATCTCATCAGCCGCCAGAGAAACGGAAGCCGATGCATCCTTGATCTGCGAGACCAGCCCGCGCAGGTTCGCCTGCATACTGTCGAGCGAGGCCAGCAGGCTGGTGGTATCATTACGACGAAGCACGACAGGCGAGGTCAGGTCGCCAGCCGCAATGGTCGCAGCCAGTGCCTGGGCCTGGGCGGGCTCACCGCCCAGTTGACGCATGAGGATGCGGATCACCACGACGCAGGCACCCACGCCCACCAGCACCGAAGCCCCGGCGAGCAGCAAAAGAAAAAGGGTATCACGGGCGGTAGCCGCGCTGTTTTGCTGCACCTCGGCCAGACTGGTTTTCTGCTGAATGTTAGTGACGACCAGCAGATCTTTCAGCATTTTATCCTGGACAGGTTGTACCTCTTTTGTCAGGCACTCGAAAAATTCTTTATCACGGTTGGCCAGCCCAAGCTGACTGGCTTTGGCGAAGATGCTGAAGAACTCGCTCTCGGTATCGGTCAGTCTTTTAAAGGCCGCGCGACCCGGCGGAAGCGAGTCAATCTGCAACAGATCGCCCAGCGCCTGACGATTGGCAATGAAGTCAGCTTTATTTTTTTCCATCTGCGCAGCGACGGGTTTCATAGCAACCGGATCGCTAAGCAGGCCAAGCGTTCTGACATCAATAGCCATCTCCCTTAACTCCCCCAGCATATCCTGCGCAAGCTGATATTTTTTCATCTTGATATTCACGACGATATCCATGCTTGCCCGGGCTTTATGAAGGGCATTGAGCGCCGTGCCTGTGCAGATAATAAACAGAAGGATAAGCAGACCGAAACCTGCAGTCAGACGGGTTGAAATTTTCATTTTGTTCTCGTTATAAAAGTGGATTTTGCTGTGTATCTTTCCCCGGCAACATTTAATGATGCCTGTCAAAGCGATTAAATTATAATTCGCCTTGACAATTTCGTATGTTTCCTGGTTATACCGTTCCTAAACAGACCTCAGATAAGGGGGCAGAATAACGGGATAGCGTAGGAACGACGGAATGCGCCATCCTGACATCCCTGTTACGGCTCGTATTCAGCCCGCCTCGCGTTGTCGCCAGGTATCTCAGCTAGCGTGTTATGAAGTGAAGCATTGAACTTGACATGATAACCGCTGCAGATTTATATAGGAAATGATCATTTCCTAACTCTAGGCCCTGACAGAAGCGGGCGAACAGGACGGCTCTGTGGCGGCAACGGCGAATGAAACCGCTGCGGCAGAGAGCTTTCTGGCGCTTCACCAGGGAATGCGAGGAGTAGGTAAAGCATCGATTCTTACGCACGATACCGATCCATCGGCCAGACGCTAAAAATACTGGCGTACAGCCAACGCTCGCGACGAGGTGTTCATCCGACTGGAAGCCGGCTTCGATCCCGTATTCTGCGGGCCTGATAGCTTACTGCCGAGCCGTTTCCCGACGTTGAGTCCGTTGCTGACCGGGTTAATGAACGTGTTCAGGTCACACGAAATGAACAGGCCGCTCAGGAAGCTGCGTGCGAAAACAGGGCGGTTATCACGATTTTGCGGGCGACTGCCGGTCAGGTTGGTTCACCAGAAAATGGCACAAGTCCGCCCGTCGAGTTTGTTTTCATTCATGCACCTGTCGGTTTCCGACGAGTGATCGTATGACAAGAGGAACAGGTTATGTCTGCTTCTGTGATCCCTGATGCGCCCGACGGTTTTCGTCACTGCTTTGCGCGTGTGGAAGGGTTGCGTTTTCATTATGTCACCGGTGGCCGACCGGATGGCTTTCCGCTGGTGTTGCTGGCTGGTTTTCCTGAAAGCTGGTTTGCCTGGCGAAAGGTTATGCCTGGTCTGATGGCGCACTTTCGCATTGTGGCCGTCGATTTACCCGGCCAGGGCGATACCGATAAACCGCTTGCGGGCTACGATACTCAAACGGTTGCCACCCGACTGCACGCCTTCGTCGCATCGTTAGCACTAGACCGGTATTTTCTGGCTGGACACGACGTCGGTGCCTGGGTCGCCTTTACCTATGCGATGCTTTACGGCGAGGAGATCCGGGCGCTGACCCTGATGGACGCCGGTATTCCCGGCATATCGTTGCCGGATACGTTGCCTACAGATTCCCGTCAATCCTGGAAGACCTGGCACTTTGCCTTCAATGCCGTTGCGGATCTTCCCGAAGCCTTACTGACGGGGCGTGAGCGCATTTATCTGGAATGGTTCTTTCGGGAGAAAGCGGTCGACCACCGTTGTTACGGCGAGACGGAAATTAACGAATATGAACGCCTGCTCAAAGCCCCTGGTGGATTGCGCGCAGGACTGGCGTTTTACCGCGCCCTGTCACAGTCAGCAGCACAGAATGCTGCGCTTGCACAGCAAACACGTCTGACGATGCCGGTACTGGGGCTGTCAGCCGATCAGGGCTCCATTGCGGATATGGCCGCCACCCTGAAAGCGTATGGGGACGATATTCACAGCCAGCGACTGGCGGATTGCGGCCATTTTCAGCCGGAGGAGCAACCTGAAGCGACGGCCAGGGCACTGATTCAGTTTTTTGGACATTATGCCCATTAATGCTGACTCCTGCATACAACGTCCTGGCGCAAGCAGAAGGGGAATTCTGTTACGGAAGTCCCTGATCCTGTCTGTAACGAGGAGCGGGGAATTCGCTGTCACTTTCTTTTTATTAAGGAAGTGACTGATAACGCCACGAGAAGAGTGATAAATATGACCGTGTTTCGTCATCAATGGCGTATATGAAGACGCTGAGCAACATCAAAACACGCGCTGTTATTTCAAAAAGAAACCTGTTTAAGACATGATGTAATTCTTTTCGCGTCGATAACGTGCCTGATTTTGTCCGATGCTTATTACGCGATTACTCAATACCGCCTTTATTCTCATCTGTAGCAGGGAGTCATGCTACTTCTGGTGCCACCCTGATGAACGTCATCACTGCTGGTAATATGTATGCAGGCTCGCCTCAGGGCGCGGGATTAACGCATACAGGGTATCTTATATGTACACACTCTATGGAAGCGCACGTTCGGGCGCTGCCGCGATTGAGATGGCGCTCAGATTGGCCGGGGCGGAATACACAACGGTTGAGGCGAGTTCATGGCACAAAGACAGTGGGTTTGAAACCTTAAAGCGGTTGAATCCGCTGGTCCAGATCCCCACGCTCATCCTGCCTGACGGGCCCGTGCTGACTGAAAGCGCAGCCATCATGATTTATCTTGGTATGGCCTGTCCTGATGCCGGCATCCTTTCAACTGACGCCAACGTTCGTGCTCAGCAATTACGGGGGCTGGTGTATATAAGTGCAAACTGTTATGCCGCCATCGGCATCATTGATTACCCGGAAAGATGGCTGGATATGGGCTCGCCGGATCAGCGTAAGCAGCTGGCCGAGGGGGCGGTCAAAAAACTCTATGACCAGTGGGACATGTTCAGCGATCTCTTTTTTGACACGCGCGCATGGCAGCCTGCTAACCCCGGCGCGCTTGAAATGCTGGCCTGTGTCGTGAGCCGCTGGAGCAATGCGCGTGCGCATCTCAGCCGCACCAGACCCGCTTTCTGTGCTTCGCTGGAAGAGGCAGAAACACATCCTGTCATCAAGGCTGTTGTGCGCCGTCACTGGGGAACCTGACCGCGATGGAGACAGCGTTTTCTCCGCCTTTTCAGGTCTGATAACGCGCCGCTCATCGCACTAACTGAATACTGTCATAGACGAAGCCTGGGCTCAGAAATCCTGTGCCTTTTTGCCCCGAGGCCACATTAATATCCAGTGTGTTAATTCCTGCCTGCAGGGCGGAAGCCGGCAGGACAAAAGTAAAAAGCGCATTATTGCCCCGGAAAGTGCCGCGGGTGATCCCCCGACTCGCAGGCTGGCCAGAAGCCGGCGGAATCGGCGCGGTCCAGCGTTGATTGACGCTGACCTGAGGGCGTCCTCCAGACTGCGCCAGAGTAATAAAAATCCGTAAAGTTAAATCATGCACATCGTGACGGGACAGCATGAAACGGATGCGGGTTGGCGAGTTAATATCCCGCCACTGCGCGGCAGGAAAATCGCTTTCTGATGCGGTTCCCACAAGGTAATCAGCGGCTGTCCAGGGCGACATACGCCGATCGGACGGGTGAGCGGACATCAGCAAACGGGCGTTACGAAACCCCGACGGAGTACCATCCGGTGAACCCGTCTGCCAAATAACCTGACCCGGTAAGGTCTGTGCGGCTAATGCAATCTGAGTTTGTCTGCCGGCCTGGATTTCTGCTGTACGTTGCGCGACTTCCCGTTCCTTATCGTACAGCGTTATCTGATAGTGCCCCTGACGCACGCCCGTCAGTGTAAAGCGCCCCTGACTGTCCACGCGCGTCCAGTATTCGGCGCTGGCGTTTCGCAGGCCGACAACGGCGGCAGGACGATCGCTCATTCCTGTCACCATACCTGACAGCGTGCCGCGTTCAGTCTGATCGACAAACCCTTTCAGCCCCAGTGACGCATGAATAAATCCCACATCGGTTAACGTGGCGGAGGGCTTCTCTCCGGTCGTAAACAACAGCCCATAGATACCATGCAACCCCGGTCGAAACGGTTCTGTCTGGGTATGACTGGAATACATATAGTTGTACAGCTCGTGTGTCATCTGCGTTTTTTGCGTCGCGATGTCTTTAAAGAACGGGCCACCCGAACTGAGCTCATGATTGCCCGTCAGCATAAAGACCGCTACGCCCGGGCCGTGGACGCCGTGCAGATCGTCATCAATCATGGGACGGGCAGAGTAAAACTTGGAACTGGTCCGTCCGTCAGGCAACAAAAAGACGTCGTTGCCTTCAATCGCTTTTCCGACGTTTGAATCGTTGCCCCAGTCGGCCTTTGGGAATTTTTTGACATCCAGACGCGTCACGAAACGCAGTTCCCCGACCGGCAGAAGCGCGGGCGCGTAGGTCGCCATATACAGGGCATTACGGCCTTTTTTGGCGATGTAGTAGTGGATAAGTTCCCCCGCCTGCGCACTGATGACAATGACACCGCCTGCCGTTTTCACTGCAACCTGCGCGTGCCCCAGTCCGGAGGCGACTTGTGAGGCCTTGTGCTCTGGTGATGCCAGCTCACTGCCATGAAACCGCATTGATGTCAGATCACCGTTGCGGTCATCGATGCTAAACACCAGATCGGCACCGGTATCCACCACCAGAGTGTTGCCGGAGTGTGTCACGCCGAAGGCACTGGCAACGCCCAGCCTGCTGAACAGACAGAAGACAAAAATGCGCAACAATAAACGTGCCATCGGGGAAACCCTCACATTAAAAACTTACCGCACCGGACTGTGAATATGGCCCACGCCAGCTTCACGGGGCACCTGGACGCTGGCCACCTCTGCGGAAACAGGCGAGACGAGCCAGGCGCGATCGTATCTGAAAGCCTCCAGGACCGAGATATCTTGTGGGCGATAGTCGGTGCCGCTCTGGGTTTGCAGATTACTGACACAGTGCCTGCCCAGATTTTTCAGACAGGCGTTTTCCCCAGCGGCGGCGTTCGTATCAAAAAGCGCGAAGGCATTACCGGGCTGCCTGATGTCGTTAAACAGCGGATGAGCCACATTCTCAAAGGCGTTACCTTCCACCAGCAGACGCGAAGAGGGTGTTCTGGACATTATCGCGCCCTGATACGTCAGATTGACAAAGACATTGTTAACCAGCTGCGCCAGGACACTGGCATTGCCCATCCCACCGGCATGCGGGGCACGCCCGGAGGTATCATGAACATAATTGCGCGCGACCGTTAATGTGTCATGGTGTCCCAGAAACAGCCAGACCCAGTAATGGTGACCGTCGCAGGTTGCGGAATAGGGTGTTCTGCCGTCAAATTCGTTATCGGAAAGCGTGACATGGGACGCGGAGCCCCAGCCCGTGACAATCATCTGTCGGCCAATGCGGGCGAAAGTATTGTGATCAATCCACACACCCTCCGCATTATCAATGGTAAGGGCATCCCCTCCCCAGACCAGCTGCGGATTGATATCTGACAGTGTCAGATTGCGGATAATCACGTTGTGAACGCCGCCACCGACGTAAAGCCCGATGCCCTGAATCCCCGCATGTGCCCCTACACCAATCAGCGTCTTATTTGATCCCACCTTAAGACGGTCTAAACCGGCATTATCATAGGTCACCGAAACCGGCGCTTTGCCCTGACAAAACTGGTTGGCACCGTTGCGCGCCCATTGGCCACCGCCTCCTGGGCAGGCATTTGCCATGCAACCCCTTTCCGTGGTCGTGGCTTTGCCGTTGACCATGACCGTTCCACGAAAATCGACGGTATGATCCAGAGCGATGATCCGGGGACGATCATCCGTACAGTTTCCGTGTCGGTCATAGGTGGCGCACAACGCCTTCACCAGATCATCAGTGCGGATGGGATGAACAACCGCGCCACCGCTACCGCCCGTCACGCCTTTGGCAAAGCCGTCCGGCAGATCGGCAGCGCGCGATAACGCGGACGTCAGGCAAAGAACCGCAAGGAGGAACATCGTGAACAATCCGTAAAAAGGGCGGAAAACAGCCTGTCTACAGAGCGTGTGAACTGAAAACCTGAAGCGACAGTGCGGGCTTTTCATTCCTGTCCTCTCAACGACGCCGTGTTGCGCTGACATACCGGGCCCGCATCGATGTCGAGCGGGGGAAGAGCCTGTCGAACCCACCAGGCCACTCGCATCGTACAGGAAAGTCGAAATGAACGTACAGCCGTGACCCGCAGGTGCGTCACAGGACGATCATGGGCATACAGGCAACGTAAACATGTCCCTGCGCATCAGACCTCGCGCTCAGGGCTGATCGCGTCAGCCGAAAACTGCGGCCTTACAGCGCTGTTCCGCTGCCTGCCAGAAGTGGATGCAAATACAACAGTTTCTACTGTAAATAAGGACGCCATCCTGCCGATGTAAGGTTAAACCTGTCGCAACAACTGGAGCGAACATAAAGACATATGCGTCGTATAATTTATACTTCGCGTAGTGTGAAAAGTGCCGTTTGTCATGTCTGCCTCAGGCTTTTACTCACCGAATCTGAACCATGTTGAACGTGCTGTTTATGTCCCCGGCCCAACTTTGTTTTCATCACCTGTTACAGTAATAGGTCATTCTCTGATCATTTTTATTAAATGATATTTTTCTCCCGCCGATAAATCGTCTGAATGTTTGAGTTAGTACTGATATTCATCAGTCATCAGAATCCCTTTATGGCAGGAAATAACATGACCATTACACAGCGTTTACTCTTTACCTTTTCACTCCTTTCTGCTGCCCTCGTGACAATGGTTATCGTTGCAGTGCTGGTGGCGGGCGGCTTTCAGTCCCGCTTTAACTATGTTCAGGAAAATACGGTTCCGTCCATTCTGGACATCGGCAAAATGGTCGACAGCAGTAATGCGCTTGTCATCTCACTTTACCGCCACCAGAGTGCGACAGATCCGCGCCGTCAGGCTGTGCTGGAAAAGGAAATCGAGGGGGCGATTAGCCAGATTAAGTCGCTCAACCAGTATTATCTGAAGAATGATATTTCAAGCGATGAGGACCGTCAGTTAACGGAAAGTTCGTTTGCCGCTATCAAAAAAGTTGAGGAAACTTTACCGGCTTTTCTGGCCGCCTCTCGTGCACAAAATGATGCGGCTTCACTCGGCTCCCTTCAGGGTAACGACGGCATTGGTGCCGCTGCGCGTCAGCTTAATGCCGGTTTTCAGAAACAGCTGAAACTCAACGTAGACATTGGTAATGCGCTGCGCAAAGAAAATGATCACACTTATAACGTAACAGTGTGGAGCCTCATCGGCGGTTCTGCCATGGCTATTATCATTCTTGCATTCTTCGCCCTCAGAACCATTTTTGGCATCAAACGTCAGCTGAACGGCATGCGTCATGTAATGGAAACCGCCAGTGAACGCCTTGACCTGACGCTGCGTGCAGATGTGAGTCGCCGGGATGAAATTGGCCTGACCGCCAGCGCCTTTAACCATCTGATTGAGAATGTGTCAGACTCACTTTCTAAGGTTGAAGCGTCGGCTCAGTCTGTTAGTTCAGCATCGGCGCAGATTTCGGCCGGCAACGAAGATCTGTCTTCGCGCACGGAGGAGCAGGCCGCATCGCTTGAGCAGACAGCAGCAAGCATGTCTGAACTCAGTGAAACCGTCCGTCAGACCGCAGAAAACACACGGCTTGCCAGCCAGCTGGCCAAAAATGCACAGGACATTTCAGAAGACAGCGCAGGCCGTGTCCGCACACTGCTGTTGACGATGGGCGATATCAAAGACAGTTCCGCAAAAATTACTGACATCATTGCGCTGATTGAAGGTATTGCCTTCCAGACCAATATTCTTGCCCTCAACGCCGCTGTTGAAGCGGCTCGGGCAGGGGAGCAGGGGCGCGGATTTGCCGTGGTGGCAGGTGAAGTCCGTAATCTTGCACAGCGGTCATCCTCTTCAGCCCGTGAAATTAAAGAGCTGATCGAATCGTCTATGAGTTTTGTCCAGGCAGGCTCCGAACAGGCTGAGGGTGTTGGCAGTAACATGTCACGCATGAATGATGCCGTCAGGCAGGTTACCGATCTTGTGGATGAAATCTCTGTGGCCGCCAGTGAGCAGTCACAGGGGATCAGCCAGGTGCATCAGGCCGTTAACCAGATGGATGATGTCACTCAGCAGAACGCCGCGCTGGTTGAAGAAGCCTCGGCTGCCTCAAATTCGCTGATGGAGCAGGCCGCATCACTGAACCAGTTGGTCAATAACTTTACCCTTAAACCGGTTTCACACGTCCCTGCGGTGGTCCGCAGCAAGGTGGTAACTTCTTCACACGCGCCATCGTCTTTTCGTTCAGGTCCTGCCGTTGCAGCAGCAGATGAAAACAACTGGCAGAGTTTCTGATCTTTACGTTAACAGCGTTTCATTTAATTAAGGGCTGACACCGGCCCTTTTACTTTTTTATGCAGGAAACTTTTTCAGCATAAAAGCCTGAATCTGCTTATTAGTGCGTTTTATCAGAAGCACCGTCTGCTTTGAGCCAGAAGCCGATGCTTAATGCGGGCCTGCATATTTAAATTCTGAATCGTGCAGGAGTGGTGCCAAATACCCTGCGAAACATGGCGATAAAGGCACTCACATTGTCATATCCAAGTTCCAGTGCAACTGTCGTCACTTGCTTGCCTGCGGCAAGAAGCTCAAGAGCTTTGAGTAACCGTATGCGCTGTCGCCATTCATTAAAGCTAAAACCGGTTTCGGATCTGAAACGCCGTGTCAGTGTGCGTGACGATACTCCCGCCCAGAATGCCCATTCTTCAAGTGTGCGACCGTCATCTGGACTCTCAGACAGCACCTGAGCAACTTTTAAGAGCCGTATATCCTGCGGCATTGGCAACCCAAGATTAACGCTGGGAAGCGAACCGATTTCATCAAGGATAACGTCAGATAAACGTTTTTGAGGCGCATTAAGCTCTGCAACCTTCCAGGAGGCTGCTCGTGTTATCGCTTCGCGTAGCAGATTTGTAACTGAGAGCACAGCAGGCTTATCAGATAATGCGCCACAGGCCGCAGCAGATATATAAACACTCCATCCTGAATATGGGCCGTGCGAGCGCAGACCATGCGGAATATTTGGAGGTATCCACACGGCATGCGTTGCCGGTACGACCCAGCGACACTCTTCCGCATCGATCGTAAGCAGCCCATGCTCAGCGCCGAGTAACTGTCCACGAATGTGATGGTGACGTGGTGTTTCCCTTATTGCATCCGACTGGCGGGCCGCGACAATCAAAGTGGGTCCATCAGAAGAAAAAGCCCGGGAGAATGGAATTAACGGGTCGGTCATATTGGCTTATTTGAGGTATTTATTGTCTTTTATACCGTACCGAAGCCATCAGGTCGATTGTAGAGTACTGATAACTTATGATGAGGACTGACCATGAAAATGATTTCTATTGCTAACGTATTGGATGAGATTATTAACCAACAGGAAATCCCCCTGGAAGAGGTACTTAATCGCCACTTTAGTCCCGGTTATCGGCAGCGCACTGATAATGAGTGGGGAAGTTTAGATAGCTTTGCTCATCATGCTCGTAAACTTCGCGAAATAATTTCTTTCGGCAAAATTGATGTGCATGACGAACTTCGTGAAGGCAATCTCTATGCTACCAGACATCGTGTATTGTGTACTAAGCGCAATGGGGAAGAGGTTGAGATGGAAGTTTATATGTTTGCTGAAACAGATGATTCAGGGCTATTTGTTCGTATTGAAGAAGCCACACTTATGCTTAAAGGTCTGGAAAGTGATCGGGACTTGGGTAGCGCCAGGTAACAGGGGTTTAAATGTCCGCTTCTCGCTTATAGCGGACAAAGGAAGAGATTTTAGCGTCCGCTTTGTGCCAGAAGCGGACAGGCCAAATGCGCTTTGTATGACCTCGCCTTAACGGCCGGTTAATTGCTGTGTATCAATTTAAGTGACTGCGACAGGAATGTTCCTGCTGGCTGAGAAAGTCGCAAAGTCAGAAAAGTGTTTCCTTAATAATGATTTCATCCACCCGGAGGATTGAAGACATATCGAAACCTTCCATGTCTGACATGAACTCCTTGCTGGCCATATATTTCTGATCTATAGCTTGTATTTCGGTATCCTCCTGATAGGTAACGGTTGCAATGACCTGACATTCTTTCCCGAGATAAACATGATTTACATATATACCAAAGGCTGGGAGAGAGGCCATATGTCTGGGCCAGTGTCGGTGAAAATAAATTTCTGCTGACTGTTTGTCTTTGAGTGTATAAATTCTGACCTGTTTCATATTTTCAATCCTGCTGTTAAGGCTTTCATACAGAACAAAGTCAAAGCATACCTATTCTATTTCTGAGAAATTAGCAAAAGACCACTTTTCGCGCATAGCGGATCTTCAGCTCAGTCAGCCTGTCCGCTTTGTGCCAGAAGCGGGCCTTGCTGAAATGATGTCGGATTCATTAACGGCGAGCGCGCCAATGCCGCAATAAGCCGCAGCATACCGCCTGCCGGACACCGATACTAATAAACGGGAATTTGAGCACAGCCATCTGGCTAAAGAAAAACCGGGTCGTCGCCCGGTTCGTTTCTCGTACAGCTTTTCTCTGATCTTAGTGAAACTGAACGCCATGCCTCATACCTGTGTCATGCCACCATCCACACAGATTTCTGCTCCGGCTATATAACTGCTTTCATCACTTGCAAGGAACAGGGCGGCACTGGCAATTTCTTCAGGTCTGCCCATTCTTGATAAGGGAATGGTGCGGATTATCTCATTTCGTAGCTCTTCAGAGGCTGCACGCATCATCTCCGTATCGACAGGGCCGGGGGCGACAACATTAACGCGGATGCCACGGGCGGAGAGTTCACGTGTCCATGTGCGGGCAAAAGAACGAAGTGCCGCTTTACTGGCGCCATATACGCCATATCCCGGCGTGCCAATCACATCGGCAACCGAACCTATCAAAACGACGCTCGCTCCCTCCTTCATCAGAGGAAGGGCTGCCTGCAGAGCAAAAAGCGGTGAGCGCACATTCAGGCCAAAAACAGAATCAAAATTTGCCGGCGTGACGTCATCAATCGTCGAGTATTCTGCCATGCCGGCGTTGATGACCAGCACATCTATCTGGCGGGATTCTGTCTTGATTAAATCGACTATTCGCGTCAGTTCACTTATCTGGCTGACGTCAGCACGGACTGGCCTGGCAGTGCCCTTTATGGTCTGACTGGCTGCTTCTAACTCCTCATTACGGCGTGAGGTCAGCCAGGTTGTGGCACCTTCACTGGCAAATCGCTGGCTGATAGCCAGACCAATGCCTTTTGCACCGCCGAGTATCAGGGCAACTTTATTCTCTAATCTACTCATCTGCTCTCTCCTGTCAGGGTGGAAAACAGATGATATAATTTGTAAACTTAATAACAATTACGCACTTTATTTATATCAGGTATCGGGGAATATATCGCCATGTCTCAAACTGATTGTAATGACCTGAAAGAAATAGGGAAAACGCGGCCGGTTCTGGAGAACATAACCAATAAATGGTCAATTTTAATTCTCACTGTGCTTTGTAATGAACCTGTGCGCTTCAACGAACTCCGTCGCCGGCTGGAGGGTATTACGCACAAAGCATTGTCTGATGCGCTGAAGCGGCTTGAGCGCAATGGATTGGTGCTCCGAAAGGTGCTGCCTACTTCACCAGTGAGCGTGGAGTACAGCCTTACGCCACTGGCACAGACGCTTCAGGAACCATTCAGTGCGCTGTATGGATGGGCGCTAAAACATGGAGCGGAAATGGAACGGGCTCAGTTGATGTACGATACCAGACAGGCGGAAGAGATTTGCTGAAGAGTCGTAATGTTGAATCCTGTTGCGATGCGCGCTCAGTTTTACAGGCCAGCATCGAAAACATGTTGATTACTGAAGCCCCACGTTTCCTGACAATGCTTTATGTGAATGTCTGCTTTGTATCAGAAGCGGACATTTACGTATGAGGTAAGCACTCTGTCAGCATGAGTTTTCCAGATTCATTTTCATCCTTGCATAAGATGTGATGTATGGTTTGAACCGGGTAAGCTGATTTTCGACTGAATGTGATTTTGCTAACATGAAACGCCATTGCGTTTGTGAGAGGTAACAGTGATTCACTTAAGACAGGCTCAGCGCAGTGATGCCGATGCAATAGCACATCTGCACACCGCCGGATGGAGAGATACCTACACGAAAGTGATGTCTGCGGATTTCCTTGAAAATCAGGCGCAGGAAGATCGTCTTTCACACTGGCGCTCAGCTCTGAATCAGAGCAATGAAAGCGAAACAGTGTTTGTAGCTGAATATGATGGAAAGGTTGAAGGCTTCATATGTATTAAGCTCCACTATGACGCGCAGTGGGGCTGTTATATAGACAGCCTGCATGTAAGCTCTTCACTACGTGGTCACGGTGTAGGAAAACAACTTCTCTGGCGCGCAGCCGAATGGGTCAAGAGCAGGGATGATGAGTCACCGCTCTATTTGTGGGTGTTTGAAGATAACACCCAGGCAACAGCTTTTTATCAGCGCCTCGGGGGCACCATTGTGGAGAGAACATTATCCGATATGCCTTCATCAGATAATGCCCCGGTATTCAGAATCAGCTGGAAAAATGCCGGTCAGCTTCTGACAACTGCTTGCTGAAAGGTTAGCCGAAATGCTTTTTATTTGTATCAACAGCGGGCAGGGCGAAATTCCCCTTTTCGCACCTGACGGACCTTAATCTGTTTCAGAGGTTGCTTTGTGCCTGAAGCGGATGTTGTCTGGCACGATACTTTTCTGAACATGAGGCTTGAGTGATACAGGCCTCATTACATATCCAGAACCTGACTGATAAAATAGCGGGTAAGCTCAAACACCTGATGTCGGTTTTTCTCCAGCACCATCATGTGTGTGGCTTCACCAATTTCTGTCCAGCGCTTCCAGGGGGTGCCTGTCGCTCGCAGGAACCAGTCCTGGATTGCATTCACAGGTACATCACGATCCCATTCACCATGTAAGAGCAATACGGGGACGCGGATGTCGGCGGGATCGTAGACGCCTTTATTTTTTGCCCAGTAACACCGTGTATCCTGAATCGGACCGGTGCTAACACGGATTTTGCGCTGGGCTCTCAAAACCGGATCGGGTTCCTCATTCACTGTTTGCCGGGCCCACTGCATAAATCCGCCGGGACAAATAAGGCTGTTCTTTTTATTGTCTGGCGCGGCCTGAAGCCAGCGTGATTCCACTGCATCAATGTCAATATCGCGCCATGCGCCCATTTCGCCGCCGGGATCCAGCGTGTATTTACCGTCCTGAATCCACTGTGGCGCAATAAGCGTCAGACGCCGCACGTTAGCGCTATTCCGTGTGGTGTAAAGCGACGCCACCGTTCCTCCCCATGACATCCCGATGAGGTTCAACTGCGTCAGTCCATGATGTGCAAGAACGTAATCAACCGCACTTCCTAAGTCCCTTACTGCGGTTTCAGCACGCGCTGACGGCGGATTTTCCCGCGCAGGCAAAGAGAAAGAAGGTAGTCTTGATGCGCGGCCGTATCCACGCACATCCACTGCCCAGACATCCAGACCGGCTGCGGCAAGGTAATCAAGGAAAGATTCCCCCTCAAGCGGTGTATCAAACAGACTTCCCGATGAGAAAGTGGCGCCGTGCATCAGCAGAACCGTCTGTGCCGCATCAAAGTCGGTAGTATCAGCGCGCCGCCTGTGACGCAGCCACAATGAAATGTCTCTGGTATCGGAGGGGATGGCGAAAGCTTCGCTGAACAGCGGTGGTATGTTTGTCATGATATTCTCCTGTCAGGCGTGCTGCCAGGTTAACTGGCCGTTTGTATTGAGAACCCGTCCTGCCGAGCTGTCCGGAAAGTGAGAGGTAAAAACCAGCGCTCGGGTCTGAGCAGCAAAATTCATCATCACTGTCCGGGATTTTTTTGCCGTATCAGGAAATTCGCAGTAGCGGCTGTTCCACTCGGGGAGGCATATCTGAAGCGGGCTGTGCACGACGTCACCCCAGAACAGGGCCGTCTCACCGCCGTCTGAGAAACTGAATGCCAGGTGATCAACGCTGTGCCCCGGTGTTCTGTGAATCTGCAGCCCGGCAACGACCTCTGTCTCGGCGCTGTCCAGAAACACGGCCTGCCCTGAAGCGACGACCGGATACACACTGTCATCCATTGCACCTGTGCTTTCCGGCATGACATTAAGTGGGTTCTGATAAAAATGGTATTCATCTGCGGAGAAGTAGTAGCGGGCGTTCGGAAAAGTGGGGCGCCACTGACCTTTCTTCAAGACAGTATTCCAGCCGACGTGATCGACATGAAGGTGCGTTAAAACGACCGCATCCACCTGCTCAGGCTCAACGCCTGCCGCTCGCAGCGCATGCAGCCAGTGGCTGTTCATTTCATGAAATTTTGCATTGCCAGGGCGTTTTTTGCCGTTACCCGATGCGGTGTCGAGGATGATGACCTTACCGTCTTTTTCAATCAGCCAGCTGTGTGTGCTGAGCGACACGGTCTCGTCTGTAAAATCCAGATCATGACGTTGAATGTGTCCAGCAAAACGCAAGGCTGACTGACGATCCCACTGTGGAAACAGGTACGACACGGGAATGCCGTTGCTCTGTTGCTCTGGAATCTTTGTGATTTTTGCACCGGCGACGTGCCAGGTTAACAGCTTGCTCATGTGCTTTTCCGTTGGGGGAATGGACTGGATGGCCTTATATTCAGGGTTGTGGGCGTAATGAACAATCGGGCGCCGGGCAAACTTAAATTGCAGATACAGCAACAATAAGGCGGGGCATGGATAAATTTTCTGCGATACGCAGCTTTCTACAGGTCGTTGAAACCGGAGCCTTCACCCGTGCTGCGGAAAGTCTCGGGTTACCCAAGTCAACGGTGACACGGCAGATTCAGGCCCTCGAAAATGAGCTGGGTGTAAAACTCTTACATCGTTCTTCACGACGGCTAAGCCTCACGGAACAGGGTGAGGTTTACCACAAGGGCGCGCAGGCATTACTTATCCAGGCGGAAAAACTGGACAGCAGCGTTTCGGGAGCGGCTGGAACGTGGCGTGGCCAGCTCAGGGTAGACATGCCGGGCGCGCTGGCATACTGCCTGATTATTCCGAGGTTGGGGGATTTCATGGACCGCTATCCGGATTTACAGATCATCACAAGCGTGGGCAACCGAACCAGCGATCTCATTGAAAATCAGTTTGACTGCGTGATACGCATAGGACGACTTCACGATGACTCGCTTGTTGCCCGCTCTCTGGGAGCACTGCCCATGGTGGTATGCGCCGCGCCCGCATACCTTAAAAGACAGGGTAAACCCTCCCATCCCACGCAGTTAGTGCACTTTCATCATATTCAGGTGCGTTCCCCACAGAGCGGCAGACGTTTTGAGCATCAACTGATGAAAGCCAGCGAATCGTTTCCGCTTAGCGGTCCGTTTCAGATATCCGTCAACGACGCTTACGCCGCATTCAGTGCGGCGCGCGCGGGCCTGGGTATCGTAACGACTTATGAGTTTCTGGTGGCAGACGCGCTGAGAAAGGGGGACCTTATCAGGCTGTTTGATGACTGGCTGGTTGATGAACTCCCGGTTCATATTGCCTGGCCGGAGAACCGCCAACTGGCTCCCCGTATACGATTATTTGCGGACTGGGTCAGGGAACAGTTTTCAGAAACAGGTATGACAGGACGCTCCTGAGGCAATGGTTGACGCTGACTGGTAGTGTTTTGCTGCTGAGGTAACGTGTTTAGTGACTGTTGCCGCTCCTGAAAATGCTTCCTCTCAGCGAGTGATGCAAAGATCAGGCATGACTTATAAAGCAATAGAACAGTTTTACCTTGTGCCCTACGTCGTTCATGAACCTGGTATTTAGCGCGATCAGTTATAAGGCGGATGTTTACACAACGCCCCCCTGATAAAGGAGCGCGTTTCATCGACCCGTTGAACTCACAGCGCAAACCGGACCTTACGATTTAACCGGACTGGCCTGTGCAGGATTTCAGGCCGAAACATACCTCTTCAGACACAGCCATGGATTTTCCTGATCATAATGGTAAATCATCATTAGGTTTTCCCTTACAGACGTAATACTTACAGAGCCGAACGATAAAGAACTGGCTGAATCTGAACCACAGATATGAACCAGATGAAGAGCAGCGGCTAGCTGGTGAAGCCGTAAGGCAAAAGCAGGGCTCGGCTGTCATCACTCAGTCCCTCTGGTTATGATTAAGCAGACCTTAATTTTCCAGCCCCTGAGAGTCCTGTTCTTATGGAGTTTTGCGCCGGAACCCCATATCATTGATTAACAATGGTCAAGTAAAGGAAGCGCTGATGCAACTGATAAAAACTGAATACACCCTTAGATCCGGTTATCCGATTGTCAGGCGCACGCTGGAGAACAAAAAGAATTTAGTGAAACAGCCTGGTTTCGGTCCTGAGTCCTGCTGTGCAGTAGTCGAGTACCGGCTACGGGGTAATATTCGTTATGCGTTCGGAAACAGTCGGATGCAGGTAAGCGTGCCACCAGGAATCTATACTAATAACTGGGTAAGGCTGCATGGCGAAATGGCTGCACTCGTTGCTGCGATAGAACGCATTGAGCGCTTTTCCAGCGATGATGTCATACCCATCACGGCTGCCTATATTGAATTGCGACCCTGTGAGGCCAACTGCATGCAGGCACTGCATAATATCCTGCCTGAGAACGCTAACGTCTATTACTCTTTTGACCACCCCACTCAGGTTGAGGAATGGAAATTACGTGCTCACGAGCTTTGTGGTGTTTGAAACTTTTCACACATTTCCCGGCTAAAACACAGGACAGCCACTAATACACAGGGGAAAACTTAGGGTGTTTTTCTGGGGTAATGCTGCCTGCCGGGACTGGTGTATGAAACCGCACGGACTGGAATGTTAATCACGCATTCTGCTGAATAACCTACATCCACGTTTTCTCTGACTACTGTCATGCGGCGGTCACTTTCTGCCAATGCGTCATCCTGTAAAAAACACCGTAAAGCAGCAGAAGTATTTTGCTGCTGCACACTTTTTGTGTTTAAGATGATAGAAATCTATCATCTCGGGCTGTGTAATGAAAAAAATATCCATGTCAGCGGTTGCCAGAGCGGCGGGTGTCGGGGTGGCTACCGTTGATCGTGTTCTAAATAACAGAGCGTCAGTGAAGCAGGAAACCCGGGACCGTGTTCTGCGCGCAGCGGAAGCGCTCGGTTACCGGGAAGATCTGCGTAAGGTGATGACGCCAGAAGCCACGGCGGTTAAAAGCGCGGTGCGCACCGGGTTTATTCTGCTGCCCAGTGATTATTCGTTTTACCAGGTGCTGTCAGAGGAAATCCGCCGGTATGCGGACGGAAAACTGGCGACAGAGCCGGCGTTTGTGTGGGCTGATATACATGACGTGGAGAAAGTCGTGTCGTCTCTTGAAGCTCTGGCAAAACGCGTCGATATCATTGGAGTAGTTGCGCTCGATCATCCTCTTATACGGCACACCATTAAGCAACTATCCGCATCAGGCGTGCAAATTTTCACTTTGTTTTCCGATCTTTCTCCCTGTGGTCAGGCGGGCTATATCGGTCTCGATAATCTGAAAGCAGGGCGTACAGCGGGATGGTTTGCTGAGCGCATGATGGAAAAAGACAGTGTTATTGGTGTGCTGCTCGGCGATCACCGTTTCAACTGCCAGGAAAGCTGTGAAATAAGTTTTCGTTCGTACCTGCGCGAGAACAGACAAGATGCGGTGGTGCTTGAGCCGTTACAGACGCGGGAAAGCATCAGTGGGGGCTATCTGGCTGCCAGCCAACTGCTAAAAAACCATCCCAGTGTGGCCATGATTTATGCGCCGTGCGGTGGCATAGAGGGCGTAATCAAGGCGGTCTGTGAAAGCGCGCGACATGATATAAAAATTCTCTGCCATGGCCCGTTCATCGGCGATGAAATGGCGCTTATCGCGGGGCATGTCGATGTGATGATGCGCCACCGTATCGATGTTGTGGCTGAGAAGATCGTCTCTGTTTTTATCCGCAGATATCAGGAAACCGACCGCAATCCTCTCTCTGTTACCGTTCCCTTCGATCTGGTTACCCGGGAAAATATCTGACGTCTCACGACGTATCACGCAGAGGGTTACGCTGTCTGGATTTGATGTAAAACTATCAATAATATGATTTAAAAAAATCATGATCTCTATCAAATAATCCACGAAGGAGGGTTGCTGGTATCAAAAAACCGGCGCAATACTGCGCGCACTGAGTCAGGCATTTGTCGCCTGCATGTCAGTGCTTACCTGTGTTGCCGCATCCGGAGAAAAACCATGACCATTTCCATCGCGACTGCACCCTGTAGCTGGGGAGTGGACGACCCGAAAAACCCGTTTCTTCCCCCCTGGCAGAGCGTGCTAAAAGAGGCCGCGCTCGCCGGATACAAAAGTCTGGAGCTGGGACCATGGGGATACTTGCCTGTTGAGCCCGAGGCCCTGACGTCTGCACTTGAGGAACATCAGCTGTCTGTTATTGCCGGCACCCTTTTCGACGATTTAGTCAGTGAAGAAAACTTCCCGGCAATGATCGATCTGACCCATAAGATCTGCCACAACCTGAGCGCCGTTACCCGGCAGGCTGACGCTGTCAATGTGGGGGCATCGCCACCTTATCTTGTCATCATCGACTTTGGTGATCCTGAACGTGCCGCCACAGCCGGTCAGTCAGAAAAGGCCCCGCGACTTAATCCCAGTGACTGGCAGACGATGATAAGACATATCACCATTCTAAGTGAGATTGCCTGGAAAGCGTACGGTGTCAGGCCGGTCATTCATCCCCATGCTGGTGGCTGCATTGAGTTTGCCGATGAACTGGAAAAGCTGGTCCACGATATTCCCCATACCGTAGCCGGGCTTTGCCTGGATACCGGCCATCTGTATTACGCTGGCATGGCGCCGGTGGCTACGCTGGAACGTTACTGGGACAGGATTGATTACCTGCACTTCAAGGATGTTAACGAGGCTGTCTGGCGCCGGGCAGTTAAAGAAGGGCTGGATTTTTTCACCGCCTGCGCCCAGGGCGTCATGTGTCCTCTTGGCAGCGGTGCCATCCACTATCCGGACGTTCATGCATTTCTGCGCCAGCGTCGTTACAAGGGCTGGATAACCATTGAACAGGAAAGAGATCCGCGTGATGCGGATACAAGCCTGCGTGATGTCACGGCCAGTCTGCATTATCTGCATTCCGTCGGTTTCTGAGGAGAATAATCATGATTAACGGCATTAAACCGCTCGAAAAATCACTTCGGTGGGGCATGGTCGGCGGTGGCGGAACCAGTCAGATTGGCTACATTCACCGCTCATCGGCACTCCGTGATCATACCTTTACGTTAGTCGCCGGCGCGTTCGATATCGATGCCGCACGTGGGCGCGCCTTTGGTGAGGCACTGGGCCTTTCACCAGACCGGTGCTATGCCGACTACGAAACCCTGTTTGCTACAGAAGGACAACGCGAGGACGGTATTCAGGCCGTCTCCATCGCCACACCAAACAATACGCATTTTGCTGTCTGCTGCGCCGCGCTTGAAGCGGGACTTCATGTGATATGTGAGAAGCCGCTGTGCTTCACGGTCGAAGAGGCTGAGCATCTGGCGAAACTGAGCCGGGAGAAAAACAAGATCATCGGCGTGACCTATGGTTATACCGGTCATCAGCTTATTCTCCAGGCCAGAGAAATGATTGCGGAGGGACTCCTGGGCGACATCCGCATTGTTACGATGCAGTTTGCACACGGTTTTCACAACGAATCCGTTGAGCAAAATAACGCCAGTACCAGCTGGCGCGTTAACCCGCGCTTTGTCGGGCCCAGTTACGTGCTGGGGGACCTGGCAACCCATCCGTTGTGTATCGCTGAAACTATGGCTCCCGGCTTAAAAATCAGGCGACTGCTGTGCTCGCGGCAGAGCTTTGTTAAAAGCCGTGCTCCCCTCGAAGACAACGCGTTTGTCCTGATGGAATATGAGAATGGCGCGGTCGGCAGTCTGTGGGCCTCCGCCGTTAACTGCGGTTCCATGCATGGGCAAAAAGTGCGCATCGTCGGCGCTAAAGCCAGTATCGAGTGGTGGGATGAACAGCCGAACCAGCTCCGGTTTGAAATTCAGGGCGAGCCGGTACGCATCCTGGAAAGGGGCATGGACTATCTTCACCCGGCCGCGCGTGCAGATGACCGTATCGGAGGGGGACATCCTGAAGGTCTTTTCGAGGCCTGGTCAAACCTCTACAGACGTTTCGCGCTGGCTATGGATGCCACCGATCGGGGTGACGACGCCTTCCTGAAGGATTTCTGGTATCCCGATGTGCATGCGGGGCTGGCGGGCGTCAAATGGGTGGAAAACTGTGTCCGTTCAGCCGAATCCGGCTCGACGTGGGTGGAATGCTGATATCGACTGTAGTGGATGAGCGCATCAGTCTGTTGAGGATGAGATTTGCGATGAAGTGACTTTCTCTGCCTGAAACCCGACTCAGGCAGCATGAGATAACGTAAAGGTGGCATCAATGAAAATTGCATTCGACGTAGATGTAATCAAAGATCTGGGTATCACCAAAATGGTCCGTCAGGTGTCGGAATGGGGCTACAAGTACATCGAGCAGTCTCCGCATCCGGAAATTAATCCGTTCTATAAACATCCCCGCGCAAGCCGCGAAATCATTGCGGAGTATAAGAAGGCCCTGCGCGAAACGGGCGTTGAAATTTCCTCTTTTATTTGTGTTTACCGCTGGTCTGGCCCGGATGAACTGCGCCGACAGGCGGCGGTAAAAAACTGGACACGCCTCGTTGAAATCGCCGTCGAAATGGGGGTTCAGGTCATTAATACCGAACTGGCGGGCGATCCTAATCAACCTGAAATCTGCGATGAGATGTTTTACCGCTCGATGGAAACACTACTTCCGCTGTTCGAACGTGAAGGCATCCGTGTAGAAATACAGGCGCATCCATGGGACTTCTGCGAAGAAAGCGACGAAACCGTCAATATGGTCAGGTCATTCAGGAGCGATAACGTTAAATACGTTTACAGCGTTCCGCATACCTTTTTTTATGATAAAGGAAAAGGGGACGTAGAGAGGATGCTTCGTCATGCGGGGCACGATCTCTCTCATGTTCTCATTGCCGATACGATGAATCACACCAAACATTGCCGCTACATTGTCAATCCACCCGGTGTCGATGCGACCATTCATCAGCATGTTGGCATCGGAGAAGGCGAGGTGGATTTTGAGACGCTGTTCCGCACCCTGCGGGAAATGAAGTTTGCAGAGCAGACGTTCAAAGTGGGTG
This sequence comes from Pantoea sp. CS_6, assembly GCF_041954745.1. Lineage (NCBI taxonomy): Bacteria > Pseudomonadati > Pseudomonadota > Gammaproteobacteria > Enterobacterales > Erwiniaceae > Pantoea > Pantoea sp. CS_6. Next base: position 447,137 of record NZ_JAVAYG010000002.1, read on the forward strand.
GCGAACCTGTCGTGGCCGCTTCGCTGTTCGGTTACCCGGAAAAAATGAAATATCAGGCCGTTGAGACCCGGGAGCGGATAGAACGGGAATTGCTCACGCCACCACGCTGAGTCATCTGCCCGGCATGATGGGGAAGGTATTTCCGCCTTCACGCCGGGCTTTTAAGCGATACCTCGCAGGCTGTTACTGCCTCAGTACTGACTGTCTGACTCAACGGTTTATCGCTTCTCCTTGCTCACCGCTGGCTTCAGCCATCTTCGCTGTCCATTTGTTTCTGCATTTGGCATGACATCCAGCCCTTACGGCTGTCTCTGCCTTTATCTGTCGCGAAATGCATTATGCAGAAGTCGCCACATATGATGGGCTGCCGGGGTAAAACGCCTGTCGGAGTTTCGTAACAGGTGACACTGAGCGCTACTGGCAATCGGGTGATCGATTGGCACGGCGACAAGTGTGCCCTGGCGAATCGGGTCGGCGGCGGCGTGTGCCGTCATAAATGAGACGCCGAGCCCGGCCTGACTGAGGTTCATGGCGGTCGAGAAGAGGTTACACCGGTAAGCCGGATGAAACTGCAGGCCCTGGCTTTTGAACATCGCGTTCATATGCCGCTGCAGGCCGAAGTTCTCTGTAAGGGCGATAAGCGGGTGAGCAGTCAACGCTTCAATGGTGATGCTGGTGAGACTGGCGACAGGATGCTGCGGCGCGACGACGGCACAGATCGGCCCCCACTTAAAACTGTGCCGCTTCAGTTCCGGTGTGCCAATCGGACCAAACGCCAGCGCCATATCCGCTTCGCCGCTGACGATATCGTTCATCATCTCTTGCATGCTGCCGACCACAATATCGACAAACACCTGCGGGTAAGACTGGGCAAATTCGCGCATAACCCCTTCGATAAACGCCGTGATCAGTCCGCCGCCAATGCGCACCGAAAGCGTTCCGCCGCGCATATGGCGCAGATCTTTAAGCTGGCTCTCCAGCTTTTCGCGCCGCATACGGCTGACAAAATAGTCCTCTGCCAGCAGGCGTCCCGCTTCGGTCAACACCACGTTACGCCCACGCCGTTCCAGCAAGGGAAGCTGTAGCGCACGCTCAAGTTGTGCGATTTGACGGCTGACGACCGACGCATTAATCCCAAGGATATCTGCCGCGCGGCGAATGCCGCCCTGATTACCGACTTCATACAGATAGCCCACCTGTTTATCCTGGAACATCTGCCACATTTCCTCGTTACTGTTGACCTTAAGGCAACAATAACATCACTCCACGGCTATTTATCAAGCTCTTTAAATAGTGATAATCAAATTAACCGTTAATTTTCGCTGGTCAGAAAAGAAAAAAAGCGAACAACATCGTACTGCACCAAAAGCGCGCCCAAAAACGGTGAGAAATTATTTGCCTGCGCCTTTAGGCACGCAGAGAAAAATACACTTCTCCGAAAAGGGATATGGCTTTCTCATGTTTTTTTGGGAAGGGGTTTTACTGCACTAAAAATCTTAATAAAGAGGTTTATTTCACGGCTGGGCTATTCAGGCATGGATCCTGCTTAGTATCAGGACTTTTCCATTACAGATGTAAAGAGAGATGATATGAGCGAATCAAAAACACTGAAGCAGCCAGATAAAGAAGCGACAGAGGAGTGGAAAGTGGGGCCGGGTGCGTGGATTTCACTGGTCATTGTGCTGCTGGTCTTTTCCGGCTTCTTTTTTAAAGTTGACGGTATGGCCTGGCTGGGTGCATTCGATTTTACCACGTTAGGTGGCGCGTTCGGCACCATGAAAACGCCGGAAACCAATACCTTTATCGGCAGCGGCGGCCTGAGCGCCAAAGCCGGCTTCCTCTTTGCACTCTCGCTGGTGCCCACGGTAATGCTGGCACTCGGCCTGCTGGAAATCTTCACTCATTACGGCGCGATCCGCGCGGCACATAAATTACTTACTCCGCTGTTAAAACCACTGCTCGGGATTCCGGGTTATACCGGTCTTGCGTTGATTACCGATCTGCAAAGCACCGATGCCGGCGCGGCATTAACCAAAGAGCTCTATGACAGCAAAAAAATCACCCGTAAAGATGTGGTGATTATGGGCTCGTGGCAATACTCGGGTGCCGGGTTGATTAATAACTATTTCTCTATCGGCTCGGCGATGTTCGCTTCATTAACGCTCCCCATTATTATTCCGCTGATTTTAATGTTTGTCCTTAAATTCGTCGGTGCCGCCGTGGTTCGCCTGGCATTAAATACTGTTTATAAGCGAGATTTCGACAATGAATAATCAGGCAAAAGTCTCCGGTAATCCGTTTGATATTTTCGTTATTGGTGCGCGCAAAGGCTTTAATATCGCCATTAATAACCTGATGCCAAATGTATTAATGGCCTATGTCATCGCTGAAATGCTCAATTTGCTGGGCGTGATGCAGATTATTGGGCACATTTGCGCACCGCTGATGGGGCTTTTTGGCCTGCCGGGCGAGGCGATCACCGTACTGTTAACCGCCTGGCTCTCTTCCTCTGCGGGCACCGGCGTTGCCGTCAGCCTGCTGAGTAAAGGCCAGCTTGATATGGCCCAGATTACCATTCTCGCGCCCGCCATCTTTTTGATGGGCTCGCAACTCCAGTATATGGGCCGCCTGCTGGGCGTGGCCGATGTGCCGAAGAAGTACTGGCCGTTACTGATGGCGGTCAGCATTCTCAATGCCGTAATCGCCATGCTGATTATGCGCGTTATTGCCTGAGCACTAAGGAGTAAGACGTGTCGCGTACACTTGAGCACTTTAATTACCTGCACCAAATCCCGGAACTGGGGTTCGAAGAGTTTAAAACGTCCGCCTATATCGCGGGCGTACTGGAGGCGGCGGGCTACCGGGTCACTCGCCAGGTAAACAACACCACCGGTATTGTCGCCGTCCTGGACAGCGGTAAGCCTGGCCCGACGTTAGCGCTGCGCGCCGATATGGATGCGCTGGGGCATATCATTGACGGCCAACATGTGGCGCGTCACACCTGTGGGCACGATGGCCACTCCACCGTCGTACTGACCACCGCCCAGGAGGTGATGGCTGAAGGATTGGTGAAAAAGGGCCGGTTAAAATTCATCTTCCAGCCTGCGGAAGAGCTGGGCACCGGGGCGATTGCCCTGACCGAAGGCGGCGTGCTTGATGATGTCGACATGTTGCTCGGCTTCCACCTGCGCCCGCTGGAGGAGTGCCCGATGGGCCAGGCCGTGCCGGCGATGTACTACTCAGCGTCCGCTACCGTGGAAGTGATGTTCCACGGCAAAGCGGCGCACGCCGCGCGGCCACATTTGGGCGTCAATGCACTGGATGCCGCTGCGCACGCGGTGCAGGCGGTGAACGGCATTCATCTTGCTCCGTCGCTGACATGGAGCGCAAAAGCGACGCGGTTTCTCTGTGATGCGGGCGTGACTAACTCAATCCCTGATAAAGCGCAGGTGTGCTGGGATCTGCGTGCGGCAGAGAACGAAGCGATGACTACCCTCAAACCACAGGTGGTACGCGCGATTGAGAGCAGCGCCGCCGCCTATGGCGCACGCGCAGAGATCCGCATTCTGAAAGAGATGCCCGCCGCCATTATCCATGACGAGGCCACAGAGGTGATCGCACGCGGTATTCGCAGCGTATTTGGCGAAACCGGCCTCACTGCGCCGAAGTCGACACCCGGCAGTGAAGACTTCTTTCACTATCTGCGTCTTCGTCCACAGATTAAAGGCGGCTTCTGGGGACTGGGGGCCAACCTGACGCCCGGTCTGCATCATCCGGAGATGCATTTTGACCGTGACGCGCTGGCGCTTGGGGTGAAAGTGTTTAAAGCCTGCGTGCAGGATGTGCTTGGCTGATTATCACGGATGCCCGTGGCGCAGGGATGTGCCATGCCCGCCGGACATTAGCGACAGATAAGAGAGCCGACGAGGATCTCTCACAGTGCCGCCTCAGCAAAAGCAAAGGATAAATATCGTTTACCCTCAATGAGCAAACAGTGCCCGCCATGCGGAGGGTGAGGTATTAAACGCTTTATTAAAATATTGGCGTAGTGATACGGCGCTGCCGAAGCCTGATAACTGCGCCACATATTCTACAGAATGGGGTGTGCTTTCGAGTAAGCGTTGCGCATAGGCCAGCCTTTGTCCCTGTAACCACTGACTGACCGTCATACCTGTCAGGTCGCGAAAACGGCGGGTGAAATTACGTCGGCTCATTGCAACCCGCTGCGCCAGTGAATCCAGAGAGTGCTGCTCTGCAAGATTGGCCACCATCCAGTTCAGCAGGTCTGACAGACGATCGCCTCCCGGCTGGCTATGGAGAGGCTGTTCAATGAACTGGGCCTGTCCTCCCTGGCGATGCGGGGCCGTGACCAACCGGCGCGCAATCTTATTGGCGATATCGGCGCCGTGCCAGCGACGAACCAGGTGCAGGCAGCAATCAAGACCGGCGGCTGTCCCGGCAGAGGTAACCAGCCTGCCGTCATCCGCATCCTGATACAACACATCTGGCATCAGCTTGATTTTGGGAAAATGCTGCGCGAAATACGGTGCTGCGCTCCAGTGTGTAGTCGCTTTGTATCCGTCCAGTACGCCAGCCTCTGCTAACACAAACGCACCCAGGCACAACCCCACGACCGTAGCACCGCGCTGTCTTGCCATTCGTATCGCATGCAGCATAGCGTCCGACGGACGCTCCTGTGGGCTACGCCAGGAGGGAACAATTAAGACATCCGCGTCTGTTGCATCTTCGAGCGTCAACTCACTTTTCAGCATAAAACCCGCACAGGTACGAATTAAATCACCGCTGGCGGTCTCGGCTGCGCAAACCCGCAGGTTAAAAGCGGGCAGGCCATGTTCGGTACGGTTTTCAAAAACCAGACAGGGCACTGAAAGATGAAAAGGACTGATGTCATGAAAAGCCAGTACCGCGATATTTTTGCACGACATGATCATTCTCCATAACGATGGCCCAATACTTTCGTGCGTTGTCTTTCGGGACGCTGTTGCTGAGATTATCGTCGGGTGAAGATGGTGTCTACGGCTTTACGCTCTGTAGAGCCACTAATCTGAGGAATTTGGCTATGACCGTTTCCGCTTTACCTCAACGCGCGCTTATTGTCATTGATGTACAGAATGAATATTTCAGCGGCGCGTTGCCGATTGAATATCCACATCCGCAACATTCACTGGAAAACATCGCGATTGCCATGGACAGGGCGAGTGCGGCAAACATACCGGTAATCGTGGTACAGCATACTGCGCCTGCAGAATCACCGCTTTTTGCGATTAACAGCGATGGCTGGCAGTTGCATCCCGTTGTCGCTTCACGTCCCCGAGCGCTTCTTTTGAGTAAAAATCGGGCCAGCGCTTTTACCGGAACGGGACTGGCGCACTGGTTAGCCGATCACGCCATTAACACGCTGACGGTAGTGGGCTATATGACTCACAACTGCAATCTTTCTACCATTAATCATGCGTGGCATAACGGCATTGCTGTGGAATACCTCAGTGATGCTTCAGGTTCAGTTCCTTACCAAAATCAGGCAGGGCGCGTGAGTGCAGAAGAGATTCATCGGGTATGCTGTGTAGTGCTGCAGTCAAACTTTGCGGCCGTGCTGACTACTCAGCAGTGGACAGCCTGCATTGAGAGCGGCACCGTACCGGTGCGCGATAGCATTCTGCGCTCCAACCAGCGCGCCCGGGGGGTGCTGTGTGATGCAGCGCCATGCCTGGACGGAAATGTGGTCTGAAAGCAATACCGGTGACAGTGGTAAATGCCTTCGACTGTTACTGTGTCAGGGACACCACCTCAGGCGACCCGTCCAATAAAAACGTAGAAACCAGCAAATGCACCCTCATGCAGAATCCCATTTACACGGGTTCTGCGTGTGAATCGACAATCATCGCGGAGCGCCTTTCAGCAAGTCGTCTTGACAAATCCTCTGGCGATCACCGTTACGATAAGTACACATCCTGGTGCGTTCACATCCGGCTGCGTGCAGGTTAATTAACAGCTCACCCTGCTAATATTTACGTTCCGCTGAGGCCTGCCACTGCTCACGCGTCATCGCATAACACAGGCTTGGCGGGGCATTTTCGACGTCATAAATCTCTTTGATGTAGCGCAACCCGCTTTTCTCCAGCACATGAATTGAAGCCTGATGATGACGTCGTACCGATGCGGTCACGGACGCCAGCCCCAGCTCGTTGAAGCCGTAATCCAGGGCAAAACGTGACAGCTCAGTAGCATAACCTTTACCCCATGCCTGGGTATCAAAGCGATAGCCAAGATTATTGGTCAACTCACCGGCAAACTTACGTACGCTCAACCCACCAAAGCCAATCAGCGTATCGGGCGCATCTCGCGTCGATATCGCCCAGCTTTCAAACCCGTACCGTTCAAAAGCGGTCAGCCTCTCGGCCAGCTTCTGCTGCGCGAACGCCAGGCTCGGATACGGGCCTGCCGGGTTAAACGTGTTGGTCGCGGGATCGCCATAAATGCGGAACAGATCCTTGTCATCGGAAGGGCGCATAGCTCTGAGCAACAAACGTGCTGACTGCAGATACATTATAAACCTCACTGTTATGCCGTTATCCACGCCCACTATTAATAGCCTTTTTACAGAATCAGGAGAAGCAATGGTGATACAACAACTGCGCATTGCGCGCCCGGTCAGTGACCTGACCGCGAGCGCAGACCTGTACTGCACTGGCCTTGGATTGCATAAACTGGGGGAGTTCAGGGACCATGACGGATTCAGCGGCATTATGCTGGGTGATAAGACCTTGCCCTGGCATCTGGAGTTTACGTTTTGTCAGCACCATCCTGTCCAGCCCGCGACAACGGTTGACGATCTGCTGGTGCTGTATCTGCCGGACGCGGCGTGCTGGCAGCAACGTTGTCAGGTAATGACGCGTGCCGGGTTTACTGAAGTGACGTCTTTTAACCCGTACTGGGCAAAAAACGGCGCAACCTTTCAGGACAGGGACGGCTATCGGATCGTTATCCAGCATGCCGCATGGCAGGCCTGACGGCATAAGTAATAAGCAGGCGCTACCACACGGACTGGTGGGTTTATGGCGTGCGGCTCTCTCTTACAGATGAGACGTTTGAATCTGGCGTCGCCCATGGCATGATGAAAACCCGTTTTTACGCCGAGCCCACACATGATCGCCATTGCCTGTTTACATACTGCGGCCAGCAATATTCCCATCTTTGACGATGCAGCGAGCCAGTTGCCGTCGGGAGATCTGCAACTGAGTCATCTGGTGATGCCGCAGCTGCTGGCGGAGGCCGAAGCCAGTGGCGGACTGACGCCGGAACTTCATGCACGGATCGGCGCGTTGCTGGCGAGTCTGCAACCCCATTTTGACGCCATTCTGATGACCTGTTCCACGCTCGGACCGGTGGCTGAAAGCTTTACAAACGCATCTTCGCCGTGCGTGGTCTGGCGCACAGACAGCATGCTGGCAGAGGCGGTCCGCGAAAATCCCAGGCAAACGGTCGTGCTTTGTGCGGCTGAATCCACGCTGGGCGCCACGCGGGCACTGTTTCACGGTGCCAACGGGCGGGCAGAGGTCGTTCTGATTCCGGGGGCGTGGCAGAAGTTTAAAGCGGGGGATCAGACAGGCTATCTTGACTGCGTAACAGAAGCGGTTGAAGCGGCCTGGCAGCAGGGCGCGGAGCAGGTTGTGCTGGCGCAGACGTCAATGGCACCGGCGGCGGCGCATTTCGCATCAACACGTCAGCCCCTGACCGGCCCGCATCTGGCGCTACAGCGCTGTCTTCAACACTATCAGTAAGGCCGCACGCCGTGCGGCCTCAACGTTTTACTCGTCCGGCGTCAGTGTTCCTTTTGCGCCGTGAGGTTCAGAGCGCAGATACTGCGGCGGCGCTTTCACCGTTGCATCGAATGCGGCAGCGGCGTGCCATGGCCAGCGTGGGTTATAGAGCATACCGCGTGCCAGCGCGACCAGATCCGCTTCCCCCTGCTGCAAAATATCTTCGGCTTGCTGCGGCTCGGTAATTAAACCTACCGCAATCACCGGGATACCGATTTGCTGACGAATATCCCGCGCAAAAGGGACCTGATAGTTCGGGCCGACGCTGATCTGCTGCTGTTCTGACAGGCCCCCACTGGAAACGTGGATATAGGCGCAGTTCAGCGCTTCCAGCTGTTGCGAAAAGGCAATGGACTGGCTTACATCCCAGCCGCCCTCAACCCAGTCGCTGGCAGAAATACGCACGCCCACCGGAATGGCGGCCGGGACGGCCTCACGTACTGCTTTAAAGACCTCAAGCGGAAAACGCATTCGGTTTTCCAGTGAGCCGCCGTATTCATCATCGCGGGTATTGGAAAGCGGCGACAGAAACTGGTGCAGCAGATAGCCGTGCGCGGCATGCACCTCAATGAGTTCAAGGCCAAGACGAACGGCCCGTTTTGCCGTAGCGACAAACGCCTCTTTGACACGCGCCAGCGCGCTGGCGTCCATTGCGCTGGGCGGATGATCGCCTTCACTGAACGGCAGGGCGGAAGGGGCCACGGTTTGCCAGCCACCGTTCTGAGGCGAGATGTGTTCGCCGCCTTCCCACGGCACGTCGCAGGATGCTTTGCGCCCGGCATGACCCAACTGAATACCAATCGGCATATCGGAATAGCGACGGATGTCCGCTAATACCGCCGCCAGTGCGGCTTCGGTTTCATCATTCCATAACCCCAGGTCGCCGTAGGTGATACGACCAATATCTTCTACCGCGGTCGCTTCAATGATTAACAGTCCAGCCCCTGAAAAGGCGAGCTGCCCCAGATGGATACGATGCCAGGCGGTTGCGCAACCCTCTTCAGCGGAATACTGACACATTGGCGCAATAACAATTCTGTTATCGAGCGTTAATTCACCGAGTGAAAAAGTGGAAAACAGCGTGCTCATAAAAACCTCATGTCTGAGAATCAATACGTTGAAAAACTATAGTGGCTGAATGCAAAACAGGGGCGACAGGCGGCAAAACAATTTATCCCTTAACTGATATTAGTTACATCATACAGTTAAGTTTCTGATTTACACCGCACGATGAGACACCGGAGAAATGTTTAAAAATGCAGACTATGCCGGCGTTGGCAGCAGGAAAAGGATCAAAAAACCCTGCTGTTATCATCCGGATAATCAGCAGGGTTCGGAAGGGCTAAAAACGCGTTGCGAAGATGGAGATGTCACTAGTGTGCTCTCTGCAATGCCTTCTCATCCAGCGCATACAGGGTCGCGGTCGCTTCCAGAATATGCTGCTGGTCATTACCGGGTTTGTGAGAATCAACCTGGGTAATGTGGTAACCCACAGCACCGGCCTCGGTGGCTTTGCGCAGCAGCGCATCAGTCACTTCCTGCATTGAGGTCGCCCAGGTCACCGTCGTTACGCCCATCGGGGTGATGGCATTTTTTTCTTCCTGAGATAAGCCGCTACGGATAAACACAGGGCTGACTGTCTGAGGAGAGAAGATAGACAAAAGATCCTGAACAAGTGCTTTCATTTTAATGCTCCTGAATATCGGAATGTATCGCTATCACGGGCAAACGACGCGACAGTGATCGTTACGGGTTTGCTATGTGCTTACGTTTTATTGCCGTGTTAAATACTGTCGGCAGAAGTTATCAAATACCTTTTCAAGTAAATGAATTTGGCTTTTCTTGCTAATCAGAGGCTTATGAAAGCTTCCGCCACACTTGAGCTGAAATTTGGCAGGATTTTTGTGTCTGCTTACAGGTTGTGAAATTAAGACACAAAATCCCAACGTCAAATTAACAAACAAAGTCGGCACGCCCTGGCATTAACGTTGGGTCATCCGTGTGCTCACTTACAGAGCTTTACACAGCACGCTTTCTGCAGCAGGTTTTTTAAAGTGATGCCTCAATGCATTGATATAAAAGCTTTTTATCCGTTACGCCGCAAGCGATGGTCAGACAGGGGGGAAACAGAGGGGGATTTTCTTCATAAAACTGTCACACGTCGCCGTAATACTGCGCAGCCATCAATGTTACAAACAGACATTGTTTGACATGGGTTGAAACCTGGCTTGTCTGTCAGGGGCTTGCCGCAATGATAGGGAGAGTTTTATGTCACGCAAACCACGTCTTTACCGTACCGCTGCCGCGTTTTCTCTGGGTAAACTCAGTCTGCTTATGCTGGCAATGGGCGGTATGACCGCCAGCTCCGCCGTGCTGGCGGCAGAAGTGAAAGCCAAAAATGTGATTATCATGATTAATGACGGGGCAGGCTGGGGCACCTGGGATGCAACAGCCTACTGGCAGTATGGCAGCCGTGAAAGTACGCCGTATGCCGCGTTTCCGGCAAAATATGCCATGACAACCTATCCCCTGAATGCCTCAAAAAAAGCCACGCACAATAATGCCTCTCTGGTTAATTACGATCCGCAGAAAGCCTGGGATACAACCCGAACAGATAATAAGGATCTGCCGTTCAGGGGTTACGACTATCTGGCGGTGAATCCAACGGACAGCGCCGCCGCCGGCACAGCGCTGGCGTCAGGAATTAAAACCTATAACAATGCCATCAACGTCGATAACAACGGACAACCGGTTGATTTTGTCACACTAACGGCGAAAGCCATGGGCAAAGCGACAGGCGTCGTCACCAGCGTGCCATTCTCTCACGCCACGCCCGCCGCCTTTGGCGCACAAAACGCGTCGCGTAACGATTATCACGCGATTGCGAAACAAATGCTGACGTCAGGGAAACTGGATCTGATTATGGGAACCGGTTTGCCGGGCTTTAACGCCAACGGCACCGACTGTCAGCATCTGGCTTCAAACGAAACCACCGTGGGGTGCGGAGAAGATGCGCACCGTTACCTGTCTGAAGCTGACTGGACATTGCTCAATGCTGGCAAGCTGGCCCCTGCGGGTGGTCAGCCGTGGAAAGTGGTGCGCAGTACTGAGGCGTTTGCCCGCCTCGCCAGTGGCGCGCTGGTTCATAGCGGCCCGTTACTGGGATCGCCGAACGTTGCCCCCAACGGCACGTTGCAGCAGGGCCGTCAGGCCGCCATTGTTGGTAAAGATGCGGCGAATCCGTCCGGGGATGCGTTTATTGCCACGGTACCGACCCTGAATACGATGACCCGGGGAGCCATTCAGCACCTGAGTAAAAACCCCGACGGCTTTTTTATGATGGTCGAAGGCGGTGCGACTGACTGGTCCGCGCATACCAGCAATGCCTGTAGCGAAAAAGGCGACTGGGGGAATTCCTACAACCCTAACTGCGTCGGCGTGGAATATGGTCGCCTGATTGAAGAAAGTGCAGACTTCAACAACGCTGTGGCCTCCGTGATTGAATGGGTAGAGAAAAACAGTAACTGGAACGAGACGCTATTGATCGTGACGACCGATCACGACAACGGCATGCCAATGGGACCCGATGCGCAGAACATCCCTTTCCAGGCCGTCATTAATAAAGGGAAAGGCATGATGCCCGGCATCTCATTCCGTCCAACCGGCAACCATTCCAACGCGCTTGTGCCGCTGTGGGCAAAAGGCGTTGGGGCCGATGCCTTTGCGGAGCGCGTGCGTGGCATCGATGCGGGCTATGCTAAGCATGTAGGCTACAACCAGGGCGACTATATTGATAACACCGACGTTTTTACCGTTGTGAAGGCGGTGCTTGAAGGCAGGGCGGTCGAAAAAGTGACGCCTGACCAAGTAAGTAAATCATGATGTGACGTTGTCACCATGAGCGGGATTTTCTGTCCCGTGGTTTTAACCTCTTGCCCGTTGCCGGTCGGCCTGTGCTGATCGGCAGCGCGGTTTTATGCCAGAACTGACCGCCACCTTTCACACTCAACAAATTTTTTTTAACGAGCCAGCAATATTTTGCGGGCTCATTCGTCTACCTCATCATGTTAATCACTGCTGAGGTCATACAACTATGAGAAATGTCGATAATCACCCGTTTCACCCTTCTCGCGGCATGGGCAGGCACCGCCTGCCAAAGGCGTTCATTGTCGGGGGCGTGTTAATTGTCGTGCTGTGTCTGCTGGTCATGACACTATGGAATGCCATACTGCCTGCCATTACAGGCGTTAAAACAATTGGTTTCTGGCAGGCCGCCGGACTGCTGCTGCTGTGCCGGATTCTGTTTGGCGGCCTGGGCATCAGACCGGGGATGTTTGGCAAGGCGCGGCGGCGCATGCATGAGCGCTGGATGCAGATGACACCGGAAGAACGGGATGAATTTATGAAGCAACGGCGTGAAGGGTTCGGCCATCGTGCTCACCACCGTCGGGACAGATGCCGGGAAGAGCAGCCACCGTCTGCGGACACTCACTCTGACACCCGGACAGAGTAATGACGATGAAGGCCAGCGTATTACAAGCCGCATCACTGGTAAAAGCGCTTGAACGCTGCAAAACAAAACTCCACGCTTTTATCCGGGGTCGCATCGCCGTTCGCGATGAGGCTGAGGATATTTTGCAGGAAGTGACCTGTCAGCTGATCGGGGTAGAACAACCTGTAGAGAATATCTCGGCGTGGTTGTTTCGGGCGGCGCGTAATGAAATGACCGACCGGGCGCGTAAGAAACGAGAACTGCCGCTTTTTTCTTATGAGCAGGATGAGGAGGAGGAGGCGGTAGACGTCGAACTGGCGGAAACCCTGTTTGGCACGCCGCAAACGCCCGAAGACGATTATCTCAGGGGGCTGCTTTGGGAAGCCCTGGAAGCGGCACTGTCTGAACTGCCGCCAGCGCAGTTTGAGGTGTTCGATAAAACAGAACTGCAGGGCATAAGTTACAAAGCACTGTCTCACGCCACCGGCGTAAGCGTTCAGACTCTGTTGTCGCGCAAGCACAAAGCCGTGCTGTATCTGCGTATGCGCCTGCGTGCCGTTTATGACGATCTGACAGACGACAACTAAAAAAGGCGGCCAGTGGCCGCCAACACGAACACAGCAGTTGCAAATGATGAAGCTGTCAGCCTTTAACGCCACCGGCGGTCAGGCCATTAACCAGCCAGCGTTGCGCCAGCAAAAACACCAGGGTAATCGGAATGGCAGAGAGCACGGCAGCGGCAGCAAAATCCCCCCACAGATAATTTTGCGGATTGAGGTACTGCTGCATCCCGACTGCCAGCGTATAGCTGTTCACGTCGCGCAGCAGTAAAGACGCTACCGGCACTTCCGTCACGGCGGCAATAAAAGCCAGAATAAACACGACGGCTAAAATGGGCACGGACAGCGGCAGCAGCACCAGACGAAATGCCTGCCACGGCGTGGCACCGTCAAGGGCAGCGGCCTCCTCCAGCGATCGGTCAATCGTTTCGAAATAGCCCTTAATCGTCCAGACATGCAGCGCAATACCGCCCAGATAGGCGAAAATCACACCGCCGTGAGTATTCAGGCCGATAAACGGCACGTATTGTCCGATGCGATCAAACAGGGCATAGAGCGCCACCAGGGACAGTACCGCCGGGAACATCTGAAAAATCAGCATGCCTTTCAACAGGCTGGCGCGGCCTTTAAAGCGCATACGGGCAAAGGCATAGGCGCAGGTGGTCGACAGCGCCACAATGCCCAGTGCGCTGATCGCGGCAATTTTCACGGAGTTCCAGAGCCACAACAGCACCGGAAAGGGCGGCGGCGTAACGGAACCGTCGGCGTGCTGGACGCTGAACCCCAGCGCCAGCCGCCAGTGCTCCCAGGAGATCTGATCGGGGATCAGGCTGCCGGTGGCAAAGTTACCGGCGCGCAGCGAGATGGCCACGACCATCAGCAGCGGAAAGACGATTGCCGCGATAAACGTCAGCAGCAGCAGATGCGTCAGAAGCAGACGCAACCGTTGCGATTTGGGTTGCACCATAGCCATAACGTCTCCTTAATCAAATTTCATTCGCACAGCTTTCAGATTCAGCACCGCCAGAGCGCCAACCAACAGGAAAATCAGCGTCGCAATCGCGGCCGCCAGACCAAAATCCTGCCCGCCGCCGCCTTCAAACGCGATGCGCCATGTGTAGTTCACCAGCAGGTCGGTGTAACCGGCCGGTGTGGTCGTGCCGAGTCGGTCAGGTGCGCCATTGGTCAGCAACTGAACCAGTACAAAGTTATTAAAGTTAAAGGCAAAACTGGCAATCATCAGCGGCGTTAACGGCTTCAGCAGCAGCGGCACCGTAATTAAAAAGAAATTTTGCAGCGGGCCCGCACCGTCCATCGCAGAGGCTTCATACAAATCCTCTGGGATCGCTTTCAGCAGTCCCATGCACAGGATCATCATGTAGGGGTAACCCAGCCAGGTATTCACAATGATCAACATCGTGCGGGCCAGCGTGGGATCGCTAAACCATGCCGGTTTGATCCCAAACAGCGTACTGAGCAGCACATTGATTTCGCCGAAGCTCTGATTAAACAGCCCTTTGAAAATCAGGATGGAGATAAACGCGGGCACGGCATATGGCAGAATCAGCAGGACGCGATAAATCGCTTTGCCTTTCAGCGCCTCCCATTGCACCAGACAGGCCAGCACCATGCCGACAGCGACCGTCAACACCACCGTCAGTAAGGAAAAGATCATCGTCCAGCCGAAAATCGCCAGGAAGGGCTTTTGAATCCCCTCATCGGTAAACACCCGCACAAAGTTTTTCCAGCCCGCGCTTACGGTGAAGCCGGGACTTAACTGTTCATTTCCCCATTGCCCCTGCGCAGTGATCGCCTGGTAGAACCCCGTTTCCGGGTTTGCCCGATAGCGAAGGCCGCTTTGCTGATTTTTCAGCGTGTCACGATCCACCACCTGATACAGCGGACGTGTGCCGGAAAACTGACGCAGCGAACTCATCACCAGTTCACGACCATCCGGCATTTCAGCGCGGATCTTCCCCAGGGCCTGGCGATGCGTCGTAATGACACGGAGCGACGCGCGCGTTTCTTCTGGAATCGGCCCACTGACCATCTTCAGGTTTCCGACCGCCGCAAAGGAAAAGGGCGAGGAAATCCAAGACTGATTATCTGCGCTGTTCGTCAGGACCAGCTGCCAGCGATCGTTTATCGCAAACAGCGAAAAATTCAGACCTGCGCCGTCCTGATAGTGTCGGCTGAGTAAGACCTGCTCCGCCCGTTCCTGACTCAGCTGATGGGTGCTGCTGTAGTTGGTGAAAGCAATGCCCACCGTGCAGGCCAGGGGAAACAACACAAACAGTGTCATTCCGGCCAGGCCCGGATAAACATAGCGCCAGGCGTAAGCCCGGCGCTGGCTGTAAATCCCGATCCCCAGTCCGCTGATCACCAGCGTGAGCAGGGCGAACAGGTATTCCCCCTGGGCGTACATCAGCACTAACAGGTAGCCGACCAGCAGGCAGCACATGCCCACCACCAGACCTTTCAACAACGCACGATGCCGTCCCGCTTGCGGTTTTTCTGACATGACCCGATTTCCTCAACGGCAAGAGGCGGACCCGTTTTACCGGCCCGCTTTATAAGGTTTATTTATTCAGACGTGACTGCGCATCCTTCAGCGCGGCATCGACGGTTTGCCGACCGCTGAGGGCGTTAAGCGTGGCGGTGCGCATGGCGTACCAGAAGGCCGCCATCTGCGGAATATTGGGCATAATCTCGCCGTTTTGCGCATTGTTCATGGTAGCGGCGATACGGGTGTCTTTTTCCAGTTTTTGCTGGAAAGACTTCAGCGCCACCGCGCCCAGGGGTTTGTCTTTGTTGACGGTTTCCAGACCCGCATCCGTCAGCAGGTAGTTTTCCAGAAATTCTTTTGCCAGCTCTTTATTGGGGCTGGCCGCATTGATGCCGGCGCTCAGCACGCCAACGAAAGGTTTAGACGGTTTACCGTTTAACGTCGGCAATGCCGCAACGCCGTAGTGAATACCGCTTTTATCAATATTGCTCCAGGCCCAGGGGCCGTTAATCGTCATGGCCGTCTGGCCTTTATTAAAGGCGGCTTCAGCAATGGAATAGTCGGTATCCGCATTCAGGACCTTTGCCTTGACCTGATCGACCAGAAACTGCAAACCGGCTTTCGCCCCGGCACTGTCGACGCCCGTGTTGTTGACATCGTAATGGCCCGCGTTTCCTTGATAGGCATAAGCGCCACCGGAGGCCAGCAGAGGCCAGGTGAAATAGGGTTCCTGCAGATTAAACATGATGGCGCTTTTGCCTTTTGCGCGCAGTTGCTTATCCAGCGCGGCCATCTCTTCCCATGTTTTCGGCGGCGTTGGCAACAGATCTTTGTTATAAATCAGCGACAGTGATTCCACCGAGACCGGATAGCCGATCAATTTGCCATTGTAGCGAACCGCATCCCAGGTGAAGGGGAAGATCGTTTGCTGAAAGGTCGCGTCCGGCGTGACTTCGGCTAATAAACCCGACTGGGCATAGCCGCCAAAGCGATCGTGCGCCCAGAAAATAATATCCGGGCCATCACCCGTTGCGGCAACCTGGGGGAATTTTTCTTCCATCTTATCCGGATGTTCGACGGTGACGTGGATACCGGTTTCCTGCTCAAACTTTTTCCCCACCTCGGCCAGGCCGTTATAGCCTTTGTCACCGTTGATCCAGATGACCAGTTTGCCTTCTTCAATTTTTGCCATGGCTGAGGCCGAGAACAGCACAGCCGCAAGGGCTGACAGAGCCAAAATCTTTGCGCCGGTTTTCATCTTTAACACTCCATCCTGTTAGCGGAAACACATCTGTTGCCTGCGCCACATTGTGGGTGTTCTGTCGGGCTTCTCATCCTCCTGCGGTCTACGCCTGCGCCAGCCGGGCCGTGATCGCCGTAGCAAAATAAGCGCGTTATCACGGTACAGCTCACACAATGGCCCCCACCAGACTGCGTTATCCATCACAAAAAACGGCGCGATGGCACGCAGTCCGTCAAGGTCGCCATGTTCTCCTCCTCCCGGCTCCTCCCCCAGCAAAAGCGCGTTTGCGGAGGATGTGACGGGGTAAGGCTCTGCGCATAGTAAACGCCAGAATTTTCCGCTGCCGTGCAGGCCGCATTCGTGAGTGAGAGGAAAGCACTATGGCAAGCGTCGTATTACGCAATGTCACCAAAGCCTGGGGCGACACGGTGGTGTCGAAGAACATTAACCTGGAGATGGCTGAAGGGGAGTTCGTGGTCTTTGTCGGGCCGTCGGGGTGCGGCAAATCCACACTCTTACGCATGATCGCCGGGCTGGAAACCATCACCAGTGGAGAATTGTTGATCGGCGATCGGCGAATGAATGATGTCCCACCCGCTGAACGCGGGATCGGGATGGTGTTTCAGTCCTATGCGCTTTATCCCCATCTCTCTGTCGCTGAAAACATGTCTTTCGGCCTGAAGCTTGCGGGCGTGAAGAAAGCGGACATTGAACAGCGCGTGACGCAGGTCGCCGAAGTGCTGCAACTGGCACATCTGCTTGACCGCCGCCCCAAAGCGCTCTCCGGCGGGCAACGTCAACGTGTGGCCATTGGCCGCACTCTGGTGGCAGAGCCGCGCGTCTTTTTGCTGGATGAACCGCTCTCTAATCTGGATGCCGCGCTGCGGGTGCAGATGCGCATCGAGATCGCCCGTCTGCATAAGCGCCTCGGACGCACGATGATTTATGTCACCCACGATCAAATCGAAGCGATGACGCTGGCCGATAAGATCGTCGTGCTGGACGCCGGACGCGTCGCACAGGTTGGCCGACCGCTGGAGCTGTATCACTATCCGGCCAACCGCTTTGTCGCAGGGTTTATCGGCTCGCCCAAAATGAACTTTCTGCCCGTCAAGGTCACGGCGACCGCCATTGAGCAGGTGCAGGTGCGCCTGCCCAATAACCAATTTGTATGGCTGCCGGTCGACAGCACCGGTGTGCAGGTCGGCAGCAACATGTCTCTGGGCATCCGTCCCGAACACCTTCTCTCCAGCGAGATCGCCGACGTTACGCTGGAAGGTGAAGTCCAGGTTGTCGAGCAACTGGGACATGAAACGCAGATCCACATCCAAATCCCCGCCATCCGTCAAAACCTGGTGTACCGCCAGGAGGACGTGGTGTTGGTAAAAGAGGGCACCACGATGGGTATTGGCTTGCCGCCCGAGCGTTGTCACCTGTTCCGCGAGGACGGAAGCGCGTGCCGCAGGCTGCATCAGGAACCCGGTGTTGAGCCCGCCAAATACAAAAAGCAATAACCTCAGGAGATCGAAAATGTTAACTCTGCGCAAGCTTTCCCTCGCCGTGGCCGTGGCGACAGGCACGCTGTCTGCGCCGCTTATGGCGGTGGATTTTTCCGGTTATGCGCGCTCCGGCATCGGCTGGACCGGTAGCGGCGGCGAGCAGCAATGCTTTCAGGCAACCGGTGCACAAAGTAAATACCGCCTCGGCAACGAATGCGAAACCTACGCGGAACTGAAGCTGGGTCAGGAAGTGTGGAAAGAGGGCGATAAGAGCTTCTATTTTGACACCAACGTGGCGTACTCGGTTTCTCAGCAAAATGACTGGGAATCCACCTCACCGGCGTTTCGTGAGGCCAATGTCAAAGGCAAGAACCTGATTGATGCGCTGCCGGGTTCTACGATCTGGGCCGGTAAGCGTTTTTATCAACGCCACGATGTACACATGATCGACTTCTACTACTGGGATATTTCGGGGCCGGGGGCGGGCCTGGAAGATGTCGATCTGGGATTTGGAAAGCTTTCTTTTGCGGCAACCCGTTCCTCAGAAGCGGGCGGTTCGTATACCTTCTCCAGCGATCGAATCCGCAATTACGCCACCAGCACAGCTGACGATGTCTTTGACGTGCGGCTGGCCGGACTGGAAACCAACCCCAATGGCGTGCTTGAACTGGGCGTGGACTATGGTCGTGCCAATGCCCGTGACGGTTATCGCCTGGACGAGGGCGCCTCAAAAGATGGCTGGCTGTTCACCGCAGAACATACCCAGAGCATGCTGAAGGGCTACAACAAGTTTGTGCTCCAGTACGCCACGGACGCGCTGACGTCACAGGGCAAAGGGTTAGCGCAGGGCAGCAATATCAATAACAACGGCCGGCTGTACCGGATCCTGGATCACGGCGCGATCTCGCTGGCAGAGCGCTGGGACATGATGTACGTCGCGATGTACCAGAACACCGACCTCGATAACAACCGGGGCAACGAGTGGTACACCGTGGGCGTGCGGCCAATGTACAAATGGACACCGATCATGAGCACCCTGCTGGAAGTCGGCTATGACAACGTGAAGTCTCAGGAGGTCGGCGAGCGCAATGGCCAGTACAAAATCACGCTTGCCCAGCAATGGCAGGCAGGTGACAGCATCTGGTCGCGCCCGGCGCTGCGTCTGTTTGCGACCTATGCCAAATGGGACGAGAAGTGGGGCTACAGCAAAGATGCGGCGGGCGATCTCACTACGCTGGCCGCACGTGACAGCAGTGGCAACGGCCTGTTCACCAACAGTCGTGGCAACAATGACGAGTGGACCTTTGGCGCCCAGATGGAAATCTGGTGGTAAGGCGATCCCCGGTTAACGTTCTCTAACCGCATTCTTTTTTTCTGGTAGCGGCTGCTATTGCCTGGCGGTGCCGCTGCCGGTTATGCGAGGTTCACAATGAAAATGCATAAAGTCGGATTAGCGCTGAGCCTGAGCGCAATGCTGCTGGCAGGGCACAGCGCTACAGTCCGCGCCGAAATCAATCTGATGCCGCAGGATGTCTCTGCCGCACCACACTTTTCACAAACCAGTCTGCAAAGCCTGACCTGGCAGCCGCTGGATACTTCACGCGCTCAGGTGACAGTGCTTGATGGCAGCCATTCACGATGGAATGTCCCGGGGATGACGGGCCCGGTCGCGGCTTACAGCCTGCCTGCGACGCTGGGAGAACTGACCATTACCCTGAGCAGCGAGGTGCAGAATAACCAGGTATTTGCCCCCAATGTGCTTGTCCTGGATGAACATCTCCGTCCGGCCGCCTGGTTTCCGAGCCGCTGGTTTACCTATCAGCAACCCGGCGTAATGGCCGCTGACCGGCTTGAAGGCGTAATGAAACTGACGCCCGTGCCGGGGCAGCAGAAAATCTATCTGTTAGTGTTCACCACAGAAAAGGATCTGACACAAACCACTACGCTGTTGGATCCGGCAAAAGCCTATGCCAGGGGAACCGGCCACGCGGTGCCGGATATTCCCGATCCCGTTGCCCGCCATAGCCTCTCGGGCAGGCTAAAAATCAACGTCAGCACCAGTTCCGCCTCCTCGATACTGGTCGGGCCGCTGTTTGGCGCTTCCCGTTCAACGCCCGTGACGGTCGGACAAACACAACCTGCCGTGCAGGCCGCGCAACCCACTGCTGCGCCTGACACAAAATCGCAGCCCCTTGTCACCGATACCGAAAGCTATTTTAACCAGAGCATCAGGCAGGCAGTGGCCCAGGGCAATATTGATAAAGCGCTTAAACTGCTCGACGAAGCAGAGCGGCTCGGTTCACCTTCCGCACGAAAAACATTTATCAGCAGTGTTAAAGGCAAGGAGTAATCACTCCACAGTGCTGATTTGCTCCACCTGGTGCGCTGAGGCGCACCTTTTTTTGTCAGTCAGAGAAGTAAATACGAATGTCGGCCGGAAAATTGAACGACTATTCGAAATGATGACATGTTAAGCCATGCTGAAATACTCTCGATGGGTTGTCTTTTTCTGAGGCGGGCCTGCAACTTTCACAATAACTTTGAAGACTTTGAGGATTATTTATCGTTTCACGCGCGGGTGTGGTTCCAAAGTGATTAGCCGTCTGAAAGTAAATATGCTGCCTTCCGTGTGTCACAGAGCATTTCGGGCAACTTTTATATTCAACGTTGTTTTTGACTTTGGGAAGCCCCCTGTTTAAAGCAAGACCGCAACACGCACAGCAACCGATCATCGCACCCTCTCAATATATTAATAAATCTGATTAATATCTTTGCCAGTGTGCAAGTTTCGGTCCAAAGGTAAATTGAACCCGGCCACAGAAATGACATATGAAGCGTAGCCAACACCCAAATTCATTTAACAGTCCATATCGGCATTGTATTTTGGTTGATATGGACCGCATTATTTTCTTATCCGCGCTTCTGCGTCATGGTCGCCAGCAGCCCGTTAATCCGCGCATCGGCAAACATCGCCTCCAGCGGCAGGCTGAGCTTACGTCGCCAGTTCGGATAGGTCTCCACCGTGCCGGGTACATTGACCGGAGAAGCCATATCCAGCCAGTCTTCGGGCTGCAAGCCCAGCAGGGCGCTGTTGCAGTCAGCCAGATAGTAATGAAGCGCGGTATTCAACACCAGACTCATGCGCGGGCTGTTGGCCTGCACCAGTGCGCCGTTCTTCAGATAACCCTGGCGCTGCAGGCTCTGCAACAGCGCCGCGCGGGCTGTCCTGCGCTGGCGATGGAGCCCGGCCAGCACCGCGTTGTCAGGATAGAGTCCCAACTGGCTGCCGAGCGTCAGATCGTCGTGTTGCCACCAGCCGCGCAGCGTTGGCATATCATGGGTGGTGGCTACCGCCATGGCCTGCGCAGGCCATGCGGCAGGCGGACGAAAGGCGCGTTCAGCGGTTCGTTCAAAGTAGAGCACTTTGTAGGAGTAAACGCCGGCATCACGCAGTTTCGCCACGATGGTATCCGGTACTGTACCCAGATCTTCTCCGATCACCATGCAGCGGTGACGCTGGCTTTCCAGCGCCAGAATGGCCAGCAAATCGTCGACAGGATAGGTCACATAGGCACCTTCCGCTGCCGTTTCACCCGCCGGAATCCACCACAGACGCAGTAACGCCATCACATGGTCAATACGTAGTGCGCCACAGTCACGCATATTCGCACGCAGCAGGGTTATCCAGGGTTCGTATGCCCGGTCATACAATTCCCCGGGATGCAGCGGCGGTAATCCCCAGTTCTGGCCAAGCGGTCCGAGAATATCCGGCGGCGCGCCCACGCTGGCCGCCAGGCAATACAAGGCACGCTGGCTCCAGGTTTCAGCCCCATTAGCGGCCACGCCGACGGCGAGATCCCGATAAAGCCCCAGCGTCATCTGTAGCCGCTGGCTGTCCTGCCAGCAGGCCGCAAACTGTCGGGCGGCAAGCCATTGTAACCACTGATAAAAACGGATCTCATCGCCGTGTTCGATGCGAAAGGCGTGCACGGCGGCGCTGTCCGGCTGTTGATACGCAGCGGGCCAGGTATCCCAGCCGTGACAGGTTGGATCCTGACCCACAAACCAGGCCTGTAAGGCATCGAAAATGCCCTGATGCAGCAGGCTTTCACCACCCTGAAGGACAAACGCCTCGAATACGACAACCTCACTGTCCTCGTTATCACGCTGCAAAAACTGCGCCCATGCAAACCGCAGTGCGGTGAGCTTGAGCGACGCGACAGCGGGATAATCCACCCATTGTGCCGCGCGGGCGCGCTGGAGAACGTCCTGCGTTTCTGCCGCGAGCCACCAGGCCTGTGCGGCGGCGCTCAGCGTAAAATCAGCCACATCGGGCACGCTAATATACAACACATTCAGCCAGCGCCGGGAAGAGGGACTGTAAGGACTGGCCTGATCGGGCAGCGCGGGGAACAGCGCATGTAACGGATTCAGACCGATAAAGGCGCCGCCTCGCTGACCGGTCTCGTTCACCAGTTGCCGCAGATCGGCAAAATCGCCCATGCCCCAGTTGCCCGCTGAGCGCAACGAATAGAGCTGCACACAGGTTCCCCAGCGCCTGCGCCCCTTAAGCAACGCCTCCGGCGCATAGCAACGTGACGGCGTCACAATTATCTGGCAGATAACCCGTTGCATGCCTTGCGTCAGGCGCAATTGATGGTAGCCATCAGGCAGTTCCGGTAAGCACAACGGTTTATCCGGCTCACATTGCCCCGACCAGTGCTGCCCGTATTCGCTTGTTAACTGCCAGCGCATGGGACCGGTCAGCACAGGCGTTAACACTATCGGTTTACCCTGCGGGATAACCCATACGGGGGGCAATGGTGTGGATGGGGCCGACTCGCGCGCCATCGCCGTCAGCAAACGCTGACGCGTGAGGGCAGAAACCGTCTGCACCGTTCCATGCGCATCCACATATTCCGTTGCTATGCGGCCCGTCTCCTGAGGAGGGTGAAAAGGCGTCATTGTAATTATCCTTTACGCTGCCAGATGCGCTGCTGGTAATGGCGAATCGCACGGTCCGCGCTGAACATTCCGCAGCGCGCGGTATTCAGGATGGCTGCGCGCGTCCACGCCTGCTTATCGGCCCATAAGGCTTCGGCACGTTGCTGAGCATTCAGATAGTGACGGAAGTCAGCCAGCACCCGCCAGGGATCGCCGTTCTCAGGACCGAGACTGTTTAACAGCAGGTCAAACGCGTGCGTATCGCCCGCGCTAAAGGTGCCGTTTTCCAGCGCCTGTAAGGCCTGGTCGAGTTGGACGTCGTTGGTGCGCCACAGAACAGGATCGTAATGCCCGGCCTTCAGCGCCTGCACCTGCTCCACGGTGTGGCCAAAGATAAAGATATTGTCTTCACCGACCTGTTCGGCAATTTCGACGTTGGCACCATCGAGCGTACCTATCGTAAGCGCGCCGTTCAGGGCCAGCTTCATATTGCCGGTGCCGGACGCTTCTTTGCCCGCCGTTGATATCTGCTCTGACAGGTCCGCGGCAGGGATCAGTCGTTCAGCAACAGAAACGTTATAGTCCGGAATAAACACCACTTTCAGGCGATCGGCCACGCGCGGGTCGTGATTTATGACCTCAGCAACCTGATTAATGGCGTAAATGATGTTTTTGGCCAGCGCATAACCGGGTGCCGCTTTGGCCCCGAAGATCACCACGCGCGGACACAGGTTCGCCTGTGGATCGCGACACAGCATCTGCCAGAGGGCAATGATATGCAACAGCGTCAGATGCTGCCGTTTGTATTCATGCAGTCGCTTGATTTGCACATCGAACATCGCCGCGGGATTAACGACAATGTCGGTCCGCTCAGCAATCCACGCGGCCAAATCCTGCTTGTTTTGCTGCTTGATCTGCTGATAGTCGGCACAAAAACCGGCGTCATCCACCCAGTTTTCCAGAGAGGCGAGCGCGTCCAGATCGTTGATCCACGGCCGCTTCAGCGTGTGGCTTATCAGGCGGGCAAGGCGGGGATTACACTGGTTGATCCAGCGGCGTGGCGTAATGCCGTTAGTGACGTTATGAAACTTATCAGGCCATAGTGCGACGTATTCCGGGAACAGCTCCTCTTTGACGAGTCGGGAGTGCAGCGCGGCGACGCCGTTTACGGCAAAGCAACTCATTACACACAGGTTAGCCATGCGGAGTTGCTTATGATGTACGATAGCCAGTCGGGCCCAGACCGCGTCATCGCCCGGCCAGCGTGCATCCACTTCTGCCTTTAGCTGGGCATTGAGGCGGTGGATGATCAGCATATGGCGCGGCAGCAGGGCGCGGACGATGCCGGTATCCCAGCACTCCAGCGCTTCAGGCAACAAAGTATGGTTGGTATAGGCAAATGTGCGCTGGGTGAGGGTCCAGGCGCTGTCCCAGCTGAATTGGTACTCATCGATCAGCAGCCGCATCAGTTCGGGGATCGCCAGCGTGGGATGCGTGTCGTTTAGCTGAATCACTTCGTAATCGGCCAGGCTGTCGAGCGAACGGCCCGCCTGCAGGTGGCGGCGAAGGATATCAGCCAGCGAACAGGCGCACTGAAAATACTGCTGCATCAGGCGGAGTTTTTTGCCGGCCTGATGATGGTCGTTAGGGTAAAGGACTTTCGTCAGCTTCGCCGCATCCATGCCCTGTTTTTCAGCCCGCATAAACGCCCCGTTGTTGAAGGTTTGCAGGTCAAATGGCTGCGCATGTGTGGCCTGCCACAGCCGCAACGGCTGCGTCACCCCGTTTTCAAAGCCCACAACCGGCAGATCCCAGGCTTCGCCCTTGAGGTAAAACGCGGGCTGCCAGCGGATTGTGCCGTTTTCGTTGCTGACTCTGCCGCCTAAGCCCACCTGGACATCCCGCCGGGCATTGTACGTAAACCAGGGATAACGCTCGCGCTGCCAGTCGTCGGGTTGTTCATCCTGCGCGCCGTCGACAAAACGCTGACGAAACAGACCGTACTGGTAATTCAGGCCATAGCCGGTAGCGGGCTGACCGACAGTGGCCATCGCGTCCAGAAAGCAGGCTGCCAGACGCCCTAAGCCGCCATTACCCAGCGCCGGATCGCGCTCGTTTTCCAGTACGTCACTGAGTGACACATCCCATTGCGATAAGGCGGCAGCGACAGCGTTATACCAGCCCAGGTTGAGGAGGTTATTGCCGGTCAGTCGTCCGGTCAGAAACTCCATCGACAGATAATTGACATGGCGTTGATCGCCGGAAGCGGGCCGGGCAGGGAGCGCGCGCAGCATTTCAGCCAGCGCACCACTCAGTGCGTGCCACCACTGATGCGGCGTCATCTCGTGTGCCTCTTGCAGGCCAAACTGTTGCCACTGGCGCGCCAGCGCAGCGTTAAAAAGCGATTGATCAAAGGGATGCTGTGTCATAGCCGAAAATCCTGTTTTAAGGAGAAAAGGGAATAACCCACAGTGTGCTTTTGCGTTCCGGCGCGCGCCTCCTCCCGGCAGAATTTCGCGCAGGCGGAGCCGCAGGGTGGAGAGCCTGAGGGAAGTCCGAAAGTTTTACTTAAGTGTGATTAGATTCGCTTTTGTGAAGATTCACTTAAGCGTCTGCTTGCTTTATCCGAAGGGATAGCTGAACGTGTGAAGAATAATTACGAAGCGTAAAAAAATGATGCGCCGAAGCAAATGGAGAAGCGTGCGTCTATGTTAATTCCCTCAAAACTCAGCCGTCCTGTCCGGCATGAAACCACGGTGAAACGCGAGCGACTGATACGAAAATTATCCGCCGCCGGTAACTATCGCCTGGTGCTGGTGACCAGCCCCGCTGGCTACGGTAAAACCACCTTGATCTCCCACTGGGCAGCCGATAAAGCCGAGCTGGGCTGGTATTCCCTGGATGAAAGCGACAACCAGACGGAGCGCTTTGCGGATTATCTGGTAGCGGCCCTGCAGCAGGCCACGCAGGGATGCTGCCGTCGTAGTGAAGTGCTGGCGCAGAAGCGGCAGTACGTCAACCTTAACGCACTCTTTACCCAACTCTTTAACGATTTGCAGGAATGGCATAAGCCGCTGTGGCTGATCATTGATGATTACCATCACATCATCAATCCGGCGATTCATGATGCCATGCGCTTCTTTCTACGCCATCAACCTGAAAACGTCACCCTGATCGTGCTCTCGCGTAATCTGCCGCAGTTAGGCATTGCCAATCTGCGCGTGCGCGAACAGCTGCTGGAACTCAGCAGCCAGCAACTGGCCTTTACCCATCAGGAAGCGCAGGCGTTTTTTGCTGCCCGGCTGCCCGCACCGCTGGCGTCCGACGAAACCGGGCGCCTGTGCGATGACGTCGCAGGCTGGGCAACGGCTCTGCAGCTGATCGCCCTGTCGGCCCGGCAGGGCGCAGGCGCGGCGCAGCATTCGGCCCGACGTCTGTCGGGTATTAATGCCAGTCACTTAAACGACTATCTGGTCGAGGAAGTGCTGGATAACGTGACGTTGCCCACCCGCCATTTCCTGTTAAAAAGCGCGCTGCTACGTTCGCTAAATGCGGCGCTGATCGCCGAAGTCACCGGTGAGGAGAACGGCCAACGCTGGCTGGAGGAGATTGAGCGCCAGGGGCTGTTTCTGCAACGCATGGATGATTCCGGTCAGTGGTTCAGCTATCACCCGTTATTTGGCAGCTTCCTGCAACAGCGCTGCCAGTGGGAGCTGGCTGCAGAGCTTCCCGCCCTGCATCGTGCGGCGGCAACCAGCTGGATGGCGCAGGGCTTTCCGGGTGAAGCCATTCATCATGCGCGCGCCTCAGGCGATGCTGAGATGCTGCGGGACGTGCTCATTGAGCACGCATGGTCTCTGTTTAACCAGAGCGAGCTGCCGTTACTGGAATCGTCGTTGAAAGCACTGCCCTGGAGTATGCTGCTGGCGCATCCCAACCTGGTGTTATTGCAGGCCTGGCTGATGCAGAGCCAGCACCGCTTCACAGAGGTGAACAGCCTGTTGGCCCGGTTTGAGCAGGAGAGCCGTTGCGAAATCGATGCGGTCCTGCGCGGCGAGTTTAACGCACTGCTGGCGCAGGTGGCGATCAATGACGGTAATGCGGATGAGGCCGAGCGTCTGGCGATGCTGGCGCTGGACGCACTGCCTGAAAGCCGCCACTACAGCCGGATTGTCGCGACCTCGGTGCACGGCGAAATTCTGCATTGTAAAGGCGAACTCAGTAACTCGCTGGCGCTGATGCGCCAGACGGAGCATATGGCTCGCCGGGAAGATGCCTGGCACTATGTGCTGTGGAGCCTGATTCAGCAAAGCGAGATTCTGTTTGCCCAGGGCTTTCTGCAAACCGCGTATGAAACCCAGGAGCGGGCCTTCGCGCTGGTAAAGGCACAGCATTTGTC
Source organism: Pantoea sp. CS_6 (assembly GCF_041954745.1). Taxonomy (NCBI): domain Bacteria; kingdom Pseudomonadati; phylum Pseudomonadota; class Gammaproteobacteria; order Enterobacterales; family Erwiniaceae; genus Pantoea; species Pantoea sp. CS_6. The sequence goes on from NZ_JAVAYG010000002.1 coordinate 474,621, forward strand.
TCACTTCCCGTTGCATGAGTTTCTGCTGCGCATCCGCGCCCAACTGTTATGGGCCTGGGGACGGCTGGATGAGGCGGAGCAGGCCGCGCGCGACGGCATGAAAGTCTTACAGGGTTTTCAGCCGCAGCAGCAGATCCAGTGCCTGGGCTTACTGGTGCAGAGCGCCATCGCCCGTGGCAACCTTGATAACGCGCGCACCTTATTAAATCGCCTGGAGAACCTGCTGAACAACGGCCGCTGGCATCATGACTGGCTGGCCAATGCAGATAAAGTGCGGGTGCTGTACTGGCAAATGACCGGCGATTTGCAAAGCGCGCGTGACTGGCTGCGTCAGACGCCAAAACCGGCCAGTGCCAGTAACCATTTTTTACAGGGACAGTGGCGTAACGTGGCGCGGGCGCAGATTCTGCTGGGGCAGTACACTCAGGCCGAGGTGATTCTGGACGAGCTGAATGACAACGCCCGGGCGTTGCAGCTAATGAGCGATCTCAACCGCAATTTGCTGTTGCTGAATCAGATCTACTGGGAAACGGATCAGCGCGCAAAGGCCCAGCAGGCTTTACTCAGTGCGCTCAATCTGGCACGCAGCACCGGCTTTATCAGCCATTTCGTTGTGCAGGGTGAAACTATGGCGCAGCAGCTCCGTCAGCTGTTACAGCTGAATACACTTGATGAGCTGGATCACCATCGGGCGCGGCGCATCCTGAACGAGATCAACAAATATCACCGCCACAAGTTTGCGCATTTTGATGAAGGCTTTGTCAGCCGGTTGCTGAACCATCCGGACGTACCGGAGCTGATCCGCACCAGCCCACTGACGCAACGTGAATGGCAGGTGCTGGGATTAATCTATTCCGGCTACAGCAACGAGCAGATCGCGGCCGAGCTGGATGTGGCCGCCACCACCATCAAAACCCATATCCGCAACCTGTATCAAAAACTTGGCATCACCCATCGGGCGGAAGCGATGACGCAGGCGCAGTCGATGCTGAAAATGATGGGGTACGTGTAAGAAAAGCAACAGGCAGCCGGGTGCTGCCTGGACGTTTTACGCTTTTTTGTTTCGCGTGTCAGGCATCAGTAAGGTCACAAAGCCAAGCAGCGGTAAAAAGCCACAGGCGTTGTATACCGTGGTAATACCGTACCAGTCCGCAAATTTCCCCAGTGCGGCCGCGGCGATACCGCCAATCCCAAACATCGTGCCAAACATGATCCCGGCCACCATGCCCGTGCGGCCCGGCAGCACCTCCTGGGCATAGACGACCAGCGCGGCAAACGCCGATGAAAAAACCAAACCAATGCAAACGTTTAACACCGCAGTCCAGAACAGGTTGGCGTGCGGCATCAGGAGCGAGAAGGGAATGACGCCCAGAAAAGAGATCCAGACCACCGCCTTACGTCCGATACGATCGCCCACCGGGCCGCCAACCAGCGTCCCAATCGCCACCGCGGCCAGAAAGGTAAACAGGTAAATCTGGGCTTCCGGCACCGGTAACTGGAAGCGCTCGACCAGATAAAAAATGTAGTAGTTGCTGATCGAGGCAATATAGGTGAATTTAGCCAGTAACAGCACGCCCACAACGGACAGCGCCAGCTTCACATCGCGCGACGACAGGGCGCGCAGTGACCGCTGGTTGTGCTTTTTCATGTGGGCATGACCGTGCTTCACCGTCCAGCGGCTGATACCTGACAGAATGATGACCGCAAACAGCGCGATCAGCATCAGCCAGCCCACCGCCAGCTGTCCGTGCGGGATGATCAGCATCGCGGCGACCAGCGGCGCAAAAGCGGTACCGACATAGCCGCCGACCTGGAAGGTGGATTGTGCCGTCCCAAATTGCCCGCCCGAAGCCATCCGTGCCACACGCGACGCTTCCGGATGAAACGTGGCTGAACCTACGCCGATAAGCGCCGATGCCATCAACACCACTGAGAAATGCGGCGCGATGGCCAGCAGCCCGATGCCGATGAGTGTCGCAACCATACCAGACGGCAGTAGCCAGGGCTTGGGATGTTTGTCGGTATACAGGCCAATCCACGGCTGCAGCAGCGAGGCGGTCATCTGATAAATCAGCGTGATCAAGCCAATCTGGGCGTAGCTGAGCGCGAAGTTGGTTTTCAGCAGCGGATAAATGGACGGCAGCATGGCCTGGATAAAGTCATTACAGCAGTGGGAAAAGGCCACTGCGCCCAGTATCGACATCACAATTTTCTGACTGTCATCAACGTTGGCGGCCAGTCCGGGCTGACTGGTTTTCACTTCACTTGAGTATTGAGACATGCGCATTTCCGTGTGGGAGGACTTTACGTTTATTGACGTATATTACGCCACGCAGCGAATGCGGTGCTGACAAAAGTGCTATTTTGGGCTGAATAGTAAAATATTTGTTAATGATTTGCGTCAGAGGGCTTTGGTCAGACACACAGAAGCGGGCTTATCGACATAAGCGCCGTAAGGGGCGGTTTCCTGAAAATGGCAACGATGATAAAACGCCACTGCGCGGGTATTCACCCGGCGCGTTGAACACCGCAGCGCGCGATAGCCACGCGCGCGGGCAATCTGCTCAAGCGCGGCCAGCACGGCCGCGCCCGTACCGGGGATATCGCGGGTGGAAAACATGCGCTTCAGCTCGGCTGTCTCAGGGGAGACATGCACCAGCGCCCCACAGCCAATTGCCTTGCCCTGGCTGTCTCGGGCCAGCACCCAGGTCGCCGCCTCAGGCGCGCTGAAGTGCTGTGTCCCGGCATCGCCAGTAAGGGCAGACAGTTCCGCTGACAGCCGTGCCGTCAGGACCTGTAACGCCGGGGTTGCTGCCTCGACAACCGCCACGGTTATCACGGCTGTTGCCCCCAGCGGCTGCGCAGGTAATTCACTGCTGGCTGCGTTTGTGGCTGATTCAGGTAGTCTTCCCGGAACAAAATCGTGCCGCTGACCTGCGGCAGGGAGGCGTTAAGGTCAAGCTGACGTTTCAGTTCCGGCACGCCGCCCTGAATCGTCCATTCCGGCTCGTTTTTGGCGGGCACCCCGACTTTGTATAAGGCGATACCGATATACAGACGCGTTTTAGTCGGCTTAACAACGTTAGCCCACCAGTTCGCCAGCACATCGTAACGGGCGGCGCTGCGTGAGAAGGGCCAGTAAATCTGGGGCGCAATATAATCCAGTAAGCCGTCCTGTACCCAGCGGCGTGTATCCGCATAGGACTCATCGTAGGCCGCCGCGCCGCGCGTATCCGAGCCGGCAGCATCGTGCGAACGGTTACGCCAGACGCCGGCCGGGCTGACGCCAAACTCCACCTGCGGCTTGAGCTGCTTGATCGTGTGAGAAACCTGCTCGATCAATAACTGTGTATTATGCCTGCGCCAGTCTGCCTTCGAGGCAAAGCCCTGGCCGTATCGAATAAACGTCTGACTGTCGTTCAGGGGCGAGCCGGGCGACTCGGCGTAGAAGTAATCATCAAACTGCACGCCATCGATATCGTAGTGTTTTACAACTTCAGCCACGATGCTGGTTATCCAGTCACGCACATCCGGAATGCCGGGATCGAGCACGTAACGATCCCCGGACGTGCGAATCCAGTCACGATGCAGAACAAAGACGCTGGCAGGCTGCTGTGACAGGGTGCGGTTCAGCTCGGCGACCGTTGAGGGTTTGGTATTCACGGAAACGCGGTAGGGATTAAACCAGGCATGCACGCGCATACCGCGCTTATGGGCTTCATCCAGCATAAACTGCAGCGGATCAAAGCCTGGGTTCTGACCTGTTTCGCCTGTCATCATGTCTGACCAGGGCAGGATCTTCGATGCCCACAGTGCGGTGCCATCCGGTTTGACCTGAAAGAACACCGTATTGATTCCCAGGCTTTTCAGCTTGTCGAGTTTATCGGTCAGCGCACGCTTTTGCTGACTGACGCGCAGCGCCTCATCGCGGATATTCACCGAGGCGATCGGTGGCCAGTCGAGACGGGAAACCGTCGTCAGCCAGACGCCGCGTACAGGCACATTCTCCCGCACCGGTTGGCTGGTTACCGGCGGTTTACTGACGGTCGGAAAGGGCGTGACCAGCGATTTTGGCGGTTCCGACGAACAGCTGGCTAATAACAAAGCCGAGGCGGCGAACAGGCCGGCTCGGCGTCCCGTACGGGCGCGATAAACGTCGCGAAAAGTGGCGATGATAAACTCCGTGTCGCGTAGTCCTTAACTGGAACAGTATTCTGATCCTATTTGGCGTAAAGTCAATCAACCCGGCCTGTCTATACTTATCACCTGATGACAGGGGGCAGACGATGCACACTTTTAAAGGAAATAAACAGGCGCTACCGGTGCGCTACTGCAGGCAGTGCCATAAACCCATGACCTGGCGTAAAAAGTGGGCAAAATGCTGGGATCAGGTACTGTACTGCTCTGAACGTTGCAGGCGACAGCGTCGAAATACCGCTGACGGAGCATAACATTTTCGCGCGCCGCCTGGCTTTGCCGCCTCGGTGAAACATTTAGCAAAAGTTAACCTGAATTTTACACGACTGTTCTCACGCGCCGTTGCGATTACTGTACCAGGCTTAATAAAAACAAAAACAGTCAGTCTGGAGCAGCAATGAAAGAGCAAAACAGGACGGAAGGTGTGAAACCCTATGATGGCGCAGCGGGCGGCTGGGGTGCCCTGAAAGCGGTAGCAGGGGCGATTCGTGGTCAAATGGCCGTGAAACAGGACGTGATTGCCTTATTTAAAGTTAACCAGCCTGAAGGCTTTGACTGTCCCGGCTGTGCCTGGCCCGATCCCAAACACACGTCCTCCTTTGAGTTCTGTGAAAACGGCGCGAAAGCGGTGTCATGGGAAGCCACCAGTAAACGCACGACACCTGAGTTTTTCGCGGCCCATCCGGTCAGCGAATTGTGGCAGCGCAGCGCTTACGAGCTTGAAGGCGAAGGCAGGCTGACGCATCCAATGAAATACGATCCGGTAACGGATACCTATCAGCCCATTGAGTGGCAAACCGCCTTCAATGAAATTGGTGAGCGGCTGCGCAGTTATCACAATCCCGACAGCGTGGAATTTTATACCTCAGGACGTGCTTCCAACGAGGCCGCCTTTCTGTGGCAGCTGTTTGCCCGCGAATTTGGCACCAACAACTTCCCCGACTGTTCCAATATGTGCCACGAGCCAACCAGCGTCGGCTTACCTGAATCGATTGGCATCGGCAAAGGCACGGTAGAGCTGGATGATTTTGACCATTGCGATCTGGTGATCTGTATCGGTCATAACCCCGGTACAAACCATCCGCGCATGCTGGCCACGTTGCAGGAGGTGTCGAAACGCGGTGCGAAAATCGTCGCGATCAATCCGTTGCGCGAACGGGGACTTGAGCGTTTTACCGCCCCGCAAAATCCGGTACAGATGGTGACGCTGAGTTCAACGGAACTGGCGTCAACCTATTACAAAATCCGGGTTGGCGGTGATGCGGCCATGCTTAAAGGCGTGATGAAGTGCCTGATGGCGATGGATGAAGAGGCCAAAACCCGCGGCAATCCTGGCGTGTTTGACGCCGCGTTTATCGCTGAACATACGCAGGGCCTGGATGCCTTAAAAGCCGACCTTGAGGCGACGGACTGGGCGCATATTCTTAACGTTTCGGGTATGTCACGCGAACAGATTGAGCATATCGCGCAGCTTTACGCTAATGCTGAACGCACGATCATTTGCTATGGCATGGGAATTACTCAGCATCAGTATGGCACGCAGAACGTGCAACAAATTGCGAATCTGCTGCTGTTACGCGGCAATATGGGCAAGAAGGGCGCGGGCATTTGTCCGTTACGCGGTCACTCGAATGTGCAGGGCGATCGTACCGTTGGCATCACCGAAGTTCCCTCCGAAAGCCTGCTGAAGCGTATCGAAGCGGTCTTTGGTTTCACGCCACCGACAAAACACGGACACAGTGCCGTTATGGCCGTTCAGGCCATTCGCGATGGTGAGATAAACGCACTGCTGTGCCTGGGCGGTAATCTGGCCGAAGCCATGTCGGATCCACAGCAAACCTTTGCTGCGATGCGCAAGCTGGATATGGTGGTGCACATGGCCACCAAACTGAACCGCTCGCATTTGTTGCTGGCAAAACACAGCTATCTGTTCCCGGTGCTTGGCCGCACCGAGATTGACCAGCAACAGTCTGGTGCACAGAGCGTGACGGTTGAAGATTCCATGTCGATGGTACACGCCTCACGCGGCACGCTCGATCCGGCGTCGCCTCATCTGAAATCCGAACCCGCGCTCATCGCGGGCCTGGCCAAAGCCACGTTGCCGGACACGGTCGTGGACTGGGACACGTTGACAGGCGACTACAGCCTGATTCGTGACGCCATCGAAGCGGTGATTCCGGGTTTTGACAACTTCAACGAACGTATTCAGCAGCCGGGCGGGTTCCGTTTACCGAATGGCGCGTCTGAACGTGTCTGGCATACGCCATCGGGCAAAGCACAATTCCTGGTGATGGAGGGCATCAATGAAGATCCGCGCTCGTTGAAATGTCATGATCTCGTTCTGACGACACTGCGCAGTCACGATCAGTACAACACCACGCTCTACGGGCTGGATGACCGCTATCGCGGCGTTTCAGGCCGCCGCGACATTCTGTTTATCAGTGAAAACGAGGCGGAGAAAAAGGGGGTTCGCATGGGCGATCAGGTTAACATCATTGCGCTGGACCCGGACGGCAATCCTACTCATCGCCGTCTCGATAATCTGACTATCGCAGTGCATGATATGGCCGAAGGATCGGTAGCGGCCTATTATCCTGAAGCTAACGTGTTAATTCCCTTAGACAGTTACGACACAAAAAGCGGTATTCCCTCCTATAAAAGCACACCGGTGAGGATGGAGCTGGCCCGCGCCGACGTGCCGGTTGAGGCGTCCGCAACGCGCCGTTAAACGTCCGTCCAGCTAAACCAATCCTGAACGAAGCGCCATCTGAGTGGAAATCCGCCCTCAGATGGCTATACAATCGCCGCGAATTTTACGCAAGAGGCAACCTACATTGGACACAAGTCCCGAACGATTACACCAGGCTTCTGCAGTAAGATAGTTTTGGCTGTCTTAACTGCACGTTAAGACGGCGGCTGTATCAACATCCTTCCCTGACGTGATGCGCTTTGCATCAACGCCCGCTGTAATCCATTTTATTCATCTTTGTTTTTCCGTACTGCGCCTGCCGCGCGGCGGAGAGAGGTTTATCATGGACTGGAAAATCTTTTTACTGCGCGTATCGGCCGCGCTGATTCTGGGTGCGCTCATCGGCAGCGAACGTCAGCTGCGTCAACGCATGACCGGCTTACGTACTAACGCGCTGGTCAGCACCGGTGCCTGTTTGTTCGTTCTGATGACGCAGTGTGTTCCCGGCATTGCCACCGACGCCACTCGCGTTGCCGCCTATGTGGTTTCCGGTATCGGCTTCCTGGGTGGCGGTGTGATTATGCGCGACGGATTAAACGTTCGCGGCCTAAATACCGCCGCCACCTTGTGGTGTACCGCGGCCGTCGGCGTCCTGTGCAGCATGGGGTTGTTACTCGAAGCCGCGATAGGTTGCATGGTGATTCTCTGTGCCAACATTCTGTTGCGTGAACTGGCGCTGGGCATTAATCGCCAGTCCATCGTGTCGGCCGACGAGGCAGTACAACATTACAAAGTGCAGATCGTTTGTCTGGCGCAGGATGAAGTTCAGGTGCGCAGTTTGATGCTGCATAGCCTGGGCAACAGCGGCCTGCGCCTGCAATCGCTCCACAGTGAAGATTTGGATCCGCCACATCGCATGGAAGTGAATGCCGAAGTGATGGGCCAACCCAGCATGACCGGACAGCTGGAAAGTCTGGTAAGCCGCATTAGCCTGGAGAAAGGGGTCAGTTCGGTGCGCTGGCAGGTATGCGGTCTGGATGCGAGCGAAAACGGATAGCACAAAAAACAGGCGCCGCTACGTGAATTCTGATAAAAGAGCAGGGGAGTTATGCGTCAGATTTCGCGTAGCGTTGTTATTTATTCGCGAAAATCCGTTTCCAGGTGCGCTTTTTTACGCTATATAAAGAGAGCCTGCCGTTTGAGTGTAAGGTTAAGTAAAGCAGAGCGTAGATATTTCTACAAGCGATTGAATGGGTTATAAAAGCCCTTAGCGTTGCTCACCTTGTTATCTTTACTGTGCGGATTATTCGATGAAGCGTAAAACCTCATTCTTTTTTCTTTCCGGCCTTATGCTCCTGCTTTCTGGTTGCAGTCATCATCATTCAGATGAACCCAAGGACACCGCCGCCGCTGACGCATCGCAAAACCCGGATTTGATTCCTATCGTCGCGGCGTTGCATGACCAAATGCACACCTGGCATGATACGCCGTACCAATGGGGCGGCACACAGCTGTCTGGCGTGGATTGCTCGGGCTACGTCTGGCGAACCTTGCACGATCGTTTCAATCTGCCAATGGACCGCGTCACCACAGCCGATCTGCTGCATATGGGCGTTCGTGTCACACCGGAACATCTGCAACCAGGCGATCTGGTGTTTTTCCGCATTGGTGGCGGCATGCACGTAGGCTTCTACGATACGGATAATCAGTTTATTCACGCGTCGGCCAGCAAGGGCGTGATTCGCTCATCACTGAACAACCCATACTGGAAATCGGTTTATTACCAGGCGCGTCGTCTGACGCGAGAATACGGGGCACAGGTGACACTGAACAGAGCCAGCTAAACGTGAATTATGCCAGGCAACGCTACGTGAAATCTGCCAATCCAGCACAGGGATAAGCGCCAGTTTTTTACGTAGCGTTGTTGTGATTTGTGGGTACAGAAGCGGACAAAAAGAAGCGGTGAGGCAGGAAAGGCGTAAACGGGCTGACTGAGTGCGTAACCGGACATCTTATTTAACATAATATACATTATGCGTACTTTTATACATCAGGCTCCGATATGGGGTGTTCTGCGTCTTTTCCGGTTTTGCACCATTTTCTCTGCTTTTTCGCTTTGTCTTCGCTTCGCCTGTTTATGTGCTCTCATATCTCGTCTTCAGGCCACATCAAAATCTGATGCCGTGCGCGTTACCAGTGATAACCGAGTCACCACTGCAACTCATGTCTGTCACCCGAAACGCGCATCAGCCGTTCTTGATGACAACTCACCTGACGTTGAGAAAACATCTTACAGGCAGTGAATACCGAAAAGCGGCGACGTGATGTTTTGCCTGGTTCCATCGCTGAGGCTGATCAGCCACGAACTGACGTCTGCAACCTGAACTGACGCGGCTACGTAAAAATTAGCGTACTGAGGTACCGAAATCCCCACAACATTCACCCATATCGATTAATACGAAACGCTGTCTGATATCGGTACCCACAGATCTATGATGCCTGATGAAGGATATTAAAAGCCAACCCAGAGGCCGGCCCCGAATTTAGCAGTTTGCAAGGTGCTCACGTTGACTATTAACTTCCTCATTGGCCTTCCAGGCAATGAATATTTAAGGATGTTTGAAAATTTGCGTCACATAAAACTGCGCGGATAATTGCGAGACGGGTTGAGGCAAAAGCGGATCAAAAAACAGACCATCGTGGTAAGCAATCCAGTGACGTGTCCCGGTTTTAACGTTATTCCAGCGACCATGAAAAATACCACAATCCGTCGGTACGCTGGCCCCGTTGTGTCTTTTATACGATACGTTCTCTAATCCCTTATAACCCAGAAATCTTTTCATTTGCGCGAGATTGACACGTTTCTTCTTGTCGCAGAAGCCATTTTCCATAGCAATTGACAACATCTCATCATAACTTTTTTGATGTAATCGGGCCATAACCGCGATACCACATCCTTCGTCGTCTGATGGCTGTTTAATATGCAAATACGTCATTTTAGGTTCTCCTTAACGCAATAGCTGATGTGAATTAACTAATATCGGCTTCTAAAGACGTTTCTTGAAAAAAATAACGATGTCGCGGTGTAATCACAACGCGCGTTATCAAAATATGGCGTGCCTCGAAAAAAGACCGCCCTTTTCTTTTTTATTCTGCGTTTAATGAGCATAGAGAGTGATGGTCAGTCTCAATTAACGTTACCGGACAAGGCAAGTGCCTGTTTATGGCCGATGCACGCTGTCCTCAAATATCGCCAGGTTTCCGTCGGGATCGCAAAAATAAACGGACATCGACACCTGATGATCGCTGACTGTATAAGGTATGGATTGCGCGACCAGGATGCGTAATAACTGACAGAAACACGTGGCATCCAGGCTAAATGCCACGGTGTTACCCGGCGGCTGATGGGTTCTTAAAAACAGCGATATTACGGCAGCATTATTTTTCAGCACCAGTGGACCGCCCTGCGTAAACCAAAACAGCAACGATTCATCGCGTGAAAAACCCAGCACCCGTTTATACCAGTGTTCTGCTTTCTTCAGGTCATGCACATAAATATGGACGTGGTCGATCTTGAGTAAGTTCACTTTCACCTCTTTGGTCAGGCGTAAAGAGAACCAGCATTAAACAGATTATGCCGTGATGCAAAAGCACGCGCACATAATAGCCTGCTATTTAACATAAATCAGAATTGCAAAAAAAACGAGGCGAATTAATCAGAGCCGGTCAGAATGCATTCAGGTATATTGCAGAGGCAACAGGCTCATAATATTGGCGGGATAAACCGTTTCGGTTGTTTCACTGAGTGCTTTGACGGTCCACCAGCGCGAACTGGCAATGACTGATTTCTCATTTTCACTCCAGCCCAGTGTGTTAATCTCGTTCCCTGCGGCAGTAACAATAAAGAACCGCTCATGTGCCTGCACGATCTCGCCCGAAGGCAGCGTCATGGCAAAGCATCGCTCACCGACAGACGGACCCACATCGGCACGGTGAATGCCGGTTTCTTCATAC
>NZ_JAVAYG010000020.1:0-34944 GCF_041954745.1 Pantoea sp. CS_6
AGCCGGTAAAGGAAATTATTCGCAGCAGGCAATAGACCCATACTGCTTAATAAAGCTTATCGACTATCATGTTGAAAACTTTAAAGACATTTTGAAATAAATGCTAACAAATGTTTAATCAAACAATTTATACTGTTTTTTAAAGAAAAATTAAGATTTCGATGTTAATAGTAAAACCCAGAATAATTAGTTTGCGAATAATCAGAAGCGGATTTTAGCTGACGTTTTTTTACATTGCAGGGAGGGGAAAAAGAATTTTTTATATTTCCTTTTTCCGTATTTATATTTTTTATAATAAAATTCAATGCGTTAATTTGTTGTGTCATTGATTTCATACTGAATGCGCCATCGTCTTGTTAACCCAATATTAACATTGAAGTGGCATGGTTCTGTTGGTGGAAATGAAAGGTTACGTTTGCTAATGATAAAAAGCATTCGCTTCCTGTTGTATTCATAATTTGAATTAGTTAATTACAGAGATTAACTAAATTTTCACAGACACTTCATTATTGAGAGGTGCGTTTAATATGATTAATCTTTTTCAACTATTTGGAAACAGGCTAACCAAACATGCAATATATGACCTTTCTGCTGGCCGCCCTTATTTTTAGCGGCTCCGCTGCTGCTGCGCCTGCAGCATCTCAACCTGTCTCTCTGCTCTCACGCGCACTGCATGAAAGAATGCTGCTGATGAAAGACGTCGCAGCGTTCAAAAAAGTGCATAACAAGCCGGTTGAAGATCTGACCAGGGAAAAGGATGTGCTGGCAGAAGCGCAGGAAAAATCGGCTCAGGCCGGGCTGGATCCCCAATCTGTTACCGTCTTCTTTCAGGCGTTGATGGATGCCAGCAAAGCGATTCAGTATCGCTACATGGCGGACTGGCTGGCCAAACCTCAGTCGGTCCCACCGGCTAAAGATCTGGCTGAGTTGAGAAAGCAAATCAATCAGTTAGATGAACAAATTCTGCAAGCGATTCATCAGCAACTGTCGCAGGGCAGTTTTTCGAAAGGCGATTTAACCTCTCTTCATCACCAACTGGATGTGCAACATCTGAGTGGGGATGATATTAATAACGTTTTACAGGGACTTGAGCAAATAAAACTAAAGCGGTAACGTGCCGCCAGCGTACACGCGTTAAATAACGAACGACTTCTCATTATATCTGCATTGCAACATCACGCCCGTCCTGTCAGGCGGGCGATGCTGTTTTCACTTCCTGGCTGTTCTGCCGGAAATCCCCTTTTGATACGCGCAGGTAATGCACTCATTCTGCTCGGCGCACGGCTGTTTCTTCCGACAAAACTGCCACCTGAATCACATACGTAGCCAATACATGCTTCCTGAAAACCTTACAGATGATAAGGTTTTTGGCGACTGAATTCAGGATTGTTACTGCATCACGCAGGCAAAACCTGAGTGCGTACTTCTGACGAAGGACGCCCTCAGGTTTTTTTTTAATTCAACAGGTGGCTACAGGCACCGGATGTAAGGAAAACGAGATGGAATACCAGGCTTTAGCGAATGATATTCTCAGCCACGCTGGCGGAAAAGAGAACATCGTCAGCCTTGTGCATTGCGCAACCCGGCTTCGTTTTAAACTGAGAGACAAGCAGAAAGCAGATGCCGAGGGGCTGAAGAACAACCCGGATGTGATTATGGTGGTAGAAAGCGGCGGCCAATTCCAGGTCGTCATTGGGAACCATGTCCATGACGTCTGGCAGGCTGTGCGCAACGAGGCCGGGCTGACTGATGACGCGCCTGTCGTGGAGGAAAAGGGCGACAAGGGCTCCTTATCTGGCCGCCTAATCGACATTGTCTCCGGAATTTTTACGCCATTTATCGGCGTCCTGGCGGCCTCTGGTATCCTCAAAGGGTTGCTGGCGCTGGCAGTGGTCTGCGGTTGGCTCACCACGGAAAGCGGCACCTATAAAATATGGTTCGTCGCCAGCGACGCGCTGTTCTTCTTTTTTCCATTAGTGCTGGGCTACACCGCTGGGAAAAAGTTCGGCGGTAATCCTTTTATCACCATGGTCATTGGCGGCGCGCTGACCCATCCGATCATGATCGCTGCATTCAACGCCAGCCAGCAGCCGGATTCGGTGACCGAGGCGTTTCTCGGCATTCCGGTGACCTGGTTTAACTACAGCTCGTCCGTAATCCCGATTATTCTTGCCGCGTGGGTAAGCTGCTGGCTGGAAAGACAGAGTACGAAGCTGCTGCCATCCTCGATGAAAAATTTCTTCGCGCCGCTCATTTGCCTGGGCGTGACGGTCCCCCTGACTTTCCTGGTGATTGGCCCACTGGCAACCTGGCTCAGCCATATGCTGGCAAACGGTTATCAGTGGATCTATGCACTGGCACCGTGGCTGGCGGGCGCGGCAATGGGCGCGCTCTGGCAGGTCTGCGTCATCTTTGGTCTGCACTGGGGGCTGGTACCGTTGATGATCAACAACGTGGCGGTGCTGGGCCACGATTCTATGTTGCCGATGCTGCTGCCTGCGGTCTTCGGTCAGGTGGGTGCGGCGTTAGGGGTCTTCCTGCGCACCCGCGATGCGCGTCAAAAAATGCTGGCCGGATCGTCCGTGACGGCAGGGATCTTCGGCATTACCGAACCCGCGGTCTATGGTGTCAATCTGCCGCTGCGCCGCCCCTTTATCTTTGGCTGCGTGGCGGGAGCTGTCGGTGGAGCTATTGTTGGCTTCAGCGATACCCAAGTTTATTCGTTTGGCTTTGCCAATATTTTTACCCTCGCCCAGATGATACCGCCGGGCGGCGTGGATGCCACGCTGTGGGGCGGCCTTTTCGGCACAATGGTGGCACTGGTCCTGAGTTGCGGTCTGACGTTGGTCGCCGGGATGCCAGCGCGCGCAACGCCTAACGGGCGCACATTAGCAGGCAAAAACACGGTGTTATCGCCGATGACCGGCACCGTTCTGGCACTCGACCAGGTGCCGGATACCACCTTCGCTAGCGGCCTGCTGGGCAGCGGTGCCGCTATCATTCCCTCTGATAACAACGTCGTTGCCCCTTTCACCGGCGTTGTTGCCTCGCTTTTTCAGACCAAACATGCCATTGGCCTGCTCAGCGACAGCGGCATTGAAGTATTGATCCACGTGGGCATCGACACCGTGAAGCTCAATGGCATCCCCTTTACCGCTCACGTGAAGGTAGGTGACAGCGTGCAGCCGGGCGATCTGCTGCTGGAGTTTGATCGTCAGGCAATTATCGATGCCGGTTACGACCTGACGACCCCGATTATTATCAGCAACAGCGACGAATACCGCGAGGTAGCGACCGTGGCGGCAACATTCGCCAATGCCGGTGTACCGCTAATCTGCGTAAGCCATCAATAACAGGAGAACATAATGAAGACTTTCCCGGATGATTTTTTATGGGGTGGGGCGTTAGCCGCCAACCAAACAGAGGGCGCTTATCTGGACGATGGAAAAGGGCTGTCAACTTCTGACGTTCAGCCACAGGGGGTTTTTGGTCCGGTGGTAGAGCGCGTCGCGGGAGACAGCAGTATCAAGGATGTGGCTATCGACTTCTATCACCGCTATCCGGAAGACATCAAACTCTTTGCTGAAATGGGTTTTAAATGCCTTCGTGTCTCGATTGCCTGGACGCGTATTTTCCCGAACGGTGATGATCAGCAGCCAAACGAGGCAGGGCTGGCTTTTTACGACAGGCTGTTTGACGAACTGACCGCGCACGGTATCAAGCCGCTTGTCACGCTGTCACATTATGAAATGCCATGGGCGCTGGTAAAGCAGTACGGCGGCTGGGGAAGTCGTCAGACTATCGGTTTTTTTGAACGCTACGCCCGCACTGTGTTTGCGCGCTACAAAGAGAAGGTGAAGCTGTGGCTGACTTTCAACGAGATCAACATGTCCTTGCACGCGCCGCTGACTGGCGTTGGTCTGCCGGAAACCAGCAATAAAGGCGAAGTGTACCAGGCAATCCATCATCAACTGGTCGCCAGCGCGCTGGCGGTAAAAGCCTGTCATGACATTATTCCTGATGCCAGAATCGGCAATATGCTGTTGGGCGGCCTGGTATACCCGCTGACCTGCAAGCCAGAAGACGTGCTGGAAGCGCTACAGGAGAACCGCAGCTGGCAGTTCTTCGGTGACGTGCAGTGCCGCGGTGCCTACCCGGGCTATATGCTGCGCTTCTTCCGTGACAACGGTATTCAGATTGACATCACCGATGCCGACCGCGAGGCGCTGACATCAACGGTCGACTTTATCTCGTTCAGCTACTATATGACCGGCTGTGTCACCACCGATGAGGCGTTAAATCAGCAGGCACGGAGCAACATCCTGAGCATGGTGCCAAACCCGCATCTGGCAAGCTCCGAATGGGGCTGGCAGATAGATCCTGTCGGTCTGCGTACGCTGCTCAACGTGCTCTGGGATCGTTATCAGAAACCCCTGTTTATCGTGGAAAACGGCCTGGGTGCGAAGGATAAACCTGACGCGGACGGCGTAGTGCAGGATGACTACCGCATTAGCTACCTTAATGACCATTTAGTACAGGTGCGCGAGGCGATTGACGATGGTGTAGAGGTGATGGGCTATACCAGCTGGGGGCCCATCGATCTGGTCAGCGCCTCCAGAGCCGAGCTGTCCAAGCGCTATGGTTTTATTTATGTTGACCGCGATGACAATGGGAACGGCACGCTGGCGCGCAGCCGCAAGAAAAGTTTCTGGTGGTATAAAGAGGTTATCGCCACCAGTGGTGCATCGCTGGCACCCTGATCCAGTGCGAAAGGGTGAGTCAACTGAACTCGCCCTGACGTTCCTGTGCCGCTACAGACCGGAACGACGGTGTCGTTTTTGCTGAGTGCGGTCAACAGATGAATCCGTTGATAGCGCCACTAACAGGGATCGTAGCGTAGGTGATGAGGCTGTCTCATCGCCGTAAGGGTGAGTCATAAAGCCTGTCTGAGGTATATCGACGAATGAAAAACGTGGGTTAAGCGGGTGATGGCGTTGGCCGCTTAACCGTCCGTCACTGCTCTGTCTTACTGCAGGCAGTCTATATATTTTTGTGCTGAGCGGTTCACCACCTGTTTCGCGTCAGACGCAATATCGCGCCCTTCAAATGCACTATAAAGTCGATCAAAGGCAAAGGGGGTCAGACGCTCGGTTATTGTCCTGATGTTGTCTGCCGTTAAAGGCAGCATGTTGGGATAACTCCACATGAAGGACACAGCATTTGCCCCCGGCGCAACCTGAATAATATCGCCAGACAACAGGATGCCTTCATTTTTTGCCCAGTGCAGTACCGTGCCGCCCGCGAAGTGGCCACCCAGCCGCAACAAACTTATGTCAGGGAGCATAGTCAGGACATCGCCATCCCATAACTGCAGATGTGGGCTGTCACGCACAATCCATTCGCTGTCGCTGGCGTGGATATACAATGGCGCATCAAATATTGCTGCCCAGTCTTGCATGTTGCTGTAATAGTGGGGATGTGAAATCGCAATTGCGTCGATACCGCCCAGCGCACGAATGATATCGACGGTGGCGGCATCAAGGTTAGGTATGCAGTCCCACAGCACGTTGCCCTGTTGTCCTTTAATCAAAAACGCGCGCTGGCCGATGGCAAAATCAGGCACAGACTGCAGGCTAAACAATCCCGTTTCAGGTTGCTGCCATTTATTGCTGTGCGCGGCATGGAACGCTTCACTGGATGTCCATTGTTGCCCTGAAGCCGGCACGTACTGACGTTCATCTTCGCAAATTATGCAGTGGGTTGTTTCCATCTGAGAGTAGGCGGTTCCGCATGTGACACAGATCTTTGTCATCCTGTTCTCCCCCGTTAATGTCTTAGATTCATTGTAGAATCTGCATCGGAAGCAGGTTTCCTTTTGTGCTATGCGCGGCGGTTTTGAGGTTGCTAACCCTGATGGCTATAGACAAAAAAATCTTCATCTTGCATAGCAAACTTTGCCACCGGGTACATGCCAAGGCGTTGATGGGCCTGAATTGAACGGCTGTTTTGCGCCTGAATAAATAACACAGGTGCGCCCTGATGATACTGGCACATGTGGTGATAAAGGCGTTTTAGCAATCCCTTTCCCCGTTCAGCCTCACTGATACAAACCGGGCCGTAGAGCCAACAGTGCCACCCCGGTGGCCACGCATGAAGCATCGCGTTAATCATCTCGGGTTCGTGCTGAGTGGGAATGGCGCTAAATAATACGCCGGTAATCGCCTCATCGCGCTGGGCAACCACTGTCCTGACACCGGCGCGACGCAGCATCCCTTCAACTTTATCGGCAGGAAAATCCCCATTCAGTGTGCCGCCGCGTCCGGCCGAGTTTGCCTGAAGCAGGGCTGTAATTCCGGCCAGATCGTGCAGGGTCGCCAGTCTGATAACCGAGCGGTCAGAATTCACCACAGCTTACCCCTTCGATTCGTCACGGCGGTACAAGGTCCATTCCTCGATATGTTCACCCGAAGGCAGGATACAGTAGCCCACTTCACCCGTTGGCGTTTTTACAATATCGCTTTTTCCGCCAACGGCCAGACAATGCTGTGAGGCCGGATTGGCGAGGCCTGATGTCCGGGTGCGATGATCCGGCGCACAGCCCACGACCAAAATTGATGTTAAAACCAACAAAAATTGCCGCATAACCACTCACTTTTAATCCGTCAGAAACGCCATAGTATATTCCAGACGTGGCGTGAAAACGCACTTAGCCATCGAAAAGAGGAACGACAATGTCAGACAAGCCGTTAAAAATGGTTACCTTACTGGGCAGCCTGAGAAAAGGATCGTACAACGCGATGATTGCGCATGCGCTACCGCAACTGGCACCGCAGGGCGTGGTGGTAGAAGCGCTGCCGTCAATCCGGGATATTCCACTTTATGATGCGGATATCCAGCAGGAAGCAGGCATTCCAGATACCGTCACGGCGCTGGCTGAACAGATCCGCCAGGCTGATGGCGTCATTATCGTGACCCCTGAATACAACTACTCCGTTCCTGGCGGACTGAAAAATGCCATCGACTGGTTGTCTCGCGTGCCCAATCAGCCTTTAGCCGGTAAGCCCGTGGCGATTCAAACGAGTTCAATGGGTGCTATCGGTGGCGCACGCTGTCAGTATCATCTGCGGCAGATTTTGGTTTTTCTGGATGCGATGGTGTTAAACAAACCGGAATTCATGGGGGGCGTTATCCAGAATAAAGTGGATGAGCAGGCCGGAGAGGTGATTGAACAGGGTACAAGAGAGCATCTGGCTAAGCAGTTAGCGGCATTTAGCGACTTCATTCGAAAGGTGAGCTGACAAACCGCCGCTGAGTGATAAGAACCACGCCTGTAACAGGCGTGGTTCCTGAATTGGCTCTTAACGCAGTAATGACAGCATCGTCTGTGGCACCTGGTTGGCCTGCGCCAGTACCGAGGAACCTGCCTGCTGGAGGATCTGAGCACGTGACATATTCGACACTTCCGTCGCGTAGTCCGCATCCTGAATACGGCTGCGGGCAGCAGTCAGGTTGGTGACGGTGTTGTTCAGGTTGCTGATGGTGGACTCAAAACGGTTCTGAGACGCACCCAACAGGCTACGCTGACTGTCAACGGCTTTAATCGCTTTATCAATATCTGCCAGCGGTGTGCTGCCAGATGCTGTACCGCCCGATCCACCGGTAACGGCACCTTTCAGTACGTCAAAGCCGATAGCCGCGGTGCTGCGGGCTGTACCATTCACTGTCTGACCGGTTGTTGAACTGGTGTTTTGCACGTTACCAGAAGAGGCGTTACCTGCTGCGGCTAGGTCAAAACTGTCACTTGAACTGATGGTAATTCCGATCGTTTGGCCATCCTGCGCACCAACCTGGAAGTTGTAGGTGGTGCTGCCTGAACCGGTGTTCAGTACTTTGAGTCCGTTAAAATCGGTCTGCTTGGTATCGCGGTCGATTTCCTG
This sequence comes from Pantoea sp. CS_6, assembly GCF_041954745.1. Lineage (NCBI taxonomy): Bacteria > Pseudomonadati > Pseudomonadota > Gammaproteobacteria > Enterobacterales > Erwiniaceae > Pantoea > Pantoea sp. CS_6. The sequence goes on from NZ_JAVAYG010000020.1 coordinate 7,938, forward strand.
CATGCGCTGGTTAACTTCAGCCTGAATCGAATCGATATCCGAAGCAGAGTTGGAGCTGTTCTGCGCCTGAACGGTCAGATCGCGGACGCGCTGCAGGTTGTTGTTTATCTCATCCAGCGCACCTTCCGCTGTCTGAGACAATGAAATACCGTCGTTCGCGTTACGCGCAGCAACGGTCAGACCGTTGATGTTTGACGTAAAACGGTTAGCAATCGCTTCACCCGCGGCATCATCTTTTGCGCTGTTAATACGCAGGCCCGATGACAGACGTTCAATAGCGGTACCCAGAGAAGACTGAGACTTATCCAGGTTATTCTGAGTGATGAGCGACAGAACGTTAGTGTTAATCACTGACATGATAAATTCCTTCTAAGGAGAACGTATGATTTACGCATTATTATTATCGAAACGAAACCACAGAACTTTAATTAAAAATCGCCAGATAAGATTAATTCGTGAATAGCAGAAGTGCCGTTTTAAGCGAAAGGAAACGCCTGCGGTATCCTTGTAAAAAAGAATTATTGCCACACATCAAATACAACCAAATTACTTAATTCCTTAACCTTAAAAACTTTTTGTTACAGCATTTACTGTTAAATAGCACGGATAATTAAATATCAGAAAAAGTCCCTGATGCCAGGCGGTTGCCTTATTTTCTTCCTGTTTATGCATTGATAAGAAAACCTGTATTAAACCTGTCTAAAAAATCCCGCCAAGATATATCATTACTTCCGTGTAACACTTTGAAATAATGAAAGTTATGCGAAAATCGTTTTACGTCCTGGCGCAACGTGGTCAGAGAGGATGAGTGGTATTGCATTGCAAAGCAAGTGGGCAGGGTAGCACGGCCCAATCACTGCCGCTGGTTTCACAGAAACGGGAGAAATTAATCTAAACCTGTATTACGTATGAATTAGATCTGAAAGAGAGTGGTAAAGCGTTACCGCTATTCAGAAACAGTAAAGCAGAACGATGAAGGGAAGATAATGACCAGACAGATATCTTTTACAAGATATCTGTCTGCAGAGTAATAAGATAAGGCGGCTATTACATTTTTGCGAATTGTGCAGCCAGATAGTTACCGGTCTGCGTCATAGAAGAAACCAGCGTACTCAGATTGGTAAATTCCGTTTTATACTGCGCCATAATCGTGGTGATTTGGTCGTTAACAGTATTGTATTGATCTGAGAGCTGCTTCAACGACGTATTAATCCCTGTTGTGGCGTTCGAAACGGTACCATTACTCGCCAGCATTTGGTTGAGATTATTCGTCACCTCTGTCGCAAAGCCGGTTGTCTTTCCATCGCCGGTTAGAAACGCTAAAACATCGGCGGGCTGATTCGTCAGCGCATTATTCAGTTTCGTACTGTCCACGGTCAGGTCACCTTTATCATCCTGTGTAATGCCCAGTTGAGACAGCTCCTGAATATTACCCGACTGAGGATCAGAAAACTGACTGCGCAGGCTGGTCTGAATATTCATTAACGTGTTATCACCGAGCAGATCGCCATTGTCAGCACTCTGCGCCTGTCCGGCTTGTACAGGCGTATAGTTTGTTTGATCGGCAATGGTTTTTTGCAGCGAATTATACGCATCCACATATGTCTGGATTGCTGTCGACATCGGCGATGTATCTGACGCGATGGATAACGTTTCCGGCGAGCCGGTATTCACTTTATTTAAATTCAGGGTTACACCTTCCGGTGCATCCGTCACAATGTTGCTGCTGCGGGTAATTGATAAACCATTCACTTTTATCTGCGCATCCTGAGCGGCAACCTGTTCTGTCATACCATTATTACTGCCACCACTGCTGTAATTGACATACTGTGCCAACGTTGAGTCGTTGGTACTGACGGTCATTACATTCGCCGTCCCGCTGTCACGTGCGGTCAGGGACAAATAATAGGTATTGTCGTTCGCCATAATAACGCTGGCGTTTACGCTGCCCTGTTGCTGGTTAATCGCGTCACGAATAGCAGTCAGGCTTGTCTGGTTCTGGTTTAACGTCACGGTCAGCGGGGATTTCTGTCCAGGCTGGCTGATCGTGATCGTGCGGGAAGCCATGCTGCTGTCGCCAAGCTGCGCTGTTTCACTACTGGCTGATTTGGAGAGCAGTGACTGTGATGCGGCCAACTGATCCACTTCAACGGAATAGTTTCCGGCAGCGGCATTGCTGGCAAGCGTGGCGGTAAACGCCGTATTCGTACTGGTGACCTTCGTGGTCGCTATGCTTGATGCGTTTTGCAAAGCCGCAGCGGCTGTCTGCAATTTTGACATTGAACTTTGTACCACGCCCCAGGCTGTCAGTTGCGCATTGTATGACGCCTGCTGTGTGGTAATTGGAGTCAACTGCGCTTCTTCAGCTGACTGTAAATTATCATATAACGTGTTGAGGTCGAGGTTAGTACCAGCGCCAAGTGAGCTTATGCTTGCCATTTTCTTGTCCTGATGAAGTGACACCAGACATGAAGATACAACGCATTAATTAGGCATTTTTCTGATTTTGCGCGTTGTTGCAAATCGGTTTATGGTCATTTCATGACCATCAATTTTTCGTTAAGCTGGTAAAAAAATGTTAACAGCAAAACAGATTGTCATTTTTTTCAGGTCTTTTTATTGAGTGTATTCGTAAATGGACAAATTAACCCTTTGCTAATCATGAAATTAAATTGCAGTCGTGTTGGCGGTGTCGCTAAACCTGTGCACTTTGACGAGACAAGTACGGTCGTGCAGCTGAAACCTGCTGTGAATAAACCCCCCCTGGCGTGACCAGAAGGAAATAGGGTGCTAACTCAAATTATTTCTTATTAAAAAATCATTAAATCCTAATCGATGCATTTGCCTTTTATCTTTCTTTTAGCCCTAAAGTTTTTATTTTTACGGCACTGCGCACTCAACAAAAAAGAATTTTAAAAATCGTTAACGCTTACGTTTGAAATATTTATTTACATCCCCCTGGTGAGGATAAATTGAGGGGACGGTTTCAGATAAGGTAGCACAACGATCTTGTCAGACGTTGTCAACGCCTGTCAGCCGTGGTTCTGGTTGGTGAAAAATCACTGCCACATTGCTCGTGTATATTAGCAGGACCAGCCTTTACTGAAGACGGGCTTGATCCGGTAAAAGCCATGTCAGCGCGCGGTGTCATCAATAACTGTTATTTGTCAGCGCATTGAAGGTTGCTCAACAATGGGGAAGTCTGTGATACATTGCCGCTCTGCCAGCGCGGCAATGATGCAGGCCTGGGCTTAACCGATACGGACTATCTTTCATGAAACGACACGATATTAACTCTTCTTTATTTCGCAGCGCAGGATTCGATCCCACTTCGGGTGTGCTCGAGCTTGAATATCGCAACGGAAGTTGCCGGCGCTGGCTGGCCGTTCCTGCCCGGGTTTACCAGGGATTTTGTGCCGCGGTGGATCCCGATAGCTTTTTCCGCGAAAGCATTGATAATCGCTACTTTTCTATGCATCACAAGCGGGATTCACAGTAACGGACACGCAGAAAAGGCCGCGCTGAGTCTGGAGGGTTGTGCGAAATCCCGCGGCCATATTCAGGTGCGGGTTGAGTAGGGCCGGGCAGGGGTTTTCACGTCGGATAAATCAGGCGGCGCTACAGCGCTAAAAACATGCCTGAGCGGGCTGCATTCGATAACGGCCATGCGCTGTTCGCATGGCCTGTCTGTTATCAGCGCAGTTACATCATTTGCGGTTGGCGAATCGCATTACCTTTCTCGAAGCGTGAGAGCCGGTAGGGCGTCAGGTCCGTATAAACGGGCTTATTCGTTAACATCTGTGCACACATCAGTCCCGCACCGGGTCCGATGGCAAAACCGTGGCCACTAAAGCCTGAGGCAATAAACATGCCGGGGAGCTGGCTCACCTGATCAATCACCGGCACCAAATCCGGGGTGGTATCAATCCAGCCGGCCCAGGCATAATCGACTTTGATGCCCTCCAGTTCGGGGAAGACGCGAATCAACTCGGCCAGGCCATCGTGAATGATGCGCTTGTCCGGCGTGGGATCAAGCACCCGGATCTTTTCAAACGGCGAGGGCCTGTCGGGCGACCAGCTTCCAGACGCTTCAGGACCAGAAAAGAATGAACCGTTCAGGCGGATTTTCAGTTTTTTAGCGACCTTGCTGCGGAACATGGGATAAAACTTCGCAGCATAACGGATGTTCTGCGGTGCTAAATCAATCTGGCCAAGGCCCGGAACGGCAACGGTGTAACTGCCGTCCAGACGGCGGCGAAGGCAAAGATTAGGCGTGCTCAGACAGCCTTTGACGACCTCAGGAGCGGCGGTTGTTTTAAATACCGTACCCAGAATATTGGCGGCAGGGAGTTCTACGCCATATTGTCTGCAGAAACGCGAACTCCACGCACCGCCGCAGCAAATTACCCGGCTGGCTTTAACCAGTCCGCGTTCTGTCCAGACGCCAGAAACACGGCCCGCGCTGATATCCAGCGCGCGCACCGCGCAACGCTGAAAAATGCTGGCTCCCAGCTTTTGCGCGCCTTTCGCAATGGCCGGTACCGCCTGCGACGGTTCTGCACGACCATCTGTCGGTGACCATACACCGCCTCGCCATGGAGTTTTGTCCCCAATGCGCTCCTGTGCTTCACGCGCGGAGAGCAACTGGCTGGTAAAGCCAATCTGTTTTGCCTGCTGTCCCCATTTTTCCCAGCGCGCCAGGTCAGCTTCATTTAGCGTGCCATAGAGGATACCGCTGCGCCTGAAGCCCAAATCCATCCCGATTTCACCACTCAGCTCATCCCAGCGCTGCAGGCTTCGCATCGCCATTGGTAACTCATGCAAATCACGGTTCTGTTGACGAACCCAGCCCCAGTTTCGGCCTGACTGTTCACCGGCAATCACACCTTTCTCAAACAGCGCAACAGAAACCCCCTGTTTCGCCAGTTCATATGCCGTTGACGTCCCCACAATCCCACCGCCTATCACAACAACATCAACAGAGGTGGGGAAGACGGAACTGTCACTGACGCTATCGACCTTAATTCGCATGGGTTAACCTTGTTTCAAATATGATGTCGGGGCGGAATATGCATAATCCACAACACGCGGGCTTCAGTGTCGCTGTCGTTAAAAATGTTATGCGGAAGATGACTTTTAAACTGAAAACTGTCGCCCGCTTCGATGAAGGTCGCCTCACCGTTCACCTCCAGCGTGAGACGGCCTTCCATGACTACACCTGCTTTTTCACCAATGCCTGTCAGCATTTCTTCCGAACGCGTGCGGGGAGGGATGCTGATATACATAAACTGAATATCATGTTCGCCAGAAGGCGATAACATCGCCTTGGTTATGCCCTGCCTGCCAACTTCAAAATGCGGCCGCTCACGCCAGCGCCGGACATAATGTTCAGCACCGGGTCGCATCTCTTCATTTTGTTCAAGAAAAGCGGTCAGTGGGACATTCAGGACCACGCGAAGTTGCTCAAGCACCCGTACCGTGGGGTTAGCCAGATTGCGCTCAATCTGGCTGATGGCTCCCGCCGACACATTGGCCTGTTCCGCCAGTGCCTTGATGGTCATATTGCGCGACTTGCGTATCTGCTTTAGTCGTAAGCCAATCGTCATCTCGACGGCACTCAGATCCTCTGAGTGCATTAACGCTGTTTTCATCACCATGTTCCTTAAGGTTGCGTGCCTCCGTGCATCAACACGCGATTAAGGCATTCCCCACTTCGCTTTGATTTTTTGCAATGTGCCGTCGGCCTTCATTGCCGTCAGGGCAGTATTAATATCGGCAAGTAGCTTATCGTTCCCTTTTTTCACGCCAAAGGCCATAGGTGCGATATGCTCAGGCTTGTAACCGTCCACCACATGCATACCTTTGTACGCGCCAGATTTTTCCTGATATTTCATTATCGGGTAATCGTTCATCCCCGCAGCGATACGGCCCAGGGACAGATCGCGCATCATATCTGCCGGACTGTCATACACTTTCACCTCTTTCGCGATACCGCTCTTAATCAGCGCCTGCGTATAATCGGTGCCCGTCATGGTGCCGACGATGTCGCCTTTCAGATCCTGCTGCGAGCGATAGACTTTTTTATTGTCATCACGCACGACCAGCCCCGGTCCAAACGCAGTGACTGGCTGCGAGAACGCAATACGTTTTTCGCGCTCTGGCGTGGGTGTCATCCCGGCCACAATCATGTCGATTTTGCCCGCAATTACAGACTGAATCAGCGTCGAGAAAGGCACCGCGGTAAAGTTGATGTCAAGCTTCTGACGTTTGGCCACTTCCGCGGCCACGTCCGGCATGAAGCCTTCAATTTTACCGGTTTTAGTATCCAGAAACGTGGTAGGCGCGCTGGAAGGCGGAGAGCCTGCCGTCAGTGGCGCTGCCTGTGCACTGCAAGTGAGGCCAAGGGCAACAGAGAATAAAGCCATGGTAACGTGCGACCGAAGAGACATCACTTACTCCTGATTGACATGTGAACAATTAATTTCACTATAATGAAATTAAATTCCTGCCTGTCAATCTTTTCTTTTCTAAAAATGTTGCGCCTCACAAATTAACACAAAACCCTTTAATTTCCCCATTCAGTGGGCTTTCAATGCACTTTATTACATTAATAAGTTAATGCTATGACGTCATCAGATGAAAAGTTTGACAGTATTTACTGATAAACATATTCATTTAAATGAATTTGAAGCATGACACTCAACACCGGCGGGAGCGCATAATGGACTGGAGCAGCATTCATGTTTACCTTCCCTTTCTTTTGCAAGGGGCTGAAATGACGATTTATATCACGCTACTGTCCTTGTTCATCAGTACGCCGCTGGGGTTGATCTTCGCTGCCGCAAAAATGTGTCCTTTTAAAATCATTTCCTGGCCCGTCAGCGTCATCATTAATATCACTCGTGCACTGCCGATGATTGTGGTGCTGTTCTACATCTATTTCGTTTTTCCCGATATCGGTATTACCCTGACATCCTTTCAGGCCAGCGTCATCGGTATCGCGTTTTGCTTTTCAACCTTCCTGGCCGAGATTTTTCGTTCCGGTATTGAATCGGTGGATCGTGGTCAGCTTGAGGCGGCGCGCTCTATGGGCATGAGCTTCTTTAAAGCGATGCGACGCGTCATTCTGCCTCAGGCTTTTCATGTCGCGCTGCCGCCATACAGCAATACTCTGGTCATGATGCTGAAAGACTCAGCGCTGGCGTCAACGATCGCGGTTACCGAAATGACCCGCCAGGGCCAGCTTCTGGCGGCTTCAACCTTTGATAACACCACTGTGTATACGCTGGTGGCGTTGCTCTACCTGACGTTATGCATGCCGTTGCTGGCTTTTACCAGGCACCTTGAAAATCGCCAGAAAAAAGGAGCATGAGATGATTGAAATTTTTGATGTCCATAAGCGCTTTGGTGCAGTTGAAGTGCTGAAAGGGGTGAGTTTTCGCGTCGAAGAGGGCGAAGTGGTGTGCCTGGTCGGGCCTTCAGGCTCCGGGAAATCGACGGTGCTGCGCTGTATCAACGGGCTGGAAACCTATGAAAGCGGCACCATCCGCGTGCTTGATCAGCATGTTGACAGTAAAAGCAAACGTATCAACGCGCTGCGTCGCCAGATCGGTATGGTTTTTCAACGCTTTAATCTGTTTCCTCACCGTAGCGTGCTGGAAAACGTGATGGAGGGGCCGATTTACGTCAATGGCGAGACACGCAGTAAAGCCGAAAAGATGGCCAAAGAGCTGCTGGAAAGAGTAGGGCTGGGCGACAAAGTTTCCGCCTGGCCGTCGCAGCTTTCCGGTGGTCAGCAGCAGCGCGTAGCGATTGCCCGCACGCTGGCCCTGCAGCCGAAAGCCATTCTTTTTGATGAGCCGACATCCGCGCTGGACCCAGAACTGGTCGGCGAAGTGCTGCAGGTTATGCGCAACCTGGCCCAGCAGGGAATGACCATGATCGTGGTAACGCATGAGATGCAGTTTGCAAGAGAGGTTGCCGATCGCGTGTGTTTCCTGCACAGCGGACAGATTATAGAGCAGGGTCATGCGGATGAGGTGCTGCTGCGGCCTCAGGAAGCGCGCACGCAGGATTTCCTGCGCCGCGTACTGGGTAACACAGGCGTGCAGAGTTTGATGAATACCTAATTCAAACGAAACGTTTGATCGGGCTTCGCTAGCCATTCAGCAGAGATGAGCGGCCCTGCCTGTCACCCGACGCTGCGTCCAGCAAAATTTCTGGCAACCTTTCGCCTGAGGCGTCGGTACAAACGCCCCCGCCAGGCGGATTAAGCCCGCATCTGAATGCCTTCAGTAATGATGTGCTGAAGGTTTTTTACCGTCTGGTCGAAAAACGCCGGATCGCTGAGCGTTTTACCGGTGATTGCCTCAACCTGCACGCTAAAATCGGCGTAATGCTGCGTCGTTGCCCAGAGCATAAAAATCAACTGCATTGGATCGACGGGGGCAATGCGCTCATCTTTAATCCAGCCCCGAATGACATCGCATTTTTCTTCTACCAGGGTTTTCAGGCTGCCCCCCAGCTCCTGTTTCAGCAACGGCGCGCCCTGAACCATCTCCAGGCAAAAAAGTCGCGAAGCCTGCGGATGATCGCGGGACACACAGAGTTTCAGGCGAATATATTCTCTAATGGCTTCCAGTGGATGCTGATCGGGCTGTAAGGCCTTTAACGGCGCCAGCCAGATATCCAGCAGTCCTTTCAGCACATCAATATAGAGCGCTTCTTTTGTCGGGAAGTAATAAAAGAGGTTAGTTTTCGAGACGTCAGCCCGTTCTGCAACCTGCTCCAGCCGGGTGCCGTGAAAGCCATAGAGTGAAAAAAATTCCAGTGCGGCGGTCATGATAGCGCCACGTTTGGCAGCAACCGCCCGCGAGCGTCGCGTTGTGGTTTTGGAACCTGGGCTAACGGATTTTTGCTCTCCGGCGGCAGCGTGCGGGTGTTCGACCAATGGCTTCACAACATCTCCTGAGACAAACAGCAAGGCGTGAATCATAACAAATGGGGGCAGGGGCGACCATCGCAACGCTCATTATTCACGCGCTCTGAAATCAACAGTTGAGCGATTTGCACCCTTTTTGCTCAATCTTGCCTGTTATCTGTGCAGTTATTTTTGAACAATGGGTCCGAAACGGACCGTTTGCTCCAGTTATCTTCTATTCAAACTTTCAACCCTATGAAAAGGCTATTTATTTTAAAACTGGCACCCGCTTTGCAAAGACTCTTGCGTCTGGAGATTTCAGCACGGTGCAATTCGGAACCCGCAGGACGCACTCAAGCCGCGCAGAGATTTTCGTAAGCCCTTGTATTGGTACTTATTACTTTTAATCGAGGTGAGCGATGAAAATCGGTGTCTTTATTCCTATCGGCAACAACGGTTGGTTAATTTCAGAAACTGCACCGCAGTACAAACCGACCTTCGACCTGAACAAAACCATCGTGCAAAAAGCGGAGCACTACCATTTTGATTTTGCGCTTTCCATGATTAAACTGCGCGGCTTCGGTGGTAAAACCGAATTTTGGGAACACAATATGGAGTCGTTCACGCTGATGGCCGGACTGGCCGCCGTGACCTCTCGCATCCAACTTTACGCCACGGCCGCTACGCTGGTGATGCCGCCGGCGATCGTCGCGCGCATGGCCGCAACCATTGATTCCATCTCTAACGGCCGTTTCGGTGTCAACGTTGTCACCGGCTGGCAAAAACCCGAGTACGAGCAAATGGGCATGTGGCCGGGCGATGACTATTTTACCCGCCGCTATGATTACCTGACCGAATACGTCAGCGTGCTGCGCGATCTGTGGGGCACCGGCCACTGCACGCTCGACGGCGAATTCTTCAAAATGGACGACTGCCGCGTCAGTCCGCGACCGCAAAGCGAGATGAAAGTGATCTGCGCCGGGCAAAGTGATGCAGGCATGGCGTTTTCTGCCAGACATGCCGACTTTAATTTCTGCTTCGGCAAGGGCGTCAATACACCAACGGCCTTCGCGCCAACCGCCGCCCGCATGAAAAAAGCGGCAGAGGCTGAAAACCGCGACGTGTCTTCTTATGTGCTGTTCATGGTCATCGCCGATGAAACCGATGAGGCCGCGCGCGCCAAATGGGAGCTGTATAAAGCCGGGGCTGACGCCGAGGCGCTCGCGTGGCTGACCGATCAGAGCAGCAAGGACACCCAATCCGGCAGCGATACCAATGTCCGTCAGATGGCGGATCCCACCTCAGCGGTCAACATCAATATGGGCACACTGGTCGGCTCCTGGGCCAGCGTCGCCAGAATGCTCGATGAAATCAACACCGTGCCCGGCGCTGGCGGCGTCCTGCTGACCTTTGACGACTTCGTTGAGGGCATCGAAAACTTTGGCCGCTACATTCAGCCATTAATGAAAACCCGCCAGCACATCGGCATTGCGCAGAAAGAGGTCGCATAATGAACGTTGTTGAGAATCCGTCAGTGGTCCGCCGCGAACCCCACAATACCGGCGAGGAAACGGTCCTCGCAGCCCGGCCTGAAGCCATCGCTTTTACCCCACAGCAAACCGCGCTGATTGTCGTGGATATGCAAAATGCTTATGCGTCACAGGGCGGTTACCTGGATCTGGCGGGCTTTGATGTCTCTGCCACCGCGCCGGTGATCGCCAATATTAAAGTGGCGATTGCCGCCGCACGCGCGGCGGGCATCAAAGTGATTTTTTTTCAGAACGGCTGGGATAATCAGTATGTTGAAGCCGGCGGTGCGGGGTCGCCGAACTTCCATAAATCCAATGCGCTAAAAACCATGCGCAAACGCCCGGAGCTGATGGGCAAACTGCTGGCAAAAGGTGACTGGGATTACGATCTGGTCGATGAGCTTCAGCCGCAGCCGGGCGATATTGTGCTGCCCAAACCCCGTTACAGCGGCTTCTTTAATACCCAGCTCGACAGTCTGCTGCGCAGCTATGGCATTCATCATCTGGTGTTTACCGGCATCGCCACGAATGTCTGCGTGGAATCCACCCTGCGCGATGGCTTTTTCCTGGAATATTTTGGCGTCGTACTGGAAGACGCGACGCACCAGGCCGGCCCGGAATTCGCACAGAAAGCCGCGATTTATAACATTGAAACCTTTTTTGGCTGGGTCTCTAACGTGCGTCAGTTCTGTGACGCTGTTGGCTACAAAACTGAACAACACGCGGCCTGACCGCTTTTACAAAGGACAATCAACGATGCCTAAAAGCGCCATTATTCCCGCTGGCAGTGGAGTGCCACTGGCACCTTTTGTTCCGGGCACGCTCGCCGATGGCGTGGTGTACGTTTCCGGGACGCTGCCGTTTGATAAAGACAACAACGTGGTGCACGTTGGCGATGCCGCGGCACAAACCCGTCACGTTCTGGAGATCATCAAAAACGTGATTGAAACCGCAGGCGGCACAATGGAGGACGTCACCATGAATTCCATCTTTATCACCGACTGGGCCAATTATGGGGCAATCAATCAGGTCTACGCCGAGTATTTTCCCGGTGAAAAACCCGCGCGGTTCTGTATTCAGTGCGGGCTGGTGAAGCCGGATGCCCTGATTGAGATCGCAACGATTGCCCACATCGGCAAGTAATCTGTTTACCGGCATCTGTTCTGATAACCCTGAGGAAACAGCATGTATTACAAGGTATTAGGTAAAGATAATGCCGATGCAGACACGGTCGTGCTCTCTTCAGGGCTGGGCGGTTCCGGCAGTTTCTGGCAGCCTCAACTGCCTGTACTGACACAGTATTTTCGCGTGGTGATTTATGACCAGCACGGCACCGGCCTGAGTCAGGGCACCGTTCCGGCCGGTTACCGCATGGAGGATATGGCCGATGAGCTGGCGGGCATGCTCAACGGGCTGGATATCCGCCGCTGCCATCTGGTCGGTCACGCACTCGGCGGCATCGTTGGCCTGCATCTTGCACTGCGTTATCCGGCCTTACTGCAAAGTCTGGTGGTCATCAACGGATGGGCAACGCTCGACAGCCAGACGCGTCGCTGCTTTGAGGTCCGCCAGAACCTGCTGCTTAACAGCGGGGTGGATGCGTATGTTCAGGCGCAGCCCCTGTTTCTATATCCGGGCGACTGGCTTTCTGAGCATGAGGCGTTATTACAGGAAGAGCGCCAGCATCAGGTGGCGCATTTTCAGGGAATGGAAAACCTGCTGCATCGCTTACAGGCGCTGATGACGTCTGACCTGGCCGCCTCGCTCGACGGGGTGATCGCACCGACGCTGGCGCTGAGCTGTAAAGACGATTTGCTGGTGCCCTGGCAGCGTTCGGCCGATCTCGCTGCCCGTCTTCCTCTGGGGGAGCACCAGCAAATGCAGTATGGCGGTCACGCCATGAGTGTGACCGACCCCGATACGTTTAACCCGATTTTACTGGACTGGCTGCGGCGGCATGCCTTTCATGCAGCTGACATCGTGTCCGAGCCCTTTTCAACGGAGATATCATGGCCGAAGCCTTAACCGCCAGCGCCCTGGCAACCCTGTTCACCGACGCCCGCACCCATAACGGCTGGCTGGATAAACCGGTGACCCATGAACAGCTGGAAACGATTTACGCGCTGGCGCGCATGGGGCCAACATCTGCAAACTGCAGCCCGGTGCGCATTGTGTTTATCCAGAGCCAGGCGGCCAAAGAGAAACTGGCACCGGCGCTGTCCAGCGGCAATCTGAAGAAAACCCTGACTGCACCGGTGACGGCGATCATTGCCTGGGATCCTGCATTTTATGAATTACTGCCTGAACTGTTTCCCTCCGGCGATGCGCGTTCGTGGTTCACCTCCAGCCCGCAGCTGGCGCACGATACGGCATTTCGCAACAGCAGTCTGCAGGCAGCCTATCTGATTATGGCCTGCCGCTCACTCGGACTGGACACTGGACCGATGTCTGGTTTCGACAATGCGAAAGTGGATGAAACCTTCCTGGCGCAGACGGGCTGGAAATCCAACTTTCTCATCAACATCGGTTACGGCGACAGCAGCAAACTGTATCCGCGCGCACCGCGTCTTGACTTTGACCGCGCCTGCCGCGTGCTGTAAGCACCCTGTTTCATTATGAGGACACGAGCATGCAATCCACTCTGAACGCCACACAGCCCGCAACCGCTGCTAAACAGGCTGCCGTTGAAAAGCAAGAGTTCCGCGATGCGATGGCGCACCTGGGTTCCGCCGTCAACATCATCACCACAGACGGGGCAGGTGGACGGGCCGGTTTTACCGCCTCTGCGGTATGCAGCGTGACCGATACGCCACCGACGTTGCTGGTATGTCTGAACCGCGCGGCCTCTGTCCATGCGGCGTTTACGCAAAACCAGGTGCTGTGCGTTAACACGCTCTCAGACGGTCATGCGTCGCTGTCCAATCTGTTCGGCGGAAAGACACCGATGGATGCGCGTTTCGCGGCCGCTGACTGGGCCAGCCTTGCCACCGGATCGCCGATCCTCACCGATGCGCTGGTGTCGTTTGACTGCAACATTACGCAGATCACCAGCGTCGGCACCCACGATATTTTGTTTTGTGAAGTCAATGCTATCCAGCGCAACGACAACGGCCATGGACTGGTGTATTTCGACCGGCGCTATCATCCACTGATGCGTCAGACAGCCTGTTAACTCACTCCTCTCAACTTAGTAAGGGTCGTGCATGGCAAATACCTGGTTTCCGCAATGGCGTAAAAGAGAAGGCAATCTGGATGGCGTCGTCATCGCGCCGGATGAACGGCTGCCGTCAGGCACGACGATCGTTATGGGATTGCAACATACGGTAGCGATGTTTGGCGCCACGGTCCTCATGCCCTTACTGATGGGCTTTGACGCTAATATGGCCATCCTGATGTCGGGGATCGGTACCTTACTGTTCTTCCTGGTGGTAGGCGGTCGCGTACCGAGTTACCTCGGGTCCAGTGCCGCCTTCGTCGGACTGGTTATCGCGATAACCGGCTACAGTGGTCAGGGTGCGAATCCCAATATCGGTGTGGCCCTTGGCGGGATTATTGCCTGCGGCCTGCTCTATATGGTGATCGGTTTTATCGTAATGGCGGTTGGCACGCGGTGGATTGAACGTCTGATGCCGCCCGTTGTGACCGGTGCCGTGGTCATGGCGATTGGGCTAAACCTCGCGCCGATTGCGATTCACAGCGTCTCCGCCTCCTCGTTTGACAGCTGGATGGCCGTAATGACCGTGCTTTGCATCGGTTCGGTAGCCGTATTCACCCGCGGTCTGGTGCAGCGCCTGTTGCTGTTACTGGGGCTGGTGGCCGCTTATCTGATTTATATGGTCATCACCAACGGCCTTGGACTGGGCACGCCAGTGGATTTTAGCGCGGCCGCTCAGGCACCCTGGTTTGGCGCACCAACCGCTAAGACGCCGGTATTCAGCGCGCATGCCATGCTGATGATCGCGCCGGTCGCAGTAATCCTTGTCGCAGAAAATCTCGGCCATATTAAAGCGGTGGCTGGTATGACCGGTAAAAACCTTGATCCCTACATGGGCCGCGCGTTTGTCGGTGATGGCCTGGCGACGATGCTGTCCGCCTCCGCAGGGGGAACGGGCGTGACAACCTATGCAGAAAACATAGGTGTTATGGCTGTCACCAAAATTTACTCCACGCTGATTTTCGTCGCGGCGGCGGTTATTGCCATTGTGCTGGGCTTCTCACCTAAATTTGGCGCACTGATCCACACCATTCCCGGCCCGGTGCTCGGCGGCGCATCCATTGTGGTATTTGGGCTGATTGCCGTGGCAGGTGCCCGCATCTGGGTACAAAACCACGTCGACCTGGGGCTGAACGGCAACCTTATCATGGTCGCGGTCACGCTGGTTTTAGGCGCAGGCAACTTTACCCTGACGCTCGGCAGCTTCAGCATGGGCGGGATCGGCACTGCGACCTTCGGGGCGATTTTGCTGAATGCATTTTTGAGCCGAAGCAAAATGGCAAGCGCACAGCCAGGGGTGAAGACGGAGGCGGTGGTGAAGGAGTAAACCGGGATCTTTTCCTCAGCCGGAGAAGCAGGAAGGGCGGAGCGGGCCGGAACGACAACGGGGTGTTTTTTACGCACCCGTAAAGCATCATGCAGGAGATGCGCGGCTTACAGACAATGGAGTCGCCGCGGTAAGGCGCCTGCTTGCCATCGCGCAGGCAACAAAGAGGCTAAGCCAGTGAAACAGGGCTGTGCTCCGTACACGGTAGCATCAGCCCAACTCCATAAGAGGTTTTCGCAATAAACCGTGGGTTTTCAGGCAACTTACCTTAGTCTTCACGTTGAATGCTTTCCTCATGGACATTACTGTCCACCGTTTTCCCGTTTTGATTCTCAATGCGTTACCCGTGAATGATGAGTGGCGGTTCTCACTCGATCTCGCCGCGTGTGAGACAGCAACCAATATCATTCGTCATGCGCTAAACGAAGACAGTCACCGCAGTCACCGCCGGTTTACAGTGGAATTTATTGCGTCAGACATCAGCATTACGCTTCGCTTTATGGACGAGGGGAGTGTGTTTCCCGCTGAACGCCTCCAGGCGGCACGTTGTGATGCTTTTTCTGACCAGACAATAACCTAGGAAAGCGGCAGAGGGCTGAAATTGATTTTGTGGTATGTGGATAAATTCCGGATCGAATACTCGGCGGGCAAAAATATTACTTTGCTGGAAAAGTTGTTGGTATGTTAGTGCCGCATGCCGGGTTATGAGCAGATGTACTGGACTGATAAGCTGTTGCGCCGGGCGAACGCGGTGTTACCCTACGTATGTTCATGCTGATAACAACAGACCTAACGACACGTTCTGAGCGGCACACGCACTCAACCTATGGCATCGCCGTTCTGTGATATTTTTTTTGGACAGGCACTTATGCACCTATCACACGGCGACCACTTAGTCGTCAGTATGCGGTGGAACCGGCAGACCCAGCGCGCTTACCAGTTCATCAATACTGAGAGGAACGTCAAACCATTTGTCGTTCGACAGAACGACGCGGCAACCTTTTGAAAATTCTTCTTCACGGACCCATGCAATAAGCTCTTTCTGGATCATCCATGTTTTATTATTTCTGTCCCTGAGGGTCACCAGGTTAGTGGGTGAGCAGGAAACGCCGGTGGTTGTTTCTGAGGTGTGATATATGCTGGTGTCTAACATGCGGTGCTCCAGTCAAATGGCTAGCTTGAAACTTTTTTATTGTGTATGAGTAACCACGGCAGACGGACCACCAGGACGAGCTTTTTGCCGTCCCTCCGCTCTTGCCGCACAACGAGAGTTAAACCTGCACTTACATTAATCCGCTTCCTGCATTCACCTTCCTTCCTGTCGCTGAAAGGTTTCAACAGAAAGCTATCCGCATCAGAAACGCGGACAAGTGGTCAGCTAGTATATCGTCACCGTTTCGTTTTTCTTCACGGCTATCTGCTTTGGCCCGTCCAAGACGGTAACAAAGTGGCCACTCATTCAGAAAGAGCCTGTTATCTGAGCAGACATTTTTCTCTGGGCCAGTGTGATCGTACATTCTGGGTTATAGGCAGTCTGACAAGTTGAACAACGCTTTTCGGGCGGGTCAAACCAGGCGCATCGTGAAAGCAAAGTACACCTAAAATCGTTCCTTGCTGGTGTGTATCAGTAGTGTATACTTGTAACACACACTTCGGAGGTGTACATGAAATACAGAACTAACGTCACCATTGATAAAGAAGCCTACGAGATATTTTCATCTGCGGGTTTAAACCTTTCTAAAATGGTTAACGAGCTTGTCACTAATGAGGCTCGCAGAATCCGGGCTGAACGCTGGAAAGAAGAAAACCGTGAAAGCATGAAAGCCTTCTCTGACTTTGTGGGAGAAGAGGGATCACTTTCTGATATGTACAGGAACTGGTAGGAATGCAATTTGACGTTTACTCACACAAGAATGGTAAAAAATATCCTTATCTTGTTGAAGTACAAAGCTATCTGATAGACACACCAGGCCGTTTAATGGTTGCCCCCCTTGCTCTTCCGGGCGAGTTCGTGGGTTCAGGTGAACTTTATCCTGAGGTACTGGTTGACGGCAGCAAGTACCGCGTTGTGACAACCGACATTGCATCTGTCCCGGTGAAAGCGTTAGGGGATAAAGTGGGTGATGTCAGTCAGTATGAAGCAGCAATAAAAAACGCCATTTTCAGGCTTTTTTGGGGTTTCTGACAGGTTTTCTTAACCCACCGATGCCGGTCACCGGCAATGACGGGGCGGGTCGGCCAGCTATGAATGTCGCATTCGCTGGCGGTTTTCGTTAGTCTGCCGCGAATAAACGTTCACGGCAGTAAACCTAAAACACAGCACCGCTATTCTGGCTTTCTTAAAAGGCAGGAATCACGTGATCAAGTTTGGGTCGTTCCAGAGACGAAATCCACCTTCGAATGCCAGCGTGTTGTCGCCTTTCCGGCAGTTGGGCGGAAGTGAATCGAGTTCACCTACGTTTCCGCCGCCTAAGACGACGTACTCAGGCTGTAACGCGGCGGTCAGCATCTCCACTACATCAAAAACACGCTCTTGCCATTTTTTGTTGCCCTTTTTTATCCGATAGGCTTCACCCACATAATGTTCATAGCTATTGCCCTTGCGATAAGGTAAGTGAGCAATCTCCATGGGCTGAGCGACATTCTCAACGATCATCGCAGCACCTAATCCCGTGCCAAGACCGAGAAAGAGCATGCGTCCGCCCTGATAGGAACCCAGCGCCTGCATCAGGGCGTCGTTGACGATACGAACAGGGCAACCGAATGCGCCCGCATAGTCAAATCCCACCCAGCCCTCACCGAGGTTGGCGGGTTCCCGAAGCGGTTTGTTGTGGGCGACCGGACCGGGATATCCCATTGCAATCACATCGTAGGTCATGCCTTCAGCCAGGCTCTTAACCACAGCAACCATTTCAGCCGCAGACATTGTCTTTCCACTGTCCGCCTTCTTTTTCACCCCGCCAGCGCTGGAGAGGATTTTTACATGGCTTCCGCCGATGTCGATGGCCAGAACGATTTCATCTTTTTTCTTTTTAGGTTGCCGCGTCATTGATAGTGCTCCATAACTCAATCGGGATCGACCCAGCCGCCGGGGGGCGCAAAGTCTGCCATCGTATCCGGCCCCCAGGTTCCGGGCTTGTAGGAAAGGGGGACGGTTTTCTTATCCAGTACTGGCTCAACGATCTTCCAGGCCAGTTCCGCTGCGTCTTGTCGGGTAAAAAGATGACGATCGCCAGCCATCGCATCGCCTATCAGCCGCTCATAGGGCGCCATATCGCCGATGCCATCGTCAAGCGCCGTTAGCTCAACGGCCTCACCTCGCATCTTTTCGCCAGCCGCCTTGCGTCGCGCCCCAATGCCGATCGTAATATCCGGACCAAGGCGAAAGCGGATATAGTTAGCGGCCTCGTTGGCAATGTCATCGAAAAGTGTAACGGGTGGTCGCCGGAAGCGCACGATCACTTCCGTCGCATGCGCAGGCAGATTTTTTCCGGCACGGATAAAAAAGGGAACACCACTCCAGCGCCATGTCGCAATCCGGAAACGAACCGCAGCGAACGTCTCTGTCGAAGAGGAAGGGTTGACACCGGGTTCATCGGTATAGCCTGCAAACTGTCCACGAACCACATCATCGTCTGACAGGGGAGGAATGGCCTTCAGCACCTGAACTTTCTCATCAACCAGATCGTCAGACGCGCCGGAGGCTGGAGGTTCCATAGTCAGCAACAGAAGCACATTCACCAGGTGATTTTGGATCACATCGCGGAGGCAGCCAACTTCATCATAAAATTTGCCACGTCCTTTAATACCAAAGTCCTCGGCCATAGTAATCTGAACGCTTTCGATATGATCGCGATTCCATATTGGTTCGAGGAAGCTGTTGGCAAAGCGAAAATAAAGGAGATTCTGGATGGCTTCCTTCCCCAAAAAGTGATCGATACGGAAAATCGCGTCCTCATCGAAAACGTTGTGAAGCACGTTGTTCAGCTGTTTTGCCGACGCGAGATCGCGGCCGAACGGCTTTTCCACCATCAGGCGGGCACCTTTCGCGATACCTGCCTCTTGCAGACCTGTGACGACCGTTTCAAACAGCGAGGGGGGAATAGCCAGGTAATAGAGCGGGTGATGATGGTCCCCCAGCGCATCGCGCAATCCATCGAATGTTGACTGAATGCGATAATCGCCGGAAACATAGGACAGCCTGTCCGCCAGCGCAGCAAAGACTGCCTCATCGAACTCATCAACGTGTTTTTCAACCGACTCTTTTGCACGCACAATCAACTGGTCGCGCGTCCAGTCTTCAAACGCCACACCGATAATGGGCGTATTGAGCGTGTTACGCTTCACCATTGCATAGAGTGAAGGGAAGATCATTTTATAGGCAAGATCGCCCGTGACACCGAACACTACCAGTACGTCTGATCGTTGCTGCACCATCGCTGTATCCCTCCGCTTTAGCGGGTTTTTTCCAGATGGCCACCGAAGGCGTGCCGCATGGCTGAAAGAACTTTTTCAGCAAACAGTGCTTCACCACGAGAAGAGAAACGCCCGAAGAGAGCAGACGCGAGAACCGGCGCGGGAACGCCCGTTTCCACCGCTGTGTGCAGTGTCCAGCGGCCTTCACCGGAATCTGACACACGACCATCATAGTTTTTAAGGTGCGGGTCCTGCTTCAACGCCTCGGCGGTCAAATCCAGCAGCCAGGAACCGATAACCGAGCCATGTCGCCATACCTCCGCAACGGCGGGAAGATTGATGTCAAAACGGTAATATTCAGGATGGGACAGAGGCGCGGTTTCCGCATCTGCCTCTCGTTCGCCGTTTCCGGCATTGGCGGCTTTCAGTATATTCAGGCCTTCGGCATAGGCGGCCATCACACCATATTCAATGCCATTATGTACCATCTTGACTAAGTGTCCGGCGCCCACCGGCCCACAATGAAGATAGCCTCTCGGCGCTGTGCCTACGGTCGCATCTTCCTCAATGTGCTGACCGGCACCGGGCGCGAGCGACGCAAAAATCGGATCCAGACGCTTCACAGCCGCCTGCGGGCCACCGATCATAAGGGAATAGCCACGTTCCAGGCCCCACACGCCACCCGATGTACCGACGTCGATATAGTCGATCCCAAGGGGGGAAAACTCTCCAGAGAGATCGATCGCTTCACGATAAAAGGAGTTGCCCCCGTCAATGATGGCGTCGCCTTTATTCAGCTTTGATGCGAAATCCCGCGCAATCTTCGGTGTGATCGCGGCAGGCAGCATGAGCCAGACCGCGCGCGGCGCCGCCAGTTTAGCAATAAGATCGGCTGGCGACGACGCGCCGGTTGCTCCCTCTTTAACCAGTGCGTCAACGTTATCGGCGTTCACGTCGAAGACCACGCAATCATGGCCCTGTTTAAGAAGACGACGAACCATGTTTGCGCCCATACGGCCGAGTCCTACCATTCCAATCTGCATATCATTCCTCTCTGTCAATGCGCATTTGATTTTCCGGTTCATTCACAACCTGAACGGTGAAGTCGGTGTGTTCCCAGTTTTCAACATCAGGCCAGTAGAAGGTGAAGACAACGCGGGTTCCTGCGTCCTCATGCTGTAAAGGCAGGTCCACATAGTATGTGCCAAGTCCGGAAGGGATCGCCGGGCTGTCAGAGACGGTCGCCCAGTTATCTGTGCTCCAGTGCACCAGTGCGTTCGCTTCCGTTTCCAGCCTCAGTTGCTTCCCGACAGGAACAGAAGACAGGCGGTTGTTAAAGCGCCATATGCGCAAGTGCGATGCGGTTTTATTCCGGATATAGCGCTCGACGCCCTGCGGTGGCATATCGAAGACCGCGCCATCGCGGAGCGACCGCACGAGTTTAATATGCTCGGAATGCGCCCAGACAAGTGGCATGGCGCTCCCGGCTGGCTGGCCGAAGAACAGCTCCCTTTCAGGAATATCGGGCCCATCCCAGGTCTGTTCCGGTAACAACCCGCCCGGACCTGCCGACTTCTCCAGCGTGGATAAGAGCGCCTCCGCGACCTCGCGCCTGCCCGCTGCCAGCTCGTAATGCGCGCGTTCGCCCGCCAGCAAGGGCCAGGGACGTCCCTGGCCGATACCATCGAACGGCGCGCCGTCTTCGTGCTCACCATAGCCATCGCCGGTATACCGATACCATAGTGGCCCCTGAGGGAGTTCGACACGCAGACTGTGGTCGATTGCTTTTACCGTATCCACGATATGCGGGTCGTCGGCGGCGCGCAGACCAAAACGCACCAATGCCAGGGCATCCGGACTCAGCACATCGGTGGTGGACAGAATCGCCCGATCCGGCGTCTGGTTGCGGATCTCGGTTTCGCCGGATGCGCTTGCTTCATCCGTTGCGCCGGGGGGAGCGATGCGGACGTAGTGACCGGCAATACCAACTGATGCGCAAAAATCGGGCTCTCCGGCAAAGGTCCATTTTTCAATCTGCTCATTCCAGCAGTCGGCGGTTTCGCGCAGATGGTATGCAGCCACCTCATCGCCGTCTAGCGAAAGCAGGTCCGCGGCGGCAAGGAGAGCGGAGACTTCGACCGCCAGAGTAAACGGGCTGTAGCCCGCGTCTTCTTCCCAGCGATCCTCGCCGGTCGCCGGGCCGTTGGTCAAAATATAGCGGGCCGCACCGCGCAGCATGGGCATAAAGTGTTTCAGCGCTTTTTTATCGAGATGACCAAGTCGGAGCAGCATATCGGCTAGCAGAACAGGGAAGGCACACTCATCCATCTGGATACCTGACCAGTATGGTTTTCCATCGAGCCACAGGTTCTGTGGCCAGCGCCCGGAGGGCTCCTGAACGCGTCGGAGATAGTCCAGTATGGCGAGTGCTTCGTTGGCATCGCCGGCTGCCAGGAATCCCCCAGCCGTTTCGACCAGGTCACGCGGCCAGACCAGATGATAGCCTCCCAGATCGTCATCGCCCCTCGAAAATCCCCACGGAATCGTCAGGCTCGCGACAACAGCACCGGGGCAATCGGCTGCTTTATGCGAGGCCAGAACTGCGGTTGACACCCGGTATGTATTCACACCGTTCCGCTCGAGTTGATCGAGTGGAATGAGCGTGTTCTGCCATGCTTGCCAGTTGCTGATGTAGTGCTTGCGGGCTTTGTCAAAGCCTGCTTTCAGACTGGCGGTTGCCGCCGCTGCGGCTTCGGATTCTGTCTGGCCGAACCCGATTGCCAGCGTGGCTTCACGGCAGGCACTAGTGAATGCCAGCTCACCGGCAAGGGCGACATTGCCATCGTTCGCGCGCTGATACGAATTCGCGATGCGCCCGTATTTTTTCAGCTGTTGCCAGCCGTCTGACGTGCCGACAAAGCCCACGCTCATTGCCGTCCAGGGTATATCGCAGACGAGCGCTAAGTAACGAGAGCGACCCGTGGCGAAAAGCACGGGCCTGTCTTCAAATTCACTGATCCATGCGGTGTTCATTTGCCCGGCGTTCACCAGATGGGGAGCGAGCAGGGCGGTGATCTTGTAATCCGCAACATCCCCCTTTAGCGCGGTGAAACGGATGCGTTGGAGGACACAGTCACGGGCAGGATCCGTGATGATATCTTTTTCGAGCCGGTAGCGACCATCCCGGGCCGTGTTAACGATCGAAAAGGCCGGAATGCCTGGCGAGACCGTATGGGTTACTGTTGAGCAATCGCGCTTTTCTTCTGAAAAATAACCTTCAGGGGCGGTGATGATGAACCCAAAATCGCGGGTGCAGGCGCTGTCAACGCGCGGATAATAAATTTCGTTGAGAATGCCGTGGCTTAAGGTGAACCAGACGCGGGAATCAGGTGAAAGGGCGTTACCAATTCCGCTCTTGGCACTCGATGTCCAGCGGGCTTCAATCCCTGGCTTTCCCGGCGCTACGTCAATGATGGCGCGCTGTTGTTGGGCGTCCTCGCTTGCGCACATTTGCAACGGTAGGGCGTCGTTGTCAGAATTTGACATATTCAGAATACCTTGGCTGTGTGCAGAAAAAATCTTAACCACGAAGATGCGGATAACATCCTGACTTATCGCGGGCAAGAGTGAAATATTTCTATACCAAAGCAACTTGGTTAAACTTAAAATCTTGTGATTTTAGTATCGAACCTAATAGGGTTATAGCCGCTGTAACATTTCCGGTCAACTCTCTGAAAAGTTTCAATACACATGAAAGTGTAAAAAATAAAATTTTTTTAGCGGTTAAGGATTACGGCTGAGTTAATTATTACCCGGGCCTGACGCTCTGGGGCCAACTGCTTGGCAAACAATCAGTTTTTTATTTGACAGCTTTCACCAGGATATGGCTCCGGGAAAGCGTTATATAGACGTGACAGAATCTTTACGGGAGGATGGCTTGCTGTGTGCCTGTACACCCCCGACCTCAGTTTGCGTGGTGTTTATTTCGCTGAAGGTTGAGAATAAGTGCGTAATCGCTTCCACATCAAATCCAGAGGCCGGAAGTTTATTTTCACGCTCAGCATTCAGAGCGATTAAGAATGCGCAGCTTCAACATTGCAGAGACAGAATTTCGTGCATGAGCTTTGATTCCAGGTGCTAAATGATGCATCCTGACGTCAATATCATTCAGATCCACTAAGCGGGAAAGCCTGAAGCAATAATCGGGGAGGCAATGCATTCGGAACAGGGAAGTAACGAATTACAAGAGCAGGGGAAATGCTGACTTGTGGCATCGTTAATCGTATACCTTACTATTAACCTATTTTGTACCAGAATCAGATGCTCCTTTAAAACATCAGCGTTATTCACCAAATTAAATATGTCCTGTATTTTGGAAGATTCAACAGTTTTAACCTTTCACAATTTGGCACTCAATAATTTCAATCCATACTACGAATAAATTTTCACACTTTTGACGTGCTCGAATTTGGTGGAACTCATGAGGCACTTGCCTGTAAATCATGCGTACACGGCGTGGGCAATTTTTATGACCTCCGCATATTTTAATCCCGTCCATACAGGTGCAGTTCTTAGTGTGACGCCTTACTCTTTATCTGACCGCTCCCGCTTTGGCTGCCCGCTCATAGCAGATCCAGATGGATTTTGCGATAACCATAGACACATCCCGATTCCAGCCAGAACTGTTTAATCCTTCATGTCAGTCTCAGGTCTGCCTGATGGCGTTGTGAATGCGGCTGCTGAAGTCAGGCGTAAAAGCCACTGGGATACACATCCAGAACCCGACAGAGCAGACGAACAGGCCAGCAACAGATGTTATCACGGATAAAGGCGTACTTCAGTCGGACAGCTTTGCGAAGTACGCCGCGGCTTTTTTTAATATGTCCCGTTCGTCGGTAACCCGCTTCAGCTCTTTATGGAGACGGCGGATCCCGGCCTGAGCATCTGACTGTTCTTTATGAAGGGAAGAATTCGGACCGTACTTCTTTACCTAGGCGTAAAGGCTGTGGGTAGTGATATCAAGACGTGTTGCAACGCTGGAAACAGAATAACCACGATCAACAACCTGTTTGACTGCTTCAATTTTAAACTCTTCGGGATAACGCTTACCGCTCATGTGCACCTCTCTTTTAAGTCATCTTAAATGACTCTGAGGTGTCTGATAAACTCGTGGCGATTCATTTTTACCATGATGCTTAACCTTAACGTAGCAGCAAAACATTAAAAAAGTCGGTTAAAGCTGGACGACTAACAGACTAAATGTGACAAATGACTTTCTTTTGACATTACTGACGCATTCATCGACTGTCTACTACAATCAGTTTAACTCTCGGAGGTGGAGAATGTTTAAGGATATTGGTCCCGGTCCAGTAGTCTTTTAACCCACACCCTGTTTAGCCAGGAGGAGTTTCAAAAGTCTGTAACCCTCCTTGTAGCTTTGCAATCTGCCTTAGCTTGAAATTTGTCTATTTTGTTAATGCGGGTGCTGACGTCGACGGTCAGAATTTTCACAAGGTTTTTCTTCATCCGGTTTGTTATACAAAAATCTCTGATTGTGGGTGCCAGAAAAGCCAGGAGTGCTGCAACCACCGCGTCTAAATCTTTGGGATCATTCATCAGTGAAGCCTGTTCTGGTAACATTTTATAAGTCTGTCCTCTTGGAAGAATATTGAGTTTTAAGTGCGTATAACATTAATTATGTTAAATAATATGTTGCTATACATTAAGTGAATTTCTTTTATGCCTCTTCTGCCTTAAATCGTCTTAGTGACTGCTTCTCTGTTTGCACACGTCGCTAAGTGTAAAGCTCATTTTGCTCCATCTGTTACCCGGCAAAGTTGACTGTCACCTTCCCAACTTAATAATGCACAGATAAAGTTATCTCACAATTTGTGGGCGCTGATTTACTAATTGCTTAACCCCCCCTATCTTGTTGACTGACAGTGTTGGCACTGATTGATCAGCACAAATAACGAGTCGTTCAGGAAAAATGATGATCCAGAAGCCTTCACTAAAGAGTCTGTTATGTCTGCACTCAGTTTGCTGCATACTCATTACAGCAATGCTGCTTGTTGCAGTGACTGGCTTTGTGCTGAGTGTCTTAACTGAACAACGTATTATTCAGTCTAATACTGCTTATGCCCGTAAGCTTGCGGACAGCGCTGATAACCTGTTCCGGACGGCTCAGCAGGAACTGGCTTTCAGTGCCGGGCAGATTAGGAGCTTCAGCGATTTAAAGGCACTTAACTACGAAACCGACAGGCTTCGTCTGCAGTCAGACATGTTCAGCTCTGTTCTGGCTATCTCGCCTGATGGACGGGTTGTGGCCACATCTCCCCTAAATTTCATCCCGTCCGGTACGTCGCTCAATGTCGCTCCCGAACAGTTGCAGGCCGTAAAAAAAGGGCCTTTTGTTTCCGATCCTCTGACCCCCTATACGGGAAATTATCTGGTCTTTATGTCTAACCCTGTCCATTCGTCATCAGGCCAGTATCAGGGCTATCTGGCAGGCTCTATCTATCTGACAAAGAGCAGTATGCTGAGCCGTCTTTTAAGTCAGCATTTCTATGCTGATAAAACGGCTGTCAGCATCGTTTCAGATACCGGTGAAGTAGTTTACTCACCTGATAAGGCACTGACCGGAAAAAAAATCAGCCTGAGCCCGGTGCTTTCAGCACAGCTTAAACAGAAAAAATTCGGTGGGCTGAAAACAATTTTAAACAGTCGGGACTGTCTGCTGGGCTATTCAGACGTTGTGAAAACTAACTGGCATGTGTTTGTATGCGTCTCACCTGATGTCACCACAGCTGTACTTATACGTATTGTCAGGGATGTCATTCTCTATGGACTCATACTTACACTTTTTCTCGTTATGGCAAGCGTTTACATTTCCGGCAGAATTTCACAACCGCTTGAGAGACTGGCCCGCCTGACGGGGTCCGGTACAACAGAACGTTTAACCGGAAGGATGGGTGAAGTAAAAACCTGGTATAAGGAAGCAGACAGACTGAAAAAAGCATTTATGGCGTATTCAAAAACCATTAACAGAACGTTTTCATTACTGCGTGACGATGCGCTGACAGATCATCTGACTAAACTTCACAACAGGCGTGGTTTTCAGCAACTCACCGCCTCCCCTGTCCTTGAGCAGGGGCCCCACTGTCTGGCTACCTTTGATATCGATCATTTTAAACAAGTTAACGATCAGTACGGACATGATACCGGAGACCAGATTTTGGTGGCTGTATCCGGATTACTGAAAAATGGGTGTCGCACACAGGACGTTGTCAGCCGTTTTGGCGGAGAAGAATTTGTCATATTCTTCCCCAAAACAACGCTTGAAGAAGCCATTCAGGTTGCTGAACGCATTCGTGAAACTGTTGCCGGCATGCGGTTCCCGATTGTGGAGCATCTTACTGTCTCAGCCGGTGTCTGCAGCCTTTCCCCGCAAGGCGGTAACCTGGACGAAGCACTGGCTTCGGCCGATCAGCTTTTATACAGGGCTAAACAAAAAGGCCGGAACCGGGTCGAGAGCCCGGAAAATACTGTTTAAGTTTCCAGATAAGTTCCTGAGCAATGGAGTCGGTCAAACAGCACCCAGA
>NZ_JAVAYG010000021.1:0-29936 GCF_041954745.1 Pantoea sp. CS_6
CAGAGTGACGCCATGACTGAGAGAGGTAAAACAGTCATTGATTTTTTTCACAGACAAAAAGAGGGCTGTTTCCGGCGTAAAACAGCCAGGCTCTTTTACCGTAAGGTCTTATTTTCAGTAACAGAGTTTCTCCCTTATTTGTAAAAAATTCGGGAAACCACCCTTTCTCCTCACTGAGGCTCATGGTCATCTGAGGAGAGTCCATAATCATTTCCGATTTAAAATTATATATGTCCCCATTCTGCCGATATGAAAAGGAAACAGACTTGTCCAGGTAGCTTTTTGTATTATCTCTGTGATAACTGATGCCCGATACTGACAGAAATCCTTTTCCGTTATGCATGTTCTGTGAGATAAGCAGATCAAGCCGCTCTTTATCCCAGAAATAGGAAACACTGGCCTTACAGGATACAGCATCCCCCTCCTCCCTGTTGGCAGGATAAAAAAGATAAAGCAAACAACATATTGCTATAAACGCAACGACAGCGATAATTTTATTCATCATTAAAATTCTTTATGTAATAAAATGAATTGCAGTTTGCCTTCATACTGGTGTTAAGCGGATGCTGACACATGAAGTAAGAAAGTCTGTCCGCATTTTTATAGGCGGTAAGATAGACGTAAGGCGCGGCCTTACAGTTGATCCCCAGCTGCTCAGCCTTTTTTACAACCTCTTCTTTGCTCATCAGAGCATCTGTTTTACTGAACAGAGTGCAGCCTTTGTAATTCGTACTGTAAATAAACAAGGCATCTTCGTCATTCTGTACAGTCCTGATATGAAAAAAATTAAAAAGCAAAGCTGTCAGAACAATCAGCGAGGCCATGGCCATAAATCTCCTTGTCCAGACGCGGGCCGTAAGAAAACGGCGCCTGACAGGCAATAAACGCAACTGATGCCTGTTTTCAGTTTCAGGTTTTAGTTCATACTGCGATGTCTGAATCCCTTCTTTAGCGACATGCTGTTCAACCGTGTCCTGACCCACTTCAGAAACGCCTTGCTCATCTTCCGGCACAGTGCTCATGGCAGGAGATGGAGAAGTCATCTCTTTCTGCACGGTTGTCTTTGGAGAAAGAAGGAAACCCTTTCGGGGCATAGTCCTGATGATATCTTCCTGAAGGCCGGCTTTTAAAAAAGCACGCCTCAGTGCTGAGATATTCTGGTAAAGCGTCGTTGACGCCGGTTCTGTACCAAACCGGCGCCATACATAGTCATAGAACTGCTGATGCGTGACCAACTGACCCACATTGTCAATGAGCAGTTCAAGGCACAATGATGCGGATGCGCTGATTACCGCCGGGTTTCCCCTACCGGTTATTCTTTTTTTATCCGGCTCAAAAATAAGAAAACTGTTAAGAATAATTTTCCTGCTCAAGACGTGCTCCACCAGTGAAATAAGTCATCATTAAACCCACATTAAATATATGCCTAATTTGCGGGGGAAATATTTTTAACGGATGAAAGCATAAATCTGAAGTCTTCCCAAATCAATTTAAAATAGCCAAATCACATCTCTTTTTTTTCCTGTCTGTTATCACGGGTTGATTGAAATCACATACAAATATCATGTTAAGACTTTGATTAAAAAGGATATTAATTTGGATATATAAAAAAGTAGATATTTAAACAAATTTAGAGAAATTCAAAGGTGCGCATGCGAATTTTCCGGCATAAGATTTGTGACCTAATTTCAACACCCGTACGAAATTAGCATCCGTGTTATTCACCGCGTTGCAGTATGAATTACTGCGGAATTATGAACTTTTATCGAACAAAAAAGGATTGCTGAAATGAAAAACATCACACTCATTACCAGTGCTCTAATTGCTGCGGTTGTCTGCGGAAGCGCATCTGCAGCAGACGGCACAATTAACTTTACAGGCTCAATCACTGATACGGCCTGCAAAGTGGATACCGCATCGGGAAATCAGCCCGTGAACTTGGGCAAGGTTGCCGCAACCGCATTCAACTCTTCCGGCGCGACCGCTTCAGCGACCCGCTTTACCATTAAGCTGTCGGACTGTCCTGCGGCTGCCACCACAGCCAGCGTCCGGTTTGATGGCCCGCAGGCCAGCGGTAACAGCAGTCTGCTTGCGCTGAGTCCCGGAGAGACCGCAACCAATGTTGGCGTAGGTATTTATGAGCAGGACAGTAACACGCTGATCCCAGTCGGCACTCCCTCCGCGCCGGTTACACTTTCCTCAACATCAACTAATGCACTCAACTTCATCGCCAAGTATGTCTCCACCGCTGCAACGGTGGGGGCGGGTAGTGCGAACGCAGCGGCGACGTTTACCGTTGCTTACAACTGATCCTGTGAGCCGTTCGCGGCTCATTAATTTACGGAGAAAAATGTATGCTGCGTTTGTTGCTGACACTGTGCCTGATGACAACGTCACTTGCCAGCCAGGCGGGCGTTGAGATAGGTGGTACCCGGCTCATTTACCAGGGCAATGCCCGGCAGGCGGCTATCAGTGTGAATAATCCCGATGGCAGGCCCTACCTGATTCAGGCGTGGGTCGACAAAGATCCATCATCTGCTGACGGGGATAAAACCTTCATCGCCACACCGCCGCTTTTCCGCCTGGAACCCCACTCCCAGAATTCGGTAAGAGTGGTATACACAGGCCAGCCGCTGCCTGCAGATCGCGAGTCTATGTTCTGGCTCAGTATCAAGTCTGTGCCCAGCACATCAAAAGATGAGATGAATCAGTTGCTCATCACCGTTAAAAGCGTAATCAAGCTTTTTTACCGACCAGCCGGGCTGAGTGGCAATCCGGTGACGGCATATGAAAAACTGGTTTTCACCCGACGCGGCGGAAAGGTTTATGTTTCAAACCCTACGCCTTACCACATCTCATTTTATGACATCAGCGTTGGCGGAGTGCAGGTCAAAAAGCCACCCACACTTAAGCCTCTGTCTGAACAGGCCATTGACGTGCCGGCAGGAGCTTCCGGTTCTGTCTCGTGGCGAACTGTTAATGATTTTGGTGGCATCACAGACGTCAGAAAGACGAAAATCTGACCCGGTATTTAACACAGAATGTTATTCACGATTCTCACAGGCCAACACCTCCGGCGCGAAATGACAGTGGCATGTCTTATCCTGATGTCGCTGACAGTCCGTATGGCGAATGCAGAGGACTATTTTGACCCTGACGCCATAGAAAAGCGCGGCGGGCAGACTGGCAATATCGATCTGTCATCCCTAGAGCGTCCTGGCGGGCAGATGCCGGGGCAGTACCGCACGGAGATATACCTGAACGGTAACGCCGTGGCAAACAGGATCCTGAATTTCAGACTGGGTAAAAAAGGTCTCGTGCCGGATATCCGCCGGGAAGATCTGGTGATGTGGGGCGTTCGTCCGGGAGTTACGTCTGAGTTTTCCCGCGCTGGCAGCGGCAGACTCAGAAGGCCTATTAATGATTATCTGCCTGACAGCAGGCTCAGCTATGACTTTGCCAGACGGCGCCTCGACATCAGTATCCCGCAGGAGTATGTGCAACAGTCCGCTCAGGGAACCGTTTCCCCTGACGAGTGGGATGACGGGCTGCCCGCGGCATTTGTAAACTATGCCTATACCGGTGCCAGTAGCCACGGCAACTACCGCAACGGGAGTGAACAGAGCAATTACCTTAGCCTGCGCAGCGGAGTGAATCTGGACGCCTGGCGTCTGCGTAATACCTCCTCCTGGTCAGATGCTGAGCGGACGCGGCACTGGAACAGCATCAGTACGTATGTACAGCGTGACGTAAAGAGTATGAAGGCGCAGTTTGTTGCGGGCGACAGCTATACGCCGTCAGATGTGTTTGACAGCTTCGCTTTCCGGGGAGCACAGATAGCGTCAGATGATAACATGCTGCCTGAGAGCCAGCGGGGCTTTGCTCCGGTGGTGCGCGGTATTGCGCAGAGTAATGCACGCATTACTGTCCGGCAGGACGGTAACGTTATTTACCAGGCTTATGTACCACCCGGCCCTTTTGCCATTACTGACCTTTATCCGACGTCGTCAAGCGGTGACCTGAGCGTGTCTGTTCGCGAGGCTGACGGCACGGTGCGTCAGTTTATTCAGGCTTTCTCTGCCGTCCCAATTATGCAGCGTGAGGGCCGTTTTAAATATTCCGTTACGGCAGGTAAATACCGGGTGGCGGCAGCGGCTAACTATAGCCGGCGTGAGCCGGCGTTTATGCAGGCAACGGGTATATATGGCCTGCCGCATGCCGCAACGCTTTACGGCGGAACAGTGTTATCCGGAGACTATACGGCAGGCAGTCTCGGGCTGGGAAAAGGGCTGGGAAGCCTGGGTTCGGTGTCAGCAGACGGAACATGGGCACAGGCGAAACTGGATGACTTTTACCGGCGCGGTGCCTCGTTTCGCTTTCAGTACTCGAAAGCCTTTTCGGACAGCGGCACCACCTTCACGCTGGCTGGATACCGGTACTCCACTTCCGGCTATCTGGATTTCAGCGAAGCTAATGGTTATTACGACTCCCTGCCGCCGAATCCGCGTACAGACGACCTGACCGGGTCTGAACTGTCTCAGGCACAGCGTAACTATGTCTACTGGCGGCATCAGCATAACAAACGTAGCCGCGCGCAACTCAACATCAACCAGACGCTGGGTGACTACGGCAGCCTTTACGCCTCTGCCTATCAGCAGCAGTACTGGGGGATCAGCGGACGGGAAACCAACCTGAGCATTGGGTACAGCGGGAGCGTCAGGGCCATAAATTATTCGCTTAACTATGCGTGGTCTGAGTCCCCTTACTACAGCCAGAAAGACAGGGTGGTATCGCTGACCTTGCAGATCCCGTTTGATCGTTTTCTTCCGACCAGCTGGCTTAACCTGTCTGCGAGCCATGCCAGCCACGGCGCATCTGTGACGTCTGCAGGTATCTCAGGTACCGCCCTCGCCGACCATAATCTGAGCTATAACGTTCAGCAGGGCTTTGACAGCAGAGATAGAGACCTCTCCGGGAGCGCAACGGCGGATTATAAAGCCTCTTTTGGAGAATATCAGGCGGGCTACAACTACAGCCAGCAGACGCGACAATTTAACTACGGCACCTCGGGCGGCATTATTGTCCATCCTTACGGCCTGACGCTGTCCCAACCGCTGGGCGATACCATGGCCCTGGTCAGGGCAGATAAGGCATCGGGCATCAAAGTTGAAAACAATACCGGCGTTTACACTGACCGGAGGGGCTATGCCGTGGTGCCCTACGTCACGCCCTATCGCCGCAATATCGTCAGGCTGAACACCGATACACTGGCTGAAAATGCGGACATCACGACCGACACCCGTACGGTGGTGCCCGGACAGGGTGCACTGGTTCTGGCTGACTTCCCGACCCGTTACGGGCAGAAAATAATGCTGACTCTTAATTCTTCGGTCCCGGTACCTTTTGGCGCCTCAGCCACCATTAACCGCGGCCGCCAGACAGCATCGGGTATTGTGGACGATCAGCAGCAGGTCTACCTGAGCGGCGTGCCACAGCGCGGTACCGTCATGGTGCACTGGCAGGGCGGCCACTGTGAAGCCACTTATGACACTGGTACAGCCGGACCGTCCGTGCAATTCATCACGGCAACATGCCGGTAAAGGAAAATAATCATGAAGAAAAAAGTAATGTTAACAGCCGTTGCCGGCCTGCTCGCACTGGCGGCCACTGATGCACAGGCTTATTCGTGTGCAACAACTACACCGTCGAGTGTTCTTACGCCCAAACCCCTTGCTGTACCGAGGAACCTGCCCGTCGGCTCGCCTATTGGCAGTGAACTGGTCTCAGGGGTGGTACAGACTTATCACTGTTCAAATACGCCGGCTCCCGCCATCACCAAACAGGAATTTGGTGTTGAAGCGATTGGAACCTATATTACCACTATTGACGGGCGCCGGGTCTACAGCACCAATGTACCTGGCATAGGATATGCGGTGGGCGCAACCACTCTCAATGTCTGCCCGCGTAAAACCGGTTACGTTGATGGCACTGCTTCGATTGACGGCTCTTCCAATGACAAACGCCTTTGTACCGGCTTAGCCCTTTTCACTACTCTGAATCTCACCGCTCAGGCCAGAATACAGTTTTATAAAACAGCACAGTCAACCGGGACCGGGACAGTTTTAGGTGGAAGGGTTGGTTTTTTCATCCTGCGTAATAATTCGACAAGCTGGGTGCAGCCCGGAGCAGGCATCAATATTGCCGATTTCAATGTTACAAACACCGGCTGTACGGTGACCGATACTACAATTCAAGTTCCGATGGGGGCAGTGCAAAAGCGGGCATTCGGGGGCCTGGGGACCTGGCCCGGTGACGCTAACACCCGCAGTTTTTCGATACCGCTCGACTGCAATGTCGGCACCCGCGTCAGTGTTCAAATAGACGGCATCGTCCAGAACGCCGCGCAGGGCGTACTTAAGCTGAACGGGGGCGAAGGCAGTGCAACAGGAGTGGGGATTCAGTTACTTCACTCTAATGTGCCACTGCCGATTGCTATACCGCTCAATCTGGGACCGGTCCCTACAGAAGGCGCATACAACATCCCTTTTCAGGCAAGGTACTATCAGACTGGTCTTAACATTGAACCAGGCTCGGCAAATGCCAGTGCGACGTTCACGATGACTTATCAATAGTTACTGGCTGAGTTTTATGCATGTGATTAATGTGTCGCATCGTTGCCATATATCTGTAGGAACATAATACACTGAATAAAAATGGCCGGGTTTATAAAATTCCCCTTTCAGGGGAATAATAACCTCTGGAATCTGATGCGACTTTTTCTGGTTGTTATTTGTGCCAGTTTTTAGTGAACCCTGGGAAGGGTTGAGCATGGCGGTAATTTAAGGGTTGAAATTTTATAATAATTTTCACTTATGTACATAACATGAAAAATATAACGAAAGTAATTAGATTGATTATTATATTCTGAAGAGCGCGAGGACTGGAGGTGCCGTACGCTGGTCATTTTAGTTGATGTCATGAAATAACATTTATTTTTATATTCTTACTGGCTTATCGAGCTTGCCATAAGACATTCACAAGTTTATTAATCCGTAATAAAAATGGAGGAATTTTGACGTTTATGGATAACACCCGGCGCTACATAACATTCACCGAAAATGAAATTGCTGTTTCATGGTTTTTTATGACAGGTATGAATTTAAGGCAGATAGCTGAATGGACAGGACTAAAAGAGAAATCCGTCAGCTATTATAAGAGGCGGGTTATGAGAAAGGTAGGAGTGAAAAACAATAATGAGTTTATTCAGTGGTTCCTGGAAAACAGAGCCGTATATCAGGGGCGCAGCGCAGAATTCAGCATTCTGCGCCGGAGTACTCCTGTGACGTTGAAGAATTAATGGAAGTATAAAACAAGGGATTTATTATGTTTAACTTTAAACGATGGATGAAATTATCACTCACTGGCTTATTCTGTTTCACCGCTCTCGCGGGCTGCAGTAAGCAAACGCCTCAGCGAGTGAGCATAAAGGATTATTTGCTGGATGATACACATTCTTCTGCCGCACAGAATGAGCGGATACGTTTTCTGGTGTTTCATTACACTGCGGTCGACGATGCCACCTCGCTAAAATTGCTTTCCGGAAAAAATGTCAGTGCGCACTACCTGATTTCTGACCGTGTTGACAGCCGTACTCGCAAACCGATCGTCTACAGGCTGGTCAAAGAACAAAGACGAGCCTGGCATGCCGGGGTGAGCAACTGGAACGGTCAGGTCAACCTGAATGATTCCGCGATTGGTATTGAGATTGTGAATCCCGGTTTTACAGAAGATATGTTGGGACAAAAGACCTGGTATCCTTATCGTGAGCAGCAGATTAATGCCCTGACAGCCCTGGCTAAAGAGATTATACGGCGTTATAACATCACACCGGATAACGTGCTCGGCCACAGTGATATCGCGCCACTGCGTAAACAGGATCCTGGAAAACTTTTC
This sequence comes from Pantoea sp. CS_6, assembly GCF_041954745.1. Taxonomy (NCBI): domain Bacteria; kingdom Pseudomonadati; phylum Pseudomonadota; class Gammaproteobacteria; order Enterobacterales; family Erwiniaceae; genus Pantoea; species Pantoea sp. CS_6. The sequence goes on from NZ_JAVAYG010000021.1 coordinate 7,954, forward strand.
CCCTGGAAAGCGCTGGCCGCTCATGGCGTAGGGGCGTGGCCTGATCCAGAACGTGTGCAAAAGTATCTGGACGGGCGTGCAATGAACGCTCCTGCGAATGTCCTGAACATCCAGACGTTGCTCAGGCGGTATGGTTACGATCAGATCCCGCTCAGTGGTGTCCTGGATGATGATACCCGAAAAACCATCAGCGCATTTCAGATGCATTTCAGGCAGGGAAATATTGACGGCATACCCGATGCAGAAACCGAGGCCATAGCTCAGGCGCTTGATGAGCAGTACCGCCCTGCTCCTCATTAATCTGCCAGTCCTGTTCGCAGCCTCCTGGCTGCGCCTACCTGATGGCGGAGAGTCAGTGACGACCTGACCACCGGACGGTTACGGTCCAGTAAATTAAGATGACAGTCAGGCTTTATCAGTCATGAATATCAGTGCGGTGAGAGAGCGTTTCAGACGTCGTGTTATTGAGGCTAAGAGAGACGTCGTAGTGCTTGTAAGGCTCGCCGACGGTGAACGCCGGGCACGGATCCTTGGTACGCCGCATGTAAAGCAAAGTGCAGACCGGGGGGACCGGTCAACAAAGCTAAAAGAAGCATCTCTGAACTAATTCAACAAGGTGCGCATAATGCTATTTATGTTAAATATCAATTGGTTGCAGTGTTTTTTACTGTCCCGCTGCTTATCTGCGTTCCAACCTGTTCTGCAAATAGAACTGTGAGCTTGTCCTATGATTCTGCATGGACAGAATCAAGCCAAGTCATTCGCTTCTTTAATTCGATTTAAGATGCTCATCAGCAAATCACGGAAATTTGTGAAAGAATCATAAACCTCGTCAATTGCAATCCTGTCTCTGATCTCCCAGGAATTAGCTGGAATGTTATATACATACCAGTCAGTCCCTGACGTGCCGATCCATATAAACCCTCTGTTTCCTTCTTCAGCACTCTCTGTTCCTGATAACTCAGCGTTGTACTCAGACAGGCCATTATTTTCATCACCATGGCTCGTCAGCCCAAAGATCGAATGACCGTCAATGCTGAAGCCATCAACACCGGCGACAAATTCCAGGTATTGTGACCAGAAACTCTGCAGCTCAGCTTTCAAGTCTCCAGTGATCCCCTCAACAGGTTTGGGTGCCTTAAAAGGTGGATGCACGGGATAACCGAGTTTTTGAGCCAAATCCACAGTGTTATTAATTACACATGACATTTCAGTGTTGAGCATGACATTGTCTCCCTATGGGTAAATCACACCTTTTGGTACGGGCCATAAAACTTCAGTAGGACCACCTGACGCGATGGATCGCGAAATGCGCTGCTGAGTAGTTGTAAACATGGCATGTTCTGGTGATTTACTGATTAATACCAAATTACTGAAGTCATTCGTTCCACTGTCATCAAGAGGAAGCTTATGGTGCACATCCCAGTTAACGGGGTTATTTCCCTTCGCCATTCGGGTAAGGTCATCCGTGCTTAACCGGCTTTTCACGTCAGGGTTGTCAGAAATTTCCTTCAGAAAAGATTTTCGCACCTTGTCGAACTGGTTACGTAAAACCATTCGTTCAGCCGCTGGCCGTTTGATGTAATCCATTTTTACCACATCAATGTTACTCAGCAGATTTTTCTCGCCTTTATAAGTGCCCAGATAATTTTTGAGCTTCTCGAGCTCTGCGATCGACGTCGGATGAACAGCAGCGCGACCCATGGCCAGTATTGAACTCAGTGCTATAAGAGAGCCTGCAGTCTGCTGATTCAGCACTTCACTGAAACCTGCAGCAGCATCTTCTCCCAGCTTTCGGGCGGTGTCGGCATACATTTCAGGATTCTGATTATAAATCGCTCCCGCAGCCAGAAGACGACCAGCCGCTTTGCTGTTTATGGTACCAAACGTTTCGGGTTTTTTTGTCGTCTGTGCATACTGATTAGGTGATGTCACATACGATCTTGTCATAAACGTTGTTGGCCTTGGTTTTCCGTTCTTATACTGGTTCGCTCTGCGCTGCACTGACTTACAAAATTCCGTAATGATGCGTTCTGCACCATTAGAGTTATAAACCCAGGCTCTTTTGCAGATGAGATTGCCTTCGCCATTGATATAGAAAAGCTCCCCCGGTAAGGAAAACCGATCCAACATCACGATTTCGCCAGTCTGAAGTAAATGGAGAAACCTTTTCTCTTCATGTTGTCTCTGCGCAGGCGGCTGGTCTCTGTAATTTATTTCACCTCTCCTGCGAATGATCGCAGTGCGGTTGAGAACATCAGCCGCTGGCTGAGACTTCAGCACTGTGGACCGGAAGATGTTCATGTGGTGATGGAGGCCACCGGTGTCTATCACGAGCGGCTGGCCACTGCCCTGCACGATGCGGGTTTTTATTTGTCTCTGGCCAACCCTCACCGCAGCCGGGAGTTTGCCCGTGGCATGGGGATTATGACCAAAACGGACAAAGTGGATGCGTATATGCTCGCCTGTTACGCGCTGCTGAAAAAACCGCACCGCTGGGAGCCGCCCGCAGCGGATATCAGGCATCTCAGCGCACTTCTGCGTCGGCGGGATGTAATACTCGCTGACGCCGTGCGGGAGGAAAACAGGCTTGAAAAATATCAGTCTACCGACACGCCTGCAGACGTCATCAGTTCATGCATCAGGATGGCTCAACTGTTACGCGAAGAGGTAAAAAATATCGAACGGCAGATAAAGGCGCATATTTAGGCCAGTCCTGACCTTAAACGGGATTATGCGCTGCTTACGTCTATTAAATCTGTCGGGCCCCAACTGGGGATGCACATGCTGGTTGTGCTCCGCAGCCATCACTTTGAATCAGCAGACCAGGCGGCGGCTTTTCTGGGCGTGGTGCCAGTCGGGAAGCGTTCCGGTACCTCGGTCCGGGGACGTCCACGCATGTCTAAAATCGGCCCGCCTCAGCTGAGAGCCAAACTTTACATGTCAGCCCTGTGCGGAAAGATTCATAACAAACGTATGCGTAACATTTACGAGGAAATGTGCCTGCGGGGAAAACCCAAGATGGTGGCCATTGGTGCACTGATGCGAAAAATGGTTCACTGGTGTTATGGCGTCCTGAAGACGGGAACGGCTTTTTGTGACGGAGGCCCGCGTGCTGCGCTGAATTCCTGACTCAGGTTGAGTTGACACTTTACCGACTGAAGCGCTCATGAGGGCAACCGGGCGTAGTCCGCTATGAGCGAGGAACGGACTTTTGCAATGAAACGAAAACATCAGAATGGATAGGCCCGCTGAATGAATACCCACGTCCACGCGCAACTCAAAAGTAGTAGGCCTGTGTCTTCTCCGATGAATGCCGGATCGGTGCTGTCTATGTTCTTTTCACCGTCGTGGCTGTTCGCAGGGTAATTGAGCCGCTGTGCACACGGCCCGACTACTGGTTCTGGATGGGGATATTTAAGCGGCGGCCCCGGAAAGGATTTCCTGTCTTGCTCGGCCAGTTGTCGGCGGCTTTAACCATATAACCTTATTACTCACTATCTGATGAAAAAGTATGTTACTCCCTTATTCATAATGAGTGCTGGTAACCCGTATTCATGCTCTGCTGCCTGGTAAATAAATACCCATTCTGGCAGCTCTTTACTTAGCTTTTGCAAAACGCGCAGACGTTTTCGGGCAAGCTCTGGCGTATTAAAGACATCTCCGCGGGACAGCGCACTGACATCCAGCGAGCTAGCCCCCATTACACCACTGAACAGGTAACGTTTTCCGTCTGAATTGCGTGTCAGGAATGATGGCGTTTCATATATTCCCGAAATGCCACTCTGCCTCATGGTATAACCACAGTCTGGTCTGTTTACCATTGATCTGTATTCATCTACACAGCCCAGACCCTCATCAGTAAAACTCACCCCAATATAGACAGTTTTACCTGTATTTTTACCTTTGAAAAATGTGTCAATAATACTGTTGTAACCTCCTTCCATAATCTTATCAGTGCTTCCCATCTCCACGTTCCTGAACGCCGTTTCGGTAGCCTTTCTCATTGTATCAATGTACATGCGCATAGCCGACTCCTGGTCTGAGGCCAGCTCATGAGGAAGCCAGGCAATCAATCCCGAGCGCTCCCAATCTTCTGATGCGAAACCTGCATGTGGATATACAGTTATAAACTTCGGAGATCAAGATTACTCAGGTTATAGGGAGAACTATCATCTGGAGCTCCCCAGTAATAGAGTTTATTGCCGGAAAGCTTCAGATCTTCTGACGAAACATCCTTGTCTTTCCAGGGATCCTGCTTGGATGCTACAAAGACATTCCAGGCATAGCTGTGGGATGGTTCATATTTGAATCTTCCGTTAACGGCATCATTCGTCAGCAGGCATCCTGACAATGTAATTGCTACAGATAATAGGGTAAAAAACCGGATAGATTTTTTCATTGTGACGCTCTATTCATCGAAAAATATTTTAATCACTACACCAAGAGGCAGTTTGTATATAGATAATTATTGTACGTCAACACCTGAGTTGTGATAGGGGTGTCAGCTCAGATTGGCGGTCAGTTATGAGTGAAGAGCGAACGTTAAGGTCTCTTCACAATAGTGGGGTTATACAGGATCAGGTTTTAGGCCACTCATACAGTATTTGCAGAACTTATGTAATGCAATGGGTTGAATTTAAAGATGAATTATCATTATAAGTAAACCTGGTATTTCGTATTACAAGAGGGGTTTCCATTAAATTTTATTGGGAATTTATGAAAATAAAGAGCATGATTTTAATCACTCTTTTGCGCCCTTTTCCAAACTTCCTTCACAGAAGCTCTCCATGCGAACCATCCCAAAGGAAGATCAGCTAAAGTATTTAGAGATAAATCCAGGTTAATAACGCTTTCGAGGCTTACCAGAACGGCATCCTCTTCATTTAGTGCTTTTGGATGATTAATATGGAATTGCCAACATCCATCCTCGCTATCGTGACAAACATAAGATATTCATCCCCCTGAAGAAAATATTTTTCTATTCGCTATAACTGCTGTATTGGGTTGGTCATCAAACTGCCACATTAAATCGGCCATTAATTGCTTCCTTCTTTGCAAAAGTTAAGCATTTTTTCTTATAAAACATGAGAATAAATCCTGCCCTACTCCCCTTTGATTAATACACCGACATCCTAGCAACGTACGCTCCTGGCACAAAGCAGACAAAGAAGTGAAAAAACAGATAAGCGTATCTCAGGGAGCGAGAGGAAAAATTGTAGTTAACAATTTACTGTTTCTACAATCACAGTTTACACATCTAGGTACACTTCAGACTCAAGTCGGCATGATTTCTTCCGAAACTGTCTACGAAGGTAAGCACTGACTTACTTAATATTCAAAAAACCGGAGCAAATCATGACTATTTCACAGCGCCTTTTTTTAACTTTCTCACTACTGGCGATATCACTGATTACCATCGTTACGGCCTCCGTATCCGTGGTTACAGGATTCCAGACCCGTTTTCAGTATGTGCAGGAAAATACCATTCCTTCCATAACTGACATTGATGATCTGATTAACAGCAGCAACATGCTTATTATCTGGCTTTACCGTCATCAGAGTTCAAAAAGCCTCACCCAGCAGGCACAGTTTGAAAAAGAAATAAACGAGCGCATTGACAAGTTGATTACAAATACCCGCCACTATCTAGAAGAGGACGTCTCTAACGAGGCTGATCGGCAGATGACGGAGGGGGAACTGGCCAAAATTCAGGAAATCAGGGCCAGGTTACCGGTTTTTCTTGCCGGCTCCAGAGCGCAGAATGATGACGTCGCCCTGCCCGCTATTCAGGGTAATGACGGTGTAGGCGCCACGACCCGCAGCCTGATTGCCGATTATCTGAAACAACGTCAGTTTAACGTTGACATCGGCAATGCTTATAACATCCAGAATAACCGCACCTATTACCAGACCCTGTGGGCACTCATTGCTGGCTCTGCTGCAGCCATTATGATACTGGGCTTCTTCACGGTCAGAACCATTCTGTCTATTCGCCGACATCTTAACGGAATGCGCTCGGTAATGGAGAGAGCCAGTGAACATCTGGATTTGACCCTCAGGGCAGACGACTCACGCCGGGATGAGATAGGGCTTACTGCAAAGGCGTTTAACCACCTGGTAAGTAACGTTGCCACCTCATTGAATGCGGTGGAGCAGGCAGCACATTCAGTCAGTTCCTCTTCAGGCGAGATAGCCGCAGGCAATGACGATTTGTCCTCCCGGACCGAAGAGCAGGCCGCTTCTCTGGAAGAAACCGCCGCCAGCATGTCCCAGCTCAGCGAAACGGTTCGCCAGACGGCAGAAAACACCCGACTGGCAAGCCAGCTTGCGAAAAATGCCCGTGAGATATCGAATGACAGCTCGGTTAAGGTTCGTACCATGATTGGAACCATGTCTGACATCCGCAGCAGCTCGGCTAAAATTACGGACATCATTTCCCTGATTGAGGGCGTGGCGTTTCAGACCAACATTCTTGCGCTCAATGCGGCGGTCGAAGCAGCGCGTGCTGGCGAGCAGGGGCGTGGTTTTGCGGTGGTGGCTGGCGAGGTCAGAAGCCTGGCGCAACGCTCTTCCGCCTCAGCGCGTGACATCAGGGAGCTGATTGAGTCCTCCATTGCTTTTGTCGAGGCTGGAGCGTCCCAGGCCAGCGATGTTGGTGAAAACATGACGCGCATGGATGATGCGGTACGTCAGGTCACCGACCTGATTGACGAAATTTCTGTTGCCGCGCAAGAGCAGTCTCTGGGAATAGGTCAGGTACATCAGGCGGTCAATCAGATGGATGATGTGACGCAGCAGAATGCCGCGCTGGTCGAAGAGGCCTCTGCCGCTGCTCGTTCACTGACTGAGCAGGCTGAGGCACTGAACGGTCTGGTGGCTGCATTTACGTTTAGTGAGGATGCATCAGTCCGGAAGATCGAAGTAAAACCATACAGCAGCAGTCCTTTAGCGAAGTCGGTGAGATTAACGCCACAGTCAGACATACACCACGGCAGCAACGATAACTGGACGAAGTTCTGATAAAACACACAGCCGCCGGTCACAACCGACGGCTCACCGGACTGCATCCGCGCGGCACTCAAAAAGGAAAGAGAAATGAACACTAATCCTGATTTTTCTGAAAAGCACAGGGAGCTAGTGGTACTTCATGAGCATATCTGCACGATCACGGAACAGATGAGTACTCATAGCTACCCTTCACTTTCGGTATATCTCAACAATCTTGAACATATGAGGCAATACTTTGAAGAGGTATCCCGCATTTATAGCATTGCAGGGTTTGAAAAGTGGTTGAAAGCTGCAGATACTGATTTATTTATCAACATCATGAGCCAGCAGCGTTCATTTGTCCTGCTCGGTAATATGCTGGGTAATCTGAAGCGTCTTTTCTTTACGAGTTAAAGAATATTATTGCTGAAATGGTTTTCGTTAACTAAGCAGTAATTAGATTAAGACGACTCAGTCCCGCAAGTGGGTCCGCCTGCCACTAATCCGGATGAAGTAGAGTGAAGCCAGCAAGGTGAGACAGTAATCACTGGTACTGATTAACTTCTAGATTATCTTTAAATCTGTGAGCCGGTAATGTCAGAGCAGAAGGTTACTCTGGTTTAAGTCCGCATTGAGTTGTGAGTTCAACCGATGGACGCAACACATCGGTCAAAACGCTCTGCGGGTGATTCACAGTCCAGCGTTTTTCTTGGCCTCTCGTTGAGCTGTCTGGCAACACTGTTTAGTCTTTGCTGTCTGTGAACCGATAAGTCAGTTTGACCTGCTCCCCATTATCAACACTAAGTGCTGTTTGCTACTTCCGCTTCTGGCACCAAGCGGACATTAAAGAATACCTGAGTCCGTTATGTGCGACACCGGTCAAAGTCGGGTCAGAAGTTAAAACGAACCCTACTGACATGCATACTTGAGGTCTGTGGTGCTCAATAGTTTTAAAAGCTATGGGCTGACACATCTTGCCTGTGCGCACTTCATATATGCATGTAGATATAGCTCACTGAGGGGTTATGAAAAGCGTTGATGGAACCAGTCATAAAGTTCAGGACGCGCTGCTACCACCGAACCTTCACGGGCTTCTTCGCCAGAAAATTGCCTGACCTGAATGCCGTTCTCCTGGGCAATCAATTTTCCTGCGGCGATATCGTAATAACTCAACCCGTCCTCAAAAAACGCGTCCAGTCTGCCTGACGCGACATAGGCAAGATCGAGCGCCGCCGAACCCAGTCGCCGGACGCCTGCGCTTTCAGCCATAAGCCGCGCCAGGCCGTTAAACAGCACCGCCCGGTCAATCACCTTTAACTGGCCTGGAACGGGCAGCGAGACTGAGCATAGTGCTTCAGCCGGTGTTTTCGCCGTCAAACCGGGAAGCGGCATACCATCCAGGCGGGCACCGTGACCTCTGATGGCGGTAAAGCACTCTTCCCGAAGCGGATCGTATACAACGCCCAGTATTTCCCCCTCGTCATCGCAGAGCGCAATGCTGACCGCAAAGTAAGGGATACCCCAGATAAAATTGCTGGTGCCATCCAGCGGGTCGACGACCCAGTATTGCGCATGGTGGCCGCGGGTAAACCCCGTTTCTTCTCCCAGGAAACCAAAACCCGGCGCGTCTTCGTTAAGACGCGAAAAGATGATGCTTTCTGCAGCCAGATCGGCGGCAGAAGCATAATCTGCGGTGCCTTTCTTACTGATGTCGGTGTCTTCCAGACTGCCAAAGCGCTTAACCAGCTCAGCACCGCCTGCCCGGGCTGCGCGTTTCGCCGCCAGAAGAAGGCGAGGTCTGTCGAGGTCATTTTTTGTCATGCCTCCTCCTTCATAAAACGTGGGTTGCCAAACGTAATGCCAACTCGCTTGCCGCGCGGCAGAGGGGCGCTGGCTTCAGCTGAGAGGCTGTGCAGGGGGCTGAATGACAAGGTGTGAACCCATGCGCGGCCAATATAACGTACATCCGTGACGGTCACGTCGCAGGCGCCAGTGCCCGGCTCACAAAAGTGAACGCTTTCGGGACGCACGAAAAAGGTTGCTCGTCCTCTGCGTGACGGATCGATGATGTTTAAAAAAGGACCGTCATCCGGTCTGAAGCCCTGGTCTTCCAGTACGCCGTCGATAAAGTTGGCCTGACCGACAAAGTCTGCCACAAAGCGCGTTTCGGGACGGGAATAGACCGCTTCCGGGCAGGCGAGCTGATCGACTTTTCCTCCCTTCATCACGGCAATGCGGTCAGACAGCGCCAACGCCTCTTCCTGATCGTGTGTGACATAAATAGCGGTCACACCGATGCGCTGCTGTAATTCACGCAGTTCCTGCCTTAACGAGACGCGGAGTTTTGCGTCAAGGTTGGACATCGGCTCATCCAGTAACAACAGTGGCGGATCGATAACAAGTGCGCGGGCCATTGCGATGCGCTGCTGCATGCCGCCGCTCATTTCAGCCGGATAGCGGTCTTCCACATGGCGAAGCTGCACCTGAGCCAGTGCAAGGCGAACCCGCTTTTGAATGTCTTCTCTACTGATTTTCCGTAACTTAAGTCCGTAAGCCACGTTATCGAAGATGGTTTTATTGGGCCACAGCGCGTAGTTCTGGAAGACAAAACCGATATTTCTGTCCCAGGGGGCGCGTGTTGACACGTCGACGCCGTCAAATAAGATGTGGCCGCTGTTAATCGCATGAAAGCCTGCCACTGAACGAAGTAATGTCGTTTTACCGCAGCCTGACGGGCCCAGCAACGTAAAGAACTCACCCGGTCGGATCGTCATTGAGACATCATCCAGAACAAGATGCGTGCTGTAGCGTTTTGATACAGACTGAATAGTCACCTCACAGCCTCGCCGCGATGCTGCGTCGTGATGAATGTCAGACATAATTGTTCCTCTCCGACTGCCCGTAGCGGACAACGGCATAAAGTGGCACATAGATAATCAGCATCAGCAAAATCGTCTGGGCTGCAGAAATGCCAAAATCGGCATCGACCAGCGTGTTTTCAAATATTACGGCCGTCATGGGCTTCCAGGGCGGACGATAGAGGACGATTGTCGAAGACAGTTCAGTGACGATATGTAAAAAAGTCAGCGTCGCACCGGTGAGTGCCCCGGCCAGCATTAGCGGGGCCGTGATGGTCAGAAAAACGCGAGCGGGTCTGGCACCTAAGCTGATGGCGGCTTCGTCGAGAGCAGGATGAACCTGGCGAAGTGCGGCTTCAGACGCTTTAACGGTAAAGGGCAGGTTTCGGACGACGTAAGCCAGTGCCAGAATAAACCACGTCCCGGTGAGCTGCAGAGGTGCCTGATTGAAAATCAGGATCAGCCCGATGCCCAGCACGGTTCCAGGAATAACATAAGGCAACATGACAAGACCGCTAAGCGAAGGCGCAAGGAATGTGTAGCGTTTACGCACCAGAACGTAAGCCACGCCCAGTCCACCGGCAAAGGCAAACAGCGTGCCCGAAAGACCCAGTGACAGCGTGACCCATGCGGGCATCAACCCGTTTTGCCACATGGTTATATAGTTAGCCAGCGTGGGCGTCAGCGTTGGCAGGCCCACACGCCATTTAACAAAGCTGGTAACCAGGACAGTGATGTGCGGGACAAAGGCCAGCAGCAGAACACAGCCGCTCAGAATAAGGGTCAGGCAGTGACCTGCACGTGAGAGTTCGCGTTGTTTGGGACGCCGTGATGAAACGGCAGCATACCCACGACGTGAAAGATAGAGCTGCTGCATCATGAGAAAAAGGCTGGAAATCGTAACCAGAACCACTGAACCCGTGGCCGCCAGTGCAGGGTTTCTTCCCGCTTCACTCAGAAACGCGTTATAGATCAGTACAGGTAAGACATTCAAATCAAGACCAATGATGCGCGGTGTGCCGAAGTCTGACAGGGCCGCCATCATCGCCAGATAGAGCCCTGTCACGATTCCCGGCATGGCTAACGGAATCTCCACTGTCAGACGGGCACGTAAGGGGGATGCGCCCAGAGACTCTGCTGCCTCAATATGGGACGCATCCAGTTGCCGAAAGGCGCTGTAACTGAGCAAAAATATAACCGGAAAAACCAGCCAGGTGATGACCCAAGTGACCCCATAAATGCCCACAATTGACGTCTGCAAGTCCAGCAACGTCGTCACAATCCCGTTGCGTCCCAGCAGAAGCCGCCAGGCATAGGCACCAAGGAAAGGGGGAGAAACCGATGCCATTGTCACCATGAAAACAAGCGCGTTGGCGCCTGCAATTCTGAAGCGCGCGATCATATAGGCCAGCGAAACGCCAATTAACGCGGCGAGCGTCGTGGCAAAAAAGGAAATCATCAGGCTGTTCAGGGTAGCGTGCAGCGTTTCACTGGTGGCAATAAAGGCAAAATAATGGCTGAGCGTATAGGTCAGCGTCGGATTTTCTGCTGTGATAAATGCATTCGTCGCGTGCCCGAGAATGACTGTTCCGTCTGGCTGCAAGGTAGCCGTTAGCGATTTTGCCGCTGTTCGACTGAAAAGGCTTCGCGGCGCTTGCTGAGTCAGGAGTAAAGTGTCGCTGCCCACGCCTAAATGCATTTCTCCGCGGCTTGCAGAGGTAACGCTGAGCGGCGATGTACTGTGAATCACTATTTTATTTGTGCCCGAGGCGACAAAACGCAGTGGTTCATCGCCACGTTTTGTCACCGTCACGCCATCCTTATCTGTTTTCAGCGTATAGTCGCGAGTCATTTCCGGAACGGCGTCAAGCCCTCCAGCCCGACTTACAAGGGTAAATTTGCCACTGTCGCTCAGCAATGATGCGCTGAGCAGGCGAGCCTGAGGCCAGAGGATGGTTATTCCACAGAACAGCAGCATAAGGACGGTGAACCAGCGCCATGAATCACGAAGCCCTTTCATTTTGGTAACGCCGCCTGAAAACGTGCGACGACAACCTGTTTAGGGTCCTGTGGCGAGATAATATTGAGCGTGCTCAGATCGGGAAGCGCAGCGGGAGGCGCGACATCTGAGCGGGCTGAACGACGTATCGTGAGATCCCTGACTTTTTCATGCGTGTCTTTCTGTCCGAGAAAGTCGATAAACAGTTTGGCCTGATTGGGATGAGGAGCGCCCTGAACGACAGCCTGTGCATCAATCTGACCGGTCACCGCATCAGTGGGATAAACAATGCTGATCGGCAGTCCGTTGGCTTTCCATTTAGCGCCCAAATCTTCGTTTATCCAGCCTGCCGCGGCTTCGCCATCACGGACGGCGTTGAAGGCATCATCGGAGCCTGCTGCGATCCGTGCACCTTTGACCAAATTGCTGATAAACGGCCAACCAAACTGTCCGGCAAGCGCCGATATCAGGGTATAACCGGTTCCCGAACGGGCCGGATCGGGGATGATCAATGTCCCCTGTTTTCGCCATTTTCCTGTCACCATATCAGCCTGCGAGGACGGCATTTCTGTTGAAGGGACACGCTTCGTACTCACGATGATGGGTTGCAGAAGAAGGGTAAAAGGATGCCAGATATGACGTGGATCTGCGGTGACCATTGCACTGTCTGTTTTGCTCTCATAAGGCTGGAACAGAGCCGCATTTTCATCATAAATCTGTGTGGGGCCGCCCCACAGGAGATCGGCTGAAGGGTTGCCTGCTTCGGCGCGCAGCCTTTCGACCACTTCGCCAGTACCGCCTCTTACCAGTGTGACGTTAATTTCCGGATGCACTTTTTTAAACATCTCAAGGACAGGTGATGTCGTCGTTTCACCGTGAGCCGTGTAAATCACCAACTCAGAAGAACTGGCGGTGCCCGTCATTAATAACGCGCTGACGGTCAACGCGACCAAGGAATAAAACACCTTACTCATTGTCGGCACACTCCTGCATTTAAATCCAGTTAATGGTTTAATTAAATTGTGAATGTGGGCAATTAAACGGGGCTTTTATGATTTTTTTATGACAAAAATCGATTTTTTTAAAAATTGAGCGCTGGACGTGATTAGGCTCTCCATTCTATTATCCATTTAATGGATTTAAAAAAGGCGAAAGCACTGTGGCATACCCGGGTAATAACCATGCCTTTTCAGGCCGCTATAATCGCAGGCTGGTTTTTGATCTGATCCGTACGGCTGGTGTGCTATCGCGATCGGACTTGGTCAACGCAACAGGACTCCAGCCTCAAACGATTACTAACATCACAAAGGATTTGCTTGAGCGTGGGCTGGTCAGTGAGGAAGGGCGCCTGCAACACCGACGCGGTGCCCCGCAAAAGTTGTTGCGGCTTAATCATCGCGCAGGTTGTGCTTTAGGAATACATCTTGATCGGAAAGGGATTACTGCTGTCGCCTGTGACCTTGCCGCAAATGCGTTAGCCAGCCTGCACGCGCCAATGGAGTGGAATAATCCTGAAGCGAGCCTCGACACCATCGCCCACGTCATTGCCGATCTGACGCTGAAGTGTGAGGGGATACCTGTGTGGGGAACCGGCATCGCGATGCCGACCCTGCAGGAGGCCGGATACGAGGAGTACGTCGGTGCACCGGGTTGGCAGTCGTGGAGCCAGATTCCCGTCGCCGACAGGCTTGAAGCGCGCTGTGGGGTACCGGTTATTGTTGAGAATGATGCGACTGCCGCTGCGATAGCAGAACGCCATGCGGGGGCAGCCAGTGGAATGACGCATTACGTCTATATCTTTGTCGGTCACGGACTGGGTGCCGGAATTATTGTCGACGGTCTGCCGTTTCAGGGGGCGTTTAACAATGCGGGTGAGATTGGGATGATCTGCTGGCCACCTGAGTTAACGAAGTGCCCCCGCGATATTCCCCCTTTCTCATTAGAGGAGCTGGCAACCACGTTGAACGTTGACCTGGATGCGGTTGAAAAGCCCGGCTATCTTGAAAAATTGTACGTTCAACGAGACAGTCAGCTGATGTCATGGCTGGAATGCAACAGTAAGCGGTTACGTATCCTTATTTCAGTCATTGAAAACATGTTCGATCCGCAGAAAATTTTGATTGGGGGCTATCTTCCTTCAGCGCTGTTTTCCTCGCTGGTTGATCGCACCTATCCATTACTTCCTTCTGTCTCTGCCCGAAAAACAAGAGACACGTCGCGGTTAGAAAGTGCGCGTCTTGGAGCTATGGCCCCTGCAATTGGCGCTGCGCTTTTGCCCGTAATAGCTCATGGCAGCCCGCATTTCAGACAACTGTCGCTGATGCGCACCAGAACTCAAACTATAGATCCTGAGATTTTATTTGATCGGATTGCTGGTAAGGTTGATTAAAATCGTTGCCAGTTGGATGGCATGAAAGCATATCTAACCGTGCTTTCATTTTTTAATTTGTATATTCCTCAAATGATGTCTCCTTTTGGCACCGGGCTGCTGTTGCAGCCCTCCTAAATCAAACTTCAATAGACTCAGATATCTCCAGGGCATCATCCACTTCAATACCGAGATAACGGACGGTACTTTCGAGATTTTTGTGACCTAAAAGTAGCTGGATCACTCGAAGATTCTTCGTTTTTTTATATATCAGACATGGCTTGGTTCTTCGCATAGAATGCGTACTGTACAGAGTCTCGTCGAGACCCAGCTTATCAATCCATCCATGAAAAATACGGTTATATTGCCTGGTTGAGATATGTCGTGAAGAACCGACGCGGGACTGGAATAGATAGTCGCTACTATGTAGATGAGCCATTTTGATCCAGGCTGCTACAGCCTCTCTTGTTCCTTTAGTAAGTTCAAACTGTACAGGACTTCCAGTTTTTTGCTGCAGCACTGTCGCTCTGCCCGAAACAGAGTGGCCATAGGCTACATCAGAAACTTTTAGCTTTACCAGATCACAGCCCCGAAGTTTACTGTCCAGAGCCATGTTAAACAGAGCTAAATCGCGTACTTTTCCTTCCAGCTCAAGTCTGATACGGATACCCCAGATATGAGAGATCTGAAGAGGCCGTTTCTGGCCAATAATACGGCCCTTGTTCCAGGGGGATGTTGTCATGCTCAATCTCCTTTGGGTTAGGAGATGTGATTATGGTTGTCCCATATGAGCGAGGAGCGGACCTTGATCGATTACAACTTATTTATCGACGTACTCTATATCTGACCTGCAAGATAAAAAACCACCAAAAATATATATGTTTTAACGAATGTATAGTTGCTCGCTACCCCCTACTTAGCGATACTGCTCACTGTTTGTTAAACAGGAGTTTTAATGCTTCAGCTCAATCCTCTACAGCTTTTCAAAACGCTTTCTGACGAAACACGGCTCAGTCTGGTGCTGTTGCTGCGGGAAAAGGGAGAACTTTGCGTCTGCGAACTCACATCTACTCTCAGAGAATCTCAGCCCAAAATTTCTCGTCATCTTGCATTACTTCGGGACGCCGGTCTGCTTATCGACAGGCGTGATGGCAAGTGGATTCATTACCGGCTGTCACCTCATATGCCCGCTTGGGCGGCAGCTGTAATTGAACAGGCTTATCTGTGCCAGCGGGATGACATCCTGCAGCTCAGCCAGCAGGCTGAGCTGGACAATGTAACCACCAACGGCAAGCCAATCTGCATTTAAATTTTTTAATTATTCATATGCGTTTTAACGTATGTATATCTTTAAGTTCTCTGCGCCAGGTCTGACAGGTGCAGTATTAAAGGAGAGTATATGTTTCTGGCGGGTGCGATTTTTGTTCTGACGCTGGTACTGGTTATCTGGCAGCCGAAAGGACTGAGTATTGGCTGGAGTGCCGTTATCGGGGCCGCTCTGGCGCTACTGACCGGCGTGGTGCATATCGGTGATATTCCTGCGGTATGGCAGATTGTCTGGAATGCGACGGCCACGTTTATCGCGGTCATCATCATCAGCCTGCTGTTAGATGAGTCCGGCTTTTTTGAGTGGGCAGCACTCCATGTTTCCCGCTGGGGAGGCGGCAGAGGAAGGCTGCTGTTCACCTATATTATTTTGCTGGGCGCGGCAGTGGCATCGCTGTTCGCCAATGACGGCGCGGCGCTTATCCTGACGCCAATCGTTATTGCCATGCTCCTGGCGCTGGGCTTCAGTCCGGCTGCCACGCTGGCATTTGTAATGGCAGCGGGCTTTATCGCGGACACTTCCAGCCTGCCGCTGATCGTGTCGAACCTGGTCAACATCGTCACGGCGGACTTCTTTAAGCTGGGCTTCAGTGAGTATGCTTCCGTCATGGTGCCGGTGAATATTGCTTCCGTGGTGGCTACGCTGGTGATGCTGCATCTGTTTTTCCGCAAAGAGATCCCGGCAACCTATGACCTGGCGAAGCTGAAAGCGCCAGCGGAAGCTATACGCGACATGCGCACCTTTCGGGCTGGATGGTTTATTTTACTTCTGCTGCTGGTCGGATTTTTCGGCCTTGAGCCCCTTGGAGTACCGGTCAGCCTGGTAGCAGCGGTTGGGGCGTTTGTTCTCTGGCTGGTTGCCCAAAAAGGACAGGTTATCGACACCCGCAAGGTGCTGAAAGGTGCGCCCTGGCAGATAGTCATTTTCTCGCTGGGCATGTACCTCGTGGTATATGGCCTGCGTAACGCCGGCCTGACAGATTACCTCTCTGCTGCTTTGAACCGTTTTGCTGAGCACGGCGTCTGGGGCGCTACACTTGGCACCGGCTTCCTGACTGCGGCACTCTCTTCCGTAATGAACAACATGCCTACCGTGCTGATTGGCGCGCTTTCGATTGACGGCAGCACGGCTCTGGGCGTGGTGAAAGAGGCAATGGTATACGCCAACATCATCGGCTGCGATCTCGGCCCGAAAATCACACCCATCGGCAGCCTGGCGACACTGCTGTGGCTGCATGTGCTGGCTCAGAAAAACATCACCATCAGCTGGGGCTACTACTTCCGCGTGGGCATTGTGATGACCCTGCCGGTACTTTTTGTGACGCTGGCGGCGCTGGCCCTGCGCCTGTCTTTTCAACCTTAACCCCGGGGCTGCGTCTGTGCAGCTCCTTAACGGAGTACCGTTTATGACTGATATCACTATTTATCACAATCCGGCCTGCGGAACGTCCCGTAATACTCTGGCGCTTATCCGTAACAGTGGCGTGGAGCCAACAGTGATTTTGTATCTGGAGATGCCACCATCCCGCGACGAGCTTAAAAAGCTGATAGCTGATATGGGTATTAGCGCACGCGCCCTGCTGCGCAAAAATACAGAGCCGTATGAGCAGCTGGAGCTGGCAGAAGACCGGTTCAACGATGATGAACTGCTGAATGCGATGCTGGCTCACCCTATCCTCATCAACCGCCCCGTGGTTGTGACGCCGCTCGGCACAAGACTCTGTCGTCCGTCTGAAGCGGTTCTGGACATTCTGCCTGACCCGCAGCAGGGAGCATTTACGAAAGAGGACGGCGAAAAAGTCATTGATGAACACGGAAACCGGATCAGCCACTGATTTTTTCAGTGTGCTGCCGGCAGGAAGGGAGACGCAAAAACAGAAGCCGGCAGATGCCGGCTTTTTTCATATACTGCGCTGATTAACCCGCTCAGAGAGCTGCGCGGCACTTTCTTTCCTTTCGCTGTAGCGATCGGTCAGGTACTCACTGCGCCCGCGCGTCAACAGAGTGAACTTCATCAGCTCCTCCATTACGTCCACGATGCGATCGTAGTAAGGCGAAGGCTTCATGCGACCATCTTCATCAAATTCAGCCCAGGCTTTTGCCACGGATGACTGATTCGGGATAGTAATCATACGCATCCAGCGCCCCAGAATGCGCATCTGATTAACTGCGTTGAAAGACTGCGAGCCGCCGCTGACCTGCATGACGGCCAGGGTTTTTCCCTGCGACGGGCGAAACGCACCTGACGTCAGCGGTATCCAGTCAATCTGCGCCTTCATGATGCCGGTCATAGCGCCGTGACGCTCCGGGGAGCACCAGATCATGCCTTCCGACCAGAGAACCAGTTCACGCAGTTCCACAACTTTGGGATGCGTTTCAGGGGCATCATCAGGCAGCGGCAGACCGGACAGATTAAAAATTTTGACCTCTGCACCCATTGCCGTCAGCAGCCGGGCGGCTTCTTCCGTCGTCAGCCGGCTATAAGATCGTTCCCGCAGCGAGCCGTAGAGCATCAGAATGCGGGGCGGGTGCGCCACTTCTGCAGCCCTCAGCTTATCTTCCGTCAGCGGCACGTCCAGGAGTGAAGTATCAACATTTTTCAGGGTATCGTTCATGTCATTCACAATGAGGTCTCTTCGTGAGTCGTCGCGGGTGACAGGCTGCAGCTACTGCCTGCGCAGCATTCTTCTGTAAGAAAGGCCATCAGTTGTTCAAGCTGCGTATAGCAAGGTCTGCAAAACAAGGTACGGCTCTGCCGTTCCTGGCTGATCAGGCCCGCGGACATCAGCGCCGAAATATGATGACTGAGCGTGGAGGGCGGAATACCGAGGCGCTTCTGCAGAACACCGACTGGCAGGCCGTCATGACCCGCTCTCACCAGCTCCCGGTATACGCTAAGACGGGTCGGGTGCCCCAGCTCCCGAAGCGCATTTGCTGCTGTTTTTAAATCCATACGCCCTCCTTGAACTATATTTCCAGAATAATAGAAATATAATCAGCGTCAAATATTTTTCCCCGGAATGGATGGCTCGCCCTTATCCCGGTTCGGTCCAGCAGAGGAAGGATGACGACGCCAGATCACTATGGAAATCGCCGTGATGAACAGGGTAAGGATGGCAGATAAAAGCAGCGTGCCGGGTGTGCCGTATTGCTCCAGCAGTATGGCGTAAACTGACGGCGCGAGCGCCGCGAGCAAAAAAGCGGGTGACAGCAGTAAGCCTGTTTTACGGGCATACTGCTGCGGATCAAACAGCACAAGAGGCAGGACGGCCTTAATGACCGTACTCAGTCCGTTTACAGCCCCGTAACTCAGAATAAAGATGGCTGTAGCCACCGGGGTAACATTCCCTGCAAGGCCAACCAGAAAGCATAATGGCAGAATAATGCCGGTAAACAGGCTCAGACGGATCGCTGAAGTACGTGCACCGGAAGCCACGTCCAGCAGTCTGGCGCTCACCTGTCCCACCCCCCACAACATACCCGCTACGGCGGGCATACCATAAGCGGCCAGTATCTGAGGAAAATGAGCGGACACGCCGGTGGAAACAAAGCTTATCAGCGCTATCAGCGTGGCGTACCACAGGCCGCTGATGAAGGCTTTCCGGTCTTCTGCTGGTCCGATCGCCTGAAGAGCGGGCTGCCCGGCAACGGGAGGTTGACGCCGATAACCTGCCGGAACGGTGGTCAAAAAAAGCAGGCTGACAATGCCTGCACAGCCGTAAACGATAATGGCATGCCGCCAGTCGGTAAAGTGCAGTAGCGCAGCGCCAGCAGGCCAGAACGCGACTGACGCGAGACCACCCAGCAGTGTGACCAGGGTGATTGCCCGACGGGCCTCTGCGCCTGCAATTTCTACAAGCAGCGCAAATGCGGCATCATACAGGGCAAGTCGCATGCCAGCTCCCATCAGGAGCCAGACGGCAACCCACGATGTTGTTGAATGGGTAAAAGCCATCAGAAAACAACCGAGGACTATGACGAAGGTTCCCACCATCATCACCGTACGCCCGCCGGTACGTGCTATAAGGGGGCCGGTAAGTGGCGAGACAAGCCCCATAACAAGCATGGCAATAGTCAGCCCGGAGAATGTCACAACTGGTGACCGGCCTGTCTCCGACATGATGGCGGTCCCGAAGACCCCCGGCATATAGAATGTGATACCCCAGTTGATTAGCTGCGTCATGCCAATGCAGAAAATGGTGCGGCCTGTCAGATGCCCGTCAGTCAACCCGTGCTCTCCGGAAATGTGGCGTCGCCCTGCCCGAGCGTACGCTGCATGATGACCGTATCAAGCCAGCGTCCGTGCTTGAAGCCCACAGATCTGAGCGTTCCTGTAATGCTGAAGCCTGCCGCGCGATGCAGGGCAAGAGAGGCGCTATTTTCGCTATTTCCAACTACGGCCACGAGCTGGCGAAAGCTACGGTCCTCTGCCCATGTGACCGCACTCAATAACAACTTTTTTCCTATCCCCTGGCCCTGAAAGTTGGGGGCAATATATACAGAATTCTCCAGGGTGAATCTGTAGGCACACCGTTCCCGGTAGAGTGACAGGTAGCAGTATCCGCGGACATTGCCGTCCTCAACAGCCACAAACCAGGGCAGTCCTGCTGCACGCACCTTTTTCAGGCGGGCTGTCATTTCAGCCGGATCCGGCGGTTCAGTTTCAAAAGTGGCGGTGCCATGCAATACGTGATAAGCATAAATCTGCTGGATGGCAGGAATATGTCGTTCATCTGCTTCGGTTATTTCCATCGGTACGGCTCCTTCTGCGGTCATAAGCAGAGACTAACCGGAATGAATAATTTCAGACAGGCAGCAGGACTTATCAGCGGTATAAGGAAAATTTTGGCATGGCAAACCTGAACCTCGATCACCTGGCTACTTTCAGACTGGTCGTCAGCCGGGGCAGTTTCTCCGGAGCGGCTGAAGCACTTGGTCTGTCGCAGCCGGCAGTGAGCCTGCATATAAGACAACTGGAGCAGGCGCTTCAGGTCCGGCTTATTGAGCGAACCAGCCGGGGAGTAAGGCCCACGCCAGCCGGGCTGACTCTCGTTGAGCACAGCATGAAAATTGATGCAGTGGTAAGTACAGCAGTTGAATCGGTGTGCCAGCATTCTGATGAGATAACCGGCACTGTTACTGTTGGCACAGGCGCAACGGCCTGTATTCATTTACTTCCCCCCTTACTACAGCAACTGCGACAGGCCCATCCCCTGCTGAAGGTGGACGTACGCACAGGTAACACTTCCGATATAGTGCGGGGCGTGGAGGAAAATCGTATAGATATTGGCCTGGTGACTCTGCCAGCTGCAGGTAAAAACCTGAGCATCATCCCGCTGGGTACGGATGAGTTTGTTGTCATCATGGAAAAGGATGCATCAGAGCCGAGTGCGAAAATATGGAATCCGGGCGCTTTGTTGCCGCTGCCGCTGATTATCTTTGAACCGGGAAGCGGGACACGCGCCCTGATTGACCAGTGGTTCCGGGAGACGGGACATATTGCCTGCCCGGTCATGGAGCTTGGCAGTATCGAAGCTATTAAAAGAATGGTCCGTGCCGGTCTTGGCTACAGCATTGTTCCCAGAATGTCCGTTGCATGCATTGAGGAAAGATCGGGGCTCGATCTTTACTCTGTGACGCCCTCTCTTCACCGGACTCTCGGGACAGTCATGCGGGAAGACCGGATTGTAAGCAGAGGTATCAATGAAGTGCTGAAAAACCTAAACAGCAGTTTTGCAAAAAACGAAATCAGATAAATATTCTTCGATATCTAAACCGGACAGGTCTACTCTCTCCGGCGAAGTATCACTACAGCTTTTACCAGCTACCAACGTCCGCTTCTTGGCACGGAGCGGACGCTAAGATCTCTTCCTTTGTCCGCTATGAGCAATGAGCGGACGTACGCATCAGTTTTATGTTTCCAGATCCCCTTCTTTTCGTTTTGCTGACATACATTTTGTCCCTGATTAATTAGACTGACAGGTGAGAATGAATGTTCATTACAGGGTAATTCATGAAAAATTTTCAGCGCAGTATGATCGCCGGGCTGGCGTTGATCATGGCGGGTTGCGATCAAAGCGGTCACCAACCTGATGCAGACATGACAACCGAGGTCGGGGTGAAAACGTTGCAAAGTACATCGGTAACGTTGACCAGCCAGCTTGCCGGACGCGTCACCGGCAGTATGACGTCGGATGTCAGGCCGCAGGTTGACGGTATCATCCAGAAACGCCTGTTCACCGAGGGCGATTACGTGAAAGCCGGACAGGTGCTGTATCAGATTGATCCTGCAAGCTATCAGGCCAGCTATGATCAGGCCGTCGCGCAACTGAAGAATGCGCAGGCCCTCGTGAAGAGCAGTAAACTGAAAGCCGTACGTTATGCGGCGCTGGTAAAAGATAACGGCGTGTCGCGGCAGGATGCGGATGATGCGCTGGCAACC
>NZ_JAVAYG010000022.1:0-25987 GCF_041954745.1 Pantoea sp. CS_6
TAAAGTTATCGCTTAATTGTGATCTCTGATGTGGCCACATGAGTGGCTACTGCAAAATAAAAAGAGCACTTCGGTGCTCTTTTTTTATGCCTGTCATTTAATCACGCAGGCTTTCTCCTCATAAAAGGTAGGTTTGAAATAAAAACGATTCGCATTTACACTGTGCGCACGAAATAGACCGGGTGATGAATAAATGTACGTCTGTCTGTGTAATGCCATCAGTGACAAAACGCTCCGTGAAGTCGTGCGCCGTTATCAGCCCAAATCTATCCAGCAGTTGCGCCAAATCGTGCCCGTGGGAAAGCAATGTGGAAAATGTATTCGGGATGCCCGCGCGATTATGGATGAAGAGATGCAGCACGCTCCGCAATATACAGAAATCGCGTAAACGCACACACACCATCGACTTGATAATACCCACAATTTTCATCGCGTTTTTTTGACTTCTTTTTAACCGCATCTACGCTCAAATAAACATGAGCGGAGGAAGCGAAATGAAGGGCGATGCGAAAATCATAAGTCATCTCAATAAATTGTTGGGGAATGAACTGGTTGCAATAAACCAGTACTTCTTACATGCACGGATGTTCAAAAACTGGGGACTGATGCGTCTTAACGACGTTGAGTACCATGAGTCCATAGATGAAATGAAGCATGCGGATAAATACATCGAACGTATTCTGTTTCTTGAAGGCATTCCTAATCTACAGGATCTGGGACGACTCAGGATTGGAGAAGATGTCGGGGAGATGTTGCAGTCCGATCTCAATCTTGAACTCGAAGGCGCAAAAGACCTGCGAGAAGCCATCGCCTATGCGGATAAAGTTCATGATTACGTAAGCCGCGATATGATGATCGCCATCCTCGAAGATGAGGAGCACCATATCGACTGGATTGAAACCGAGCTTGATCTCATTAGTAAGATGGGCATTCAGAATTACCTGCAGGCGCAAATCAAAAAAGAGTAAGGCTTTGACTAATGATAACTCCCCAGCCCGCGACGGCCAGGAAAGGGCCAAAGGGAAGCGGGCTGTTCAGGTACCACGCCCGGTTCCTTATCCGCAGCGCGCCGAAAGCGATCAAGGCTGTCGTACAGGCGGTCAGGGCAATGAAGGGCAGGGCCTGCCAACCACACCATGCGCCCAGTGCGGCAAACAGTTTAATATCCCCACAACCTAATCCCTTCCGCCGTGTAACCTGTTGAAAAATTCCGGCAAGCAACCAAAGTGAACCATAGCCAAATATGACGCCACCGATGGCCGAACTGACCGTGAGTGGCTGAAAGAACATGAAACGTGAAAGACCCAGCCACAGGAGCGCGTGGGTGAGAACATCTGGCAGCAGGAAGTGGCGCTGGTCGATGGCCGCAAGGACGAGGAGCAAACAGGAAGCCAGAAGCGGAAACAGCGCATGAATGAGATTGTCGTGAAACAGGTAAGCCAGCAACAGGCAGAGCAGGGCGCCTGTCAGCTCAAACAGCACGGGCAGCAAACCGACCGGATGCGAACAAAACCGACAGTGCCCCCGCAACCACAGCCAGCTTATCAGCGGAACGCTGTCGTGCCACAGGATCGTGCGGCGACAGTAACTACAGTGGGAAGGCGGCGTCCACAATGACTGCAGCCAGCGACGTGGTGAAGCGGACGTATGAAAACGTTGACAGGCCAGGGCGAGAAAGCTGCCAAGCGCGCCGCCTGACAGGGAGACAGCAACGATGATGAGCAACACGATGACCTCCGGTTAACCTGATGTGATGACTGAGTCTGTCTGAACGCGTCCTCTGCGTCGCGGATAAGAAAAAGAGAATGGAAAACCGCGCCCAGAAAAAAAGGGGCGAAGACATCCGTCCTGCAGGGCTTCTGTGCAGACGTGCACAAAAGCGTTAAACACAGTTTTCTATGGCAAATGTGCATCGTGGGTTGCTTCCTGAGCAAATCTACGTATAATGCGCGGGCCTGCCGATATTGGCAGGCGCGATTCGAGCTGAATCGCAGACGGCAGTTTGTTGGGCCGTCTGACAATACTCCCAACTGTGGAGTTATATGCTGAACGATTACACTCTCCCATCAATCGTAATGGGTTCGAGTAGTAATTTTTTTCGTCTATAAAATGTTTGGAGCCTTGGTCTCATGTCGAACCAAAGAATCCGTATCCGTCTTAAAGCGTTTGATCATCGTCTGATCGATCAATCAACCGCGGAAATCGTCGAGACTGCCAAGCGCACTGGTGCGCAGGTACGTGGTCCGATCCCGCTGCCGACCCGCAAAGAGCGCTTTACCGTTCTGATCTCTCCGCACGTTAACAAAGATGCGCGTGACCAGTACGAAATTCGCACTCACAAGCGTCTGGTAGACATCGTTGAGCCAACTGAAAAAACCGTTGATGCTCTGATGCGTCTGGACCTGGCTGCCGGTGTTGACGTGCAGATCAGCCTGGGTTAATCAGGTCATCGAGCGATTGAGAGGTTGAAACAATGATTGGTTTAGTCGGTAAAAAAGTGGGTATGACCCGCATCTTCACTGAAGATGGCGTATCTATCCCAGTAACCGTAATCGAAGTTGAAGCGAACCGCGTTACTCAGGTCAAAGGCCTGGAGAACGATGGTTACCAGGCAATTCAGGTTACCACCGGTGCTAAAAAAGCAAACCGTGTGACCAAACCTGAAGCTGGTCATTTTGCTAAAGCTGGCGTAGAAGCTGGCCGTGGCCTGTGGGAATTCCGCACCGCTGAAGGTGATGAGTATTCTGTAGGTCAGAGCATCAGCGTTGAAATTTTCGCTGACGTTAAAAAAGTAGACGTAACTGGCACCTCTAAAGGTAAAGGTTTCGCAGGTACCGTTAAGCGCTGGAACTTCCGTACCCAGGACGCAACCCACGGTAACTCCTTGTCTCACCGCGTTCCGGGTTCTATCGGTCAGAACCAGACTCCGGGCAAAGTGTTCAAAGGCAAGAAAATGGCAGGTCAGCTGGGTAATGAGCGCGTAACTGTTCAGAGCCTGGACGTAGTACGTGTTGACGCTGAGCGCAACCTGCTGCTGGTTAAAGGTGCAGTTCCCGGTGCTACCGGTAGCGACCTGATCGTTAAACCAGCTGTGAAGGCGTAAGGGGATAGCAATGGAATTAGTATTGAAAGACGCGCAGAGCGCGCTGACTGTTTCCGAAACTACCTTCGGTCGTGATTTCAACGAAGCGCTGGTTCACCAGGTTGTTGTTGCTTACGCATCAGGCGCCCGCCAGGGTACTCGCGCGCAGAAAACTCGCGCTGAAGTAACCGGTTCAGGCAAAAAGCCTTGGCGTCAGAAAGGCACCGGCCGTGCGCGTTCAGGTTCTGTAAAGAGCCCGATCTGGCGTTCAGGTGGCGTGACCTTTGCTGCTAAGCCACAAGACCACAGTCAAAAAGTTAACAAAAAGATGTACCGCGGCGCGCTGAAAAGCATCCTGTCCGAACTGGTACGTCAAGATCGTCTGATCGTTGTCGAGCAGTTCTCTGTTGAAGCACCGAAAACCAAGTTGCTGGCACAGAAGCTGAAAGACATGGCGCTGGAAGACGTGCTGATCATCACCGGCGAACTGGATGAGAATCTGTTCCTGGCTGCGCGTAACCTGTACAAGGTTGACGTGCGTGATGCAGCGGGTATCGACCCAGTTAGCCTGATCGCCTTCGACAAAGTCGTTATGACTGCTGATGCAGTTAAGCAAGTTGAGGAGATGCTGGCATGATCCGTGAAGAACGTCTGCTGAAAGTACTGCGCGCGCCGCACGTATCTGAAAAGGCATCTAGCGCGATGGAAAAAACCAACACCATCGTACTCAAAGTAGCTAAAGACGCGACTAAAGCAGAGATCGTTGCTGCTGTTGAGAAACTGTTCGAAGTAGAAGTTAAAGACGTTAACACCCTGGTAGTTAAAGGTAAGGTTAAGCGTCACGGACAGCGTATCGGTCGTCGTAGCGACTGGAAAAAAGCTTACGTCACCCTGAAGGAAGGCCAGAATCTGGACTTCGTCGGCGGCGCTGAGTAAGTCGGAGGAGAAAGACAATGGCAGTTGTTAAATGTAAACCGACATCTCCGGGTCGTCGCCACGTCGTTAAAGTGGTGAACCCAGAGTTGCACAAGGGCAAGCCGTTTGCTCCATTGCTGGAAAAAAACAGCAAATCCGGTGGCCGCAACAACAACGGTCGCATCACTACCCGTCACATCGGTGGTGGTCATAAGCAGGCTTACCGTCTGGTTGACTTCAAACGCAACAAAGATGGTATCCCGGCAACCGTTGAACGTCTTGAGTACGATCCGAACCGCTCTGCGAACATCGCACTGGTTCTGTACAAAGACGGCGAACGCCGTTACATCCTGGCCCCTAAAGGCCTGAAAGCCGGCGACCAGATTCAGTCTGGCGTTGATGCTGCGATCAAAGCAGGTAACACACTGCCGATGCGTAACATCCCGGTGGGTTCTACCGTTCACAACGTAGAAATGAAACCAGGCAAAGGCGGTCAGATTGCTCGCTCAGCCGGTGCTTACGTGCAGATCGTTGCGCGTGAAGGTTCCTACGTTACCCTGCGTCTGCGTTCAGGTGAAATGCGTAAAGTCGAAGCTGACTGCCGCGCTACACTGGGCGAAGTCGGTAACGCTGAGCATATGCTGCGCGTTCTGGGTAAAGCTGGTGCAACCCGTTGGCGTGGTGTTCGTCCGACCGTTCGTGGTACCGCGATGAACCCAGTAGATCACCCGCACGGTGGTGGTGAAGGTCGTAACTTTGGTAAGCACCCGGTAACTCCGTGGGGCGTTCAGACCAAAGGTAAGAAGACCCGTAGCAACAAGCGTACCGATAAATTTATCGTACGTCGCCGTAGCAAATAATATTAGAGGATAAGCCATGCCACGTTCTCTCAAGAAAGGTCCTTTTATTGACCTGCACTTGCTGAAGAAGGTAGAGAAAGCGGTGGAAAGCGGTGACAAGAAGCCTTTGCGCACTTGGTCCCGTCGTTCAACGATCTTTCCTAACATGATCGGTTTGACCATCGCTGTCCATAATGGTCGTCAGCACGTTCCTGTCTTTGTTTCCGACGAAATGGTTGGTCACAAACTGGGTGAATTCGCGCCGACACGTACTTATCGCGGTCACGCGGCTGATAAAAAAGCCAAGAAGAAATAAGTAGGAGGAAGAGATGGAAACTTTAGCTCAACATCGCCACGCTCGTTCTTCTGCTCAGAAGGTTCGCCTTGTTGCTGACCTGATCCGCGGTAAGAAAGTGTCGCAGGCACTGGACATTTTGACCTACACCAACAAGAAAGCGGCTGTACTGGTCAAGAAAGTTCTGGAATCTGCCATTGCTAACGCTGAACACAACGATGGCGCTGATATCGACGATCTGAAAGTCGCGAAAATTTTCGTCGACGAAGGCCCAAGCATGAAGCGCATTATGCCGCGTGCAAAAGGTCGTGCAGATCGCATCCTGAAGCGCACCAGCCACATTACTGTGGTTGTGTCCGATCGCTGAGACTCTGGAGACTAGCAATGGGTCAGAAAGTACATCCTAATGGTATTCGCCTGGGTATTGTAAAACCATGGAACTCTACCTGGTTTGCGAACACCAAAGAATTCGCTGACAACCTGGACAGCGACTTTAAAGTACGTCAGTACCTGACTAAGGAACTGGCTAAGGCGTCTGTATCTCGTATCGTTATCGAGCGTCCAGCTAAGAGCATCCGTGTGACCATTCACACCGCTCGTCCTGGCATCGTGATCGGTAAGAAAGGTGAAGACGTAGAAAAACTGCGCACGGTCGTCGCGAAAATCGCTGGCGTTCCTGCACAGATCAATATCGCCGAAGTCCGTAAACCGGAACTGGACGCAAAACTGGTTGCTGACAGCATCACTTCACAGCTGGAGCGTCGTGTGATGTTCCGTCGTGCTATGAAGCGTGCGGTTCAGAACGCCATGCGTCTGGGCGCGAAGGGTATCAAAGTTGAAGTTAGCGGCCGTCTGGGCGGCGCCGAGATCGCACGTACCGAATGGTACCGTGAAGGTCGCGTGCCGTTGCACACTCTGCGTGCTGACATTGACTACAACACCTCTGAAGCGCACACCACTTATGGTGTAATCGGCGTTAAGGTATGGATCTTCAAAGGCGAGATCCTGGGTGGTATGGCTGCTGTTGAACAACCGGAACCGGCTGCTCAACCTAAAAAGCAGCAGCGTAAAGGCCGTAAGTAAGGAGAGTCGCTATGTTACAACCAAAGCGTACGAAATTCCGTAAAGTGCACAAAGGCCGCAACCGCGGTCTGGCGCAGGGTACGGATGTTAGCTTCGGGACTTTCGGTCTGAAAGCTGTTGGCCGTGGTCGTCTGACTGCCCGTCAGATCGAAGCAGCACGTCGTGCTATGACCCGTGCAGTTAAGCGTCAAGGTAAGATCTGGATCCGTGTATTCCCGGACAAACCGATCACCGAGAAGCCGCTGGAAGTGCGTATGGGTAAAGGTAAGGGTAACGTTGAGTATTGGGTTGCCCTGATCCAGCCTGGTAAAGTCCTGTATGAAATGGACGGCGTACCAGAAGAGCTGGCCCGTGAAGCATTCAAGCTGGCAGCAGCAAAACTGCCTATCAAAACCACCTTTGTAACTAAGACGGTGATGTAATGAAAGCAACAGAGCTGCGTGAAAAAAGCGTTGAAGAGCTGAACACTGAGCTGCTTAATCTGCTGCGTGAGCAATTTAACCTGCGCATGCAGGCAGCATCTGGCCAACTGCAGCAGTCTCATCTGCTGAAGCAGGTTCGCCGTGATGTTGCACGCGTTAAGACTTTACTGACTGAGAAGGCGGGTTCGTAATGACCGATAAAATCCGTACTCTGCAGGGTCGTGTTGTTAGTGACAAAATGCAGAAATCTGCTGTTGTTGCTATCGAGCGTTTCGTGAAGCATCCAATCTATGGAAAATTCATTAAGCGTACGACTAAGCTGCACATCCATGACGAGAACAACGAATGTGGAATCGGCGACGTGGTAGAAATCCGCGAATGCCGTCCACTGTCTAAGACTAAGTCCTGGACACTGGTTCGCGTTGTAGAGAAAGCAATTCTGTAATAGAATTTGCCCTCTTTAAAAATCTAATGAACGGCTCGAAAGAGCCGTTCATTTTTTCTACCCATCTGCGAGAACCGGTGTTATAATGCCGCGCCCTCAATTATGGGGCTTTCAATCGACCTGAGGTCTAGGTCCCGAAGTAGTAGTTGACATTAGCGGAGCACTGAAATGATCCAAGAACAGACTATGCTGAACGTCGCCGACAACTCCGGTGCACGTCGCGTAATGTGTATCAAGGTTCTGGGTGGCTCGCACCGTCGCTACGCAGGCGTCGGCGACATCATTAAAGTTACCATCAAGGAAGCAATTCCACGTGGTAAAGTTAAAAAAGGTGATGTCCTGAAGGCGGTAGTGGTGCGCACCAGGAAGGGTGTTCGTCGCCCGGACGGTTCTGTCATTCGCTTCGATGGTAATGCATGCGTTATTTTAAACAATAACAGCGAGCAGCCTATCGGTACGCGTATTTTTGGGCCGGTAACTCGTGAACTTCGTACTGAAAAGTTCATGAAAATTATCTCTCTGGCACCAGAAGTACTCTAAGGAGCGAACAATGGCAGCTAAAATCCGTCGTAACGACGAAGTTATCGTGTTAACCGGTAAAGATAAAGGTAAGCGCGGTAAAGTTAAGAACGTCCTGTCTTCTGGCAAGGTCATCGTTGAAGGTATCAACCTGGTTAAGAAACATCAGAAGCCTGTTCCGGCTCTGAACCAACCAGGCGGCATCGTTGAAAAAGAAGCTGCAATTCAGGTTTCTAACGTTGCTCTCTTCAATGCGGCAACCGGTAAGGCTGACCGTGTAGGCTTTAGATTCGAAGACGGTAAAAAAGTCCGTTTCTTCAAATCTAATAGCGAAACTATCAAGTAATTTGGAGTAGTACGATGGCGAAACTGCATGATTACTACAAAGACGAGGTAGTCCAGAAACTCATGTCTGAGTTCGGCTACAATTCTGTCATGCAAGTCCCTCGGGTCGAGAAGATCACCCTGAACATGGGTGTTGGTGAAGCGATCGCTGACAAGAAACTGCTGGATAACGCAGCAGCTGACCTGGCAGCAATCTCCGGTCAAAAACCGTTGATCACCAAAGCACGCAAATCAGTTGCAGGCTTCAAAATCCGTCAGGGCTATCCGATCGGCTGTAAAGTAACTCTGCGTGGCGAACGCATGTGGGAGTTCTTTGAGCGTCTGATCACCATTGCTGTACCGCGTATCCGTGACTTCCGTGGCCTGTCCGCTAAGTCATTCGATGGTCGTGGCAACTACAGCATGGGTGTACGTGAGCAGATCATCTTCCCAGAAATCGACTACGACAAAGTCGATCGCGTTCGTGGTTTGGATATTACCATTACCACTACTGCGAAATCTGATGATGAAGGCCGTGCTCTGCTGGCTGCCTTTGACTTCCCGTTCCGTAAGTAAGGTAGGGTTACTTAATGGCTAAGCAATCTATGAAAGCACGCGAAGTTAAGCGTGTGAAATTAGCAGACAAATTCTTCGCAAAACGCGCTGAACTGAAAGCGATCATTTCTGATGTGAACGCTTCCGACGAAGACCGTTGGGATGCCGTTCTCAAGCTGCAGAGTCTGCCGCGTGATTCCAGCCCTTCACGTCAGCGTAACCGCTGCCGTCAAACAGGTCGTCCGCACGGTTTCCTGCGGAAGTTTGGGTTGAGCCGTATCAAGGTCCGTGAAGCCGCAATGCGCGGTGAAATCCCGGGTCTGAAAAAGGCTAGCTGGTAATTGTCACCAATTGAATCACGGGAGTAACACAGATGAGCATGCAAGATCCGATCGCGGATATGCTGACCCGTATCCGTAACGGTCAGGCCGCGAACAAAGTTGCGGTCACCATGCCCTCCTCCAAGCTGAAATTGGCAATTGCCAACGTGCTGAAGGAAGAAGGCTTTATTGAAGATTTTAAAATCGAAGGCGACACCAAGCTGGAACTGGAACTGACTCTTAAGTATTTCCAGGGTAAAGCGGTTGTAGAAAGCATTCAGCGAGTAAGCCGTCCCGGCCTGCGCATCTATAAGAAAAAAGATGAGCTGCCAAAGGTAATGGCTGGTATGGGTATCGCTGTCATTTCTACATCGAAAGGTGTTATGACTGATCGTGCAGCGCGCCAGGCTGGTCTTGGTGGCGAAATTATCTGCTACGTAGCGTAATCGGAGGATACTATGTCTCGTGTTGCTAAAGCACCTGTCGTTGTTCCTGCCGGCGTAGAGGTAAAACTCAACGGTCAGGTAATTTCGATTAAAGGTAAAAACGGCGAGCTGACTCGTACTATCAATGATGCTGTTGAAGTTAAGCATGCTGACAACACTCTGACTTTCGCTCCGCGCGAAGGTTATGTTGACGGCTGGGCGCAGGCGGGTACTTCTCGCGCGCTGCTGAACGCAATGGTTATCGGTGTTACCGAAGGCTTCACTAAGAAGCTGCAGCTGGTTGGTGTTGGTTATCGTGCTGCCGTTAAAGGCAACGTAGTTAACCTGTCTCTGGGCTTTTCTCATCCAGTTGATCACCAGCTGCCCGCGGGTATCACTGCAGAGTGTCCGACTCAGACTGAAATCGTGCTGAAAGGCGCTGATAAGCAGGTGATCGGCCAGGTTGCAGCTGACTTGCGCGCCTACCGTCGTCCTGAGCCTTATAAAGGTAAGGGTGTCCGTTACGCCGACGAAGTCGTGCGTACCAAAGAGGCTAAGAAGAAGTAAGGTAACACTATGGATAAGAAATCTGCTCGTATCCGTCGTGCGACCCGTGCACGTCGCAAGCTCAAAGAGCTGGGTGCTACTCGCCTGGTGGTACATCGTACCCCGCGTCACATTTACGCACAGGTAATCGCCCCGAACGGTTCCGAAGTTCTGGTTGCTGCTTCTACTGTAGAAAAAGCTATCACTGAACAACTGAAGTATACCGGTAATAAAGAAGCCGCAGCTGCTGTAGGTAAAGCTATTGCAGAACGCGCAATCGAAAAAGGCATCACTGGTGTTTCTTTCGACCGTTCCGGTTTCCAATATCATGGTCGCGTCCAGGCACTGGCAGATGCTGCCCGTGAAGCTGGCCTTCAGTTCTAAGGTAGAGGTCTAAGATGGCACACATCGAGAAACAAGCTGGCGAACTGCAGGAAAAACTGATCGCGGTAAACCGTGTATCTAAAACTGTAAAAGGTGGTCGTATTTTCTCCTTCACCGCACTGACTGTAGTGGGTGATGGTAACGGCCGCGTTGGTTTTGGTTACGGTAAAGCGCGTGAAGTTCCAGCAGCGATCCAGAAAGCGATGGAGAAAGCCCGTCGCAACATGGTTAATGTCGCGCTGATCAACGGCACCCTGCAGCACCCTGTTAAAGGTGCGCACACTGGGTCCCGTGTGTTCATGCAGCCGGCTTCAGAAGGTACCGGTATCATCGCCGGTGGTGCAATGCGCGCCGTTCTGGAAGTCGCTGGAGTACATAACGTTCTGGCAAAAGCCTATGGTTCTACTAACCCGATTAACGTGGTTCGTGCAACTATCGACGGCCTGGGCAATATGAAGTCTCCGGAAATGGTCGCTGCTAAGCGTGGTAAATCCGTTGAAGAAATTCTGGGGTAATCACGATGGCAAAGACTATTAAAATCACTCAAACCCGTAGTTCAATCGGCCGCTTGCCTAAGCATAAAGCCACTCTGGTTGGCCTGGGTCTGCGTCGTATTGGTCATACCGTAGAGCGTGAAGACACGCCAGCTGTACGCGGCATGGTCAACGCGGTTTCCTACATGGTTAAAGTGGAGGAGTAAGAGATGCGTTTAAATACTCTGTCTCCGGCCGAAGGGTCTAAGCACGCTACCAAGCGTCTGGGTCGTGGTATCGGTTCTGGCCTCGGAAAAACCGGTGGTCGTGGTCACAAAGGTCAGAACTCACGTTCTGGCGGTGGCGTACGTCGCGGTTTCGAAGGTGGTCAGATGCCTCTGTACCGTCGTCTGCCGAAGTTCGGTTTCACCTCTCGCAAAGCAATGATCACCACAGAGATTCGTCTGTCTGATCTGGCGAAAGTTGAAGGCGGTATCGTCGACCTGAACGCGCTGAAAGCAGCCAACATTGTCGGTGTCCAGATTGAGTTCGTTAAAGTCATTCTGTCTGGTGAAGTTTCTGCACCGGTAACGGTTCGCGGCCTGCGTGTCACCAAAGGTGCTCGTGCTGCAATCGAAGCTGCTGGCGGTAAAATCGAGGAATAAGTAGCAGATGGCTAAACAACCGGGATTAGATTTTCAAAGTGCCAAAGGTGGCTTTGGTGAACTGAAACGCAGACTGCTGTTTGTTATCGGTGCACTGATTGTCTTCCGCATTGGCTCTTTCATTCCAATCCCTGGTATTGATGCCACTGTACTTGCCAAACTGCTTGAGCAACAGCGTGGCACCATCATTGAAATGTTTAACATGTTCTCTGGTGGTGCTCTCAGCCGTGCTTCTATTTTTGCTCTGGGTATCATGCCGTATATTTCGGCATCTATTATTATCCAGCTGTTAACGGTGGTTCATCCTGCCTTAGCAGAAATCAAGAAAGAAGGGGAGGCTGGCCGTCGTAAGATTAGCCAGTACACCCGTTACGGTACGTTGGTATTGGCCATATTCCAGTCGATCGGTATTGCTACCGGTTTGCCGAATATGCCTGGTATGCAAGGCCTGGTAATGAATCCAGGCTTTGCATTCTATTTTACCGCTGTTGTAAGTCTGGTTACCGGGACAATGTTCCTGATGTGGCTGGGCGAACAGATTACTGAACGTGGTATCGGTAACGGTATCTCGATCATTATCTTCGCGGGTATTGTTGCGGGACTTCCGCCGGCCATTGGCCATACCATCGAGCAAGCGCGGCAAGGTGACCTGCACTTCCTTCTGTTGCTGTTGGTTGCAGTTCTCGTATTTGCAGTGACCTTCTTTGTTATTTTCGTTGAGCGTGGTCAACGCCGCATTGTGGTGAACTATGCCAAACGTCAACAAGGTCGTCGCGTTTACGCTGCACAGAGCACACATTTACCGTTGAAAGTGAATATGGCAGGGGTTATCCCGGCAATCTTCGCTTCCAGCATTATTCTGTTCCCGGCAACGATTGCATCGTGGTTCGGGGGCGGTACCGGTTGGAACTGGCTGACAACAATTTCGATGTATTTGCAGCCAGGACAGCCGCTTTATGTGCTACTCTATGCGACTGCTATCATCTTCTTCTGTTTCTTCTACACGGCGTTGGTTTTCAACCCGCGTGAAACAGCAGATAACCTGAAGAAGTCTGGTGCATTCGTACCGGGAATTCGTCCGGGAGAGCAAACGGCGAGATATATCGATAAAGTAATGACACGGTTAACCTTAATCGGTGCCCTCTACATTACCTTTATTTGCCTTATCCCGGAGTTCATGCGTGATGCGATGAAAGTTCCTTTCTACTTTGGCGGTACATCGCTGCTTATCGTAGTGGTCGTCATCATGGACTTTATGGCTCAAGTGCAAACTCTGATGATGTCAAGTCAGTACGAGTCTGCATTGAAGAAAGCTAACCTGAAGGGCTATGGCCGTTAATTCAGGTGGTTGAGAAGTTACGGAGAGTAAAAATGAAAGTTCGTGCTTCCGTCAAGAAATTATGTCGTAACTGCAAAATCATTCGTCGCGACGGTGTCGTTCGTGTGATCTGCAGCGCCGAGCCAAAGCACAAACAGCGCCAAGGCTGATTTTCACATATTTTTCTTGCAAAGTCGGGTTGAGCTGGCTAGATTAGCCAGCCAATCTTTTGTATGTCTGTACGTTTCCATTTGAGTATCCTGAAAACGGGCTTTTCAGCATGGTGCGTACATATTAAATAGTAGGAGTGCATAGTGGCCCGTATAGCAGGCATTAACATTCCTGATCAGAAACATACCGTTATCGCATTAACTTCGATCTTCGGTATTGGTAAAACTCGTTCTAAAGCCATTTGCGCTTCAACGGGTATTGCTGAAAATGTTAAGATCAGTGAGCTGTCTGAAGAACAAATTGATCAGCTGCGTGATGCAGTTGCTAAATTCGTTGTTGAAGGTGATCTGCGCCGTGAAATCACCCTGAGCATCAAGCGTCTGATGGACCTTGGTTGCTACCGTGGTTTGCGCCATCGTCGTGGTCTTCCGGTTCGCGGTCAGCGCACCAAGACCAACGCACGTACCCGTAAGGGTCCGCGTAAACCGATCAAGAAATAATCGGGGTGAGTAAATAATGGCAAAGGCACCAGTTCGTGCACGTAAGCGTGTAAGAAAACAAGTCTCAGATGGCGTGGCTCATGTCCATGCGTCTTTTAACAACACCATCGTTACCATTACTGATCGTCAGGGTAACGCACTGGGTTGGGCAACCGCCGGTGGTTCCGGTTTCCGCGGTTCACGTAAATCTACGCCGTTTGCTGCTCAGGTCGCTGCAGAGCGCTGTGCAGAAGCTGTAAAAGATTACGGTATTAAGAACCTGGAAGTTATGGTTAAGGGTCCGGGTCCAGGCCGCGAATCAACGATTCGTGCTTTGAACGCCGCTGGTTTCCGCATCACGAACATTACTGATGTGACTCCGATCCCTCACAACGGTTGTCGTCCGCCGAAAAAACGTCGCGTATAACGTCCGTTTTTTAGGTTAGTTGGAGAAAGAAAATGGCAAGATATTTGGGTCCTAAGCTCAAGCTGAGCCGTCGTGAGGGCACTGACTTATTCCTTAAGTCTGGCGTTCGCGCGATTGATTCCAAGTGTAAGATTGAACAAGCCCCTGGTCAGCACGGTGCGCGCAAGCCACGTCTGTCTGACTACGGCGGTCAGTTACGTGAAAAGCAAAAAGTTCGTCGCATCTACGGTGTGCTTGAGCGTCAGTTCCGTAACTATTACAAAGAAGCAGCACGTCTGAAAGGCAACACCGGTGCAAACCTGTTGGCTCTGCTGGAAGGCCGTCTGGACAACGTCGTTTATCGTATGGGCTTTGGTGCCACGCGTGCGGAAGCACGTCAGCTGGTCAGCCATAAGTCTGTTCTGGTAAATGGTCGCGTTGTTAACATCGCTTCTTATCAGGTATCTCCGAATGATGTCGTTAGCATCCGTGAGAAAGCCAAAAAGCAATCTCGCGTGAAGGCCGCTCTGGAGCTGGCTGAGCAGCGTGAAAAGCCAACCTGGCTGGAAGTTGATGCAGCTAAGATGGAAGGTGTGTTCAAACGTATTCCTGAACGTACTGATCTGTCTGCGGACATTAACGAACACCTGATCGTCGAGCTTTACTCTAAGTAAAGCTTAGTACCAAAGAGAGGACACAATGCAGGGTTCTGTGACAGAGTTTCTAAAACCGCGCCTGGTAGATATCGAGCAAGTGAGTTCGACGCACGCCAAGGTGACCCTTGAGCCTTTAGAGCGTGGCTTTGGCCATACTCTTGGTAACGCGCTGCGCCGTATTCTGCTTTCATCAATGCCGGGTTGCGCGGTGACCGAGGTTGAAATTGATGGTGTACTGCATGAGTACAGCACCAAAGAGGGTGTACAGGAAGATATCCTGGAAATCCTGCTCAACCTTAAAGGTTTGGCGGTAAGAGTTCAGGGCAAAGATGAAGTTATTCTTACCTTGAATAAATCTGGCATTGGCCCTGTGACTGCAGCCGACATTACCCATGATGGTGATGTCGAAATCGTCAAGCCGCAGCATGTGATCTGCCATCTGACCGATGACAACGCATCTATTAGCATGCGTATCAAAGTTCAGCGTGGTCGTGGTTATGTGCCGGCTTCTGCCCGAATTCATTCGGAAGAAGATGAGCGCCCAATCGGCCGTCTGCTGGTCGACGCTTGCTACAGCCCTGTAGACCGTATCGCCTACAATGTTGAAGCAGCGCGTGTAGAGCAGCGCACCGACCTGGACAAGCTGGTCATCGAAATGGAAACCAACGGTACAATCGATCCTGAAGAGGCGATTCGTCGTGCGGCGACCATCCTGGCAGAACAACTGGAAGCTTTCGTTGACTTACGTGATGTACGTCAGCCGGAAGTGAAAGAAGAGAAACCAGAATTCGATCCGATCCTGCTGCGCCCTGTTGACGATCTGGAATTGACTGTCCGCTCTGCTAACTGCCTTAAGGCAGAAGCTATCCACTACATCGGTGATCTGGTACAGCGTACTGAGGTTGAGCTGCTTAAAACGCCTAACCTTGGTAAAAAATCTCTTACCGAGATTAAAGATGTGCTGGCCTCACGTGGTCTGTCTCTGGGCATGCGCCTGGAAAACTGGCCACCGGCAAGCATTGCTGATGAATAACCCGATCACAGGTTAAGGTTTCACTGAGAAGGATAAGGTCATGCGCCATCGTAAGAGTGGTCGTCAACTGAACCGCAACAGCAGCCATCGTCAGGCTATGTTCCGCAACATGGCTGGCTCTCTGGTTCGTCACGAGATCATCAAGACGACTCTGCCGAAAGCCAAAGAGTTGCGCCGCGTAGTTGAGCCGCTGATTACTCTTGCCAAGACCGACAACGTAGCTAATCGTCGTCTGGCATTCGCCCGTACTCGTGATAACGAGATCGTGGCAAAACTGTTTAATGAGTTAGGCCCGCGTTTCGCGAGCCGTGCAGGTGGTTACACTCGCATTCTGAAGTGTGGCTTCCGCGCTGGTGACAACGCTCCGATGGCATACATCGAGCTGGTTGATCGTCCAGAAGCTCAAGCAGAAGCTGCAGCAGAGTAATCTGTTGCAACGTGAAAAACCCGCTTCGGCGGGTTTTTTATTGCCTGTCATTCTGCGTCTGCTACGCTTGTGGTGTTATGAAGGAGGTGAACAATGTGGTTAATTGATCAGCTTGCAGAACAGCATATTAAAGCCGCGCAGGAGAAAGGTGAGCTGAGTGATCTGCCGGGCGAAGGCGCACCGCTGAATCTCGAAGACGACAGTCAGGTTCCACCTGAACTGCGTGCAGGATACCGACTGTTAAAAAATGCAGGCTTTCTTCCACCCGAACTTGAGCTGCGCCGCGAAGCACTTCAGGTCAGCGATCTTTTACAGCATTTAGATCCTGACGATCCAGAGGCGCTGATCCAGACACAACGTTTACGGCAACTGAAGATAAGGCTGAGCCAGGCCGGTATGCGCACTGATTTTCTTGAGGGGGAATATGGCCGCGCGATTGAGACCAAACTCGTGCCCGATTAAGGTGTATTTTTTTGTCGCTGTTGTGCGCATATAATGAGTTTGCTTCATCTTTTCACCGCATTATTCCATTACTCAACCGGAGAAGTTATGTCCAGATACCGTCATACGAAAGGACAAATACAGGATAACGCCTTACAGGCATTGTTACACGACCCGCTGTTCAGGCAACGTGTTGAAGAGAAACAAAAAGGCAAAGGCAGTTACAGGCGTAAAGAAAAACATGGGAAAGGCTGGGAGGCCAGTGATAAGCAAGCCGTTTATCACTGGCCTTCTGCTTTACAGACACAAAAAAGCCGCTTCAGAGCGGCTTTTTATTTTAGATTTTCGTATTCTGTTGTTTGAGTAAATCGCGGATTTCTGTCAGAAGCAGTTCTTCATTTGTAGGCTTAGGTGCCGGTTTTTCCACTTCTTTCTTCTTATACAGTTTGTTCATCAGCTTAATCGCCATAAAGATAGCAAAAGCAACAATGATGAAATCAAATACGGTTTGCAGGAAAATACCATATTCCATAACCACAGCCGGTGTGTTGCCGACGGCAGGTTTAAGCACCCAGCTAAACGATTTGAAATCAACGCCGCCAATCAGCAAGCCCAGCGGTGGCATAATGATGTTCGCGACCAGTGATGAAACAATCTTACCGAATGCCGCACCGATAATCACACCGACGGCCAGATCAACCACGTTGCCGCGCATCGCAAAATCACGAAACTCTTTGAATAAACTCATACTTCTCTCCTTGCCTTAGCCAATGCCATAAAGTTTAACAAAGCTCACAATATTTGCCATTAACCACGTACAATAAGCAACTGACATGTCAGTGCTGGCTTTTTATGTGTTATAGGAAAAACGGACTGGGCTGGAACAGGCGCTCGACGTCCGGCACAAACTTTTTATCGGTTAAAAACATCACAACGTGATCGCCCTGTTCAATACGCAGATTGTCATTCGCTATCATCACATCGTCGCCGCGCACCACAGCACCAATCAGTGTGCCTGGTGGCAGCTTGATATCATCAACTGACCGTCCCACCACGCGCGATGTGGTTTCGTCGCCATGCGCGATGGCTTCGATGGCTTCAGCAATGCCTCGACGTAATGACGAGACACCCACAATATCGGCTTTGCGCACATGTCCCAGTAAGGCCGAGATGGTCGCCTGCTGGGGTGAAATGGCGATATCAATGACGCTGCCCTGGACCAGATCGACATAAGCACGGCGTTGAATCAGCACCATAACTTTCTTGGCGCCCATTTTTTTGGCCAGCATGGCAGACATGATATTGGCTTCGTCATCGTTGGTGACGGCGATAAACAAATCCACCTGCTCAATATGCTCTTCCGCCAGTAGTTCCTGATCGGAGGCATCACCGTAAAAGACCACCGTGTCGTGCAACTGTTCAGCCAGTTCGGCCGCGCGCTGGGGATTGCGCTCAATAAGTTTCACGCTGTAGTTTTTCTCGAGCTTTTGCGCCAGGCCAAAGCCAATGTTGCCGCCGCCTACTAACATGATGCGTTTATAAGGCTTTTCCAGGCGCTGCATTTCACTCATTACCGCACGAATATGCTGGCTGGCGGCAATGAAGAAAACTTCATCGCCGGCTTCGATAATGGTGGAGCCCTGTGGCCGGATAGGGCGGTCCTGACGAAAAATCGCTGCTACGCGCGTATCGATATGGGGCATGTGATCGCGCAGGATCGACAATGGATTGCCCACCAGGGGGCCACCGTAATAGGCTTTCACGACTGCGAGGCTCACTTTGCCTTCAGCAAAATTAACTACCTGCAACGCGCCCGGATATTGAATCAGGCGGTAAATATTGTCGATAACCAGTTGCTCAGGCGAAATCAGATGGTCGATAGGCACTGCTTCGGGGATAAAAAGCTTATCTGCATCGCGCAGATAGTCAGCCGCACGTATACGGGCGATACGATTTGGCGTGTTGAAGAGCGAATACGCGATTTGACAGGCTATCATGTTGGTTTCGTCAGAGCTGGTAACGGCGACCAGCATATCGGCGTCTTCCGCGCCCGCCTCACGGAGAACCCGTGGGTGGGAACCATGACCCTGCACAACACGTAAATCAAATTTATCCTGTAACTGACGTAAACGTGCTGAATCTGTATCAACAACTGTTATATCGTTGTTTTCGCCAACCAGATTTTCGGCCAGTGTGCCTCCAACCTGGCCAGCACCAAGAATGATGATTTTCATCGCTTTTCAAAGCCTTTTCATTATGCGTTAGCGTCTTTAATCAGCTTAGCGTAGAAAAATCCGTCTCCGCCTTCAGCGTCAGGCAACACCTGCCAGCCCGTTTTGGGCGCGCCTGAAAGGGAGACAGCCTGTGCATCCGCATGTCGCTGTAAGAAACCGCTGATTTGCTCATGGTTCTCTTCCGGTAGGACAGAGCAGGTCGCGTAGATCATCGTACCGCCCGCTTTAAGAAGCGTCCAGGTGGCCTCCAGAATGTCACGCTGCAAAGCGGCCAGTTCGCTGATATCGCGATCGCGGCGTAACCATTTGATATCCGGATGGCGGCGAATCACGCCTGTGGCTGAGCAGGGCGCATCCAGCAGGATACGATCAAACTGCCGTTGGTCACACCATTGCTGCGGAGTACGGCCATCACCTTGTTTGACCTCGGCGGTCATTCCCAGCCGTGTCAGGTTTTCGGTTACGCGCTTCAGTCGTTGTGCGTCCACATCCACAGCAAGGACCTGCGCGTCAGGGGCTATTTCTAAAATATGCGTCGTTTTGCCGCCTGGCGCTGCACACAGATCGAGAATATGTTCGCCATTTTTAGGCGCAAGCAGAAGCGCACAGCGCTGTGCTGAGAGATCCTGCACCGTAACCCAGCCCTGGTCGAAACCGGGTAACTGGTGAACCGGCGCTGGCGAGGCCAGGCGTAATGCTTCCGGCACATCCTCTGCAGCCATCGCCTCTCTTTCACTGGCGGTCAGCAGAGCAAGCCAACTGTCACGGGTATGGTGCTGACGGTTAACCCGCAGCCACATCGGTGGGCGTTGGTTATTCGCGTCAACAATCTGTTGCCAGCGATCTGGCCAGGCAAGCTGCAGTCGGTTCAGTAGCCATCCGGGATGAAGATGGCGCTGTGGACCTTCCTGGATGCTGGCAAGGAGTTCCTCCTGACGGCGCTGGAACTGACGTAACACACCGTTGATCAATCCTTTCAGATTGGCAC
The DNA here is from genome assembly GCF_041954745.1 of Pantoea sp. CS_6. Taxonomy (NCBI): domain Bacteria; kingdom Pseudomonadati; phylum Pseudomonadota; class Gammaproteobacteria; order Enterobacterales; family Erwiniaceae; genus Pantoea; species Pantoea sp. CS_6. Next base: position 19,446 of record NZ_JAVAYG010000022.1, read on the forward strand.
GTTTAAGCACTTCAGCACCAGCAACGGTCTCGGCTAATGCCGCATGTGCCGGGACGCGCGTGTAGAGCAACTGGTACAGGCCCACCATGATCAGAAAATGCAGCGTACGCTGTTTGCCGGTCAGAGGGCGCTCCATCAATTTCCCGATAAGCGCTTCCAGCTGCGGTAACGTTCGTAACACACCAAAGCAGATCTCTTGCACCAGAGCGGCGTCTTTATCGGCGACTTTTTTCTGTGCGGCAGGCAGCACAGTATTGAGTGACTCGCCCTTATCGACAACACGTTCAATCAGTTGTGCAGACAGGCTACGAAGGTTGGATGATTTAGTCATAAGATAGTGCCATCAAACAAAAGGCCCGGATTTACCGGGCCTGAATGTCAGTCCAGAAGAGAGCCGGGTTCAAACCATTCCCGGCGCGAGTTGAGCAGATCCTGTGCCGACATAGGTTTTTTACCGGCGGGTTGCAACTGAAGTAAATTGAGTACGCCGTCGGCGGTGGCAATGTGAATGCCCTGTTTGTCAGCCTTAACGATCTCGCTTGGTCGTTTATTGACATGAGGTAAAACACCGGCTTGCCATACTTTTACTGGCTGATCATTTACCATAAAAAAGCTAACCGGCCAGGGATTAAAGGCGCGAATGCAGCGTTCAAGCTGTTCCGCGGGTAACTGCCAGTCAAGACGTGCTTCCTCTTTACTGAGCTTCTCAGCATAATTTGCCAGGGTTTCATCCTGTTTCACCGGCTGGGCGTTGCCCTCACGCAATTGCGACAAGGTTGTCAGTAGCCCTTCTGGTCCGAGGCTGGCCAGTTTGTCGTATAACGAAGCACTGGTGTCTTCAGCAGTAATAGGGCAGGCCAGTTTTACCAGCATATCACCGGTATCCAGCCCGACATCCATTTGCATGATGGTGACACCGGTTTCCTGATCACCCGCCCAAAGCGCGCGCTGAATAGGCGCCGCGCCGCGCCAGCGTGGCAGCAACGAACCATGTACGTTGATGCAGCCCAGACGTGGCATCTCAAGCACGGCTTTCGGCAGGATAAGGCCATAAGCCACCACGACCATGACATCGGCCTGCAAATCGGCAACCAGCTGTTGGTTTTCCGCAGGGCGCAACGATTTGGGCTGAAAAACCGGAATGTCGTGGGCAAGAGCCAGCGCTTTTACCGGGCTCGCGGTCAACTTATTGCCGCGCCCGGCTGGGCGGTCTGGTTGGGTGAAAACGCCAACGACCTTATGCTCAGATGCGAGCAACGCGTCAAGGTGACGCGCCGCGAAGTCTGGTGTGCCAGCAAAGATTATATTAAGCGGGGCAGACACGTTTATCCCTTTTTCAGATCTCAAGAGGCCTGGGCGTTTTGCCGCGCCAGTTTTTCTAACTTTGTCTTGATTCGCTGACGCTTTAAAGGCGACAGATAATCGATAAACAGTTTGCCATCCAGATGATCAATTTCATGCTGAATACAGATAGCCAGCAGGTCACCGGTTTCCAGTTCAAACGGCTTACCTTCGCGATCTAACGCCCGCACTTTTACCCGCTCTGCACGAGGCACAAAGGCGCGTTGCTCAGGAATGGACAGGCAACCTTCTTCGATACCTGTTTCACCACTTTTTTCCAGAAGCTCGGGATTGATCAATACCAGTCGCTCGTCCCGGTTCTCAGAGACATCAATCACAATGATGCGCTGATGAATATCCACCTGCGTAGCGGCAAGGCCGATACCTTCTTCGGAATACATGGTTTCGAACATATCATCAACGATACGCTGAACTTCTGCGTTAACTTCTTTGACTGGCGCGGCGATCTTGCGCAGGCGCTCGTCAGGAAAATGTAACACCTGTAAAACTGACATAAATATCCAGATCTATATTCTAAAAGGAAAAGATTACTGCCTCATATTGTAGACTTTTTAGTACCTGATTGACAGCATTCTGCGGAGGGATGCGACGGTTATCAGGAGGCCGTGACGATGGAAAAAAGGGCGCGATTACTGCGGCTGGCCGCGATACCCGGCCTGACGGGCCGACGCTGGCTGAACGCGGCGCAGCAACTGTGCGCAGGTCAGGATATTGATGTGATATTAAGCCAAAAGGGCTTCGAGACAGCGCAACATCATTATGCCCATCAGAAAACCACGGACTGGCTGGCAACCGTTAACACTTGGCTGACACAGTGTCCAACGCATCACCTGATTACGGCGCTGGATGCGCATTACCCCGCTCAACTCCTTGAAACGGCCTGTTTCCCTCCGCTCTTATATGTAAACGGTGATCCAACCGTATTATCTTCACCTCAACTGGCGGTGGTAGGCAGCCGTCTGTGTTCGCCCTCAGGCCGTTACTGGTGCGACTGGTTCACCCAACAACTGGCATTGAGCGGTTTGACCATAACCAGTGGGCTGGCTATCGGGATTGATGGCGTGGCACACCGTGCCGCATTAAATGTGCAGGGTAAAACCGTGGCCGTACTGGGGAGTGGACTGGCCCATCTGTATCCCAAAAAACACACTGCGCTGGCGCAGGAGATTGTTATGCAGGGAGGCGCCGTGATCTCGGAGTTTCCGCTTACTGCCGCGCCACTGGCGCATCAGTTTCCGCGCAGAAACCGTATTATCAGTGGGTTAAGTCAGGGTGTTCTCGTCATTGAAGCGTCATTAAAAAGTGGTTCATTAGTCACAGCCCGTTATGCATTAGAGCAGAATCGCAATGTTTATGCCTTACCGGGTGCGCTGGGTAGCAGCGGCAGTGAGGGGACAAACTGGCTGATCCAACAAGGTGCCATGTTGGTGGCACATCCTAATAACATTGTCGAAGATTTACGCGCTATGCTTAACTGGTTACCTGTTAACCCGTCAGATGAAATTTATTCTGATGCCAGTGACGATGCTCCATTGCCATTTGCCGAGCTGTTGGCTAACGTAGGTGATGAGGTTACACCTGTTGACGTTGTCGCTGAACGTGCCGGCCAACCTGTGCCAGTTATTACAGCTCAATTGCTGGAACTGGAGTTAGCAGGATGGATCGCAGCTGTACCCGGCGGCTATGTCCGATTGAGGAGGGCATGCCATGTTCGACGTACTCATGTACTTGTTTGAGACCTATATCCACAACGAAACAGAAATGGGTGTTGATCAGGACAGATTGACAGATGACTTGACGGATGCCGGTTTCCACCGCGAAGATATTTATAATGCGTTGAACTGGTTAGAGAAATTGGCGGACTATCAGGAAGGACTGGTCGCACCAATTTTGCTGGCAAATGATCCGCTCTCTATGCGCATCTATACCGATGAAGAGAGCAAGCGTTTAGATGCCGAAAGCCGCGGTTTCCTGCTGTTCCTGGAGCAAATCCAGGTACTGAGTCTGGAAACACGAGAAATGGTCATTGAACGTGTCATGGCGCTTGATACGCTGGATTTCGATCTTGAGGATCTTAAATGGGTGGTGCTGATGGTGCTGTTTAACATCCCTGGATGTGAAAACGCGTATCAGCAAATGGAAGAACTGCTATTCGACGTCAACGAAGGTATGCTGCATTAAATTTTTACTAATGCATGACTGTTATGAGTAAAACCGCACTCTTTACTGTGCGTAAACAGGATCCCTGCCCCGCATGCGGGGCAGAACTTGTTATACGTTCAGGAAAGCATGGCCCATTTTTGGGCTGTGCAAATTACCCTGCCTGTGACTATATCAAGCCTTTGGGAAACCAGGCTGATGGGCATGTCGTCAAAGTTCTGGAAGGCCACGTTTGCCCACAATGCGGGGCGGAAAAAGTATTGCGCCAGGGCCGGTTTGGCATGTTTATTGGCTGTAGCGACTATCCCGCGTGTGATTACACCGAAACCATCGATAAACCGGATGAAACCACGATCGACTGTCCGCAGTGCCAGCAGGGTAAGCTGGTACAACGCCGCTCGCGTTTTGGTAAAACGTTTCATGCCTGCGAACGCTATCCAGCCTGTCAGTTTGCCGTGAACCTGACGCCAGTGGCGGGGCGCTGTCCGCATTGTGAATTTCCGCTTTTAGTCGAGAAAAAGACGGCGCAGGGCACCCGGCTTTTCTGCGCCAGTAAAAGTTGTGGCAAAGCTATTATTCAAGAGACATAAGACATAACCATGTTAAATCAACCCGTTGCCGGCTCATTGCAGGATTGTGTAAGCCATCTTAACCAGCATGCTGTGATTGCCTATCCCACCGAAGCGGTATTCGGCTTAGGCTGTGATCCCGATAATGAATCTGCGGTCATGGCACTGCTGGCATTAAAAAAACGGCCAGTAGAGAAAGGCTTGATCCTGATAGCTGCCGACTATGATCAGCTTAAACCTTACATATCAGATGAGGCCTTAACCACGGAGCAGCGTGAACGTATGTTTGCCTGTTGGCCAGGCCCGGTCACCTTTGTCGTGCCTGCTTCTCCGGTTACCCCGCGCTGGTTAACCGGGCAATTTGATTCGCTGGCCATCCGCGTTAGCGATCATCCGGATGTTCAGGCGCTGTGCCGGGCGTTTGGAAAACCTTTGGTATCGACCAGCGCTAATCTTTCCGGTCAGCCACCGTGCCGTTCAGTCGAAGAGGTCAAATTGCAGTTTGGCACCGCGTTTCCCGTATTTAATGGAAAGACAGGAGGAAGGCTCAATCCTTCTGAGATTCGCGATGTCATCAGCGGCAATTTGATACGCCAGGGTTAATATATGGCAAATTTTGCAGTTTTCGGTCATCCCATTAGTCACAGCAAATCGCCGCACATTCATCAGGCGTTTGCGCGACAGACTGGAATCTCTCTTCAGTATGATCGTATTGATGCGCCTGTTGATGCTTTTCCTGAGACTCTCCGCACTTTTTTCCACGACGGCGGGGCGGGTGCGAACATTACGCTGCCTTTTAAACAGCAGGCGTGGGCATTTGCCGACCAGTTGACCGAGCGCGCTGCGCTGTCAGGGGCTGTGAACACGCTAAAGCTGTGTGATGATGGCCAAATTCTTGGCGACAATACGGATGGTATTGGGCTGCTCAGCGATCTTCAGCGCCTTGGGATGATTAAGCCCGACAGCCATCTTCTGCTGGTGGGGGCAGGTGGGGCCGCTCGGGGCGTCATTCTCCCTCTGCTTTCAATGGGAGCAACGATCACGGTCGTGAACCGAACGGCGTTGAATGCGCAGACTCTGGCCGCAGAGTTTGCCCATCGCGGAGCGATTAATGCGTGCTCGTTTGACGCGCTTGTGGATAGACATTTCGACCTTGTCATTAATGCCACATCAAGTGGTATTCAGGGAGAAGTACCGCCGTTGCCGCCTTCATTAGTTCATGCTGAGCTACGTTGCTACGATATGTTCTATCAGAGTGGCTTAACGCCTTTCCTGCGCTGGTGTCAGCAGCACGGTTCATCTCATCTTGCTGACGGGCTGGGGATGCTGGTGGGTCAGGCCGCGCATGCCTTTCATCTTTGGCACGGGGTGATGCCCGAAATCGCACCGGTCATCGCCTCATTAAAAGCCGGGATGCAGTCATGAACCAGGCGATACAGTTTCCTGATCGGGAAAGCCTGAATACAGAATTAAGGGCCGTTTGTTTCCCTGTTCTGGTAAACGGGATGGGCTTAACCTGCGCTATCAGTGTTGAGGCGCTTAATGAACAGTTCGGTGAGGGAGAAGCGATGACGCTGTTTCGCCATCATCGCTGGGATTTGGAAGATCAGGCCGAAGATTGCATTCGAAACGATCAGGTCGATAATGAAGGATGGGTCTGGCTGTCTCCGGCCAGATAGTCGTTCTTCCAGTTAACATAGTTGCTGGCAGAGTAAAGTAGACCTTCAATTTCTTTTTCATTCAGCGGCCGGATTTGTTTGACCGGGCTTCCGACATACAGATAGCCACTTTCCAGTCGTTTGCCGGGGGGAACCAGGCTCCCGGCACCAATCATAACGTCGTCTTCAACAATGACGCCATCCAGTACGATTGAGCCCATTCCAACCAGTACGCGATTGCCTATCGTGCAGCCATGTAGCATCGCTTTATGCCCAACCGTTACGTCTTCCCCAATTATCAGAGGAAAACCGGCGGGGTTGGCCTCTGATTTATGCGTGACATGCAGGACGCTGCCATCCTGAATATTGGTTCGGGCACCAATATGCACCTGGTTCACATCGCCACGAATAGCGACTAAAGGCCAGATACCTACATCATCTTCCATAATGACGTCACCCGCTACCACGCTGGTGGGATCAACCATGACGCGCAGACCCAATTTTGGGAAAAGATGTTTGTAAGGGCGTAACGCTACAGTCATTTTGTTCTCCTTTTACTGAGTTTACTGGCAGCCTGATGCGATTCTGACCAACTGGCAAGGGGATTTTGTGCCGGATCGTTGGTGATCTAATCAATATGAATGTTTTCTCGGCAGTCAGTAAAAAGATCCAAAAAAAGGGTTGTGCAATTCATTCGGATCCCTATAATGCGCCTCCATCGACACGGCACAACGGCTTACGGAATGCGGTGTTGAGAGGGTCAGGCAACTGAGCCGCCGGAGAAAAACTTCTG
>NZ_JAVAYG010000023.1:0-13280 GCF_041954745.1 Pantoea sp. CS_6
CGTGCTGTCGTGAAGAGTGTTTTCCGAAGTCCGTCCTGTTAACGAAATCGACTCACGCCTGTTTACAGGCGAGCCGTAATTAAAAGCGTTTGTTGATATCGCTTCTCTTTAACCCGATATCTTTCAGCGCACTGTCGCTCAGTCTGCATAAAATCATGCGGGTTTCGCGCCGACACTGCCAGCGACGAAAATGATGCCAGATAAAGCGAAACAGGCTGAGTGAAACTGCAAAGGGTTTAGCGCTACGATTTTCCTCATATCCCATGATCCTGCCCTCAGTAAGTAACCTGAGAAATATTTTCATGCAGATACAATTTCCAATACAGATGCACCCGAAGCAATTATTTAACATACAGATTGCCGTCAGCGTGGACTGAATGGTAGAAATACAGGCTGTCTGTACTGTTTTGTCGGGTCATCAACCTGGCTGAGGTCAATCATGACGCGCTATCAACATTTAGCCACATTGCTGGAAAAACGTATTGAACAGGGGTTGTACCAAAGTGGCGAGCGCCTGCCCTCCGTTCGGAGTTTGAGCGTCGAACATGGTGTCAGCATCAGCACGGTACAGCAGGCCTATTATCTGCTGGAGCAGAAACAGCTGATTATTCCGCAGGCGCGTTCCGGGTATTTTGTGGCGCCGCATAAGGCGATGCCACCCATTCCGGCCTTAACGCGTCCGGCGCAATATCCGGTGGAAATTACCCAGTGGGATGCGGTGCTTGACCTGCTTAACAGCCGCCGGGAACAGGATGTACTGCAACTGGGCAGCGGTATGCCGGATTTAACGCAGTCCACACTGAAACCTCTGTGGAAGGCGTTTAGCCGTCAGGCGCAGCAGCAGGAAAGCACGCTGCTGAATTACGACAACCTTTACGGTGTCGCCCGGCTGAGAGAACAAATTGCCCGGTTGATGATCGACAGCGGCTGCCAGCTGACCTCAGAAGATATTGTGATTACCACAGGCTGCCACGAAGCGCTGTCAGTGTCCGTGCGCGCAGTATGCCAGCCCGGCGATATCATTGCGGTCGAATCGCCGTCATTTCACGGCATCATGCAGACATTACGTGGGTTCGGCATTCGGGCCATTGAGATTCCGACCGATTCTGTAACGGGAATCAGCCTTGAAGCGCTGGAACTGGCCTTTGATCAGTGGCCGATCAAAGCGGTCGTCGTCGTCCCTAACTGCAACAATCCTCTTGGCTTTATCATGCCCGAAAAGCGCAAGCGCGCGCTGCTGAGTCTGGTACAGCGTTTTGATGCGGCGATCATTGAAGACGATGTTTATGGTGAGCTGGCCTGGGAGTACCCGCGGCCTTCATCCATTAAATCTCTGGATACAGAAGGACGCGTATTGCTGTGCAGCTCGTTTTCCAAAACGCTGGCACCGGGTTTACGTGTGGGCTGGGTGGCGCCCGGACGCTTCCGCGATCGTGTTTTGCATATGAAATACATTGTGACAGGTTCTACCGCCACTCAGCCTCAGCATGCCGTAGCTGACTTTATCCAGCAGGGCCATTACCAGACGCATCTTCGGCGGATGCGCCAGGTTTACCAGCGCAATTACGACACCTTTTCCTGCTGGGTACGGCATTACTTCCCTTGCGGTATCTGCGTCACGCGGCCTCAGGGCGGTTTTTTGATGTGGATTGTATTGCCTGAGGCATTTGATGCGGTGCAGCTCAACCACGAATTACGCAAATCAGGGATCCAGATTGCCGTAGGCTCGCTGTTTTCGGCCTCCGGAAAGTACCGTAACTGTCTGCGCCTGAATTACGCCTTGCCCTCAAGCAGTAAGATTGAACAGGCACTGGCCTTGACCGGTAAGGCTGTCGAGCGGGCGATGGCCGCCTGTGCGCATCAGCCGTCGGCTGACCTGTCCGCCGTTATCGATATCATTGCTTCAGGTAGTGAGAAGCAGGGCCAGAAAGAGGAGGGAACTGGCCCTGGTCAGGCCATCCCGGCCGGACGCCAGTGACTTTAAAGGACAGAAAAAAGCCGCGCCAGTCGCAATGTTCATTGCCGTGCGCGGCTTTCCAGTTTTTATCTGCCTGTTGCACCACGTGCGCGTTTATCTGCGCGACAGGGTGGTTAATGCCCGGATTCGGGCTCAACAAGCCGTAACAGCTCGCGGGTGGCCGCCCGCCAGTCCTCTGCCTGCGTAATGGCGCTCACCACGGCGATACTGCCGACACCAGTTTCCAGTACCGCCGGAACGCGATCAATGCTGATGCCGCCAATCGCCACGGTAGAGATCCCCTGCAACCGACTCAGATGGCGTTTAAGTTCAGACAAACCCTGCGGAGAAGAGGGCATCACCTTCGTCTGGGTAGGAAAGATATGTCCCAGCGCAATGTAGGAAGGACGCAGCGCCAGCGCCCGATCCAGCTCAGCATCATCGTGCGTGGAAATGCCCAGGCGCAAGCCTGCGTCCAGAATGCGCTGCACATTGGCAACGGCCAGATCTTCCTGCCCCAGATGAACGCCATAAGCCTTATGCTTAATCGCCAGCTGCCAGTAGTCATTAATAAACAGGCGCGCCTGGTAACGCTGACCTGTTGCGATAGCCTGGATGATGGTGGGTTCAACGATCTCATCTGGCAGATCCTTAATCCGCAGCTGAATCGTGCGCACCCCGGCATCCAGTAAGCGTTCGATCCATTCGACGCTGTCGACCACCGGATACAGCCCTAATCGCGGCGCGGTAGCAGGAAAGGCGTTCATTTACTCCTCCTTAATCGCTGTGGCGGGATGATAGAGTTCACCGCCCCGTTCACGGAAATGATCAGACATCTGCGCCATGCCAACCTCAATAGCCTGCGCTTCCGCTTCCTGTCTGGCAGCATAGTCACGCACTTCCTGCGTGATCTTCATTGAGCAAAACTTAGGGCCGCACATTGAACAGAAGTGGGCAACTTTACCCGATTCCTGTGGCAACGTTTCATCGTGATAGGCCCGGGCTGTATGAGGATCCAGCGCCAGATTGAACTGATCTTCCCAGCGAAATTCGAAGCGCGCTTTCGACATGGCGTTGTCGCGGATCTGCGCCCCCGGATGGCCTTTGGCCAGATCGGCAGCATGCGCGGCGATCTTGTAGGTGATTAACCCCTGTTTCACATCCTCTTTATTTGGCAGGCCAAGATGCTCCTTCGGCGTGACGTAACACAACATCGCGCAGCCAAACCAGCCGATCATGGCAGCACCGATGCCAGAGGTAAAATGATCGTAGCCCGGCGCAATGTCGGTCGTCAGTGGGCCCAGAGTATAAAACGGCGCTTCATGGCAATGTTCCAGCTGCTCTGTCATGTTGCGACGGATCATCTGCATCGGGATATGGCCGGGGCCTTCGATCATCACCTGTACGTCATATTCCCAGGCTGTTTTTGTCAGCTCACCCAGCGTGTGCAGCTCAGCGAACTGTGCTTCGTCGTTGGCGTCCTGAATCGATCCGGGGCGTAATCCGTCGCCCAGTGACAAAGCGATATCGTAGGCTGCGCAAATTTCACAGATGTCGCGGAAGTGTTCATAGAGAAAGCTCTCTTTATGATGAGACAGGCACCACTTCGCCATAATGGAGCCACCACGGGACACAATACCGGTCAGGCGTTTTGCAGTCATGGGAACGTAGCGCAGCAGCACACCCGCATGGATAGTAAAATAATCCACGCCCTGTTCGGCCTGCTCCAGTAACGTATCGCGGAAAATGTCCCAGTTCAGGTTTTCAGCCACACCATTGACCTTCTCCAGTGCCTGATAAATCGGAACAGTGCCGATGGGAACAGGACTATTACGCAGAATCCATTCACGGGTTTCATGAATATAGCGTCCGGTCGACAGATCCATGACCGTATCCGCGCCCCAGCGTGTGGACCAGACCAGCTTTTCTACTTCTTCTTCAATAGACGAGGTCACCGCTGAGTTACCAATGTTGGCATTCACCTTCACCAGAAAGTTGCGTCCAATGATCATCGGTTCGGATTCGGGATGGTTGATATTGGCCGGAATAATGGCGCGGCCAGCGGCCACTTCCTGGCGTACAAACTCGGGGGTAATGTTTTCGGGCAGATGGGCACCAAAGCTGTGGCCCGGATGCTGTTGCAGCAGTACCTCACCACGAATGCGCTCACGGCCCATGTTCTCCCTGATGGCGATGAACTCCATCTCTGGCGTGATGATTCCCCGACGCGCGTAATGTAACTGGGTCACACAGCGGCCGGCTTTAGCACGGCGCGGCGTTGGCAGATGTTCAAAGCGCAGGTGATCCAGTCCGTCATCAGCCAGTCGCTGCTGCGTATACGCCGAGCTAATCTGCGTCAGTTTTTCGCTGTCGTCGCGCTCTTCAATCCAGCGAGCACGCAGTTTATCCAGTCCGCGATGCACGTCGATTTTTGCTGCCGGATCGCCATAGGCACCGGCGGTGTCATAAACCGGCACAGGCTCATTTTCCTGGTAAACGGGCTCATCTTTACTGCCGCCGGTCAATGTAGGGCTAAGCTGGATTTCGCGCATGGGGACACGAATGTCGTCACGACTGCCGGTCAGCCAGATACGTTTTGAGTTGGGAAAGGCACTGCCACCCTGCAGGGAATCAATGAATTCCTGTGCCTGAGCACGTTGTTCGCGACGGGTCGTTTTCGTAGTAGACATAGCAATATTCCAGTAAGTGGGAAGGTTGCTTGTCCGGAGTTCGGAAGGAGTAACGGCACAGCGGGCACCCTGAGTGCGGCGTACCGTAAAAATTTACTCTTGTTCCCTTCGCAGGTTCTAACCTGATCAGGTTCCGCGGATCCCGAATTAACGGTCTCAGCCCAATGGGCACTCCGACAAGATTTGGTTTAACGGTTAATCAGGTCCCGCAAGGACGTGCAACCGTCAAACCCTGACTAACATAAAACAGATGTTTTAAAGCCCACTCAGCATAAGGGGGCTTTTTATGAATCACAAGTTATTTACATTTGCGGCACTGTTAAGCAGGGCGGGCAATTTCACTGTCGTTCGCCACGGGCGGAGTCAGGTGATTGTCCCATGCCATTTGGATAAGTTTGTCTTCAAGGGTAAAACGCGCTTCAAGAGCTTCGCCGACTTCTGACAAGGCGTGCTGAAACGTCACATAGTTGTCGTCGTCGATGGCCTGTTGCAGGTGGCCGTCATACAGCTGCATCAACTGCTCGGTATTGGCTTCCAGCGACGGGTAAATCTGCGCGGCAGCCAGCAGCGGACTGGTGCCGTCCATCTCTGCAATCAAACGCTGGTAAAGGCTAAAGTGACCGGATGAAAGATAATCGACCAGCGTGTGGCAAAAGTTATCCAGTGCCTGCTCGTCCAGGCGAGTCAGCGCTTCTTTTTTTGGCTTGATGCCGACCAAATGGTAATAAGAAACCAATAGCTGGCGGCGAGCTGCCAGCCATGAATCTACCAGTTCATTACTGCCACCTACGCGTTGGGTCAGAACGTCTAACTGGTTAAGCATAGTTAACTCCGTATGCGTTATGCACCTTCATATTTCAGATTAGCGATGCGCCAATTGCGCTTGTTCTCCGCGAACCTGTCGGGATAAATAAGCGTGCTGTCGTCTTGCAACCAGAATTATTTGGGTATAGTTGTTCATCTACACACTTAACATCGGGACTTCAGCGTGCGGGTTGACGCTAAGGATGACGAAATAAATGCAATGCGAAATTTCAAGCGTAGACGCTGGATGGTGGATTGTCAGTAGTGAACAGAAAATTTGGTTACCGCAAGGCGATTTACCTCACGGAAACGCACAGCAGTTTGGCCTTACCGGGCACCAGGGGCGCGTGATTGGCGAATGGCAGGGAGAGAAGGTCTGGCTGATTTGTGAAACGCGTTCGTCAGATATGTTGTCGTTGCGCCAGTTACTCAACGAAGATCCGGGCCTGTTTCAGCTGGCCGGGCGCGGTGTGCAGTTAGCAGAGTTTTACCGATCCCATCGCTGGTGCGGCTATTGTGGTCATGAGATGCATGCCAGTAAACGCGAATTTGCCTGCCTGTGTAGCCATTGCCGTGAACGTTATTACCCACAAATTGCGCCCTGTATTATCGTTGCTATCCGCCGTGGAGATGAGATCCTGCTGGCCAACCATGCGCGTCATCGTAATAACATTTACACTGTGCTGGCCGGGTTCGTTGAAGTCGGTGAGACCATTGAACAGGCGGTTGCACGCGAAGTGATGGAAGAGAGCAACGTGCGCGTGAAGAATGTCCGTTATGTCACTTCCCAGCCCTGGCCTTTCCCGCAGTCCTTAATGATGGCCTTTATGGCGGAGTATGACGGCGGCGACTTACAGCACGACGGTAAAGAGCTGTTGGATGCCGGATGGTTCCGTTTTGATGCGCTGCCTTTACTGCCTCCACCTGGCACCGTTGCCCGTCGATTAATTGAAGATACCGTTGCCCTCTGCCGCGCTGAGGCGTGAGAGTGCTACACTACTCGCTTGATACCGAGAGAGTCCTGACATGAGTGAACTGAAGAACGACCGTTATTTGCGCGCCCTGTTACGCCAGCCTGTCGATGTTACCCCCGTATGGATGATGCGCCAGGCCGGACGATATTTGCCGGAATATAAAGCCACGCGTGCCCAGGCGGGCGACTTTATGTCGCTGTGTAAGAATGCCGAGCTGGCCTGCGAAGTCACCCTGCAACCATTGCGTCGCTACAAGCTCGATGCGGCCATCCTCTTCAGTGATATTCTCACCATTCCTGATGCGATGGGATTAGGGCTGTACTTCGAAACGGGGGAAGGTCCATGCTTTTCAAACCCCGTAACCTGCCGTGCCGATGTCGATCGCCTGCCTGTTCCCGATCCTGAACAGGAACTGGGTTACGTGATGAATGCCGTACGGACCATCCGTAAGAACCTTAATGGTGAGGTGCCCTTAATTGGTTTTTCAGGCAGTCCGTGGACGCTGGCAACCTATATGGTAGAAGGCGGCAGTAGTAAGGCCTTCACCAAAATTAAAAAAATGATGTACGCCGAACCTGCCACATTGCATGCCATGCTGGATAAGCTGGCCGACAGCGTTATTCTCTATCTTAACGCTCAGATCCGCGCCGGGGCGCAGTCAGTCATGGTGTTTGACACCTGGGGCGGCGCATTGAGTGGCCGCGATTATCGCGAGTTCTCGCTGTATTACATGCATAAAATCGTCGACAGCGTACTGCACGAAAACGAAGGCCGTCGTGTGCCGATCACGCTGTTTACTAAAGGCGGCGGTCAGTGGCTTGAGGCCATGGCTGAAACAGGCTGCGATGCACTGGGCCTGGACTGGACTATCGACATCAGTGAGGCCCGCCGTCGTGTCGGGCATAAAGTCGCCTTACAGGGCAATATGGATCCCTCCATGCTGTACGCACCACCGGCCCGTATCGAGCAGGAAGTGGCCAGTATTCTGGACGGTTTCGGCAAAGGTGAAGGCCACGTATTCAATCTGGGACATGGTATCCATCAGGATGTACCGCCAGAGCATGCCGGCGTCTTCGTTGAGGCGGTGCACCGCCTTTCCCGCCAGTATCATCAGGAGTCATAATGGATATTGCTGCACTTCGTGCGGAGCAACAACAGCGTGCCGCAGACGTCGTGCGGCAGGACGATTTTGATGTGCTGCCGCCACGCTTTATTGGTGGCGCAGACGTCGGGTTTGAACAGGAAGGTGCGGTCACGCGCGCGGCGCTGGTTATTCTCGAATACCCGTCGCTGAAGCTGGTGGAGCATCGTATCGCGCGCATCGAGACGACTATGCCGTACATTCCTGGCTTTCTCTCTTTCCGGGAATATCCCGCCTTGCTGGCGGCATGGAATATGCTGGAGCAGAAGCCTGACCTGTTGTTTGTCGACGGTCACGGCATTTCGCATCCGCGTCGGCTCGGTGTGGCGTCACACTTTGGACTGATGGTCGATGTTCCCACCATCGGTGTCGCCAAAAAGCGTTTGTGCGGACGGTTTGAGCCGCTGGACGAGACTCCCGGCAGTCGCCAGCCGTTAATGGATAAAGAGGAACAAATTGGCTGGGTATGGCGCAGCAAGGTACGCTGTAATCCGCTGTTTGTGGCCACCGGGCATCGCGTCAGCCTGGACAGTGCCCTCGATTGGGTTGAAAAGTGTACTCAGGGCTACCGTTTACCGGAACCGACGCGCTGGGCAGATGCTGTCGCATCACGCCGACCTGCATTTCTGCGCTGGCAAAACGCGCTTTAGCACTGTTTGTAGGGCGCTTTTGCGTTACACTGCGGCCAGCGAAACGAATAAGAGCTCTGTGTATGTTACAAAACCCTGTGCATTTGCGTCTGGCAAAGCTGGAAAGCTGGCAACATCTGACGTTTATGGCTTGCCTGTGCGAGCGCATGTATCCTAATTACATGGCCTTTTGCCAGCAAACTGCGTTTGCCGATCCTGCGCTTTACCGCCGGATTCTCGATCTGATTTGGGAAACGCTGACGGTGAAAGATGCAAAGATCAACTTCGACAGTCAACTGGAAAAGCTCGAAGCTGCGATTCCGGATGGCGATGATTTTGAGGTCTACGGCGTGTATCCGGCCATCGATGCCTGTGTGGCATTAAGTGAAGTGCTGCACGCCCTGTTAAGTGGCGAAACGCTTGAACATGCGATTGAAGTCAGCAAGACCTCCATCACCACCGTGGCCATTCTGGAAATGACTCAGGCAGGTCGTGAAATGACCGATGAAGAGCTGCGGGAAAACCCGGCTGTCATCGACGAATGGGACCTGCAATGGGAGATTTTTCGCCTGCTCGCAGACTGTGAAGAGCGAGACCTTGAATTGATAAAAGGTCTGCGATCCGACCTGCGCGAGGCGGGAATTAGTAACATCGGTATAAAAATTCAGCAATAAGGCGAGAAAACGTGACTTCAGGCCTTAATTAGCGCGCCTGGAGGCTTCACATCAGCCCCCTGTCTGGTCTACATTTGGGGGGCTGAAAATTGTGGCTATCGGTGCGTGCAGGCTGAAGAGTGCCCGAAGTTGGCTTTTCCCTCGCACTCGTTGCTTAGCAAGCGATAAATACACTTTAAGGATAACTTATGAACAAGACTCAACTGATTGATGTGATCGCAGAAAAAGCTGACCTGTCTAAAACCCAGGCCAAGGCAGCGCTGGAATCTACTCTGGCTGCAATCACTGAGTCTCTGAAAGAGGGTGATGCTGTACAACTGGTTGGTTTTGGTACTTTTAAAGTGAACCACCGCGCTGAGCGTACCGGTCGTAACCCACAGACTGGCAAAGAAATCAAAATCGCTGCGGCAAACGTACCTGCATTCGTGTCTGGTAAAGCTCTGAAAGACGCCGTCAAGTAAGACGTCGCATAGCGGTAAAGTTTTAAACAGGGGCGATTTCGCCCCTTTTGTTTAAGGGCCAGCCACCATGACTACGCTGCTTCAGCGCTTTTCCGCCCTGCTTCTCTCCTCACTGATTATCGGGTGCAGTTCCACCCCCGACATTCCCGCCTTTTCCGCCAGTGGTTATCTGGCCGACCGTGGCAGTGTGCGTATCTGGCGTAAGAATACGGATCATCAGTCTGTGCATATCCGTACGCTGTACAACCCATTTAACAGCGAAAAAAGCGAAACGACAGACTACCGCTGGCTGGGCGATCACCTGGTCAGCGTTGAGCGTCAGGTGAAAGGCGCGCCTCCCGACGATGTCACCCTGCGATTTGACCAGAATGGCAGTCTTAACTTTATGCAGCGCCAGCTTGCTACTCAACGTGAAGCGGTCAGCCCTGATACGGTGGAACTTTATAAGTTTGACGCGCAACGTATGCGGGACGTCAGCGATGCGCTCTTAAGCGGTCGGGTGTTTCTGAAGCAGGGGCACTGGGCAGGGGGCAATGTCGTGGAGACCTGTGACGGTCAAAAGGTGACGCCAGCGTTTGACAGTGAGGCATGGCAGACGCTCACGCATTACCGCCGTCATTCCGCTGGTCCCTTGATGGTTTCATGGCTGGAAGCGCCGGAAGGCGTTCAACTGTTGCGGGTCAGCCACAAAGACGAATGTGCAGATGAGCCGAAAGAGGCAGATTTCTGAGACATGAAAAAGGGGCACAACGTGTGCCCCTGTCATCGTTACTGGCGACCAATGGCGCGATAGCCGATATCGCGGCGGCAGAAACTGCCCTGCCAGGAAATCGGCTGAGCAAGCGCATAAGCGCGCTTCTGCGCAGCGGCAACGTCATCGCCTAACGCGGTGACGCACAACACACGTCCACCGTTAGTCAGTACGCGGTCGCCTTCCAGGCGTGTACCGGCATGGAAAACTTTGCCGTCAGCCGCTTCTTCCTGCGGCAAACCGTGAATCTGTTCGCCGTTCGCGTAGGGGCCAGGGTAGCCGCCAGCCGCCAGCACCACGCCCAGCGAAGGGCGGGGATCCCATTGTGAGTCTTTTTGATCGAGCTTGCCTTCACAGGCAGCCAGACAGAGATCCACCAGATCCGATTGCAGGCGCAGCATAATGGGCTGCGTTTCCGGATCGCCGAAACGGCAGTTGAATTCGATCACTTTTGGCTGACCGGTCTTATCGATCATCAGCCCGGCATATAAGAAGCCTGTGTAGACATTCCCTTCTGCTGCCATGCCACGTACGGTTGGCCAGATGACCTGGTCCATGACGCGCTGGTGGATTTCATCCGTCACCACTGGTGCAGGAGAGTAAGCGCCCATACCGCCGGTGTTTGGTCCTGTATCCCCATCGCCGACGCGTTTGTGATCCTGACTGGTGGCCATCGGCAGGACATTCTCGCCATCGACCATCACGATAAAACTGGCTTCTTCACCGTCCAGGAACTCTTCGATCACAATACGGTGCCCGGCGTCACCAAAGGCGTTGCCCGCCAGCATATCCTGCACCGCGTTTTCGGCTTCCTGCAACGTCATGGCCACAATGACACCTTTACCGGCAGCCAGGCCATCGGCTTTGATGACAATGGGCGCCCCTTTTTCACGCAGGTAGGCCAGCGCAGGGGCGACCTCGGTGAAATTATGGTATTCGGCAGTGGGGATGTTGTGACGTGCAAGGAAGTCTTTCGTGAACGCTTTCGAACCTTCCAGCTGTGCGGCAGCCTGAGTCGGACCAAAGATTTTTAAGCCAGCGGCACGGAATGCATCCACCACGCCAATCACCAGCGGCGCTTCGGGTCCAACGATAGTGAGATCGATCTGTTCACGTTGCGCAAAAGCAAGTAATGCCGGGATATCTGTTGGGGAAATATCGACGTTCTGTAAAGCCGGTTCCAGCGCCGTACCTGCATTACCAGGGGCGACAAAAACGGCCGTTGCCAGCGGCGACTGGGCGGCTTTCCAGGCCAGGGCATGTTCACGTCCGCCGTTACCGATGATTAAAATTTTCATAAAACGCTCCACAGAATTAATGACGGAAGTGACGCATATCAGTAAAGATCATGGCAATACCGTGTTCATCGGCAGCTGCAATCACTTCGTCGTCGCGGATAGAGCCGCCTGGCTGAATTACACAGCTCACGCCCACGGCTGCAGCGGCATCAATACCATCACGGAATGGGAAGAACGCATCGGAAGCCATCGCAGAACCTTTAACTTCGAGACCTTCATCACCCGCTTTGATGCCCGCAATTTTGGCAGAATAGACGCGGCTCATCTGGCCCGCACCTATGCCAATAGTCATATTGTCGCGTGCATAGACAATGGCGTTGGACTTAACGAATTTAGCCACTTTCCAGCAGAACAGAGCATCACGCAGTTCCTGTTCAGAAGGCTGACGCTTGCTGACGACACGCAACTGGCTGGCATCGACCATCCCGAGATCGCGATCCTGAACCAGCAGACCACCATTCACCCGTTTGAAATCCAGCGCGGCGACACGGCCCTGCCATTCACCACATACCAGTACACGAACGTTTTGTTTAGTCGCCGTGATTTTCAGGGCCGCTTCGGTCGCCGAAGGGGCGATGATCACTTCAACAAACTGCCGGCTGATAATGGCCTGTGCGGTCGCCTCGTCCAGTTCACGGTTAAACGCAATAATACCGCCAAATGCAGAGGTAGGATCGGTCTGGTAAGCGCGCTCGTAAGCCGCCAGAATGGACTCGCCGACGGCCACGCCGCAAGGATTAGCATGCTTTACAATGACGCACGCGGGCTCAGCGAATTCTTTTACGCACTCCAGTGCTGCATCGGTATCCGCAATGTTGTTATAAGACAGTGCTTTGCCCTGCACCTGCTCGGCGGTAGCGACAGAGGCCTCCTGTACATTTTCTTCTATATATAAGGCGGCATCCTGATGGCTGTTCTCGCCATAACGCATATCCTGCTTTTTAACGAAGTTAAGATTGAGGGTGCGAGGGAAGCGTCCTGCCGGCTGCTCAGTTTCACCATGGTAGGCGGGAACCATGCTACCGAAGTAGTTGGCAATCATGCTGTCGTACGCAGCGGTGTGTTCAAACGCTTTGATCGCCAGGTCAAAACGGGTTTCCAGCGTCAGTGAGTTTTGGTTGGCGTCCAGCTCGGCGATGATGGCCGGGTAGTCGCTGCTCTTTACCACAATCGCCACATCTTTGTGGTTCTTGGCCGCCGAGCGCACCATGGTTGGGCCACCAATATCAATGTTCTCTACGGCATCTTCCAGTGAGCAGTCTGGCTTCGCGACGGTTTGTGCAAAGGGATAAAGGTTAACGACCACCATATCGATAGGGTTGATAGCGTGCTGCGCCATTACCGCATCATCTTGTCCGCGACGTCCCAGAATGCCGCCATGGACCTTCGGGTGCAGCGTTTTAACGCGTCCATCCATCATTTCCGGGAAACCGGTGTAGTCAGACACTTCGATGACGGGGAGCCCTGCCTCTGCCAGCAGACGTGCGGTGCCGCCTGTAGAGAGCAGCTCAACACCACGTTGGGAGAGTGCCTGAGCAAATTCGAGGATGCCGGCTTTATCAGAAACACTGAGCAGGGCGCGGCGTAAAGGACGAGGTTGTTGCATGGTGGTTTTATCCCTTGGCTTTGATTCGCGTAAATAAGAGCGTTACATCAAGTTTGCGAGCTTTCTTCCTCTTTATAGAGAAGTGAAAACGCGAAAACTTCAGGTAACGCCCCGAAAAGGGGCATCCATAGCGTTGCGGGGGCATTGTAGCGAAAACGTTTGCGTGATGCTCGTCTAAATTTGTACGTAACAGGAATGTGGATAACTTTGTGTGTAACTGCGTATAAGGCGGGCTTTTGCTGTGGAATGCAGCGAACAGTCATTTTTATTGAATTTAGCCCTTGTCAGCCTGCGA
>NZ_JAVAYG010000024.1:0-12604 GCF_041954745.1 Pantoea sp. CS_6
CAAAGTTATCGCTTAATTACCGATAATATTTGACGCAATGCACATGGAAAGGGCATCATTTGATGCCCTTTTTGTACGCTGTTTTATAGAACCTGACTCATCAGTGATTTTGCATCATAATCATTGCTGAGACAGGCTCTGTTATGCGGCGCTGGATACCGAGTTACGCCCCAAAAGCTCATTCGGTTTGGATGCCTCGCGATGCGGGGCAGAATAGTTTCTGAATTATTGTGGCAGGTTGGTTTATGAGTGCGAATACCGAAGCTCAAGGGAGCGGGCGCGGCCTCGAAGCGCTGAAATGGGTAGTGGTAGTCTTATTACTGCTTGCGGCGATCGTAGGTAACTACCTCTATCGTGATGTGACGTTACCTCTGCGTGCGTTGGCTGTTGTTATTTTGATTGCAGCAGCAGGCGGCATTGCGCTTTTAACGACCAAAGGCAAAGCGACCGTAGCCTTTGCACGTGAAGCAAGAACCGAAATGCGCAAGGTTATCTGGCCAACCCGCCAGGAGACACTGCATACCACGTTAATCGTTGCCGCGGTCACTGCCGTGATGTCACTGATTTTGTGGGGGCTGGATGGCATTCTGGTCCGTCTGGTATCGTTTATCACTGGCCTGAGGTTCTGAGATGTCTGAAGCTCCAAAAAAACGCTGGTACGTCGTGCAGGCGTTTTCCGGTTTTGAAGGCCGCGTAGCACAGTCGCTGCGTGAGCACATCAAATTGCACAACATGGAAGAGCTGTTTGGCGACGTCATGGTGCCGACTGAAGAAGTGGTCGAGATCCGTGGTGGTCAACGCCGTAAAAGCGAACGTAAATTCTTCCCAGGCTACGTTCTGGTTCAGATGGTAATGAATGATGCCAGCTGGCACCTCGTTCGCAGCGTGCCACGCGTAATGGGTTTCATCGGTGGTACTTCTGACCGCCCTGCGCCAATCAGCGATAAAGAAGTTGATGCGATCATGAACCGCCTGCAGCAGGTAGGTGACAAGCCACGTCCGAAAACGCTGTTCGAACCGGGCGAAATGGTACGCGTCAACGATGGTCCGTTTGCCGACTTTAACGGCGTGGTTGAAGATGTCGATTATGAGAAGAGTCGTCTGACTGTTTCGGTCTCCATCTTTGGACGTGCAACACCTGTCGAACTCGATTTCGGTCAGGTGGAGAAAGGCTAACCTTTCTTTCACTATTTGGCTGTTGCGGCAGGCGCGAAATTAAACTATAATTTCGCGCCTTTTGTTTTTATGCGCTGGCAACAGCGTGTAAATCGTTACCACGGGGAGCCTTTTAAAGGCGCTATAACCCAATTGAGGAATTATCATGGCTAAGAAAGTACAAGCCTACGTCAAGCTGCAGGTTGCAGCTGGTATGGCGAACCCAAGTCCACCAGTTGGTCCAGCTCTGGGTCAGCAGGGTGTTAACATCATGGAATTCTGTAAAGCGTTTAACGCCAAAACAGAATCACTGGAAAAAGGCCTGCCTACTCCAGTTGTTATCACCGTATACAGCGACCGTTCTTTCACCTTCATTACCAAAACGCCTCCGGCTGCCGTTCTGCTGAAAAAAGCAGCGGGCATCAAGTCTGGTTCTGGTAAGCCGAATAAAGATAAAGTCGGTAAAGTGACTCGTGCTCAGGTACGTGAAATCGCAGAAACTAAAGCTGCGGACATGACTGGTTCTGACGTTGAAGCGATGACTCGCTCAATCGAAGGTACTGCTCGTTCCATGGGCCTGGTAGTAGAGGACTAAGAAATGGCAAAGCTGACCAAGCGCATGAGCGTTATTCGCGACAAAGTTGACGCGACTAAGCAGTACGATATTGCTGAAGCAATCGCATTACTGAAAGAGCTGGCTACCGCTAAGTTCGTAGAAAGCGTAGACGTTGCTGTTAACCTCGGCATCGACGCTCGTAAATCTGACCAGAACGTGCGCGGCGCGACCGTTCTGCCACACGGTACAGGTCGTTCTGTACGTGTAGCCGTCTTCACCCAGGGCGCAAACGCTGAAGCTGCTAAAGCAGCTGGCGCTGAGCTGGTAGGTATGGAAGATCTGGCTGAGCAGATCAAGAAAGGCGAAATGAATTTTGACGTTGTTATTGCATCTCCAGATGCAATGCGCGTTGTTGGCCAGTTAGGTCAGGTTCTGGGTCCACGTGGCCTGATGCCAAACCCGAAAGTCGGTACTGTAACCCCGAACGTTGCTGAAGCGGTTAAGAACGCTAAAGCAGGTCAGGTTCGTTATCGTAACGATAAAAACGGCATCATCCACACTACCATCGGTAAAGTGGACTTCGATGCTGACAAACTGAAAGAAAACCTGGAATCTCTGCTGGTTGCGCTGAAAAAAGCAAAACCTGCTCAGGCGAAAGGCGTGTATATCAAGAAAGTCAGCATCTCTACCACCATGGGCGCCGGCGTTGCCGTTGACCAGGCTGGTCTGAGCGCAGCGGCAAACTAATTGCTGCTTGAAACGGGCGAAAAATTCACCTAGAATCTTACGCCCGTTGTTCTGCATTCATGCAGATGTCATCGTGAGTAAGTCAGATTGTGCGAACGCAGCGACTGAGTCAGTCGCCTGAAACACAGTAAAGTGTTCAGCAGGCCTTATAAAGGCTGTCAGTGCAAGGCAATCTGAGCCACGATGTACAGCCGAATTTTAGGTTGGAGCCAGGCCTTATCCTGGCCTCCGTCCAAGACCGCAGGAGCTGCACATTTTCGGATGTAATGCTTAATACCCTGCGTAGACGGTGACAGAACCAAAAGAATTTTTCTTTACTGGATTCTGCTCACCGTGTAATAGCGCTTATTTTCCTTCGGGCGAATAAGTGAAGTGAGTTCCGGGGAAATCCATCCCCGGTCAAATCCAGGAGCTAAAGCTAATGGCATTAAATCTTCAAGACAAACAAGCGATTGTTGCTGAAGTCAGCGAAGTAGCCAAAGGTGCGCTTTCAGCGGTTGTTGCGGATTCTCGTGGCGTTACCGTTGATAAAATGACCGAACTGCGTAAAGCAGGTCGTGAAGCTGGCGTTTACATGCGTGTTGTTCGTAACACCCTGCTGCGCCGCGTCGTTGAAGGTACTCAGTTCGAGTGCCTGAAAGACACGTTTGTTGGTCCGACCCTGATTGCATATTCTATGGAACACCCGGGCGCTGCTGCTCGTCTGTTCAAAGATTTCGCGAAAGCGAATGCAAAATTTGAGGTCAAAGCTGCAGCCTTTGAAGGTGAGCTGATCACGGCGGCCAATATTGACCGTCTGGCAACGCTGCCGACCTACGAAGAAGCACTGGCACGTCTGATGTCGACCATGAAAGAAGCCGCTGCCGGCAAACTGGTTCGCACTCTGGCTGCTGTTCGCGATGCAAAAGAAGCGGCTTAAGGCCTCTCTTTTCTTCGTACTTGCTAACGTATAAACTTTTTCTGATTCTTAGGAACAATTGTTATGTCTATCACTAAAGACCAAATTCTGGAAGCCGTTGCCGCTATGTCCGTAATGGAAGTAGTTGAGCTGGTTTCTGCTATGGAAGAAAAATTCGGCGTTTCTGCTGCTGCTGCTGTAGCTGTTGCTGCTGGCCCAGCTGAAGCTGTTGAAGAGAAAACTGAATTCGACGTTATTCTGAAAGCTGTTGGCGCGAACAAAGTTGCAGTAATCAAAGCTGTTCGTACCGCAACTGGTCTGGGCCTGAAAGAAGCCAAAGATCTGGTTGAAGCAACTGGCGTGATCAAAGAAGGCATCAGCAAAGATGACGCAGCTGCACTTGAAGCTGCTCTGAAAGAAGCTGGCGCTGAAGTTGAAGTTAAGTAAGACAGCCCTCGGGTTGCAGTCTGAGTAATATCAGACTGATGGCTGGTGACTTTTTGGTCACCAGCCTTTTTGCGCTCCAGGGCCTCAATGGGGTTTCGCACTGTTTGTCCATTGTTGCTCTTCAATATCTTTCTCTATCGACGACTTAATATACTGCTTTCCTGTGCGGGTTCCCTGCCCACGCTGAAGCAATGAAATGATTTAAGCGTGATAGAAAGAGGTATTGCACACACTGCCGGGCAGTGCGTGAATCAAACAAAATCGTGTTGCATGAACTGTCCTGTCAGGACGGACAGCGTGGGTCGACTTGTCAGCTAGCTGAGGAACCCTATGGTTTACTCCTATACCGAGAAAAAACGTATTCGTAAGGATTTTGGTAAACGTCCACAAGTTTTGGACATACCTTATCTCCTTTCTATCCAGCTTGATTCGTTTCAGAAGTTTATCGAGCAAGATCCAGAAGGTCAGTACGGACTGGAAGCTGCCTTCCGCTCTGTATTCCCTATCGCGAGCTACAGCGGCAACTCTGAGTTGCAGTATGTCAGCTATCGCTTAGGTGAACCTGTCTTTGACGTGAAAGAATGTCAGATTCGTGGCGTGACCTACTCGGCACCGCTGCGCGTCAAACTGCGTCTGGTGATCTATGAGCGCGAAGCGCCAGAAGGCACAGTAAAAGACATTAAAGAACAAGAAGTCTACATGGGTGAAATTCCACTCATGACAGACAACGGTACCTTTGTTATCAACGGTACTGAGCGTGTTATCGTTTCTCAGCTGCATCGTAGTCCTGGCGTATTCTTTGACAGCGATAAGGGTAAAACCCACTCATCGGGTAAAGTGCTGTATAACGCACGTATCATTCCTTACCGTGGTTCATGGCTGGACTTCGAGTTTGACCCGAAAGACAACCTTTTCGTCCGTATTGACCGTCGTCGTAAGCTGCCGGCCAGTATCATCCTGCGCGCACTGCATTACACCACTGCTGAAATCCTCGATATCTTCTTCGAGAAAGTGGTGTATGAAATCCGTGACAACAAGCTGCAGATGGAACTGGTGCCAGAGCGCCTGCGTGGTGAAACCGCGACCTTCGATATCGAATCGAACGGCACGGTCTACGTTGAGAAAGGGCGTCGCATCACTGCGCGTCACATTCGTCAGCTCGAAAAAGACGGTATCCAGCACATTGAAGTGCCTGTTGAATATATTGCAGGCAAAGTGGTCTCTAAAGATTATATCGATGAGAACACCGGTGAACTGATTATCGCAGCGAACATGGAGCTGTCGCTGGATCTGCTGGCCAAGCTGAGCCAGGCGGGTCACAAGCGTATCGAAACGCTGTTCACCAACGATCTGGATCACGGCCCTTATATCTCCGAGACCCTGCGCGTCGACCCAACCAACGATCGCCTGAGCGCGCTGGTTGAGATTTACCGCATGATGCGTCCTGGTGAGCCACCTACGCGTGAAGCAGCAGAGAACCTGTTCGAGAACCTGTTCTTCTCTGAAGATCGTTACGATCTTTCTGCTGTCGGCCGCATGAAGTTCAACCGTTCATTGCTGCGTGATGAAATCGAAGGTTCAGGTATCCTGAGCAAAGAAGATATCATCGAAGTGATGAAAAAGCTGATCGACATCCGTAACGGTAAAGGCGAAGTGGACGATATTGACCACCTCGGTAACCGTCGTATTCGTTCAGTGGGTGAAATGGCGGAAAACCAGTTCCGCGTCGGCCTGGTCCGTGTTGAGCGTGCAGTGAAAGAGCGTCTTTCTCTGGGCGACCTCGACACATTGATGCCTCAGGACATGATCAACGCCAAGCCTATTTCGGCGGCGGTGAAAGAGTTCTTTGGTTCAAGCCAGCTGTCCCAGTTTATGGATCAGAACAACCCGTTGTCAGAGATTACGCACAAGCGTCGTATCTCTGCTCTCGGCCCGGGTGGTTTAACCCGTGAGCGTGCCGGCTTCGAAGTGCGTGACGTACACCCAACGCACTACGGTCGTGTCTGCCCAATCGAAACCCCTGAAGGTCCGAACATCGGTCTGATCAACTCCTTGTCTGTATATGCGCAGACGAACGAGTACGGTTTCCTGGAAACCCCTTATCGTCGCGTGATCGACGGTGTGGTTTCTGATGAAATTCATTACCTGTCTGCCATCGAAGAAGGTAACTATGTCATCGCTCAGGCGAACACCAATCTGTCAGAAGAAGGTGCGTTCGTTGATGACCTGGTGACCTGCCGTAGCAAAGGTGAATCGAGCCTGTTCAGCCGCGATCAGGTTGACTACATGGACGTTTCGACCCAACAGGTCGTTTCCGTCGGTGCGTCACTGATCCCGTTCCTGGAACACGATGATGCTAACCGCGCCCTGATGGGTGCGAACATGCAACGTCAGGCCGTTCCTACACTGCGTGCCGATAAGCCGCTGGTAGGGACCGGTATGGAGCGCGCGGTTGCCGTTGACTCCGGTGTTACCGCTGTGGCGAAACGTGGCGGTACCGTTCAGTACGTTGATGCATCACGTATCGTTATCAAAGTTAACGAAGACGAAATGTATCCGGGCGAAGCGGGCATCGACATCTACAACCTGACCAAATACACCCGTTCTAACCAGAACACCTGTATCAACCAGATGCCATGTGTATCTCTGGGCGAGCCAGTTGAGCGTGGTGATGTGCTGGCTGATGGCCCGTCTACCGATCTCGGTGAACTGGCGCTGGGTCAGAACATGCGCGTCGCGTTCATGCCGTGGAACGGTTACAACTTCGAAGACTCCATCTTAGTCTCCGAGCGCGTGGTGCAGGAAGATCGCTTCACGACCATCCACATTCAGGAACTGGCCTGTGTGTCTCGCGACACCAAGCTGGGGCCAGAAGAGATTACCGCTGACATCCCGAACGTGGGTGAGGCTGCACTCTCTAAACTGGATGAATCCGGTATCGTTTACATCGGTGCGGAAGTGACCGGTGGTGACATTCTGGTTGGTAAAGTGACGCCAAAAGGCGAAACCCAGCTGACACCAGAAGAGAAACTGCTGCGTGCGATCTTCGGTGAGAAAGCGTCTGACGTGAAAGACTCTTCTCTGCGCGTGCCTAACGGTGTTTCGGGTACGGTTATCGACGTTCAGGTCTTCACCCGCGATGGCGTGGAAAAAGACAAACGTGCGCTGGAAATCGAAGAGATGCAGCTGAAGCAGGCGAAGAAAGACCTTTCTGAAGAGCTGCAGATTCTGGAAGCGGGCCTGTTCAGCCGTATCCAGTCTGTCCTGATTTCTGGTGGCGTCGAAGCAGACAAACTGGACAAGCTGCCGCGTGAGCGTTGGCTGGAACTGGGTCTGACTGACGAAGCCAAGCAAAACCAGCTGGAACAGCTGGCAGAGCAGTACGACGAACTGAAGCACGAGTTTGAGAAAAAACTCGAAGGCAAGCGTCGTAAAATCACACAAGGCGATGATCTGGCACCAGGCGTGCTGAAAATCGTTAAGGTTTATCTGGCCGTTAAACGTCAGATTCAGCCTGGTGATAAGATGGCAGGTCGTCACGGTAACAAAGGTGTTATCTCGAAGATCAACCCAATCGAAGACATGCCTTACGATGAGAACGGTACGCCGGTCGATATCGTACTGAACCCGCTGGGCGTACCTTCACGTATGAACATCGGTCAGATCCTTGAGACGCACTTAGGGATGGCAGCGAAAGGTATCGGCGAGAAAATTAACGCGATGCTGAAGAAGCAGGAAGAAGTCGCCAAACTGCGCGAATTCATCCAGCGTGCTTACGATCTGGGCACAGATGTGCGTCAGAAAGTTGACCTGAATACCTTTAGTGATGACGAAGTTCTGCGTCTGGCTGAAAACCTGAAAAAAGGTATGCCGATCGCCACGCCGGTGTTTGATGGTGCGAAAGAGAGCGAAATCAAAGAGCTGTTAGAGCTCGGCGGTCTGCCTTCTTCCGGTCAGATTACCCTGTTTGATGGTCGCACTGGTGAGCAGTTCGAACGTCAGGTAACCGTTGGTTATATGTACATGCTGAAACTCAACCACCTGGTTGATGACAAGATGCACGCACGTTCTACCGGTTCCTACAGCCTCGTTACTCAGCAGCCGCTGGGTGGTAAGGCACAGTTCGGTGGTCAGCGCTTCGGTGAGATGGAAGTATGGGCACTGGAAGCATACGGTGCGGCATATACCCTTCAGGAAATGCTTACCGTTAAGTCTGATGACGTTAACGGCCGTACCAAGATGTATAAGAACATCGTGGATGGCAACCATCAGATGGAACCTGGCATGCCAGAATCGTTCAACGTACTGTTGAAAGAGATTCGCTCGCTGGGTATCAACATCGAGCTGGAAGACGAGTAACCCTCAGTAGCAGGCTTCGGCCTGTAAGCGCAGGGTTAACGCGCTCGCATTTGTACTGGTTATGGGGCGTTCAATTTCGGTTGGACGCCCCTGAGTCTCACTCCGACGGGAGCTAATCCGTGAAAGACTTACTTAAGTTTCTGAAAGCGCAAACTAAGACCGAAGAGTTTGATGCGATCAAAATTGCGCTGGCTTCGCCAGACATGATCCGTTCATGGTCTTTTGGTGAAGTTAAAAAGCCGGAAACCATTAACTACCGTACCTTCAAGCCAGAGCGTGACGGTCTTTTCTGTGCCCGTATTTTTGGACCGGTAAAAGATTACGAATGCCTGTGCGGTAAGTACAAGCGTTTAAAACATCGTGGCGTAATCTGCGAGAAGTGTGGCGTAGAAGTTACACAGACCAAAGTACGTCGTGAGCGCATGGGCCACATTGAGCTGGCATCACCGACTGCGCACATTTGGTTCCTGAAATCACTGCCATCGCGTATCGGCTTGCTGCTGGATATGCCGCTGCGTGATATCGAGCGCGTGCTGTACTTCGAATCTTATGTTGTGATCGAAGGCGGCATGACTAACCTGGAAAAACGTCAGATTCTGACGGAAGAGCAGTACCTTGACGCGCTGGAAGAGTTCGGTGACGAATTCGACGCGAAGATGGGTGCAGAAGCTATCCAGGCGCTGCTGAAAAATATGGATCTGGAGCAAGAGTGCGAGCAGCTGCGTGAAGAGCTGAACGAAACCAACTCCGAGACCAAGCGTAAAAAACTGACCAAGCGTATCAAGCTGCTGGAAGCGTTCGTTCAGTCTGGTAATAAGCCAGAGTGGATGATCCTGACCGTTCTGCCGGTTCTGCCGCCTGATCTGCGTCCGCTGGTACCGCTGGATGGTGGTCGTTTCGCTACGTCGGATCTGAACGATCTGTATCGTCGCGTGATCAACCGTAACAACCGTCTGAAACGCCTGCTGGATCTGGCTGCGCCAGATATCATCGTACGTAACGAAAAACGTATGCTGCAGGAAGCGGTTGATGCCCTGCTGGATAACGGTCGTCGCGGTCGTGCGATCACCGGTTCTAACAAGCGTCCTCTGAAATCTTTGGCCGATATGATCAAAGGTAAGCAGGGTCGTTTCCGTCAGAACCTGCTCGGTAAGCGTGTCGACTACTCTGGTCGTTCTGTTATTACCGTTGGTCCATACCTGCGTCTGCATCAGTGCGGTCTGCCGAAGAAAATGGCACTGGAGCTGTTCAAACCGTTCATCTACGGCAAGCTGGAACTGCGTGGCCTGGCCACCACCATCAAAGCCGCGAAGAAGATGGTTGAGCGTGAAGAAGCTGTCGTTTGGGATATCCTGGACGAAGTCATCCGCGAACACCCGGTCCTGCTGAACCGTGCACCAACGCTGCACCGTTTAGGTATCCAGGCCTTTGAGCCGGTTCTGATCGAAGGTAAAGCCATCCAGCTTCACCCGCTGGTTTGTGCGGCCTATAACGCCGACTTCGATGGTGACCAGATGGCTGTTCACGTACCGCTGACGCTGGAAGCCCAGCTGGAAGCGCGTGCGCTGATGATGTCGACCAACAACATTCTGTCACCGGCGAACGGCGAGCCAATCATCGTTCCTTCACAGGACGTTGTACTGGGTCTGTACTACATGACCCGCGACAAAGTGAATGCCAAAGGTGAAGGCATGGTGCTGACCGGCCCGAAAGAAGCTGAGCGTGTTTATCGCGCTGGCCTGGCCGAGCTGCATGCGCGCGTTAAAGTGCGTATCACTGAGTACAGCAAAAACGAGCAGGATGAGTTCGTTGCGAAAACCAGCTTGATCGACACCACCATTGGTCGTTCGATTCTGTGGATGATCGTACCGAAAGGTCTGCCTTTCTCCATCGTCAACCAGGCGCTGGGTAAAAAGGCTATCTCTAAAATGCTGAACACCTGTTATCGCATTTTGGGCCTGAAGCCGACCGTTATCTTTGCTGACCAGACCATGTACACCGGTTTCGCCTACGCCGCCCGTTCAGGTGCGTCTGTTGGTATCGACGACATGGTTATCCCAGCCAAGAAAGTGGAAATCATCTCTGAAGCCGAAGCCGAAGTGGCCGAAATTCAGGAACAGTTCCAGTCTGGTCTGGTTACCGCCGGCGAACGTTACAACAAAGTCATCGATATCTGGGCTGCCGCGAACGAGCGCGTAGCGAAGGCGATGATGGAAAACCTCTCGACCGAGACCGTGATTAACCGTGACGGCGAAGAAGAGAAACAGGTTTCCTTTAACAGCATCTTTATGATGGCCGACTCCGGTGCGCGTGGTTCTGCTGCACAGATTCGTCAGCTGGCCGGTATGCGTGGTCTGATGGCTAAGCCAGATGGCTCCATCATTGAAACGCCTATCACCGCGAACTTCCGTGAAGGTCTGAACGTACTTCAGTACTTCATCTCGACGCACGGTGCACGTAAAGGTCTGGCAGATACCGCACTGAAAACCGCGAACTCCGGTTATCTGACGCGTCGTCTGGTTGACGTTGCGCAAGATCTGGTTGTCACCGAAGACGACTGTGGTACACACGAAGGCATCATGATGACGCCAGTCATCGAAGGTGGCGACGTGAAAGAGCCACTGCGTGAGCGCGTTCTGGGCCGTGTAACGGCAGAAGACGTTCTGAAGCCTGGCACGGCTGACATTCTGGTTCCACGTAACACACTGCTCGATGAGCACTGGTGTGACGTGCTGGAACTGAACTCAGTCGACAGCGTGAAGGTGCGTTCGGTTGTAGGTTGTGAAACCGACTTTGGTGTGTGTGCGCATTGCTATGGTCGCGACCTGGCACGTGGTCACATCATCAACAAAGGCGAAGCAATCGGTGTTATCGCAGCACAGTCAATCGGTGAGCCGGGTACACAGCTGACGATGCGTACGTTCCACATCGGTGGTGCGGCATCTCGTGCGGCAGCTGAATCCAGCATTCAGGTGAAGAACAAAGGTACCATCAAGCTGACCAATGCTAAGTCGGTAACGAACTCAGCAGGCAAGCTGGTGATCACCTCGCGTAACGTTGAACTGAAAATGATCGACGAATTTGGCCGTACGAAAGAGAGCTATAAAGTTCCTTACGGTGCGACCATGGCGAAAGGTGATGGTGAGCAGGTTGCTGCGGGTGAAACCGTTGCAAACTGGGATCCGCATACCATGCCAGTTATCACAGAAGTGGGCGGTTTCATTCGCTTCACCGACATGATCGACGGTCAGACCATTACGCGTCAGACTGATGACTTAACAGGTCTGTCATCGCTGGTGGTTCTGGACTCTGCAGAACGTACCTCAGGTGGTAAAGATCTGCGTCCGGCACTGAAAATCGTTGATGCCAACGGCAATGATGTTCTGATCCCAGGTACCGATATGCCTGCTCAGTACTTCCTGCCAGGTAAAGCGATTGTACAGCTGGAAGATGGCGTGAAGATCAGCTCGGGTGATACCCTGGCGCGTGTTCCGCAGGAATCTGGCGGTACCAAGGATATTACCGGTGGTCTGCCACGCGTTGCTGACCTGTTCGAAGCGCGTCGTCCGAAAGAGCCAGCAATCCTGGCGGAGATCAGCGGCATCATCTCCTTCGGTAAAGAAACCAAAGGTAAGCGTCGTCTGGTGATTACACCGCTGGATGGTAGCGATCCGTACGAAGAGATGATTCCGAAATGGCGTCAGCTGAACGTGTTCGAAGGTGAACGTGTTGAGCGCGGTGACGTGGTTTCCGATGGTCCAGAGTCACCACATGACATCCTGCGTTTACGTGGCGTGCATGCGGTTACCCGTTACATCACTAACGAAGTGCAGGAAGTTTACCGTCTGCAAGGCGTTAAGATTAACGATAAGCACATCGAAGTCATCGTTCGTCAGATGCTGCGTAAAGCTACTATCATGAGCGCGGGCAGCACCGAGTTCCTGGAAGGTGAGCAGGCTGAATTCTCTCGCATCAAGATCTCTAACCGTGAACTTGAAGCGAACGGAAAAGTTGGCGCAACCTTCGTACGTGACCTGCTGGGTATCACTAAAGCGTCACTGGCAACCGAATCGTTCATCTCTGCAGCATCGTTCCAGGAAACTACACGTGTCCTGACTGAAGCGGCAGTAGCAGGCAAGCGCGACGAACTGCGCGGTCTGAAAGAGAACGTGATCGTGGGTCGTTTGATCCCGGCCGGTACCGGTTACGCTTATCACCAGGATCGTATGCGTCGTCGTGCGGCAGGCGAAGTGCCAGCTGCACCGCAGGTGACTGCTGACGAAGCATCCGCAAGCCTGGCGGAGTTACTGAACGCTGGTCTTGGCGGTAACAACGACGAGTAATCGTCAAACGCCTGATAAAAAACCCTGCTCCGGCAGGGTTTTTTTTGCCTGCGAGATCAGGCTGTCTTATACAGGCGGCACCGGCATTCATAACGCGTG
>NZ_JAVAYG010000025.1:0-5566 GCF_041954745.1 Pantoea sp. CS_6
ACCTCTGCGGGCTTCACAGATCTCTGCCGTCGCCTGCCGGTCATCCTCCCTGGTCCGTTTACCTTGCCTCTGCATGTAAAAGGAAAGAATATGTCGTCAGCGGCCCTTTCCTGTCTATGCCTTTTAGCCCATGCTTTGCATCAATCTCTCCAGTGAATAGCTAAACAGACTGCGATCAAACCGCGCTGTTTAAACGTGCGGTTGGCAAAACGGCCTGGATGAAACGGATGCCCACCTCTACAAAGTTCTGCTGATACTTCACAATTGTTCCGCCTGTGTTTTTAGCTGCTTTAAACAACTCACATTCCATCAGCTTCCCCTGTCGTCATGCCCGCGACGGTTTCTGTACACGATTTCTTTCTACCCGTTCAGCGTTCTGAGTGGCTGATATGCAGCGAAAAACGTCTTCGCACGCAAATTCCCTCTCAATCCGTTCATGATGCGGTAAACTACGGCCAGATTAACCCCGTGAAGGCCTTATCATGTCCAGCTCGTATACCTCCTTAAAAGCCGACAATACGCTCGGTCTTGATGTCAGCACACAAATTCGTATTGTCGCCGAAACGCCTGAAGCCATACTTGCGGCATGGCAGATGAGCCAGCGTAACCAGCAACCCTTTTTGATCCTGGGTGAAGGCAGCAATGTACTGTTTCTTGAGGACTTCGCGGGCATTGTGGTACTCAACCGCATCGCTGGAGTTGAAATACGCGACGAGAATGAGCGCTGGAAGCTGCATGTTGGCGCGGGTGAAAACTGGCATCGACTGGTAAAAATGACGCTGGAAAAAGGGATTTCCGGACTAGAGAACCTGGCACTTATTCCCGGTATGGTCGGCTCTGCCCCCATCCAGAATATCGGCGCCTATGGCGTTGAACTGAAAGATGTCTGTGAATATGTAGACGTGCTGAATTTGCAAACCGGCGTCACTGAGCGTTTAAGCCGTGACGATTGCCAGTTTGGCTATCGCGACAGCATTTTTAAACATCAGTACCAGTCGGGCTATACGATTGTTGCCGTCGGGTTTTCATTAACCAAACAGTGGCAACCGGTGCTGACGTATGGCGATTTAAAGACGCTTAATCCGGCGACTGCGAATGCCTGGGATGTGTTTCATGCCGTTTGCCATATGCGACAGAGCAAATTACCTGACCCCAAAATAACAGGCAATGTTGGCAGTTTTTTTAAAAATCCAGTGATTAGCCGCCAGCAGGCTGAAGTATTGCTTAATCACTATCCTGCGATGCCAAATTATCCCCAACCAGAGGGTACGGTAAAACTTGCCGCAGGCTGGTTAATCGATCAGTGTCAGCTTAAAGGCTGTCGCGTTGGCGGCGCGGAAGTTCATCAGCAGCAGGCATTAGTGCTGATTAATGCTGCCGATGCCACGCCAGGCGATATCGTTGCGCTGGCCAAAAAGGTGCGCGCACGCGTAGGTGAGAAATTTGATGTCTGGCTTGAGCCTGAGGTCCGTTTTATCCGGGCACAAGGTGAATGCAATGCGGTTGAGGTGATTGCATGAAAGACCACAGCGTACCGCTAAAGCTTATTGATATCCTGTCAGATGGCGAATTTCATTCTGGTGAGCAATTAGGTGAAACGCTCGGCATGAGCCGCGCAGCAATTAATAAACATATTCAGACGTTAAAAAGCTGGGGCCTTGAAGTGTATACGGTTACCGGGAAAGGCTACAGCTTCCCTGCACCGCTTCAGTTGCTCAATGAAGAGGCGATTCTTGGTCAGCTTTCTCAGCCCGATGTCGCCGTGATACCGGTTATCGATTCGACGAACCAGTATTTACTTGAGCGTATGGATTCACTGCCTTCAGGTGCCGTCTGTGTGGCGGAATATCAGCAAGCGGGACGCGGACGACGCGGGCGGCATTGGTTTTCTCCCTTCGGTGCTAATCTTTATATGTCTATGTACTGGCGTCTGGAGCAAGGGCCTGCTGCAGCGATGGGGCTCAGCCTGGTGATTGGTATAGTGATGGCAGAGACGCTTCAGTCATTAGGTGCGGAGGATGTTCGCGTAAAATGGCCGAATGATATTTACCTCCATGACAGAAAATTAGCAGGCATCTTAGTAGAGTTAACCGGTAAAACCGGCGATGCTGCGCAGATCGTAATGGGAGCGGGCATCAATTTAGCGATGCGAAATGCCGACGCGGCGCAAATCAATCAGGGCTGGATTAATCTGCAGGAAGCGGGCGTAACGCTTGATCGTAATGACCTGGCTGCAACGTTAATCAATCGCCTGCGTGAGGCACTACCTGTTTTTGAACAGGAAGGTCTGGCACCTTTTGTCGCACGCTGGGCAGGCTTAGACAACTTTATCAACCGTCCGGTCAGGTTACTGATGGGCGAGCGGGAAGTTCACGGCATTGCACGCGGCATTGATAATCAGGGTGGTTTGCTGCTGGAACAAGAGGGCGAAATTAAATCCTGGATGGGTGGGGAAATATCGCTGCGTCCCCTTTAAAAGTCTGTAAAGCCTGCTTTTAAGGCAGGCTTTATTGTCGTAACTTATTTTCTCAGGCGGACTTTTTCAACCGCATGATTACCACTTTTGGTCATAATCAAGCTGGCTCTTTCACGTGTAGGAAGAATATTCTCTTTCAGGTTCAGCCAGTTGATCTCTTTCCACAGCGATCCCGCGATCTTGATGGCCTCATCTTCAGGTAACTGTGCATAATGATGAAAATAAGAGTCGGGATCGGTGAAAGCGCCCTGGCGAAATTTCAGAAAGCGATTGATATACCAGTGCTGTAAAAGATCTTCTTCCGCATCGACATAGATAGAAAAATCGACAAAATCAGAAACAAATACGTGGTGCGGATCGTGAGGATAATCCATTCCACTTTGAAGAACGTTTAAGCCTTCCAGAATTAAAATATCGGGTTGTTGCACCACTTTATCCCCATCCGGAATAACGTCATAAATGAGATGGGAATAAACGGGCGCCGTCACCTGCTGGGCGCCAGACTTAAGGTCTGACACAAACTTAACTAACCGATGCATATCATAAGATTGAGGAAACCCTTTTTTCTTCATGAGACCGCGCTCTTTTAGTACCGAGTTCGGATGAAGGAAGCCATCAGTTGTAATTAACTCAACCTTACGGTGCTCAGGCCAGCGGCTGAGAAGCGCCTGTAAAACGCGGGCAGTCGTACTTTTCCCCACCGCAACGCTACCAGCAATACTGATAATGTAAGGGATCTTTTGCCCGTCTGTGCCCAGAAATTGTTCCAGAACAGCCTGGCGACGCACATTCGAACTTATATAGAAATTCAGCAAGCGTGAGAGCGGCAGATAGATTTCCGCCACCTCTTCAATAGAAAGGTCTTCGTTTATCCCTTTTAACTGAGCAATTTCATCCTCTGCCAGCGTCATGGGAACGGAGTCGCGTAATGACGCCCATTGTTCACGGGTGAACTGTAAATAAGGCGTGGTGAGTGATGTCGTTTTATCCATAAGTATACATTTGACTGCAGATTCAAACCAATCTGTACATTTTCACCGAAGATTACTCGGGCACGGTAGCGTAATGAATTGCGGGTCACAGAGTTATTAACGAGAACAATGGGCTGGAGGGTACCACCAGTATAGCTTTTAAAAGAAGTAAAAAATAAACGGGGATAAGCTTTCGTCGGCGCCTCCGCAATTTTAACAAATCCTTGATCAAGAGGCTTGATCTCTGTAATTACAGCATGCGATGTGACAGGTAAATCTTCAGCCCGGTGGGTAGCAATGATCAGGGCACGTAAACGGGCCTCCGCTCATTATCGTATGGTTCACTTAGCCAGCAGCCGGTTAACGAGCGGTCTTTCATGATAGCGCGTGCAACGAATCCGTGGCTGTCTGTTACTTTATGCCGGACGTTAAGCCGCAAATAAGGTGCGTGTCAGGCGCGTCACTGTTTTGGGGCGTGCTTTCATTCCCCAGATCATTTGTCTGAACATCCACACCGCACTTTATTGCCTTCAGAGACCAGTCTGCCCCAGGCACGGATACCTTCTGTACTCTCTTTCCCGTGACGAATAACCCTTACCACGACCCTTTCTCTGCCCTCGCATGGCGTGTCCATCAAATACCGTTGCTGCCAACATAAGGCCGCCACAGGCTTTGTGGTGTGCTTAAGCTGTCTGAGGGCCGAAGGAGAGAAGAAGCGCTTCAATCCGCCTGACCGGGTTTCTATGCAGGTTGAACCGGGAGGCACAGCGCGTTCTGGCAACAGAAGGGATAAACATAATGACTTTCGGCGGCGTTCCAGTTGGTCGCAGCCGTCATCGGTGCGGACAGGGTAGAATCTGCACATCAAGCATCGGGCTGTTCTCATGTGTCATGTGACTTCTCTGTTGTACGTAGGCATTACCTATTCATATGCAACCTCGCTCATCTTCACCGCGTCGACATCAATACACATGCACTCGCGTGCCTGTCAGGCCAGTAACCGAACAGAGCAGCGCTGTCGGCCACAGAAAGCATACAAGCAATGCCTGATTCACGCGTATTGAAAGCGGTATTGTGCCAGTGTCCATTCCCACCTCTTTAGGTGCCAGTACGTTTTCTCTGCAACCCTGTCAACTTAACATCACTCATCGCTTACCCTGTGGTGGCGTTTTTGCACAAACAAACCGATATCCACAAACAAAAAACGGCTGTCGATGGAAAACACCGGGCAATAAATAAGCAATCGAGACGAATTTTGCATGATCAGCAAAAAAAGGGGACGTGAAAAAAGCCATCCACCAAAGAATGAAATCGTGAAGACCAAATCCAGGGACAGAAGATGACGCGAAAATTTGACCAATAATTGGATGTTATTTCTGCAGAATAGGGGTAAATTGCGATGCTTTGCACAAATAGTAAGCGATAGAACAAAAACAGTGATTTTTTTGTTGCATCCTTCAGCCGACCTTCCTAGAATGCGCGTCACTTGATGCCGGCTTAGCTCAGTTGGTAGAGCAACTGACTTGTAATCAGTAGGTCACCAGTTCGATTCCGGTAGCCGGCACCATCAAGTAGGTGGGATTCCCGAGCGGCCAAAGGGAGCAGACTGTAAATCTGCCGTCACAGACTTCGAAGGTTCGAATCCTTCTCCCACCACCATCTCGACCCTCGGGTTGAGAACAGATAAACAACCTGTTTATCTGGCAGGTGAGTCACTTCTTCTCACCCTGAATTCAGATTGGGTGTAAGCTCAGTCAAAGTCAGCCAGCTTCGCTGGCAGGCTAAGAATAATAGGGGACTTCCCCTGTTATTCACAAGCTACAGAAAGAACAGGTAGCCGAGTTCCAGGATGCGGGCATCGTATAATGGCTATTACCTCAGCCTTCCAAGCTGATGATGCGGGTTCGATTCCCGCTGCCCGCTCCAGATGTGCTGATATGGCTCAGTTGGTAGAGCGCACCCTTGGTAAGGGTGAGGTCCCCAGTTCGACTCTGGGTATCAGCACCACTTCCTTTATCTCCCTCCTGATTTTCTCTGTAACTCCTTGCAGTCAGGCAATGCCTGGTTAATGTGACGATATCTTTGATATATCCGTGTCTTAGAGGGACAAGCGATGGCT
>NZ_JAVAYG010000027.1:0-1126 GCF_041954745.1 Pantoea sp. CS_6
TCACCACCGCCCTGGAGAGCCAAAACACCCAGGTCTCTTCGGGGCAGTTGGGCGCGCAACCGTCCAGCAACACGCAACAACTGGTCGCGACTGTGCGCTCGCGTTCGCGCCTGCAAACGCCTGAGCAGTTCCGCAACATCGTGCTGAAAAGCCAGGCCGATGGTTCTGTGGTACGTCTGAGCGACGTCGCCCGCGTAGAAATGGGCGATGAAGACTACAGTGCCAATGTCATGGCAAACGGCCATCCGGCATCCGGTATGGCTATCCAGCTGGCATCGGGGGCCAACGCACTCTCTACCGCCGAAAAGGTGAAATCCACCATTGATGAATTCCGGAGCAGCATGCCTGCCGGCTACGAAATTACGTACCCGCTCGACAGCACAGACTTTGTCAAAATCTCGATTGAAGAAGTCGTGAAAACGCTGATCGAGGCGGTGGTTCTGGTGGTGATAGTGATGTTTGTGTTCCTGCAAAACCTCCGCACGACGTTGATTCCCACGATAGCCGTTCCGGTAGTGCTCATGGGCACCTTTGGCGTACTGTCCCTCTTCGGTTACTCCATCAACACGCTCACCATGTTCGGTATGGTACTCGCCATCGGCTTATTGGTGGACGATGCGATCGTCGTGGTTGAAAACGTTGAACGGGTGATGCGCGAAGAGGGATTACCGCCGCGTCAGGCAACTGAGAAATCCATGAAGGAGATTACAGGGGCACTGGTCGGGATTGCGCTGGTTCTCTCTGCCGTGTTCCTGCCCATGACCTTTTTCAGCGGTTCGACGGGCGTGATTTACCGTCAGTTCTCCATCACAATTGTCTCTTCCATGGTGCTGTCGGTTATTGTGGCGCTCACGCTCACGCCTGCACTCTGTGCCACCCTGCTCAAACCGCATCTTCACGGCAGTGGCAGCAAGGGATTCTTCGGCTGGTTTAACCGCCGCTATGACAACGTGCAGGCGCGCTATCAACGTGGCGTCGGCCATGTCATGCACCGTTCCGTACGTTATCTGTTGCTGTACGGCGTGCTGCTGATCGGTTGTGCCGTGCTCTATATGCGCCTGCCGACCGGTTTTCTGCCGACCGAAGACCAGGGCTATATCATGGTGCAGTATCAACTGGCGCCGGG
>NZ_JAVAYG010000028.1:0-1070 GCF_041954745.1 Pantoea sp. CS_6
CGCGTCGCTGCCGCAGCTTCGGTGCATGGTTTAGCCCCGTTACATCTTCCGCGCAGGCCGACTCGACCAGTGAGCTATTACGCTTTCTTTAAATGATGGCTGCTTCTAAGCCAACATCCTGGCTGTCTGTGCCTTCCCACATCGTTTCCCACTTAACCATGACTTTGGGACCTTAGCTGGCGGTCTGGGTTGTTTCCCTCTTCACGACGGACGTTAGCACCCGCCGTGTGTCTCCCGTGATAACATTCTCCGGTATTCGCAGTTTGCATCGGGTTGGTAAGCCGGGATGGCCCCCTAGCCGAAACAGTGCTCTACCCCCGGAGATGAGT
Organism: Pantoea sp. CS_6; assembly: GCF_041954745.1. Taxonomy (NCBI): domain Bacteria; kingdom Pseudomonadati; phylum Pseudomonadota; class Gammaproteobacteria; order Enterobacterales; family Erwiniaceae; genus Pantoea; species Pantoea sp. CS_6. The sequence continues at coordinate 330 of NZ_JAVAYG010000028.1, forward strand.
TCACGAGGCGCTACCTAAATAGCTTTCGGGGAGAACCAGCTATCTCCCGGTTTGATTGGCCTTTCACCCCCAGCCACAGGTCATCCGCTAATTTTTCAACATTAGTCGGTTCGGTCCTCCAGTTAGTGTTACCCAACCTTCAACCTGCCCATGGCTAGATCACCGGGTTTCGGGTCTATACCCTGCAACTTAACGCCCAGTTAAGACTCGGTTTCCCTGCGGCTCCCCTATACGGTTAACCTTGCTACAGAATATAAGTCGCTGACCCATTATACAAAAGGTACGCAGTCACACCACGAAGGTGCTCCCACTGCTTGTACGTACACGGTTTCAGGTTCTGTTTCACTCCCCTCGCCGGGGTTCTTTTCGCCTTTCCCTCACGGTACTGGTTCACTATCGGTCAGTCAGGAGTATTTAGCCTTGGAGGATGGTCCCCCCATATTCAGACAGGATACCACGTGTCCCGCCTTACTCATCGAACTCACAGCCTGTGCACCTTTGTGTACGGGAGTATCACCCTGTACCCTGCGACTTTCCAGACGCTTCCACTGATGCACAAGCTGATGCAGGTTCTGGGCTCCTCCCCGTTCGCTCGCCGCTACTGGGGGAATCTCGGTTGATTTCTTTTCCTCGGGGTACTTAGATGTTTCAGTTCCCCCGGTTCGCCTCATGCCGCTATGGATTCACTGCATGATAGTGTGACGAGTCACACTGGGTTTCCCCATTCGGGTATCGCCGGTT
>NZ_JAVAYG010000029.1:0-954 GCF_041954745.1 Pantoea sp. CS_6
TGACCTGCTCCCCGTTGATTAACACACCGCGATGTTAGTAATGTCTTCATAAGCCACATGAGGACATCCCCATGAAGAAGCGTTTTTCCGACGAACAGATCATCAGTATCCTCCGCGAAGCTGAAGCCGGGGTTTCTGCCCGTGAACTCTGCCGCAAGCACGCCATTTCCGATGCCACCTTTTATACCTGGCGTAAGAAGTATGGTGGTATGGAGGTGCCCGAGGTTAAGCGCCTGAAGTCGCTTGAAGAAGAGAACGCCAGACTCAAGAAGCTGCTTGCCGAAGCCATGCTGGATAAGGAGGCACTCCAGGTGGCTCTGGGGCGAAAGTACTGACGACAGACCAGAAGCGGGAAGCCGTTGAGTTTATGTGTGATGCGACCGGTCTGTCGCAACGTCGTGCCTGCAGGCTGACAGGTTTGTCCCTGTCGACCTGCCGCTACGAGGCTCTGCGTCCGGCGACTGATGCGCATTTATCAGAGCGCATCACTGAGCTGGCACTGGAGCGCAGGCGTTTTGGCTACCGCCGCATCTGGCAGTTACTGCGCCGTGAAGGCCTTCATGTTAATCACAAGCGCGTGTACCGCCTTTATCATCTGAGAGGGCTGGGCGTAAAACGCAGACGGCGTCGTAAAGGGCTGGCAACAGAACGTCTGCCGCTGCTCCGCCCGGCGGCGCCCAACCTGACCTGGTCGATGGATTTTGTCATGGACGCGCTCGCCACCGGTCGCAGGCTCAAGTGCCTGACCTGTGTGGACGACTTCACGAAGGAATGCCTGACGGTCACTGTTGCCTTTGGGATTTCAGGCGTGCAGGTGACACACATTCTGGACAGCATTGCGCTGTTTCGAGGCTATCCGGCGACGATAAGAACTGACCAGGGGCCGGAGTTCACCTGCCGCGCACTGGATCAATGGGCTTTTGAGCATGGTGTTGAGTTGCGCTTAATCCAGCC
>NZ_JAVAYG010000003.1:0-404795 GCF_041954745.1 Pantoea sp. CS_6
AACCGGGCAGCAACCGCCACCACCGCCCGCCCGCACCTGGTGATCTCCTGAAATCGCCTCACCTTTCATTTAGCCTGCCTGAGTCGTTCATATATCAGGCAGGCTGAATGCGTTTAGCTGTCCGTGATACAGGGGTAAAGGACTACTGAGGTTTTTGTGGATGTTGATCGATGCGCTTTACGTGTACCAGTTCTGCCAGGGTGATTGCCGGGCGAAGTAATAACTGAAGGCTCCCCACGACAAATAACCATGTTCCACCTGTCATCAGCGAGTCGAAGAAAAACAGGATGCTGCCCGTCAGGAACCATACTGCGATAAAGAGATCGTTGAGCGCGCCAAGAGCGCGGTAACGTCGAGCGATGATGATATGATCTGAACCCACAGTGATTTCTGCTTTGTTTCCCGGCACGGCTTGCCCTTCTCTGAATAATGAAATGACTGCAGACAAGATTAGTACACAGAGAAGAAAGGTAACCTGCTGGCCTCAGCCTGTCCGCCACAGTAACCCCGCCGCGCGGGAAAAAAGTCGTATCCGACCGTAAGAACATATCGTTTAACGCCTGCCAAAACATCTCCACGCCATTTTTATGTTGATTGTCAGGGAACACACTGCCATTGCTCAAACGACGGATAAGCGCTTAACGGCACCATTAAGTCTCAGGGACACCTGGTCTGAATCTGACTCTGCCGCTTCTGCCAGCACGATCAATCTTGCAAAACCGAATAGCGACATGTTGTAAAAGTCAGTCAACGGGATAAGAACAGAGCACGTTGCCCGCCTTTCGCACCGAAGGCTGTCGGCAATATAAAAGGTTTATTTTTTACGGCGGCTAAAGCCTGGCGCGGGATTGCCGATAGTAAGGAAGTAATTGTTAGAACCTTACATTAATAGCCAATTTTGCTATGCCCACATCCGAGTGGGCTTTTTTATGCCTGCAACATACACATCGTGCCTTTTACTGATCAAAAGTTATTCACTTGTATCTAAAAACCCCATTCACTGTATGCTTGCCGGGTCAGCGCATGCTGACAACTGGATTTTCCCTTGTAACGATTTCTGCCTGTGTAACGCAGGCTTTTTTAATGAACGGATTGAGCCGCTTAAAATCCGCAGCCTTTTCGATCTGCCCCCTTTTCCTCGCGTTTATTTTGGCCATGAATGTATTGATCAAAGGTAATCAATCCCGTTTTGATTGAGAAACGGCAATGATGCGTGACAGGACTGCCCGTAGCCAAAGGCGAAAATACCAGATAATGCCGTCTGTCACCGTCATATCTGTCAAAACGGGGATAGAGAGCATAGTCAAAACTGTTACTGGTTTTGCTACTGTCACCCACATTCAGGACGAGCGCTTTCGGTAATCGATATCATGCTGCCTGTACCCGTAAAGTGTCTCTTTCTCAGTCTACCGGGCTTGTTTCCACTCATCGTGCAGACGTCATCTTGATGCCTTTGCTGGATTGCTGGATTGCCAGACGTGGCATGTTATAAAAAACAGCGTCAGGTCAGCACAGGAGGAGACAAACGGCAAAGGGAGAAAGGGGTTTAACAGGAGCCGGAGACGAGAATCAGAAATGACATAGCAGGAAGGGCTTATAAAAACAAAAAACCGCCCAAAGAGGCGGCTTAAACGACATTGCTACAACTTGATTTTATTGGTGTTTCAATATGGTGCCCGGGGCGGGACTTGAACCCGCACGACCTTACGATCGAGGGATTTTAAATCAGTATTTATCTCTCATAAAATCATTAACTTGAATGGGAATTTCATAATAATACTTAGAATTACTCCCTCTTATTATCAATTACTTATGGTATCATTTTGGCACTAATTATGAACAATTTGAGGTCGTGAAGTATGCAACTTAGTCAAAAAAAAATAATTGATGCTTTATGTCCAAATTGCGATGGAATAAGAAAGTGCAAAATATATGGGCAGGTTTTAAAAAATTGGGACTTTGAAGATGGGAGGGCTTATGGAAGCAATCTTTTTATGCTATTAGAATGTCGAGGATGTGAAACTGTTTTTCTTCATATAACTTCTGAAAATTCAGAAGACTGGGATTTTGATCGTGTCGATGGAGAAGATATCATGTTCCTTAATCAACGTGTTCAAGTATTCCCCTCCATTATAGCTGAAGTGTCCTATCCTGATTGGGTTTGGAAGCTAGGAAAAATTGATCTTCAGCTATCTGAAATTGTTAAGCAAATTATAGAGGCTGAAAATAAAGAATTAATCACTCTTGCTTCTATAGGTTTAAGAACTGCATTTGAAAGAACAGCGGAAGTGCTCTCTATCCATCCTGGATTGTCACTTCATGAGAAAGTTGCTGCTTTGAAGGACGAAGGATTTATAGGTGATACAGAAGCTCATCTCCTTTTGACTGTTGCTAGCGTAGGTAATGCAGCTGCGCACAGGGGGTGGGCTCCCAGTAGGGATGAATTTACTTCTTTATTTAGTTGCATAGAAAACTTTATAAAACGTAATCTTTTAAGCAAGAGAAATCTTGAAGAAATCAACAAAAAAATCCCCCCAAAAGTCCCTCGTCTTAGAAAAAATAAAGTTATTGGTGAAGTCGCCACGGAAAATTCTAAAAAAAATTAGTACTGTGTCGTTGGATTTTAGAGGGCGAAAATTTTAATGTTCTGATACCGGAAAAATAATCGGTTAAAATTAGCCCGATAAAGCAGCTTGTTAATTTCGCGAAAAAAGCTTGCATATCATAAAGTTAAACACTAAGAGCTGCAAGCGATCGGACAAACTTTGTATGTATATCAACCACTTAGCATCATAATCTAATTTTTTTGGACTCAAGGTAAGAATTATGGCTAATGTAATTTTTTAAAATTTCTTTTTCAATTCTTGAGTATAACCTAATATAAAAATCATTGTAGCTCATATAATTACTAAACAAATAATCTTTCAAATCAATACCATTTTCTAAAGCATATGATTTAATAATATCAAAAGCGTAATCCAGTTCTAGGTCTTGCAAGTCAGGTAACTTCAACGCTACAGAGAAGAAAGATTGACATCTTTCGGGGCTTGCTCCCAAATCTTCAAGCAAATTGATCAGATCAATGTACTGAGAATGTTTGATTTGATTTACCACAAGTCCCTCTCATTATAATTAATATAAACCCTTATAGATTAGCATCATTACGGCAAACTCACATAAATAAATCTATGGTACTTTTTTTCAATTTTTGTCAGCATTCATTTTACCGTGGGCAGATCTGAAAAACTGGTTGTGTAAGCAGGTGAAAGCATCTCACGCTTCATTGCCCAGGACTTCTCAATCCCCTGCCCCGCAAAAAATAAATTGGCCTTGCCGCTCTGGTTGAGCCCATCAACAACACGCATTAAAGCTTCGCTATTGGGCTGCGGGCGGTATTCATCAAAAAGGTTGAGCTGAGATACTCCCTGGCTAAAAAAGTCGCCCAGCATGACACCTGCTTTCATATAACGATGACCGTCGAGCCATATCTGATCCAGAGAGTCCATAGCCACCCGGATAATGTCGCGGGTATCGTTAGAAGGTGTCATTAACTTTCCAGCGGCCTGATTGCCATAAAACACTTCTCCCTCTGCGTGCGGGCTGGTTCGCACAAATACAGCTATCTGTTTGCAGTACTGCCTTTCCTTCCTAAGCTTTTCAGCAGCGCGTTCTGCAAAAGCGCAGACGGCCTGACGCATATCCATGTATTCGGTGATACGCGATCCAAATGAACGTGAGCATACTATCTGCTGTTTGGTCGGTGCAAATTCTTCCAGCTCTAAACAGGGCTCGCCACGAAGCTCCCTGACGGTACGCTCAAGCACGACGTTGAAGTGTTTTCGGATGATGTATGTGCTCTGCTCAGCGAGGTCTTTAGCAGTAGTGATACCCATAGCATTAAGTTTTTTACTGATGCGCCGGCCAATGCCCCATACGTCCTCCACCGGCACCAGAGCGAGTAATTTTTTCTGGCGGTCGATATTCGAAAGATCGAGGACACCGCCTGTCTTGGTCCATTTTTTGGCCGCATGGTTGGCCAGCTTTGCCAGCGTTTTGGTTTGCGCAATGCCAACGCCAACTGTCAGGTGAGTTTCCTGTTTAACTCTGGCGCGCACCTTTCGCCCTAAATCTTCAAGTGATGTCAGGCGCTGCATGCCATCCAGGCACATGAACGCCTCATCAATTGAATAAATCTCTACAGCCGGGCACATGTCCTCCAGTGTCGTCATGACGCGATTACTCATATCGGCGTAGAGCGCATAATTGGAACTGAAAACCTGCACACCATGACGTCTGAACTCATCCTTCAGCTTGAAGTAAGGTGCCCCCATAGGTATCTGCAATTTCTTGGCTTCGGCAGAACGGGCTATTACGCAGCCGTCATTGTTACTCAGAACGACAACCGGCTTCCCTCGTAAATCTGGCCTGAATATCGTTTCGCAACTGGCATAGAACGAATTAACGTCAACCAGGGCGAACATCAGAAGCCACCATTAGGGTTGAAAACCTGAAACACACGTTCCTCGCCTTCAGAAGTTGAGATATCGCGGAAGGTTGTTGTGTGAGTCTCTATCCACTTGTTAGCGGCGCGAAGCGTGTAATGCCAGTTGAGGCCATCAAGTTCGCGTACAAAGTCCAAAGTGCTGAGTGTGTAGCGGCCTTCACTGTCGCGCTTAATGGCTTGGCGAAAGGCAATCATGATTTCGTAGTCACGGGGCATTATTCTACCCTCCAAGAAATACTGTATATAATTACAGTAATACTAAACTACATAGTTGATCAAGCCGCTGCGATTGTGAAATTTGTAAAGGCTAAGTAATTTCAGGCGTTTTTTATGGTTTTTGATGCTTGCAAGACTGTAGAGAAACGTTTGAGTAATGTGTATCATTAGAATTTCTTCAGCTTAGAATCTTCACTTTAAGGAAAAAATAAAAATTGAATAATAAAATACCCTCTGAATATAAAGTTTTCTTTACAGCATTAGGGTTTGTATTGAGCACATTATATTTTATTATTTGGAGTAATATTCTTCATGATAAATTTGAGCTAATCGCAATTCCTACCATAGCCTCTACCACTCTCATATCACAGATTTACATTGCATATTTAGCCGCCAAAAAATATCGAGAATGGAGTAAAGAAAAGCTCAATGACATTCAATTTAAACAAGCAGATAAAATTTTAGATCTGGAATTAAAGCTTTACGATGAGGCCGTCCAATTTTCAAACTATTCTCTTCAGTTATTCGAAAACTATCCAGATTACCGAGCTAAGAGAGAAAATTTCCTCAAAAAATGGAACGAATTTCAAGATCTCTATGACCAATATAGAAAAGAACTAATTAGAGCAAGGGCTTTAAGGATTGATGATAGCTTCGCATTAAAAAGGGCTCCACACTTTTTATATTTATGGCATAAAGCGAGAATTATTGATGCATTAGTTAACGCTTGGGTTCATTCAGACACACCAGCAGAGAAAGATAAGCATGCTGCAGGAAAAAAAAGACTTTATAAAAAAATGAGCGCAAAATTGGATTTATTAAATGATGAAATTTTCCACAAACCATTTGAATTGCGAGTTAAGGTCAGAAATTAATCACAGGTTTACTATGGCTTTCAAAAATTTCATGCCGTCCAAAAATACCGCCTTATTTATTGTGTGCTTCGCATTAGCTTTCTGGCTTTCATCATATAAGATGCCCTTGAACTCGCTAACTCAGGCGATTGTTGACTGGTCGTACTCTCACTTTCGCGGCCTTACAACCGACACATATGAAAGTGAATCTAATACCGTGACTTTCACTGCGTTGCTTTTGGTGCTCCTCGTTTAAACATTGATATTTTTTGCTGCTTTTAAAAAGCTCATATCCATCGTAAGAAAATTACTTAAGCTAAATAAAAGAACAAAAGCTAGGGTGGCTGACTATAACTTAGTCAACCACCCCGTAATCCTGCTCAGAAAGGAACGGTTGAGTCATTGCCCGGTCACCAGTCTTTTTTATGCTGGTTTTTGAGGCCAGGTAATAATTGGTGCTTTTGAGACGTCTACTCCGTTCACCGCATCGAGGTAATCCAGCCACTTGTTATAGGCCGCCAGGTCATCCCCTTTCAGACGCCCTAACGCGGCCTTGCCGGGCCACTGACGTGTATTCATGAAGTCATTGGCCTGAGAGATTTTTACCAGCTTGTCATTCGCAGCCTGGGCCAGGATTTCTTCCTGCGTGGGCGCAGGCTTATCAACCCAGCAGGGCATTCCCTCACCCGTTGAACCGAGAATTTTTCCCTCGGGCGGCACCGATATAAATTCATGCCACGCATCATCCGTCACCTCTACCGCATCCTGTGGCCAGCCCACTCCCTTCTCATAGTCAGACTTCATGTCTTCCGGGCAGAATGCCATGCGGCTGGCGCTAAAAAACATATTCCCCATATCAGTATCCTATTGCCAGAAAGTGAAAAGTAATCGCGCCTGAACCAGCTGAGGCCGCACTGACAGAATTACCGCTGATCTGGATACCCTGCGGCTTATACGTGAACTGGCTCGTATTTGACGAACTCACGTCAGCGCCGCTGATGCCTATGCCGTTCGCGTCGTTGGCAACGTTGTGCGTCAGCACCACATGCAACGCTGCATTGGGAAACTGTATCGGGTAGGCTTTTGTACTCAGCGTGCCGATTGTGGCCGGTGCGCTGCCCCACTGAATAATCAGTCCGGACGGGAGTTTCTGGTATCCATTAAAGCCAAAGTTGCTGTCGAAAAACGACATATCCGGTAGCTGACCGCTGCCGTTGCCCGCGTTCTTGTTTGCGGCGGACCCGATGCCAAGATATTTAAACAAATCCGCTGTGCTGTTTTGTCCTACTACGTCGCGTCCGAACGACGTAAATGGCGCAAGTGCGGCTTTATTCTGACCGAAGAAATAAGGTAGCGTGTCAGTAGCGGAAGCCAACCCTGCCAGAGCGATTAGATTCTGATTAAGCGGCTGGTAAATGCTACCGAGCGCTGCAATAGCCGAATTTAGCTCACCCAGATTTACTGCATGATTTGATTGCGAGGCTGCTGAGACCGGTAGCGCTCCTCCGCTGTTCCCACACATTACCCATGCACTGAGAGAACTGTTCCATTCAGCTTCAATTAGTCCGTTGGCAATAATTTCGCCACCCTGTAATGCCTGATGCGCATTAGAATACAGTGGAAAAGCGGCGCTTCCATTAACAGCCAGCGTGGAATTGCCGGTATTAGCTGCCCTGGCTTTAAATGTCAGCCGCATTCCATCAGTGAGCGCCGGAAGATTTGGCAGATAAGATGCTACATAAGCATTTGCTGCGCCGGTATCAATTGCATAGGTCATAGTCCCCTGCTGGATAGCTGAAAACACGCCCGCAGCAGGAAGGAACGGCGCGTTTGCAGCGACAGCGATGTTTGCCGCAGTAATCGTTGTTGCACCCTGAGGGACCGTTATGACCCAGGCAGCGGTATAGCCAGTATCAGCTGCTGGCGTAGTCTGTGTGCCTGTGGTGGCAGCTACGCCCGATTTCAGAGAAACAGCACATATACCTGAACGGACTGTATTCTGAGCGGTGCCGGAGTTATTGGGACCGCTGTAAGCTACTGAGGGGTTCGCTGCATTGTAGTAAGGCAAAACCGTTGCACCTGAATCAATGTCGCTGTATGTAACCTGGATCAGGTAGTTAATGCTCTGTCCGACAGTGACAGGCGCAGCCAGAGTAAAAGTTGTGGGAGTAAGTATGGCCCCCTGCTTCAGAATTGTATTAGTGGTATCAGCAGGCAGTGACGAATAAGCGGTACCGTCCACATTTTGAAGGCTGTAAATCTGCCCTTTGGCAATGTTTACAACCATAGAAGCCGGTGATGATGGCGTACAAGCCAGACCATGCAGATAGGTGTTAGAGCCCATCATAGCAGCGGCCAGTTTCGCCATGCCCATCATGGCGTATTTGTTGGTGTTGAGCAGGTCTGTTTCGAGCGGGATAGAACCCGGATAAACAATTTGGCGATCCATTTCTGTTCCCATAAAAAAAGCCACCTGCATTTAGGTGGCCCGGTTGACGGTGATTATCTGAACTGAAGCGTTACTGGAGTTTCACCCATACGATTGACCCTTCCATTTTCACTGCCGCTACGGCTTCGTAGACCTGCGCATCCGTGACTTTTCCGGTAACCATTTCCTGTGAAACATATTGCCCACGGGAAGCAACGCTGTAGCCTGATGGTGTGGACTCATACCCCGCTATGTAAGGTATGCCCGTTCCCTTTGGCCGGTAAGCAATGACAAATGCCTGATAGGGGATCATCACTGAGCCATATCCCCCTGCTATGCCGTAGCCGATCATCGGTCCGCCGTATGATCCCGTGTCAAGCGGACGAAGCGGTTCAAATATTTTTGGCACATTGCCGGTTAACTCCACCAGAATATCGGTTATGGCCTGGCGCGTTCCTCTTGAGCGCAGCATGTTAATTTTAATTTGATTGCGAAACAGGTCGTCTGACATACCGGCAGGGCGCTGTAGACTGTTGCCAAAAAAGTCATAGGCCACAATATCAAGCCAGCCGCCAGTGGCCGTGGATATTCGCGTCTGCAGCCGGGCATAAATGTAAAGCGAATAGCACCATGAAAGTGCTTTCGCGCACGCCGTCAATACGCCATCAAGAAAGGGACTGCTGTCTCTAAACCACGTTGGTGGCAGCAGTCCTCTCAGGCGCGTATAAATATCATTTTGATCGCCGGTTGCCATTTAGCTCACCTGTACCGTTCCGGCCCGAATAACCTGCTGGGCAGAGGCCGCAAGGTCGGAGGTTCCTGAATTCAGCGTAAGTGATGTGACATTAGTTACAAGCGGGCTTGCAGCATAGGCCACCTTCACCAGTTGCGTATAAGCCAGTAACTGCCCCAGAGACAGGCTGGCAATATATTTCTGTATGGATGACTGGACCATTGCAACAATCGTTGAATGATTTGCTGACGGGTCTGTGGTGACTGTCAGTGCGACGTTTGCAGTCAGCATTGCCGGCGGGAAAACGCCAAACGTCACGGTGAATCCACGAACGGTGTCAATGGCAGCATAGGCCTGCCCCAGAAAAGTACTGTCAGGCGCGCCGCTTCCGTCATCGACAACTGCATAAAAATACCCCGGCTGCGGCGTACCGTTATAGGCATAATTTTCGGTCAGTGTATATGTGACACCACTTTGCATGCTGCTCAGTGCGTAGCCAATTGCCGCTTTCGTCGCTTTGGACAGCGATGCTATCCACAACACGAACCTGGCCCGGTAGTCACTGTCACTTTCTGCATCCTTGCCGCTGGCAAATGTTGTGCTGTTTGAAACCGTGTCCAAATACTGGATTGAGCCTGCAATAACTGTGACCGTACCCGCCTGGGCATTGCCCGCCAGGCCTGCTGTGTTTGCCTGAACCGGCACCACCAGGGAGCTGACACCCGCTTTTATCACATACCCCGCCTGAACAGGATCATATGCTGGGTTAACCGTGTCGGCAATAACGGAGTATGCCTGCGTGCCGTCTGTTGTGGTCACCTGCGAACCGGTCGGGATTAGTGCCTGACTGGCCGCAGTGAACCGGCTGAACGTTACCATCCCGACAGCCTGAACCGCTGACAGTCGCGGAAAGCTGAAGTCTGCCATCCAGCTGTCCAGATCGGCGCCTGAGCAGGTCGCTGCGCGGGTGGTCACCAGAAGATTCACTATAAGCTGCTGAATCCACATCGTCACGCCAGCGTTTGATTCTGCAATAGCGCGCAGGATACTGCCTATTGCCAAATCAACCAAGCCTGCTGCCCGCGCCTGCATCGCAGCAACCTGATCACTGACCAGGGTAGAAAACGATTTAACATTAAGTGATGCCACGTTATTACCTCGTTACGTCAAAGCTGAGTGTTTCCGGAGTGCCGGTTGTGGCGTCTGTGTACTGAATAGAAACGCTTACTCCTCCGTCAATAAGTCCGAGCGATACCGATGGCGGAGGACTCACCGCGACGGAATCCTCAAGCAGCATCTGTCCAGTAATGAGCGCTTTCCACTCCCCCGGGTTAACGTTTTCCCCAATCTTCCGGCCCAGTCCGGCCCCGTAGTCAGGGTGAAACACATAATCCCCGGGATTGGTCATAAGGCGGCGTAGAATGCGCTGCTTACCCCGTTCTGAATCGGATACAGGACGCAGATCGCCCGCGGGCGACGTGCTGAGGTCACCGCCGACGTAGTGATGGATGTCGTACATGATTCACCGCTTTAGGTAAGTTTCTGATTTGGCAGGCTGGTGTTACTGCCCTGGCCGTTCTCGTGGTGGGTGTGGCCGTTATAGGTCGTTCGGATCTGCTGAACAGTTCCGTGAATGCCGTTGTTGTCGCTGATATCACCGACTACCGACAGATTCCCGTCTATGAAAACGTCGCCGCCGGTAAAGTGGTGAGCAGGTGCGTCGTAAATCAGCTTAGTGGCTGAACGGATTAGCACATCCCCGCTGTTAAGAAACTTCAGAACCGAGCCTGATACGTGGACGAGCCAGAATTCACCTGACGGAGGCCCCGGACAGCGGTCAATGTCATTGTAAAACTGGCCAGCCGCCATCCCCGCCCCCATCAGGCCGGAATCAAACTCGACTTCAACGACAGCCCCTATTGCCGGTCCGGCAGCCATTCCCCAGCCGTTTCCGGCCCATGGCGTGCTGAGTGGGATCCAGCCCGTTTCCTCGCCTGTTGGCTGCAACTGGACCTTCACGGCATAAGATGCCGGATCATATGCCGTAATCACGCCCTGCCTCGTCCCGCTGACGCCCGCATTTGTCTGCTGTGCGGTGGCGGCCATTGCATTCAGAAATACTCTCACTGTGTGACCTCCAGCGCCGGGCTGTGATTCTTTCCGTTAATGCTCATCGTGTAGCCGTTTTCCCAGCTCAGGGTTCGCCTCACGCTGTCGCACCAGTAAAGCTGGTCAAAAGGGCTTTTGGTACCCTCAATACGTACACGGGTCTGCGGCGTAAGGAGATTGTCACCCGCTGTGGATCCGGAAAATTTCATCTCATGCTCAACCACCTGACGGTAAATGGTCTGCGCCAGGGCGCTCGCCGCTTCAGGAGTAAGGCCGTTACGGATAATGCGGTAAACCTGTGTTTTCGCCGTGGCGTTTCCCGGCGTGGTGCCTTTGGCATATTTGGGGTAGGAGGCGACAAACTGCTTATTTTTCCGTTTTGCATTCCAGCTCAGCACCTCCACCGTAATACCCTTTGAAATCGTGAGCGCGCGTGAAAATGACAGGTCATCAGAAGTATTACACTGCGGATAGGTCAATGTTCCGGGCCGCTGCCAGCGAATAACGTAGTTATCAGCTTTTTCCGTCTCCGTGATCGGTTCAAAATGCAGGTTGTCACCGTCCACATACACCTGAAAATTTTCAATGCTCGCAAGCGTGGTAAGCAAATCCCATTCTGTCTGCTCACCGGTCAGGTGCGCGGAGTCAATCTGATAAAATTCACCAAACCGCTGTTTTGTTGGCGTAACCACCGGGTTTAGCCCATGGCGCTGTGCCAGCAGGGTGGCAATCTGCGAACTGGTATAATTCTTGAAGCTTTCTCCGGCAGACTTTGCATCAATAAGCAGACCGACAAAATCACGACCATCTGCCGTGATTTCAAAACGGGCAGGATCGTAATGCCAGTTATCGATATTGCCGGTGATGAGACGCTTCTCATCGGTACCAGACCGGGTGATGACTGAAGCGTAAAGCTCAACCCTGACGATTGTCTGGACAGCCCACCAGTTAAGCAACTGCATATCGTCCGGTAGCGCCGATACAGCCAGCGTCAGGTCAAAGGTGGATGCGCCCCGAAACCGGTTATCCTCCACGCTGAACGATACAAACGGAACCTCAGTACCGTTTAAACGACAACGCCCGCTGATTAGGCGGGCGCTGGACTCCACTATCGGGTTGTTCACGTCCATAGCTAACTCGTCGGATTAGAGGGAATAGTCAGCGTGTTGATGCCGGTGAGTTGCGGATCGGTCAGGCCGTTAGCAGAGGCAATGCTGCTCCACAGGGATGCATCTCCATACTGGTCTGATGCAACCTGATACAGGTTTCCACCCGACAGCGTCACGCTGCGTATACCGTCCGCCGTCTGGCCGGAACTTACGTTTTTATTGAGCCGTCCCAGTACGTTCTGAAGGCTGTAAAGTGCCGGGATGCGCGTGCTGTGGTCCGCCTGGCTTAGCAGATTGCTTACCGTCTTTGATATCGGGTTCCCCGGAACAAGGCCACCTAGCGATGTTATGTCGTTAGCCGCGGACTCGAGCTGCGTAATCTGCTGCTGTACAGTCACCTGCGCTGCAATGACTGGCCTGACAACCGACTGAACCTGCTCAAGAGTCGCGTGTGCAAAGTCATTAACCTGCTTCACAGCACTCTGCACCTTTGTGACAGCAGTTGTAACCGTTGATACGTCAATAACATCAGACAGCCCCAGCGCCTGGCCGATATCACTGTCCAGCAGCCCCTGAAGCGCGCCGGTCAGTGCATCCACTCTCAGCGGAGAAGCGTTACTGGCAACGATCGCCACTTCAATCGTGTATGACCTTCGGTAGATGAATTCGTAGACCGGCACAAAACTGGTAATGACAACAGTAAAGCTGTAGTCGTCAAGCGTGAGCGTGAGCTCTTTACCGGCGTCGCGCATACGTTCCAGCGCTTTCACCCGATCCCCGGCCTGAGAGCCTGTAAAAACACCGGACCATGTAAGCGGGTCATATTCCACACCCAGCACATCGATGACGCGCTTCCCGCCCACCATCTGGTGAAGCACTGTTTTTTGACGACCAGGCAGCGCCAGGCGCTCAGGGACTTCGAAATCAAGAAATTCGAAATCACCGAGAACCAGACGTGTGACGGTCGGGTCTACCCCCTGCGCGAAGTTATTCAGGGCGCTTGTAAACGACATAAATACTCCGTTACTGAGTTGAGAGCTTGCTCACCTGTCCGGGATGGACCATGAGATTCGACGAGTCAAAGGCGCTTGGACCGGCTGGAGCTTTGGTCAGATTTTTACCCAGGCCATTTATTACTGTCGCAACCAGTACCTGACGGCCTTCATGCGTCATCAGCAGGTTAACCGGCTGATCTGCCTTATTGGCCATAACGGGCGGGATGGCAGGATAGGTCCCGTTTTTTCTATACGAAGCAGTCCTTTCGCGCTGGTTGTCAAAATCCGCCTGGGTCGGCGTCCATGGAACATAATTAACCCCGTTCGCCTTAGCATTTTCACGCATCAGGCGATCGCGTTCCGACATTTCACCCGACTGAGAAACTATCTGGTCATATGCCTTTCCTTCAGCCATTGCCTTTATACGACGGTAAATTTCCACTCCCGAACTGGCAATCGCATACTCCGCCGCCAGCATCACCGTGTTCTGGAATGCGCCCAACGCGCTTCCCAGTTTTGGCAACCCACCAGGGCCGGACAAAATCCTGACAGGAGATAACAAAGCACCCGCAGCGTGTTTAAATAACCAGAATCCACCGCTCAGCGCAGCAAGCCCCGTCACAGCGAGTGCAGCATGGGCAACAAACTTTGTCAGCTCAGGATTCCTTTGCGCAATCTCGGTCATTCTCTGCATCGTGTTTGTCAGCCCCTCCAGACCTTTTGTAAAAGTGTCCAGCAGACCGCCTTCCTTGCCCATGACCAGTTGCAGGTTTTCCCACTTTTTCTGAAAATCGATCTTCTTGCCGTTATAGGTCCCGCCAACCGCATCGTAGGCAGGATTTAGCCCTCTGGCTTTATCATAGGATTCGATGGAGTGATGAATTGTGGCTAACTGTTTATCGATGAGGTTGAACATCTTGCCGCCGGTGCGGCCAAATATAAGGGCGTTCTCACGCTGTATCTGGTCTTCCGTGTAATTATTTTTACGGTAGATGGGCAGGATCATCTTCTCGTAAAACTCAACCGGCGACTGACTGAAAAGCTGCGAATTGATCAGTGGGTTGCCTTTGAAACGCTTTACACCTCCCATGCTGTTCAGTTCAATTTTGCTGGCATCCCACACGCCCATTTTCATCAGGTCATGAGTAACCTGATTAGGCAGCTTAACGATACCGTTCAGGCGGTTGTAAGAGGTCATAAGGGCATCACCCGCTGAGCTACCTTTCAACTCACCGATGATGGGCTCAAGCTCGGCAAACAGTGCTTTATTGCTAAGGTTGAAGGCAGATGTACCGGCTTTAGCCATAAACTGGCGGTACTGCGTGAAATCAACGTTACCACCTGATGACTGGATCGCTTTAAAACCCGCGTCCATTAATTCATTGAAGCGCTGCGGGCTTTTCAGACCGCCTGCTGTCTCAACAAATCGCAGCATGTCCATCTGCTTAGCGTTGGTCATCTCCTTTGAGTGCTCGTCTAACCCCTGAGAAGCGAAATTGATTCGGGCAAGTACCGGTGCGGCCATTTTAGCGGCCTTGAGTTGCTCATCGAGCGTCGCTGCTCCCGATTCACGAAATACACCCTGCGCCTCAGTGAAATATTTGAGCATATCGGTAGTGGATGTGCCGCGAACTTTAGTCGTTTGTACAAAGTTCTCGGCATCCTTACGGGCATCCTCACCCATGCCGTACTGATTAAACTTCTCGGTCATGGTCTGATATTTGGCTGCCTCATCAACGAATCCATCCAGCACCTTAAACCCCAGGTAGCCTGTAGCCAGATTGGTCATGCCATCAGAATGCGAGCTACGACCAAAATCCCGGCCATTTCTACCACCACCCGATCCGCCTCCCCACCCACCAGGAGGAACACCGTTATTCCACCCTTTCCAACCAGCGCTTGCACCGGGGCCAGAAGGAGAAGGCAGTGCCAGCATTCCCCCCGGATTACTGTAGCCACCGCCGCCACCTCTTGACGCTGCTGCACCTGCAGCTAAGGCGGGGATTGCAATTGCTGCACCATAGCCACCGGCCAGAACTGGCAGGTTTTGAGTTGCGTTGCTTGCGCGCGTTGCATGCTCAGCAGCCGTTCGCATAGCGCTGGCATAATCGTTAGCGCCTTTCGCTGCGCTGGAAAACTGGTTTTTTAATGCTCTGTTCATAGAGCGAATGGCAGAGGTAGCTTCTTTTGCGGCGCTGGTAACAGCCTTTATGTTTTTCGCCATCTCAACGAACTTTTTATTCAGCTCAATGGCATCTCTTGCAACCTGCATCATCTGACGAGTGAGCTGGTCTTCAAGAGCAAGACGCACGGCTACGCGGTAAGCCTGAACATCCATAGATACCTCGTTTTACAGGCATAAAAAAACCCAGCATCAGCTGGGTCTTCTAAGAATTCATTTATTTAGTCGGTTACAGGTAACCGATGAAGGCATACCAAACTTCACCTGATCGGGGTTCACGTACAGAAACAAAGAGTTTACCTTTCTCGGGATAACCAGGTATGAGGTAGTCCTCATAACCAAGCACTTTTAACGGGCGGATTGAGTAGTCAATACATGAACCATTATTAAGCTGGTAGATAGCATCACTTTCTTTTGCTTTTTCGAAGGGCCCAATTATTCTGGAGGCAATTGCTTTCTCCATAGACCTGCACACCCAACCACCATCTGTAATGTTAACGTTTTGACCTTTTTTTAAGGCAACATTTGCCTCAGCGCCAGCGCTCAGACTTATAATAAATAATGCCAACACCAACTTGAGCATAAAATTATCTCATCGCTATTTCTGAATTTTACAGTTATCGAATAAAAAGCCATCTTTATCGTGAGCAACCAGATAATATCCTTTACCTTTAACATAGTAGAAGCCATCATTGCTAACCCCTATTTGCGTATCTTTTTCTTTTTTTAGCTTAGGGCTTTGCAGTTGAATTTTTTCATTTACATATATGAAGAATTTGTTGCCATCGTCAATTATTGCAGCTTGGCCCAATGATGGTCCAAGAGTCTGCTTGCCAGATGAGTCTTCAGATCCTTTAAATATTTCACAATAATATTTATTTTGAGAAGCACTTGCAAAAGGAACCATCAGCAAAAAAAACAAACCTACTACCAATTTCATGCCGTTGCCCTCTTCATTAAAGTCAAATCAATACTAACTACGATGCCCAACAAATGAACAAAACCAGCACTAGCAGGTTATGAATTAAAATTGCAAGTGTTAGCGCCACTAATGATAAAGAGGTATATATTACCTGAGTGAAGCCATATCATTACGGTATCTTGCGTGCTCTTCACGCAAGAAACTAACCATGCCTTTGTTATAGTCTAAATGCTTCACGCAAGACTTTAAATTAGTCCCAATTCTTTCAAAGTCGCTTCCCTGAATCAAATGTTCGTTGTCATTTGATAGCGCGGTCAGAGAGTTCACTACATCCAAATCGCAATTAATTATTTGTTTGGTAAACATGCCATTATGCAAGGTTAGGCCAAGCATAGAGGTCGGGATGTATACCCCTAAAATACCACCAACTATCCAAACAACAACTTTAAGCTTAAAAGGCATATAGTTCCCTCCGATAATGTATTGAGGTTATCGACTACAGCATTTAAAAACTTATTAAAATTACCGTATTTTACATTATTGCACCGGCTATAAATCGTCATTTTTTGATCACGAAACGCCTGAAAACCCTTGATATCAGCCATCCAAGGATAAGAACTGATAGCAGAGCTACGAAGAATGTAACAGGATCTTCTCCCCACTCGTAGTCACTACCAACCCAACCCAGACCGCCCGGACCAAGTTTAAAGAAAAGCCATGAACCAAATGAAAAAATAAGGTTGTTTAATGGCGTAATGTACTTGATTAGAAGTACAGCTACGACCAGCGAAAAAATACTAATGCCGATCTTCTTAATTAACGCATTTTGCATAATCAGCTTTGCCCATCACGTCTACATAACCATAAGCCATTAACCCACTTCGTGAGCCTGGCACTTTTATTTTACTTGTTCGCAGCAGAGCTTGTCTTATCTGTTCGAAATCACTGACCCTGAACAGCGTAATGCATCCCCATGATTCACCGCTCCCATCCGGACGCAAGGGATGCAGTCGAAAACCGGTACGCTTCACACCATTCACGTAGGTGTAGTCATTCATAGTCTTGGTGTTATAGAGTCCGAACCACTCTGAGTGATTGGTGTTATGCAGAAAATCGAGGAAAGCCCGTCTGGCTTGTGTGTAAATGCCGCCCTGCGGCGCATCAACAATCCAGTATCGGCCTAAAGGGATTGATCCCTCGTCAGCCAGGTATTCACAGTTAGGATCGTTAATGTGCTGTTTACGGCCACTGAGCACCGGGAACTGGCCAATTCCATAAACAATCAACACCCCTTTCCCGCTTTTTCGGGACTCATCATCGTAAACCATTCGCATCTTGAGCATGAGACGAAATCCATTCGTTGACATAGGGGAATGTTAACGCGATTTAATACATTTTTTTACTGTTGATTTGATCATGCATCCGGTCCTTAAAGTTGAGCCTTCTCAGTCGTATTGAGCCAGAAAGCCAGCAGGACTATAACGAGTCCAGACCTCATTCATCGCTTAATTATCAGACGCCATCTGAATTTGCAGCAGGCTGGCGAAACGGGAAACATGAAGAAAAACCCACCGACATTACTAACTGAAGGTTGTATCTAATACTGGGGGCAGGTCACCGCGTGTATACCGGGGCAAGTCTGCTTACGAGTTCCACCCCAAAAATGGTGGCGCTATGCGTCTGTGCAATCTTGACAGCCCTCAGTCTATAGTTTGGGCAAGTTATGAGGCATTGATAAATGAAACTCCTGACATAAAAACCTACAAGTCGTTAGCTGAAAGATTTTTTAAGTCACCTGATTTCTTTGAGCTGGCTGCTGAAACGCAGAAGGACTACAGAAAGTACTCGGTGAAGGTTCTAAGCGTATTTGGCGATATGCCATCAGATGCAATAAAACCGGAGCATGTAAGGAAGTATATGGACAAGCGCGGTTTGAAAAGCCGGACTCAGGCTAACCGTGAGAAAGCTTTTATGTCTAGGGTTTTTAGGTGGGGGTATGAACGGGGATTGGTGAAACATAATCCGACTAAAGGCGTAAAGCAGTTCAAGGAGCAGGCGCGTGACCGTTATGTCACCGATTCTGAATATTCCAGGCTCCACAGTGTTGCTCCTGATGTGGTCAAAATTGCAATGGAATTAGCTTATCTCTGTTGTGCACGGCAAGCGGACATACTTGAACTCAAAAAGAGCCAGATAATCGACGAGGGAATTCTTATAAAGCAAAGTAAAACATCGGTAACTCAGATAAAGGGGTGGTCGCCCAGATTGAAGGGCGTTATTGATCAGGCTGCTAACCTCCCCCTCAAATCGGGTATGAGCAGTATCTTTGTTATTCACCAGCCGTCTGGAGCAAAGTATACAAGGGACGGTTTCAACAGCCGATGGCTTAAAGCGAAACAACAGGCTAAAGCTGCATATCCTGATATGGATTTTGATTTCACATTTCATGATTTGAAAGCAAAAGGGATATCGGATCTCGAAGGCAACATTTACACCAAACAGGAAATATCTGGGCACAAAGACGTGAAGCAAACAGCGCGCTACAACAGGAAGATCATGGTAGTTCCGGTTGTCGGAGGTCAGAAAACGAAGTGATATATTAGGAAAGTATTTTAGGAAAGCATGCAAGATAACAAAAAACCGCCCAAAGAGGCGGCTTAAACGACATTGCTACGGCTTGATTTTATTGGTGTTTCAATATGGTGCCCGGGGCGGGACTTGAACCCGCACGACCTTACGATCGAGGGATTTTAAATCCCTTGTGTCTACCGATTTCACCACCCGGGCGAGGTATAACTGGAGGCGCGTCCCGGAGTCGAACCGAGGTACACGGATTTGCAATCCGCTGCATAGCCACTCTGCCAACGCGCCTAAAACCGATTTGCCGCCAGGATTGCCTGGCCTGCGAATTTGGAGCGGGAAACGAGACTCGAACTCGCGACCCCGACCTTGGCAAGGTCGTGCTCTACCAACTGAGCTATTCCCGCATCATCCTACCGTTCAGATAACTCACTGCTGAAGGGTCAGACTTTACTACGCTTTATCGAACTTACTGATTTTTCTTAGCTTCTGCAGCTGTGCTGCCGTTCGATGCGATGCATTCTACTGAGATGACGCGGTGAGTCAATAAAATTATCCCCACATTGCGTCCGTTTGCTGCTTTTTGAATCGCATCGATCACGGTTCGAGCAAATCGCCTCTGGCAGCGCTTAAATACTGGAACATGGACCAGAACGTCAGCACCGCAGCAATGTACAGCGCGACCACGCCAACACCGACCACCATACTGTCCGGACGCCACAGCAGAGCAAAAAGCGAAAACATCTGCGCGGTGGTTTTTACTTTACCGATCCAGGAAACCGCAACGCTGCTCCGTTTGCCTATCTCTGCCATCCACTCGCGCAGGGCTGAAATAATAATTTCACGGGCGATCATCGTGGCAGCGGGCAGCGTGATCCACCAGGCATGGAAATATTCCGCAACCAGTACCAAAGCAATGGCCACCATCACCTTATCCGCCACCGGATCGAGAAACGCACCAAAGCGGGTTGTCTGCTTCCAGCGGCGAGCCAGGAAGCCATCGAACCAGTCGGTCACGGCGGCAACAACGAAAATCAACGCGGTAACAAAAGGCGCCCAGTGGAAAGGCAGATAGAAAGCCAGCACAAAGAACGGAATAAGAACGACGCGAAACAGGGTAAGACAGGTCGGAATGTTAAATTGCATATGCTGGTAACTGTCTGGATTGGGTGGTGTTTAACGTATGTTCCTACATTGCCCCCCCTGTTTCAATGCTAGTGTTTCAACGAGTAGTAGATTTTTTCCGCCAGCGCATGCGATATACCGGGCACATTGGCGATCTCCTCGACCGACGCATTCATCAACGGTTGCAGGCCGCCCATGTACTTGAGCAACTGCTGTCGCCGTTTTGGTCCCACGCCCTCGATACTTTCCAGTGCGCTGGTGTTTTTGACTTTGGCCCGTTTTTTACGGTGCCCTGAAATTGCATGATTGTGAGCGTCATCACGAATATGCTGAATGACATGAAGCGCTGGCGCATCGGGTGACAGAGAAACGCCCTCGCCTTCTGGCTCGAAAAATAAGGTTTCCAGACCGGCTTTACGATCGGTGCCCTTTGCAACGCCCAGCAAAATGGGGCGGGATTTATCCCAGGGCACGTCCAGCTCTGCAAACACCTGTTTTGCCTGTGCCAGCTGACCTTTGCCCCCATCTATCAGGATCACATCGGGAATTTTTTCTTCCTCAATCGCTTTGCCATAACGGCGGCGTAGCACCTGATTCATAGCCGCATAGTCATCGCCGGGTGTGATGCCGGTAATGTTATAACGGCGGTAGTCAGCGCGAAGCGGGCCGTTTTGATCAAACACGACGCAGGAAGCGATGGTTTGTTCACCCATGGTATGACTGATGTCAAAACACTCCATGCGGCCAATCTTCTCCAGTTTGAGAAATTCGGCCAACGCGGTGAGGCGCTGATGAATCGTGGAATGCTGCGACAGACGCGTTTTTAATGCCGAACCGGCATTGGTCCGAGCCAGCTTGAGGTAACGCGCGCGATCGCCGCGGGGTTTACTTTGAATGTTTACCCGTCGACCGGCTAATTCTGTCAATGAGTCTGCTAGCAACTCACGTTCGGGCAAAGTGAAATCGAGTAAAATCTCGCTCGGCAAGGTGCGCATTTCGCTGCCCTGCAAATAGAACTGTCCGACGAAGGTCTGGACGACTTCAGCCAGGTCCGTATCCGCGGGCACTTTGGGAAAATAGCTTCGGCTTCCCAGTACTTTCCCCTGGCGGATAAACAGGACGTGCAAACACGCCATTCCGGCGTCATAGGCAACGCCAATCACATCCAGATCGTCGCCCTGATTAGAGACAAACTGCTTCTCGGTAATGCGTCTGACGGCCTGAATCTGATCGCGCAGTCGGGCCGCGTCTTCGAAGCGCAGCGACTGACTGGCCTCTTCCATGCGCGTCACCAGCAGATTCAGCACCTGATCGTCTTTGCCCGCTAAAAACAGTCTGACGTAATCTGTCTGCTGGGCGTATTCCTCCTCACTGACCAACCCTGCCACGCAAGGGCCAAGACAGCGGCCAATCTGGTACTGCAAACAGGGGCGCGTACGGTTGCGGTAAACGCTGTTTTCACATTGCCGTATCGGAAAGACCTTTTGCAGCAACGCCAGCGTTTCTCTTACCGCATAACCATTAGGAAACGGACCGAAATACTCCCCTTTGGCGTGCTTAGCGCCCCGGTGCATTGCCAGACGCGGATGTGTGTCGCCACTCAGAAAAATGTAGGGGTAGGATTTATCGTCACGCAACAGAACGTTATAGCGCGGTTGATAAAGCTTGATGTAATTATGCTCAAGCAACAACGCTTCGGTTTCAGTGTGGGTTACGGTGACATCAATGTGATGGATGTTACTTACCAGCGCTTCGGTTTTTCGGCTACCCACCTGGGTGCGAAAGTAGCTTGTCAGTCGCTTTTTCAGATCTTTCGCTTTGCCGACATAGATAACCGTTCCGGACAGATCGTACATCCGGTAAACACCTGGCTCGCTGGTGACCGTACTGAGAAAATTTTTGGGATTAAAGAGGTCACTCACTACTGATTAACGGCTCCGCATTGAACAGGCCATGTCTGATGGCCAGATGCGTTAACTCTACGTCGCCACTGATATTCAGCTTACTGAACATTCTGTAGCGGTAGCTGTTAACGGTTTTAGGACTGAGATTCAGCTGCTCGGAAATTTCCGTCACCTTTTGTCCTTTGGTGATCATCAGCATAATCTGCAATTCCCTTTCCGACAAACAGCTGAAGGGAGATTCGGCTTTTTGCGGCTCAATCTGGCTTAACGCCATTTGCTGAGCAATGTCCGAGGCAATGTAGCGTTGGCCGGCCTTAACCGAACGAATCGCGTTCACCACTTCCTGCGGCGCGGCACCTTTACTCAGATAACCTGCCGCACCGGCCTGCATCACTTTGGCAGGCAGCGGGTTTTCAGTGTGAATCGTCAGCATAATAATTTTGATATCCGGGTTGTAGCGCACGATTTTGCGCGTGGCTTCCAGCCCACCGATACCCGGCATATTCATGTCCATTAAGATGACGTCAACCTGATTAGCCCGACACCACTTAACTGCATCTTCGCCACAACACGCTTCGCCAGCGATCACCAGACCTTTGATATCTTCAAGAATACGGCGGATGCCGGCACGTACCAGTTCATGGTCATCGACAAGAAGGACAGTGATCAACGCGAAGCACTCCGCAGCTAATAAAGAGGTAGCATTTAACGATTGCAAGCGGCAATCATACCTGTTTTTGCATTAAAAGCACAGATACAAAGTGGCAGGTCAGATCGCGTCAGTGTTTTATCTTCATGCAACCTGGCTCTGTTCTTGTTTACGCCTGCAGGAACAGACCTGACAGCCTGCATAATGTAAAAAAAATGTTTTATCAAACAGTTACAACAATCAGACGATATTGTATTTATGAGATTTTTACCAAACTGCGACGCTCTCGTCAGCTACTATTCACATCCGTGATTAATTAATATGACTGAACTGACATAGTTAAACAGCCTGCGTTGCCCACGCTAACAGCAAGTGGTCTTTCGTGTGATATACTCACCGATTGCTGCGCGTAAAGATTGTAGAGACGATGTTAATCACCAAGGAGAAATTCATGAGCGATGAAGATTTCGCTACCTCGCAGGAAACGCAAAAATTATCTGATGAAGTGGCTTGCCTTAAGATGATGATTACTTTGATCCTGAAAGGGATGGGCCAGGCTGATGCCGGAAAAGTAATCATTAATATGGAACGTTATGTGAAAACACTGGGCGAAAAGCCGCAGGCAGACGTGTTCAGTAACACCATTAAACAAATCAAAGCGGCTTATCGCCAGTAATGGCTTGTGCTGCCCCCGCCCGGGGGCAGCGCGCTAACCGTTCGAATGCCAGTTAACGGACACGCCGAGTGAAGGCAGCACCTCTTCCGGGCTGAAACGCCGCGTACCGCGGTATTTCTCTGCCAGCGCAGGTTGACTGACGGGGATACGGATGGCAAAGAGATTATCCTCTGACAGAATTAAACCCGGCGTCAGAGGTTCATAGACGACCTGATGTTCTTCAAACATTTTTTCCAGCATCGGCGTAGCCGAACTGATAATGCATTCAATGCCGTTCAGCTCCGCCAGCTGTACCGCATGCCACAGAATATTGAGCGGTAGCTCAGGATCCACTTCCAGTCGTGCAGAGAAGCGGGACATTTCCCAGACCTTTTCATGATCGAACGGCAAAACAATGCCTTCCGTTTGCTCGGGTTCCGTCCAGGGCATCAGGCGGGCGCAGCCGCTAATGCCGCTTCGCACGCTCCAGGCGATTAACCAGGTCACATCAGAGCGGTCATACCGGTCATATTCTTGCCCTGGTGTACTCAGACGCGGTGGAATCGACCAGCCTTCACCCCGCGCAAACACGCTGTAACGGT
The DNA here is from genome assembly GCF_041954745.1 of Pantoea sp. CS_6. NCBI lineage: Bacteria > Pseudomonadati > Pseudomonadota > Gammaproteobacteria > Enterobacterales > Erwiniaceae > Pantoea > Pantoea sp. CS_6. Next base: position 23,568 of record NZ_JAVAYG010000003.1, read on the forward strand.
AGCTGCCAAGTTCGGCAAGCAAAGAGGATGGCATATCCTTTAACTGCGTTTGAACTATTTTCATCATGCGCCTCTGACATCCCCATGTTTGCAATGATTTCTATGCGCCTGCCAAAAGCGCACCCGCGCAGGGTAGAGAAGTCCCTTCAGGTAAGGAACTACTAAAGTTGGCAGTTGCTTTTCTTTTAAATCACACCAATTGCTGCGGCATAGCAGGCAATCTGCGTTTTATTGGAAACATTAAAACGTTTTTTCATATTTTTTTGGTAAAAATTTACGGTGTGTTCAGAAATCGACAAAATAAGTGAAATTTCCTGAGAGGTTTTTCCCTCTGCGGTCCATTTCAAAATTTCCAGCTCACGCTGGCTGAAATCATTTCCCTGAACCATCAGCGCTTCATCATTGAGGCGTTCAAGTAAGCACAAGCTTTGCTCGGCGAGGAAGTGCAACTTTACCTCCAGCTCCACTTGCCGACAGTCAGTAATAAAGGGACGATGCGAACCTATAGATAATATACCAACGGCTCGATTTGACGCCATTGCAGAACAAGAAAATCCGCTCAGCAGCCCAAAATTACCCGCGTCTTGCCACATTTCCTTCGCCGAGCAAAAGAGTTCAGGTGTCCATTCGACCCCCTTTCCAGCACGCAGGCAGCGCTGCAACACGGGGTCAATGGCATAATAATTCCGTTCCTTATAACGTTTAATCCACGCTTCGGGGTAAGTATCATGCAAATAAACTCGCGGACGCGTAAAAGGAACGCGATGCTGGATAAAAAAAGCGAAAAAATCGAAGCCCAGTGACTGGATATAATCCTGTAAAAGCCCCTTTAATTGCGGAGCTGCCGTTAATACCTGAAAGTGCTGTTCAACATTTTCACGCCAGGAAAAATAATCTTCACCTATCATATTGCCTCAAATTCAACAACTTGCCGGGTATTTCTGATTAACACGTTATGTAATTAACTTACTCTTTGTTGCAACTTCATAAAAAGCATTATTTTCATTCTGGCGACAACGACTTGCAGAGAAAAGGATAAAAATACAGGGTAAGCAAACGCTTCGGGATAACTCAGGCGAGTGCAACAGAGGAAATAATAAGATTTTTCTTATATTTTTTCAATCATTTAACATAGCCATGATCAACAAATATCACTCGATAAGTTGCGCCCGGCAACGTATTATGCTGAAAAAAAACGCAGATCATATCTTGTAAAATACGATGTCTTTTTCAGGCAATAATCGCCGCATGTTTTCTGCAGTCAGGCAGGGAAAGCCCCCCTTTTCTGGTACGCGTTTTACCCGGATCTTTTGGTCCTACAAAAGATGGCTTATGGCTCTGCGTCGTTGGGCAGACGGCCGTACAAGGCCTGTTGACTGGCCAGCATAATGGCACTGCCCGTCTTTACAGGCAAGACGCCTGGCGGATGGCGCAGACCTGTGGCCGCTGTCATTTTGGCCTGGTGCGGACTTGTACAGATAACGTATTTAATAAATAACGCATCTGAAAAGAGAAAAATAATTATTTAACGATACTGTCATCCTCCTTTATTTATGTACAGATAACTCAAATTTATCGCCCTGTTAAAACGGCATATTCACCCAGTCAGGTAATAAAAACGCAGTATCCTCTCTCAATTTGGTCATTTAGCAGGCAATGAACGGTGATAACACCGGGTGAATGATTTAAATAACACTGACGCCATGAGAAAAAATAAGCCGATGTGACACCCTTTTTAAAACGGTAAAAAAGCAGAACAGAAGAAAATAATATTAAACCCACGACACAGTTTTACGGTGAAAGTAAAGGTTAATCTCACCTGCAATAACCCGCCCCCCGCATGCCCAGATGAAAATGTGTAGCATGCGCGCGATTATAATCAGGCCCAAGCGCATTACCAAAAAAGTTACAACCCGATCGCCATAATGCATGAAGTAATAGTGATTTCTGGCCAGGTTGTTGCCAGTTTTTTCCTGGCACCAACCGCTCGCCGTTAGCAAGCTGGTAGGCGGTAATATCCCAGGCATCCGCGCTGGCATGTTCACTCAGCCGTCCGGTGGCCTGATGGTAGATGTTGCGGCAGGCATAACTTCCGACATGTTCAATTCGGGTCAGATCACTGCCAGACAGATGTAACATTTGCTCGCGGCTGTAAGCCACGTACATTGTAGCCGCAACGGCCATTGGGCAACTGGCGAGGAAACTGCTGCTGAGCGAGACGGGCCCAAAATTTTGCAGCCTGAGGGGGCTGGACAACGGGCAGGCCCCTGTCACCGCCGGCCGTTGACTGAAATGTACAACGCCGGCCTGCTGTGCACGCTGCATCACGTCAAGACAGGCGGCGGGATCAGTTTGCAGTCTTTTGAGTTTTAATCGCGTCATCCAGCCCGGCGGATCCGTTACAGAGAGTGGCGTAAAGGGATTAAATTGCGCAGGAAGGTGCTGTTTTAACCATGGCAAACTCATCCACCCCACTCCGGTCATGATGATAAGCAGAACAAGTGTGCGCATAGAACCTCTGTAGCTGAAAGAAGCTGTACGGAGGTAGTGTAGAAGCACACGGCAGGATACGCTTAAAAGATGACACAGGGTGATGAAATATTACCTAATCTGACGTAAAAATCGCCAACGTTAAGTGAAAGCGCCGTTTTAATGCCAGCGTTGTCCGATATTGTTAAAAAACAATTACCGTTTTCATTAACACTTCCACTATCTTATGCCAAATTGCTCCCGGCAATCCGGTATTCTCAACAGCCACCAGAGCTGACACAACATCAAGACAGGAAAGACACTTTCATGGTTGATCAATCTACTCAAACGCAGGCGAGCTCACAGGGCGATGACACGCTGCGACGTAATCTTCATAACCGACACATCCAGCTCATCGCTATTGGCGGTGCGATTGGCACCGGTTTGTTCATGGGCTCGGGTAAAACAATTAGTCTGGCAGGACCTTCGATCATTTTCGTTTACATGATCATCGGCTTCATGCTGTTTTTTGTCATGCGGGCAATGGGCGAATTACTGCTGTCGAATCTTGAGTATAAATCCTTTAGCGACTTTGCGGCTGACTTACTGGGTCCCTGGGCCGGCTACTTCACCGGCTGGACATACTGGTTCTGTTGGGTTGTTACCGGCATTGCCGACGTGGTGGCTATAAGCGCCTACTTCCAGCTCTGGTTTCCCGGCTTTTCGATCTGGATGAGCGCACTGCTATGTGTTTTTGTTTTCCTGGCCTTAAACATTGCCACGGTGAAATTATTTGGCGAGATGGAGTTCTGGTTTGCCATCATCAAGATCGTGGCGATTGTCGCGCTGATCATTACCGGGATTGTGTTGGTGTCCATTCATTACCCGTCGCCGGGTGGTGGCACCGCTGCACTGAGTAATATCTGGGAGCACGGGGGGCTTTTCCCGAAAGGACTGAGCGGATTCTTTGCCGGATTCCAGATCGCCGTCTTTGCGTTTGTCGGTATCGAGCTGGTGGGCACAGCGGCGGCCGAAACGCATGACCCGCACAGGGTTTTACCGCGGGCCATTAATGCCATTCCGCTGCGCGTCATTATGTTCTATGTTCTGGCGCTGCTGGTGATTATGTCCGTTACCCCGTGGACCGAAGTGCTGGCCGATCGCAGTCCGTTTGTGGAAATGTTCGTGCTCATTGGCCTGCCAGCTGCGGCCAGCATTGTTAACTTCGTGGTCCTGACGTCGGCGGCATCCTCAGCCAACAGCGGTATTTTCTCCACCAGCCGCATGCTGTATGGTCTGTCGCAGCAGGGCGTTGCCAGCCGTGCTTTTGGTCGTTTATCGTCACGCGCGGTGCCCACGACCGGCTTGTTCTTTTCCTGCTTTTGCCTGCTGTGTGGTGTGGCTCTGATTTACCTGATCCCAAATGTGATGACGGTCTTTACGCTGGTGACCACCGTGTCTGCCATTCTGTTTATGTTTGTGTGGACCATTATCCTGTGCAGTTACCTTGCATATCGCAAAAAATTTCCGGAACGTCATGCCGCCTCGACATTTAAAATGCCTTTAGGCAAATTCATGTGCTGGGCATGTATGGCGTTTTTTGTCTTTATACTGGTGCTGCTTACACTGCAGGAAGACACGCGACAGGCACTCATGGTCACGCCGTTGTGGTTTATCCTGCTCGCCGCAGGCTGGCAACTGCGTCGACGCACGCGTCGTTGATATAGAGACTGAGAAAAGCCCGACGCACGTCGGGCTTTTTTATAACCGCTCAAGTATACGACTGACGCCGCGGCGCAGGGCCCGTTCACCAGACGGCAGGCGCTGTGGCTGCAAATCAGGGCTTTCCGCCGTGCCCAAACCAAACGTAAACGTGTAATGGCTCCCTTCTCCCATACGCAAATCTGCAATGGTGACCTGCCCGTCACGCTCATCCATGGCATAAAAGCCATGGCTGAACCAGGCAACACGTTCTGCCAGCCAGTTTCCTTTAAACGGGACGAATAGCTCAGGATGACGCGGCCGCCACGTTACCGTGACAGGACGAGCAGGCGACAGCAAAGACCAGTAAGCCTCGCCATAGCGGTCAGGCGTGATGATGACGCTGCGCCAGACCAGCGTATTGAATGCCGTTGGGGTGACCAACACCTTGTCAGTCGCCACCCCCTGCTGTTCGAGTGAGTGTTTAATGTGTTCATCAGCCACCTGCTGAATGACCATACTCCAGGCGAGGTAGCCGGTACTGAGTGCCAGCCCCGCGTGATTCCAGCGTAATCCCCGTCTGTTACGCCGCCACAAAGCGACACAGAGCCCGATGATAAGCGGCAACGTATAAAGCGGATCGACGATGTACATGCTGCCAATCGCATAAGGATGATCGGTGAGAGGCAGCCCAAGCTGAGTGCCATAGACTGTCATCAAATCAAGAAGGGGATGCGTGATCAGCGCCAGCCAAATAGCAGGCCACCAGGCGATCCATGTCACGCCGGATTTGAACAGCCGCGCGACCAGCGCGGCGAGCAACGGTGAACACAACGTCAGATAGAGTAAGGCATGGCTTTCAGTCCGGTGCAGCGTCATGTTGCGGATAGCATCACCGTGGTCGATAAACACATCCAGATCGGGCAATGTGCCACTGATTGCGCCTACCGCCGCGGCTTGCCAGGCAGGTACGCGCCGCCCCATCACAGCCAACGCCACGGATGCGCCCAGAACACATTGTGAAACAGAATCCATCACGCCACTCCCTTGTCTGTTACAGGGCTGAGTTTGATCGCGTTTTATTAACGAACGCGAATGCCTTCAATAATAATGCGCTGAACGTTCTCCACCGTTTCCTCGAAGAAAACAGGATTGCTGAGCTGATTCCCCGTGATCGCTTCGACCTGGCTGGCAAAGTCAGCATAATGCTGTGTCGTCGCCCACAGCATAAAGATCAGATGCTGAGGCGCAATTGACGCCAGCCGTCCTTCAGCTATCCAGCGCTCAATTATCGCTGTTTTGTCGTCCATCAACGTCTTCAGATCGCCGGCCAGTTCACCTTTCAGCAAGGGCGCACCCTGCAGCATTTCCAGGCAAAACAACTTTGATGCCTGTGGATAATCGCGAGAAACCTCCAGCTTAAGGCGAATATACTGACGCACGGCGCGCAACGGCTCCTGCTCGTAAGTCAGGGCACGTAGCGGTGCCAGCCAGACATCCAGGATCTCTTTTAATACGGCAATATAAAGCGCTTCTTTAGAGGGATAGTAGTACAGCAAATTGGTTTTGGAGACGCCAGCCTGCTCCGCGACTTTCTCCAGCCGCGTCCCGTGAATACCAAACTGGGAAAAACAGGTCAGGGCAGCCTGCAGAATTGCCGCACGTTTCGCTGCAACGGCGACCGCACGACGCGTTGGCCCGGGCGTAGCCTTTTTCATACGTTTCTCCTTCACGTTACCGTTACGCATCACGGCAACAGACTGTTTTCAGGCGGTAACGTGCCGACAGCTGTGATATACGGCGCAGGGAAAGGGCCACACTGACAGGGCCATAAGCACTTATTCTCGCGCCACTATTCATCGGAAGAGGCCGATGGCATGCTACGTTTCCAGCGCAACTCGCTGACAATGACTCCGCAGACAATCAGGATACCGCCAAGAATGGCAGCGGCCGGCAGACGCTCGCCTGCTACACGCCCCACCACACCCGCCCAGACCGGTTCACCGGCATAAATGACCGTGGCGCGTGTCGGTGATACGCTGCGTTGAGCCCAGTTCATTGTTACCTGTATCAGCGCACTGGCTGCGCCGAGCCCGACCGCGCTGACTAACAGCGGGGTCGATAACGCAGGCACGGATTCACCATTCGGGATCATAAAGCAGAAGGCACACAGGGAAGCGACAGTCAGTTGAATGAAGGTCACCCGACGCACATCAACCTGACCGGCAAAACGACTGATAAGAATGATTTCTCCGGCAATAGCCAGCGTGCTGAGTAACGTCGCGGCTTCCCCTTGATTCAGCGCAATTCGGCCATCCTGCGGCCCCGCGACCAGAATCAATCCGCAGAACGCCAGTGAAATACCCAACCACGCCATCAGTTTTGGCGGACGGCGCAGAAACAGCCACTGCAACAGCGGCACCACGGGAACATAAAGCGCGGTGAGAAACGCTGACTGACTGCTGGATATCGTCTGCATGCCCCAGGTTTGTAAGCCGTAGCCCCCCGCAATCGTGAGGCCGATCATCGTGCCCGCTTTGACTTCGCGCCAACAGACAGCAGCAAGATAGCGGCGGAAAAAAAACGCCAGTAACAGCGCAGCGGTAGCAAAGCGTAAACCGACAAAGAAGAACGGACCTGAATAATGCATCGCCTGATGCACGATCAGAAACGTTCCCCCCCAGATTACCGTAATAAAAATAAGGACCAGTTCCTGACGCGTAATACCGACGGTCAGTTTGCGAGTCGTATCCGACATAATTCACCTGTATCTGTTTTCAGGCGCTATTGTGATCAGTGATCCGGGCGAATGCAATTCCGTTTCCTGCCGCGTGACTGTCGCCTCGCATCAGGCTGCACCCCGTCACCTGACACGGTCTGGGCTGGAGCGATAACAGGTGAACATACCTGCACCTGTTTGCGATCTTCTGATGCATGAACGTTCAGTGCCACATCGCTTCACGTGAGGCGGCTTGATGTTCATCGAAGGTCATGTGCGTGAAAGCCGGTGTGACATTCCACCTTTTAAGTCTCCGGATTGCTGAAAATTACATTTAGAAACAGACTCTACGCTAAGAATTGACTTAAAAGACGACGATTAATCCTTAAAAAAAACCGCTCTCAGCATTTTCAGTGTCGTTACGCTGACTGTCTGACCGGTGATTTCTCACAGTCAGGTAAAGCTCTTCTATACTTTTCGATGTGTTGACTAACTCCCGGAGAGATCAATGGCTAAGATTCTGGTGCTTTACTATTCAATGTATGGACACGTTGAAACCATGGCGAACGCTGTCGCGGAAGGCGCACGCAAGGTGCCTGGCGCCCAGGTAGATGTGATGCGCGTCCCCGAAACCATGGATGCACAACGCTTTGCGGAAGTTGGCGGTAAAACTCAGCAATCCGCGCCTGAAGCGACGCCAGAGATACTGCCTGACTATGATGCCATCATCGTGGGCACCCCTACCCGTTTCGGCAACATGTCAGGGCAGATGCGAACATTCTGGGACCGGACAGGCGGCCTGTGGGCCTCTGGCGCGCTCTACGGCAAAATTGCCAGCGTCTTTACCTCCACCGGTACCGGAGGAGGACAGGAACAAACCATTACGTCTGTCTGGACCACCCTCGCCCACCACGGCATGGTCATCGTGCCTATCGGCTATGGTACCAAAGAGATGTTTGACATTTCTGAGGTCCGCGGCGGTACGCCTTATGGTGCCACTACGCTGGCCGGTGGTGACGGTTCACGTCAGCCAACCCAGGAAGAATTGATTATTGCCCGTTTCCAGGGCGAACACGTTGCCGGGCTGGCAGCAAAACTTAAGGACTAACCTTTCAGAAGGAGATCAGTATGTCGACGAATCAGTCAAAAGCACATCACGTAGGTGAATGGGCCAGTTTGCGTCACACCTCGCCCGAAATTGCCGAGGCCATTTTTGAAGTCGCAAACTATGACGAGCGCCTGGCGGAAGAGATCTGGCGTCAACAGGGAAGCGATGACGTATTAATCCGCGCATTTGAAAAAACCGATCAGGACGTCCTCACGTGGGACGACAAAACGGTTGAGCGAAAGAACGTCTGACGGCATGGCGGGCCTGGCCCCGCCCTTTTTTTTTATCGTTGACCACGGAGAATTCTATGTCTTCCTATCAAAGCATCAACCCGGCAAACAATCAGTTAATGAAAAGCTGGCCTTCCCATGACAGCGCGGCCGTGACGCAAGCGCTGGAAACGGCGGATCGGCTGTTCCACTCTGACTGGAGTAAAGGCGCTATTCAGCCACGACTTCAGGTATTGAAAAAACTGGCTGATCTGATTGATGATCGTGCGGAAGAACTGGCGACTATTGCCAGTAAAGAGATGGGCAAGCTGATTGGCCAAAGCCGTGGCGAAGTCAAAATCTGCGCGCAAATCGCCCGCTATTACGCTGAGCATGCAGAACGCATCCTGAAGCCACAACCTTATGAAAGTGAGTTGGGCGACGCCTGGGTTGAGTATCATCCCATTGGTGTGCTGGTTGCGGTCGAACCGTGGAACTTCCCTTACTACCAACTGATGCGCGTGCTGGCACCGAATCTGGCACTGGGTAATCCGGTACTGGCTAAACACGCCAACATCGTACCGCATTGTGCCGATGTCTTCGAAAAGCTGGTGAAGGAAGCGGGCGCGCCTGAGGGTGCCTGGACCAACCTGTTTATCTCTACCGATCAGGTTGCGGAACTGATTGCCGATGACCGGGTACAGGGCGTGGCTCTGACAGGATCCGAACGGGCGGGAAGCGCCGTTGCTGAACAGGCCGGTAAGCATTTGAAAAAATCTACGCTGGAGTTGGGCGGCAATGACGTCTTTGTGGTCACGGAGGATGCCGATCTGGATGAAGCCGTTCGTCAGGGCGTGCAGGCGCGACTGAGCAACTGCGGTCAGGTCTGTACAGCAGCCAAACGTTTTATTCTGAACGAGAAGATTGCAGATACCTTTATCGATAAATTCAGTGCGGCGCTTAACGCTGCGGTGTTGGGCGATCCGCTGGATGAGAAAACCACTCTGGGACCGCTTTCGTCGGCTGATGCGCGCGATCGTCTGGTTAAACAGGTTGATGAAGCCGTCGCAAACGGCGCTAAGCTGGTCACAGGTGGTAAAGCGGTGGCGGGCGTAGGGTGCTATTACCAGCCCACGCTGCTTACCCATATCACCCGCGATAACCCTGCCTATTTTCAGGAGTTTTTTGGCCCGGTGGCGCAGGTTTATGTGGTCGCCAATGATGACGAGGCGGTGGCCCTGGCCAATGATTCACACTATGGGCTGGGCGGTTCCGTGTGGACACGCGATATTGCGCGTGGCCGTAAGCTGGCCTCCGCCATTGAAACGGGCATGGTGTTCATCAACTCGCAGAGCGACACCTCTGCGGAGCTGCCTTTCGGCGGTGTGAAGCGTTCTGGCTACGGACGCGAACTTTCCGATCTGGGTATCAAAGAGTTTGCGAACCAGAAACTGGTGGTTGTGGCCGGATAAGCGCAGCCTGAAGCGTAAAAAAACCCCGTCATAACGGGGTTTTTTGTTTTCAGTGACCGAAAGCTATTAGTTGGCTGCAGCGGGCTGCTTCGCAGGACTGTTATCTGTTTTATTTTGCGCGTTGGCGGCGTTTTCCGCTTTGGCTTTGTCATCCGCCGCTTTCTGGGCAGCAGCCTTATCAACGCTGGCCTTCTCATCCGCCGCCTTTTGCGCAGCGGCTTTATCTGCGGCGGCTTTATCAGCTTTCGCTTTCTCGTCAGCCGCTTTGTCCGCCTTTACCTTATCGTCAGCCGCTTTCTGGGCAGCAGCGTTATCAGCCGTCGCCTTATCGGCGCTGGCTTTATCGTCAGCTTTTGACTCCGCAGGATTCGCCGCGCCCGCGTCGGCACTGGCCGCTGGCTGCTCTGCCGCCGCCGGTTGCAACGCGGTCCCCTGCAGCGCGCTGTTCAGCACCTGGGTAAACTGCTCCCAGCTGCAGTAACCGTTCGCGTCAGTCGGACAACCCGCCAGTTGCAGGGTGACGCGCTTCGGTGGCGTTTTCAGACTTAACACCTGGGCATCGCGCAACTGATCGGCGGTCTGATACACGTATTCCATCTTCAGCAGGTCTTTGTTGTTTTTGGCATCATGCCAGCGTTCAAACACCACCTGTCCACCAATGGGTGTTTTCTCATAGGTCTCTGGCAGATCATAAGGTTTGACCTGTAAGGCGCTCAACAATGACGCTATGTTGGAGTCATGCCCTACCATCAGGGTCACTTTGGGTGAGTCAGCTTTATCCTGATCGATGAGCTGGCTGCGGATATAGTCCACCAGCGGAGCCGCGACGTTGCGTGCCACATCTGGTGTGGTAAACAGCGTGTCCTGATAACCGTTTTTAATCGCTGACAGTGACTGCCACTGCTCAGGGGTTTTAATTTGCCCCCAGGCAACCTGATCCAGCGGAAAGCCTTCGTAATATTGCAGCGTAAAGGCATCCATGAGGGAATTCCCCACTTTCAGCGGTCCGTTCACGCCAGGCTCTTTGCCGTTTTCAACAATAAAGGTATTTTGCCCACTGCTCAGATCGCACTGCTTTTTGTTATTACAGGCCGGAGAAGACTTGTAGTCGACAATTTTGTCCAGACGCTGATACGCTGGCTTCAGGGCCAGCTTCTCATTAGCGGCAGTCATGTCCGCCAGCGCTTTTTTGATGAATTCTTCATTGCCGTCGGTGATCACGGGATTAAATACCGGATCCATGCTGCCCATTTCATCCTGATGGGTCACCGCAATATCACAGCCCGGGAAGGCACCATTCACAAAAAACTGGGCCGTCGCTACGGTACGTTGCAGGCTGTTTGCATAGACAAACACGCTGTTGCTGTCCGGACAGGCGCCGTTCTTCACCAGGCCCTGCTGCGCAAGCCACTGGCGCGTGTAGTTACCCATATAGACTTCGAGCACGCCACCTTTGGTGGTCAGTTGCCCGCCGGGCACCTCCCACTCTGGCCAGCTTTTTTTGGTGGACTGTGCCAGTACGCTACCGTTATCCGCAAGCGGCGCACGCAGATTATGGCGGCTAAACATCAGTACCTGCTGGAGCTGCATCTCGTTATCCGCGGCGTGGGCCAGCGTCCCGATCGGTAATGCAGCGAGTACCGACAATGCGCAAAGACTCAGTTTCTTGATCATTGTGCCTATTCCATTCATTCAGTAAAAAAACACTCTGGCTATCAACCGATTAGCTCGCCATAGAGCGACGTGACGGATAGTGTAACTCAGCTTGCCCCTGAAAAGCGCCAGGTGAAAGTAAAAACAATTACTGGACTATAGCAGAGATACCGGACGCGGGTAAAAACAGTCCAGTTTACTGAAAAGGCAGGGATAATAATGGAGAAACGTGTCAGGCACGTTAAACGAAACAGGCCAGCACGCTGTGCTGGCCTGTGAATGTGGCGGAGGAAGAGAGATTCGAACTCTCGGATGGTTTCCCATCGGCGGTTTTCAAGACCGCTGCCTTAAGCCGCTCGGCCATCCCTCCGGGTTGTCATACTACTGCAAAGGCAAGATGCGATAACGCTGTCTTGCCACTTCACTCTTTAAGAGATGAAGTGGCGGAGGAGGAGAGATTCGAACTCTCGGATGGTTTCCCATCGGCGGTTTTCAAGACCGCTGCCTTAAGCCGCTCGGCCACCCCTCCGCAATGACGCGCACTATAAACATCCCCTATGGAGATGTAAAGCCTGTGATAATCCGTTCGCCTGAAAAACAGTCAAAAAAGCGTTATTCGTTGTCAAAATCGCCAGTATGCTCAAAGAATTAGCGTTTTTTTCGCGTAAAGAAGGGTAAAACCTCTTTTCCCGCTTTATCGCGCTGCGTATTCTCAACGCATATTTGGTGTTCTGCCTTACAGGAGCGCAACATGGACAGAATAGTTTCATCATCATCGCGACAGTCATTACTGAGTACGCACAAGGTCCTGCGTAACACCTATTTTCTGCTGGGCCTGACCCTCGCCTTTTCCGCGCTGACCGCAACAGCGAGCACACTGCTGGCCCTGCCCGCCCCGGGTTTGATCCTGATGCTGGTGGGCTTCTATGGTCTGATGTTCCTGACCTACCGTCTGGCTGACAGCCCGACGGGAATTTTAGCTGCTTTCGCATTTACGGGCTTCCTGGGCTACTGTCTGGGTCCTATCCTGAGCACCTATCTGGCCGCAGGGATGGGTGACGTGATCGCCCTGGCGCTCGGCGGAACGGCACTGGTGTTTTTCTGCTGCTCTGCCTATGTGCTGACGACAGGACGGGATATGTCCTTCCTTGGCGGCATGATGATGGCGGGCTTTGTCGTGTTACTGGTCGCCGTTGTGGCGAACCTGTTCCTGCACTTGCCAGCGCTGCAACTGGCGATTAGCGCCCTGTTCATTCTGTTCTCGGCGGGGGCTATTTTGTGGGAAACCAGCAACATCATTCATGGCGGCGAAACCAACTATATTCGTGCAACGGTCAGCCTGTATGTTTCCCTCTATAACATCTTCGTGAGCCTGTTAAGCATTTTAGGTTTCTCACGCAGTAACTAACGCACTGCAGGTAAACTGAAAAACCCCGCTCAGGCGGGGTTTTTGCTTTTTCTGTGGGGCCAGTTTGGTAAACTGCAGCCCGAACGAATCTGAGGATGCACTATGAATTACAACGGTGACGAAATTGCTGTCGATGCCGAAGGTTATCTGAAAAACCATCAGGACTGGAGCGAAGGCCTGGCGCTGCAGATTGCGGCAGAAGAAGCCATCACCATGACAGATGCCCATTGGGAAGTCGTGCGCTTCGTGCGCGACTTTTATCTGGAATTTAATACTTCCCCCGCCGTAAGAATGCTGGTGAAGGCGATGGCAAAAAAGTATGGCGAAGAAAAAGGAAACAGCCGTTACCTGTTTCGCCTTTTCCCCGAGGGCCCTGCTAAGCAGGCAACCAAAATTGCCGGTCTGCCAAAACCGGCAAAATGCCTGTAATCAACCCGTGGTGAAGCCGTGCGGCATGTCAGCGGCATGATGCGGCTCCACCAGGACCTTTTCTACACGGGCTGTGCGCGGCCCGCCCGCTTTTAACCAGTCGAGTAATGCATTGACCTGTTCGGTATCGCCGCAGGCCAGGACTTCCACACGACCATCTTCAAGGTTCCAAGCGTAACCCTGCACGTTAAGTGTGATTGCTTTCGCCTGGGTGCTGTAACGGAAACCCACGCCCTGCACCGTGCCCTGTACCCAGGCTTTGTAACAGACCTTCGCCATGGCCTTCTCCTGCCTTTCGTTGCAATTTGCCGTTATCCACTGGACAATAGCGCCTCATTTTTTCAGGTAAGCATAGCAAATATGACCGTTCGATTGATTCTCGCGAAGGGACGTGAAAAGTCCCTGCTCCGTCGCCATCCCTGGGTTTTCTCTGGGGCCGTTGCTCGTCTGGAAGGCAAAGCGCAACAAGGTGAAACCATTGATGTCTGTGACAGTAATGGCAAATGGCTGGCTCGCGCCGCCTATTCACCGCAGTCACAGATTCGCGCCCGCGTCTGGAGCTGGCAGCAGGACGAATCCATCGATATCGCCTTTTTCGTGCGGCGTTTTCAGCACGCGCTGGTCTGGCGTGAATGGCTGGCTGAGCGCGATGGGCTGGACAGCTATCGCCTGATCGCTGGCGAGTCGGATGGTCTGCCTGGCGTGACTATTGACCGTTTCGGACGCTTTCTGGTGCTGCAGTTATTATCCGCCGGCGCAGAATACCAACGCCCGGCTATCATTTCAGCGCTGCAGCAGTGCTTTCCGGATTGTGCTATCTACGATCGATCTGATGTCGCTGTCCGTAAAAAAGAAGGGCTGGAACTGGCGCAGGGCACCGTTACCGGTGAGTATCCTCCCGCACTCTTGCCGATCACCGAACACGATATGAAACTGCTGGTGGATATTCAGGGTGGGCATAAAACAGGCTATTACCTTGACCAGCGCGACAGCCGTTATGCCACACGGCGCTATGCCAAAGATGCTCGCGTGCTTAACTGTTTCTCCTACACCGGTGGCTTTGCCGTATCAGCGCTAATCGGCGGTTGTCAGGAAGTTATCAGCGTAGATACGTCTCAGGACGCGCTGGATGTTGCACGACAAAACGTTGAGCTGAATAAGCTGGATCTCGCGCGTGCTAAATTTCAGCGCGATGATGTCTTTAAACTGCTGCGCCGCTACCGTGATGAGGGTGAAAAATTTGATCTCATCATTATGGATCCGCCTAAGTTCGTGGAGAATAAAAGCCAGCTCATGGGAGCCTGCCGTGGCTATAAAGACATTAACATGCTGGCCATTCAGTTACTGAATCCCGGCGGAATATTGCTGACCTTCTCCTGTTCGGGCTTAATGGCTACCGACCTTTTCCAGAAAATCATCGCAGATGCCGCACTGGATGCCGGCCGTGACGTGCAGTTTGTTGAACAGTTCCGCCAGGCGGCCGATCATCCCGTGATTGCAACCTATCCTGAAGGACTTTACCTGAAAGGCTTCGCCTGCCGCGTCATGTGACTTGAAATGACTGTCCCTGCCCCCATATAACAGGCAGGACAGTTTTTTCGGAGGTCATCATGATTGCCAGTAAATTTGGTATTGGTCAGCAGGTTCGTCATCGCCTCTCCGGCGTGCTGGGTGTCATTGTCGATGTCGATCCTGAATACGCGTTAGATGAGCCGCACCTGGATGAAATTGGTGCCGCCGATACCATGCGCAGTGCGCCCTGGTATCATGTGGTGATGGAAGATGAACAAGGCAGTCAGGTTCATACCTATGTGGCTGAAATTCAGTTGGCCGGTGAAACCAGCCCGGAACATCCTGAGCAGCCCTCAATGGATGAACTGGCCGCCTCGGTACGTAAACAGCTTCAGGCTCCTCATCTGCGCCATTAACAGCGGGCGGCAACGGTGTTGCCGCGCCTGATATTAGTGTCCCAGCCCCAGTCTCGGGATCTCGATTTTGGGGCAACGATCCATAATCACCGTCATTCCCGCATCCTGGGCCAGCACGGCGGCCTGCTCATTGATTACCCCAATTTGTAACCAGAGCGAATCGGCTCCGGCAGCGATGGCTTCCTGAGCCACTTCCCATGCCGCCTCTGAATTGCGGAACACATCCACCATATCGATTTTTCCCGGCACCTCTGCCAGCGATCCATAGGCTGTCTGCCCTAACAGGGTTTTGCCTGCCAGCTTCGGACTCACCGGAATAACCTCATAGCCTTGATCAAGCAGATACTTCATTACGCCATAACTGGGGCGTTCCGGACGATCACTCGCCCCCACCAACGCGATGCGTTTTGTCCGGGTCAGTACGTCACGAATAGTCTGATCATTCATGTCCATCTCCTTTCACTTTAATCTTTAGTGTAGATGAGGCGTTACAGAGTTCGCACCTGGCGTAAAGACATATTGTGCCGCTTCGCTCGAATATATATGTATAATTGTAAACTTAATGCCATAATGTAAAAAATTGCTACATCCACCCACTTTTGACCGGAGTCGAAATGAAGCTGTCAATGGCTGTAACGGGGTTTATTGCCCTCCTCGTTTCGGCGTCCTGTTCTGCAATTACGTTAAAACTTGATCCGCAGATTACGCTAATGGTACTGGACGGGCGTAAGATTTCAGGCTCTCTCTTGAAAGGGGCCGACAGCCTGGAGCTTGAACGGGGTCAACATCAATTTTTATTTCGGGTAGAACAACCGGCAGATCCGCGTAAGACGGCGCTACCGGGCTACCAGTCCGTGCCCATGATCGTGGCATTCACTGCGGCGGCAAAAACCATCACGATTCGCCTGCCACCGCTGACCAGTGCGCGCGAGCGACATAACTTCGACCGAACGCTGGCCTTCAGGCTGGTGGACGAGAAGGGCAAAGAAATATTCAGCGTGCGCGATCGGCTGCCCACCAGCCCGGGCGTGGACATCGAAAAAGCCATGGTTAAGTATAATCGCATGGGCCTGGCGGCCTCTGTGCCGCAATTCGCGAATCTTACCGCGCCCTCTCGTTCTGCCCAACTGACGGCGGACCTCGCCTGGTCCGTTCAGAGCACAACGCCTTCAATTCAGCGCTGGTTTGAACGTTTTGATGAAGCAACCCGCCAGCAATTTATCAATCTGGTCAAAATGCTGCGGGCAAGTTGATAGACAGAAAGCGTACAAGGTAAACTGCGGCAACGGGCTGTTGGGCTCACTGGCATCAGGATGCTGTTATGGACTACACCGTACGAACGCTTGGTCAACAAAAACATATCGCGCTGGTCGCCCATGACCATTGCAAAGCTTCTCTGCTGGACTGGGTTACACGAAACCAATCCGCACTTGAACCCCATATTCTTTACGCAACCGGGACGACCGGTAATCTCATCAACCGTCACACCGGTCTGAACGTGAACGCGATGCTCAGTGGCCCGATGGGCGGCGATCAACAGGTCGGTGCGCTCATTGCCGAAGGCAAAATAGATGCGCTGATGTTTTTCTGGGATCCGCTTAATGCCGTGCCCCACGATCCTGACGTTAAGGCCCTGCTTCGTCTGGCGACAGTGTGGAATATTCCGGTCGCCACCAATCGGGCAACGGCCGATTTTATTATTCAGTCACCGCTTTTTTCGCAGACAGTGGACGTACGAATCCCGGATTACGCGCGCTACCTTGCCGAACGCCTGAACTGATTCAGGCTTTACGTAATACGGGTACATCCAGTGCCCGGAACGCATCGACAAAGACTGAGGGTTGCTGTTTATCGAACAGCAACCAGACCTGTTGCCGCGCGCGCGTCAGGGCAACATACGCCAGCCGGCGCTCTTCTGCATCAGGGAAGTCTTCGGGCTGCGGCAGCAGCCCCTGCTCCATAATGGACTCACGCTGCGGCGCGGGAAACCCTTCTTTGCCTTGCTGCAGACCCAGCACAATGACGTAATCGGCCTGCTGACCTTTACTGGCATGAATGGTCATAAAATCGATACGCATTTTTGGCCAGCGGGTTTTTGCCTTATCCAGCAGTTCAGGACGCAAATAGTGATAGCGGGCCAACAGCAGTACGCGCTCATCCGCTTTAACATAACCGCTTAGCTTGTTAAGAAGTGCCTCAAGCTGATCGTGCGGGAGCAAAGCAATCGACTTTTTATTCCCTTTCGTCAGACTGTTTAAGGGCTTACGCAGTTGATGCGGATTTTGCTGGATAAACCGATTCGCCACTTCACCAATACGATCATTGAAACGATAGGTCGTATCCAGCACACAACGATCGCCCTCACCAAAATAGTGATGGAATGCCGTTGTCAGACTCATCTCTGCGCCGCTGAACCGGTAAATTGCCTGCCAGTCATCGCCCACCGCAAACAATGTCGTGCGTGTGTTTTGCTGACGCAGCGCGCTGAGTAAAGCCGCGCGTTGTGGCGAGATATCCTGAAATTCGTCAACCAGAATATGCTTCCAGGGGCTGACAAAGCGGCCCTTTTCAAGGATCGCGATGGCCTGATGAATCAGCCCGGAGAAGTCGACTGCGCCCTCGTCCTTAAGCGCACTTTTCCAGGCCTTCAGAAGGGGTGCCATCAATTTAACCCGCTTACTGAATACGTCGCGCAGCGCGTCAGGTACATCCTCAATCATGGCGGCCTGTGCGCCGCCATGCATCCGCATCAGGCCAAGCCAGCGTTCAAGACGAGACGCCAGGCGCTGTGCTAAACGATCATCCTGCCAGAAAGGGCCTTCGCTGACCTCCCACTCCAGTTCATCACGCAACCATTGCCGCCAGCCATTCGCCTGGGCTTTCTTTTCATTACACTGCTGGCGCCAGTGGTCGATCAGCCATGTCCGACGCGCGTCGGCATCGCTTTCGAGTTTACTGATGACCGGCTGTTTATGACTTCCTTCCCGAATGATATGCAGGGCCAGCGCATGAAACGTACGCGCCTGGATATCCCCGGCCCCTAAGCGGCTTTGAATACGGTCATTCATCTCTTCCGCCGCATGACGACCAAATGCCAGCAACAAAATCTGATCGGCAGCGGCCAGTCTGCGCTGTAACAGCCACCCCGCGCGGGCCACTAATACTGACGTTTTGCCGCTGCCAGCGCCCGCCAGCACCAGCACAGCGTCTTCGCCGTTAACCACCGCTTCTGCCTGTGACTCGTTCAGCGGAGTGGATTCCACCGTGGCGAAAAAATCCCGGTAGCGGGTCAACATGGCGGCCGTCCAGTCACGATTGCGCTGCGTCATCGCCGTCTCGCCCTGCTGCAGCCAGTATTGGCAAAATGCCCAGTTTTCACGGCAGGAATCAAACTGCTCAATGCGGGAAAGCGGCAAAGGTAACGCGTCAAACTGTTTGCGGATCTTATCTTTGATCGCCTGAAGTTCGCTGCGCTTCAGCCAACGCTCCTGTTCGCTGAATCCCTGAATGTCGTCGCGCAGCGCCTGTAAAACCGCCGCGCATACTTCACTCATTTCCTGACTCCAGCTTTGCCACGACTGCATGAGGTAGTGGAAAAAACGCTGCGTCTCCTGCCATTCAGTACCGTGCAAACGCACAACCTTGTTGTCCGCCAGTAAGAATTCCAGTTCACCCCACACCATTCCCCGTTTACAGGTGATGTCGGACAACTGATTGAAGGGGATCAAATATTCGTGTTTGTCGCCGCTGACCTCAACGCCCGCGGATAACAGGCGAACACGATGATAAGGATGCTGGGCAAGCCGTTTGCCCATGGATGTTGCTTTAAGTTCCACGCCGACACCAACGACCAAGATAGAGAGTAATCGGAGTTTACCTGTCAGACTCTTGACGCTCCAGCCTTAAAACACGCTAAACTTGGCGGCACAGATTGCGGAGTGCAAAAGGAAAAGCCTGTTATGCGTACTGTTTTAAATATTCTTAATTTTATCCTGGGTGGATTTTTCACCACGCTGAGTTGGTTATTCGCCACGCTCATCAGTATCGTCCTGATCTTTACCCTGCCCTTAACGCGCTCCTGCTGGGAGATCACTAAGCTGTCATTTCTGCCGTTTGGCAATGAAGCGGTCCATGTTGACGTTCTGCGCCCGGAGAATAAAAGCTCTATCATGAACACCGGCGGCACCTTTCTGAACATTTTCTGGTTTATCTTTTTCGGTTGGTGGTTATGCCTGTCGCACATTTCTGTCGGCATCGTGCAGTGCATCAGCATTATTGGTATTCCGGTGGGCCTCGCCAATTTCAAGATTGCCGCCATTGCACTCTGGCCGGTAGGACGTCGGGTCGTCTCTGTGGAAGAGGCGCGTGCCGCGCGTGATGCCAATGCCCGCCGCCGCTATTAGTATGCTGTCCGGGTGGCGAAAGTATCTTTTTAACAGCACCTGGCGTTATCTGCTGCGCATTCTGTTTGCCTTATCAGGATGTGCGGCTGTGCCCTGGATACTGCAGCAAATTGAGTGGACGATTCCGTTAACCCTCGGCGTGGTTGCCGCCGCGCTGGCCGATCTGGATGACAGGCTGGCCGGGCGGCTTAAAAACCTGCTGATTACCTTACTTTGTTTTTGCATCGCTTCGGTTTCAGTAGAGCTGCTGTTCCCGCATCCGTTGGTATTTATTATCGGCCTGGCAGGTTCAACATGGGGATTCATTCTGTTAGGCGCGCTGGGACAGCGCTATGCCACCATTGCATTTGGCGCCTTACTGATTGCCGTTTACACCATGCTGGGCATTGGGTTGTTCTCACAATGGTATATGCAGCCCATGCTGCTGTTGGTTGGGGCACTGTGGTATAACCTGCTGACGCTGCTGGGCCATTTAATGTTTCCGGTTCGTCCGGTGCAGGAACAACTGGCAGCCAGTTTTTCACAGCTGGCCCACTATCTGGATGCCAAAGCCAATCTGTTTGATCCTGACGCGGGTGAACAGGATGATGCCGCATTTGTTAAAGCCGCGATGGTAAACAGCCAGCTTGTTGCACAGCTCAATCTGACCAAGACCACCTTGCAAAGCCGTTTACGAGGTGACAGAGGCTCACGCGGTACCCGACGCAGCCTGCACTATTACTTCGTGGCTCAGGACATCCATGAGCGCGCCAGCTCTTCGCATCTGCAGTACCATCTTCTGCGTGGCGACTGGCGTTACAACGAGATCCTGTTTCGCTTTCAGCGTTTACTGAATATGCAGGCACAGGCCTGTCGCCAGCTTGCCCGGGCGATTCTGCTGCGCGAACGCTGGGAACATGATGGCCGCTTTGAGCGTGTTTTTGAACGTCTGGAAAATGCAATTCACCGGCTGGCGCAGAGCGAGCCAGATGCCGCCCATACCGGTGCACTGCTTTGGCTGCTTCGCAACCTGCAGGCCATCGATGCACAACTGGCCTCAATCGAAACCGAGCAGGCGCAGGCAGTTGATCCGCAGCACAGCGACAACCTGCTGTCACGCGAAGAACTGAGTGGCTGGAGTGATATTAAACTGCGCCTCAGCCTTCACCTGAGTCCGGCCTCTGCCCTGTTTCGCCACGCCGTACGCATGTCGGTTGTGATGTGTGTGGGATACGGATTTATTCAGATTACCGGGCTGGAGCGCGGCTACTGGATCCTGCTGACCAGTCTGTTTGTTTGCCAGCCTAACTATAGCGCAACCCAACGCCGACTGGCGCTACGCATTGGCGGCACGCTCGCGGGCATTGCGCTTGGACTGCCCCTGCTCTGGCTGGTCCCCTCCATTGAAGGCCAACTGGTCTTGATTGTGGTCACGGGCGTCATGTTCTTTGCGTTTCGTCAGGTGCAGTATGCTCATGCAACCTTGTTCATTACTCTGCTGGTGTTGTTCTGTTTTAATTTGTTAGGCGAAGGCTTTGAGGTGGCTCTGCCCCGGGTAGTGGACACGTTACTGGGTTGTGCGCTGGCCTGGCTGGCCGTCACCTTTATCTGGCCAGACTGGCGTTTTCGCCAGCTTCCGGCGGTGGCGACGCGCACACTCAATGCCAATTGCCGTTATCTGGATGCCGTTATGGAACAATACCATCAGGGTAAAGATAATCGCCTCGCTTACCGTATTGCCCGCCGCGATGCACACAATGCTGACGCGGAACTGGCCTCCGTCGTGTCGAATATGAGCAGTGAAACCCGTACCAACCCTAAGCTGCGGGAATCGGCCTTTCAGCTACTTTGCCTGAACCACTCGTTGCTCAGCTATATCTCCGCGCTGGGGGCGCACCGCGATAAAGTCACTGATCCAGCGCTGCTGGCACTTCTCGACGACACGGTGTGCTATGTCGAAGATGTGCTGCAAACCGACATCGTCAGTGACAGCCGGGCTGAGGAAATGCGTCGGGAACTGGAACAACGCCTTACCCGGTTTACCGCCGGGTCTGATTCGCCTACGCCGCTGGTACTGCAGCAACTTGGGTTACTGGTTGCCTTGCTGCCGGAAATCGCTCGCCTGCGGCGTGCTTTAGGTTCTCACTAAGGCCCTTTCTTCGCCTCTTCCACTGTTTTGAGCGCAGCCTGGTACCATTCACCCAGCTCCGCTTTAACCGTTGGCGGGAGAGCGGCTTCATGATGGCCCGAAATAGCACCCTGAAGCGCCAGCAAGGTTTTGAAACCGAGGTGCTGGTTATAACGTTTTAGTTTTAACCAGCACGCCCTGGCTCCGACCTCGTGCAGGTGTTTAACGCTGCAAATGCCTATCTCATGCAACATCATTTCCAGCCGTAAGCTGACATTAGGCAAATCTTTTAAACGCACCCGGCCTTGTCGGTCATCCTGTTCCCGACGGGCGGTCTGTAGTGAAGCCGCTGAGAGCGCAACCAGATGCTCCGGGTCACACCATAAATTTTCATCAACCCTGAAATAATTCAGGCTGACCGGCATACCGCGTTTGCGAAAAATAAGCGGCTCCAAGGGGCGTTTAGCCACATATTCCCGCAGGGCTTCGCTGGCGCGCAGATAAAGCTGATCGTCTTTTATCAAGGCAAACACGACGCGCTCAACAGCTAAGGCGTAACCGCCAAACTGAGTACGGGATTCGACATTACCTAAAGGCGCCAGTTGTTGTTTTGATCGCAAAACGACCCGCTGTTCTTTCTTCATATCATCACCTCCTTGTAACAAAAACCTGTTAAAAACGTTACTATTCAGTCGGTTAGAAGATAAGAAAATTCAGTTGCAGGTTCAATGAATAAATCACTTTGGCGTCAACATTATGCGAATTTTGCGAGGCATTTTCAGAAATTCAGGTTGATCTTTATCCAGGATGTCATTACTGTATATCCATACAGTCAACTGCTGAGTGATTAATTTATGCGCACCCAACATCCCCGTAATGTATGCCCGACTCACCGTTACGCTTCGCCTTCTGACCCCGCTTCTCAGAGCGGCTGGATTACTGAATTGCGCTATAGCGAAAAACCGGGAATGATGCAGATGCTGCTGTTACCGTTGCTTCAGCAACTGAGCCAGCAATCCCGCTGGCAGCTTTGGTTAACACCGGCGCATAAGTTGAGTCGGGTCTGGATGCAGGAAGCAGGCTTGCCCCTGGAGAAAAGTATGCATATCGCCGACGCTGAACGTTACAACGCCGTCGAGGCCATGATTAAGGCCCTGCGTACGGGAAATTACAGTGTCGTTTTAGCCTGGATTCCCTACGATCTGGATGAAGATGAGCGTCGGGAACTGGAGCTCGCTGCGGCTGAAGGTGAAGCGTTAGGACTCATCCTGCGCTCGGGTGAGTCCTCCAAAACGCCAGTCAGACCAGAAAGTCGGCTAAAAATTCAGTCTGATTTGTTTCATTAAGTAAAAAATGAGATTTATCTCAAGAAATTTTTTCTCTCGCGTTGGGCTAAGACACTGATTCTGCTCCTGCCAGTAATGACAATGGCTTAGCCCTCATTTTGCGGGTTACCCCCATCACAGAAGTTCACCCTAAATTGTTAGAATTTATGTATAAAACACTGTTTTTTTACATAAGTGCCTCACATCACACTTGTAAGTTTCCAATCTCGTTGTAGACTTTATCTCGCCAGGGTGCTCAATAACCTCCGTTTTTTGCGGTAGAGTCATAAGCGAGCGTTTTGACCCGGCGAAGGATTAAACCAAGAGCAACCTTTATGCTCATTGCCTATTTGGATGATAACGAGGCGCAAAATGAAAAAGACAGCTATCGCAATTGCAGTGGCACTGGCTGGCTTCGCTACCGTAGCGCAGGCCGCCCCTAAAGATAACACCTGGTACACCGGTGCTAAACTGGGCTGGTCTCAGTATCACGACACTGGCTACTACGGTCACGGTTACCAAAATAACGACGGCCCAACTCACGAAAGCCAACTGGGTGCTGGCGCATTCGCCGGTTACCAGGCTAACCCATACCTGGGTTTCGAGCTGGGTTATGACTGGTTAGGCCGTATGCCTAACAAAGGCAACCAGGTTAACGGCGCTTTCAAAGCACAGGGCATCCAACTGGCTGCTAAACTGAGCTACCCAATCGCTGATGATCTCGACGTTTATACCCGCCTGGGTGGTATGGTATGGCGTGCAGATTCTACCCAGCAAGTAGTTGGCGGCAACCGCATCAGCGACCACGACACCGGTGTTTCTCCACTGGCAGCGGTTGGTGTTGAGTATGCTCTGACCAAAAACTGGGCAACCCGTCTGGATTACCAGTGGGTGAACAACATCGGTGACGCACAGACCGTTGGTGCTCGTCCAGACAACGGCATGCTGAGCCTGGGTGTTTCTTACCGTTTCGGTCAGGATGATGTTGCTGCACCAGCTCCGGCTCCAGCACCAGCACCAGCGCCAGTTGTTCAGACTAAGCGCTTTACTCTGAAATCAGACGTTCTGTTCACCTTCAACAAGTCAACGCTGAAGCCAGAAGGTCAGCAGGCTCTGGATCAGCTGTACAGCCAGCTGAGCTCTATGGATCCTAAAGACGGTTCAGTCGTTGTTCTGGGCTTCACCGATCGCATCGGTTCAGAGCAGTACAACCAGAAACTGTCTGAGAAACGTGCTCAGTCTGTAGTAGATTACCTGGTATCTAAAGGTATCCCTGCTAACAAGATCTCTGCTCGCGGCATGGGTGAATCTAACCCAGTGACTGGCAACACCTGTGACAGCGTGAAAGGCCGTAAAGCCCTGATCGACTGCCTGGCGCCAGATCGTCGTGTAGAAATCGACGTTAAAGGTATCAAAGACGTGGTAACTCAGCCTCAGGCTTAAGTTATACGTGATAAAAAACCCCGCGCATGCGGGGTTTTTTTTGTCCTTTAATCCGGAGCAGGCCTGAATATTGCTCCGTAGACTACCCGTTGTCAGTATCCGACTTGCCCAGTATAGCCTGCAAATCCTGCTTCAGCGTCGACATCTGGCTGGCGTACTTTTCTTTGCGTTCGGCATCTTCAATCAACTGCACAATCGTTTCAGACAGGGTGCAGTTGCGCCGTTGCGCCAGGCCGGCCAGCCGCTGCCAGACCAGATATTCCAGATCGATGGATTTTTTTCGTGTGTGCTGATGCTCGGCATTGAAATGCCGTTTTCGCCGCGCACGGATCGTTTGTTTAAGCCGGTTGTCCAGTTCGGGATGAATGTGTTGGCTAATCCAGTCGTTAACGTCGACGGGATGATTCTCCATCATTAACAGCTTATCGACTGCCGCCTGTGCCGCGCTGAGTTCAAGGTGACGCGTGATCAGTTCACCTTCCCGATGTTTTTTCACCAGGTATTTCCACTTCCATCCACATTCAAGATTTTCGAGCTGCTGGTATTTCATCGGAATCTCATCGTGATCACGTAACGAACTAAGAATAACAGCTTTTTTACTGGATGCAGCAACGAAAAACATGCTGTCAGTGTCACAACTTCTGATTGAACTCCGCAGTGCTTAAGCACAGTGAATCCTGTATAATCTCGCTTTTCTCAAAACAGACAAATGCGATTATTTTGACCAGCACTCAACTCACGTGGCAAGCCTTACAGCCGGATAGCGCGCAATATCAATCCGTTTTCTCCCGAATTGCTGATGAAGAAACCGATGCTTTAGCAACGGTGCAGCCCCGATTGCTGAATGCGCTGGCCCACTTGCACCATCAGAGTCAGGGTTTTCCTTTGCTGCTGGTTCGCAGCCAGGAAAACCGCGATTATCTCTCGCTGATCGCCAGTGCGGCACAGCGCGTAATGGGCACCGCTTCGTCCCTGGCGGGCGGGGATTATCATATCCTGGCCGACAACGTCACGTTGCAGCCGCCCACTGACAGTCAGCGTCCTTTTACCAGCCAGGGTGGTGTGCATTTTGCCGACTGGATTGAGCAGGAGCAGCTGTTTGGCTGTGTCCGGGTACATAAAGATCGTATTCAGCTGGAACCCGGTCTGATCCATCGTGCCAATGGCGGAACGCTGGTGCTTTCACTCCGTGCGCTCCTCGCTCAGCCTCTGCTCTGGCTGCGGCTGAAAAGGAGCATTGAGCAAGGCTACCTCGAATGGCTGTCGCAGGATGAGCGCCGCCCTTTGCCTGTCTCTGTCCCGCCGCTTCCGCTGAAGTTAAATCTGGTGCTCTGTGGCGAACGCGATACGCTCGCTGATTTTCAGGAGCTGGATGCCGAAGCGCATGAGATGGCAATTTACACTGAATTTGAAGAAAACCTTCAAATTGTGGATGAAGATGATGTGCTGGCATGGTGCCGCTGGACAGTAGATTTGGCCGCACAGGCTGATATCGCTGCGCCAGATGAGGACTTTTGGCCTGAGCTCATCAAAGAAGGCGTTCGCTATAGTGGCGATCAGGAAACCTATCCCCTTTGTCCACGTTGGCTGCTGCGTCAACTGCGTGAGACCGCGTTGATGGGTGAAACACTAAACGCTGAAGCCTTGCGTGACGCGCTGGAAGCACGTCTGTGGCGCGAAAATTATCTGAATGAACGCATGCGTGATGAGATTTTGCTGCGCCAGATTTTGGTCGAAACGGAAGGCGAAGTGGTGGGCCAGATCAACGGTCTTTCCGTCGTGGAATATCCCGGTCACCCGCGGGCCTGGGGCGATCCCTGCCGTATCACCTGCGTGGTTCATCCTGGCGACGGTGAATTTACCGACGTCGAACGCAAAGCGGAGCTGGGCGGCAATATTCATGCTAAGGGCATGATGATTATGCAGGCCTATCTTATTGCGGAGCTGGAGTTAGATCAG
The DNA here is from genome assembly GCF_041954745.1 of Pantoea sp. CS_6. Classification (NCBI taxonomy): domain Bacteria; kingdom Pseudomonadati; phylum Pseudomonadota; class Gammaproteobacteria; order Enterobacterales; family Erwiniaceae; genus Pantoea; species Pantoea sp. CS_6. The sequence continues at coordinate 49,901 of NZ_JAVAYG010000003.1, forward strand.
CAACTGCCTTTTTCTGCTTCGCTGGTGTTTGAACAATCCTATTCGGAAGTTGACGGCGACAGCGCGTCGCTGGCAGAACTGTGTGCTCTGATCAGTGCCCTTGCCGATACGCCGCTAAATCAGCAAATTGCGGTCACGGGCTCGGTCGATCAGTTTGGTAACGTCCAGCCGGTCGGTGGCCTGAATGAGAAAATTGAAGGCTTCTTCGACATCTGCCATCAGCGTGAGCTCACGGGTCAGCAAGGTGTGATTATTCCTGCCTGCAATGTGCGCCACCTGAGTCTGAATCAGCAGGTTGTGAGTGCGGTCGAAGCCGGTCGTTTCCATATCTGGGCAATCGATACGGCTGATGAAGCGTTGCCCTTACTGACCGGAAAAGTCTGGAACACGGAAGACGGCGAAGGCGAATGCCTGCTGCGTACGATTCAGGAGCGCATCAGTCAGATGAATCAGCCTGAGCCCACCCCTCGGGCATGGCCGTTGAGATGGCTTAACTGGTTCAACCACCGTTAATCTCATTTGCTCAGTGTACAACTGTTCGCTAATATTCGTGATTCACTAAAAGAAGGCTTAATAAGAACATGGTAGATAAACGCGAATCCTATACCAAAGAAGACCTGATCCTGTCTGGTCGCGGTGAACTGTTCGGCGAAAATGGTCCGCCACTCCCTTCCGGCAATATGCTGATGATGGACCGCGTGGTCAAAATGACCGAGGACGGCGGGAAATATGATAAAGGCTTCGTGGAAGCTGAACTGGATATCAATCCAGATCTGTGGTTCTTTGGCTGCCATTTCATTGGTGATCCGGTGATGCCTGGCTGTCTGGGCCTGGATGCGATGTGGCAGCTGGTTGGCTTCTATCTCGGCTGGCTGGGTGGCGAAGGAAAAGGCCGCGCGCTGGGCGTGGGTGAGGTTAAATTCACCGGTCAGGTTCTGCCAGACGCGAAAAAAGTCACCTACCGCATTCACTTTAAACGCGTGATTAACCGTAAACTGGTTATGGGCGTGGCAGATGGTGAAGTGTTTGTTGACGGGAATTTGATCTATACAGCCAGCGATCTGAAAGTTGGCCTGTTCAAAAATACTGCTGCATTCTGACGTTTCATTCCACAGAAACAAAAACCTCCGCACAGCGCGGAGGTTATATCCCTTTTCAGTGACATCCGGCTAAGCCGCAGCCGACCTGTCCTCCATGGCTTGTCGCCAACCTCCCAACCAGTGAGACTTAGCGTCTATCATTTGATACGGACACATCTCTTTAGAGCGTCCTGTAATGCCAGCTTGATAACCACGTGAATGGGCGCGCTCAAGGCGGTCTCGTTTCTGTCTCTTCATACTCCGTGTCCCTCATGTAAGGTCTGTGGAATCTGGTGGAAAGAAAAAGGTGGTGAATTAATGTTCAGCCACCCTTTTGTTTTACTCGCTCTGTATGAAAAGATCAATGCGCAATATTCACGCCAGTGTCACAAATATGACCTGCTCCAGACATATATTTTCTGCTTCACCTTATGAAACTGTGACGATATCCGTATGATTTATAAAGAAAGCCTGGAAAACGTCAGAAAAATTATATGTGCTGAAACAACACGTTAACTAAAGCCCTGTTGCGGTTGACTCTGCCGTGGTTGCACCGCGTGCAATCTGCTGTGCGATTTGCTGCCAGCCCTGTGCCAGCGTTTTAACCAGCGAATCATAGCCATCTTCACGCTGCGGTAGCACCAGATTAAAAGCCTGCTTTGTGAAGCGCCCCTGATGTTCCAGTGTCCACTGACCGCTGATTACCGCCTTGCCATCATAACGGCCCTGGAAATCATTCACCGTTACGCTCAGCGTATCGTGCTCCTGACCGATAAGCGTCTGGGTAACCAGACGGCCGGGTAACGCTTTCGTCAGATTAGTGATCAACGTTTGTTGCAATTGCTGATCGAGCGGGCTGGCCCACAGATTATTAGCGGCAATGACATATTTTACGTCGCTGGTCTGATAGACCAGCCCATTGCCCGCCAGATAGTCGGGGACCGTAATTTGCTGCACCCATAATGTCGGCTGCGCATTCGCCTCGCTGCTTATCACCTGCATTGAGGCTGCCCCCGAGGGCAGCTGATAATAGGTGGTATTGACCGTACTGCTACAGGCACTCAGTGCGAGAGCGGCAAAAAGCATTAATCCTTTTTTCATTGTTTCGCCCTCTTTGGCTGGGGATCCTGTCCCGGTTTGGCCTCAAACACTAACGCATTACTTTTCGCATTTAACGTTTTTAACACGGGCTGAAGTTCACGCAGCACCTGATCAAGCCGTTGCATATCGCCCACCAGCTTGCTGTAAGCCGGGGAGCCTGGCTGTAACCCTTTCATGCTACGGTTCAGCTCACGAAGCGTCTGCTGCGTTTCTTCTGGCAAGGTCTTCATCGCCGGACTGCTGGTCACCACATTGATGTTATCAATAGTACGCTGCAGATCCCTGAGCGTCTTCTGACTCTCTTTCAGTGTGCCCGTGGCTTCCGTCACCATGTTGTTCAGCGGTAAACTGTTAATCTTATCCAGCGCCGCCATCAGTTTTTGCTGGATCTGACTGAGGCCGCCGCTTACTGTTGGAATCACTTCGTATCCCGCGACTTTATCCGGACCGGTATACGGCGGTGCGTTATTATAGAAGTCGATATCCACATACAGCGCACCGGACAGCAAATTGCCCGTTTTCAACGTTGCGCGCAGGCCACGTTTCTTACCATCCTGCAAATGCTGCTCAAGATCGAAGTTTTGCCCTAAACGGTTAATAAAGCGATCGGGTTCAATACGAATCAACACCGGCACGCGATAATCATTATTTAACGCCTGAGCGGTGCCCGCATTCATGAACGGCACTTCCGCAACGGTACCCAGACGAATGCCGCGGAATTCAACCGGCGCACCCACCTGCAAGCCCCGAATCGAATCCGAGAAGAACATCAGATAGTCGATATGATTGGTGTACAGCGAATCCTGAATACTACGTTGATCGTCGAACAAATGATATTCAGCCTGATTCTGCGCCGCTTTGCCTAAATCCCACCCGTCCGGGACGTCAAAACTCACTCCGCCGCTAAACAGCGTGGTCAGGGATCCCATTTCGACGCGCATCCCTGAGGCCGACATATCGACCGCGATGCCGCTGTCTTTCCAGAAGCGCACATTGGTCGTCACCAGGCGATCATAAGGCGCGGCGATAAACAGCTGATAGGTCATCAGGCGTTTATCCGTGTCGAACGTGCTGGTTTCAACGGTGCCGACACGGAAACCGCGGAACAGAACCGGATCGCCCGGATTCAGTTGGCCTGCTTTATTACTGTCGAGCGTAATCCGGATACCTTTGGCATCCGGCGGGGCAAGCGGCGGTGAATCCATCAGGGTGTACTGCTCCAGAGGCGCTTTTTTGGTGCCGGGCTGCAGCTCAATATAGGCCCCGGAAAGTAACGTGCCCAGACCGGTGATCCCTTCACGGCCCACCTGCGGTTTAACTACCCAGAAGACGCTGTCGCTGTGCAACAGTTTTTCCATACCGGCATTCAGTCGGGCTTTAATTTCCACATGATGAAGATCGTCTGTCAGCACCGCACTTTCCACCACGCCAACGTTCACGCTGCGACTTTTAATCGTGGTTTTGCCCGCTTCGATCCCTTCTGCACTCTCGGTGATCAGGGTCACTTCGGGCCCCTGATGGCTGAAGTGATAAAACAGAATCCAGCCGCCTATTAATAACGTGACAATAGGGACGATCCATACCGGTGACCAGCGCTTGATCTGGTCCACTTTGGCATAACCGTGATTATTTTCCGTCAAGATGCGGCTCCTTCATGTTTTTCTCACCAGCACGATCCCAGGTTAAGCGCGGGTCAAACGTCATTGCCGCAATCATGGTCAGAATCACCACCAACGCAAACAACACCGCTCCCCATGCCGGATAAATTTTCATTAATTGCCCCATGCGCACCAGCGCAGAGAGCACGGCAATCACAAAGACGTCAATCATTGACCAGCGCCCCACAAACTCAACGACTTCATAAATCCGGTGCATTTTGTGACTGTCGCGCTGCCCTCGCCCACTGGCATCCCAGCACAGCCAGCCAATCGCCAGCATTTTCAGAGACGGCACCATAACACTGGCGATGAAAATCACCAGCGCGACCGGATAAGAGCCATCGCCCCACAGCAAAATGACGCCAGCCATGATGTTGGACGGCATCGCGGAGCCCAGGGTTTCCGTAATCATGATGGGCAGCAGATTGGCCGGCACGTAGAGCATAACGGAGGTGATCAGCAGTGCCATGGTCCACTGCAGGCTGTGCTTACGTCGGGCATGGGCAACTACGCCACAACGGGGGCATTCCTGCTGCGCCACGGGCAAGATCGCCGTACAGCAAGGACAGGAGCGCAGCCCCTGCCTGAGTCCGCTAATGCCGGGCTGTGGTGCATGCGGCAAAGGCGGCGGTGCCTCAATTTGCAGCCAGAGCCAGCGACGGTCCAGGCACTGAAACGCCCGCAGTTGTAAAAGACAAAACAGACACCAGGGCCAGAAACTGGTTTCAAGGCTGATTTCGCCATAGGCCATGAGCTTCACAAAACTTACCAGCACACCGGCCATAAAAATTTCGGCCATGCCCCAGCTCCGCATATGAAACAGAATACGCGCCAGCCCCAGTTTCAGGCTAAGGGGCATCTTGACCTGGTTGACCAGCAGGACCAGCGTGACCATGCAAAACGCCGGAATCGCCTGAACAAACAGCAGAAACAGGGTGGCCATGCTGGCATAGTCATCGGCCACCATGACACCAGGAATTTGCATCAGGCTAATCTGGCTGGAGAGCCCAGCCACTTTCATGGTGATAAACGGGAACAGATTGGCCAGGACTAACATAAACAGTGCCGCCAGCGCATAGCCGGTGGGACGTTTGCGTGGCTCTGACCAGTTGACTGTCAGGGACGTGTGGCAGCGCGGGCATGACGCGCGGCTGCCAACAGGGATATCCGGCAGTTTGACCATCAGGTCGCATTGTGGACAAAGCATCCACGCACTGGTTTTGTCTGCAGAACACATTCCCTGACCCTTATCGCTAGCCGCCGTTTTTCATTGATTCCAGTTCTTCCCAACGCGCAAACGCGGTTTCCAGCTGCGCTTCCACCTGAGCCAGTTCATCCAGCACCGGCTGCGTTTTATCGTGCGGCTGGCTGAAGAAATCCGGGTGGCTCATGCTTGCCTGCAGTTCGCCGATACGCGCCTCTAACTGTTCCAGTTTTTGCGGTAACTGCTCCAGCTCACGCGTCAGGTTATAGCTTAGTTTGTTCGCGCTGCGTTTGGCAGATTCATTTTTCGGTTCAGCAGACTGAGCGGCACGATTTGCCTCTTTCGCTTTCGCGGTCACCTGCGTTTTTTGCTGCTTATAGGCCGCACGCTGCTGTTGGGCATCGTGATAACCCCCGACGAAGGTGCCAATCTCACCATTGCCTTCAAAGATCCAGCACTCCGTCACGGTGTTATCCACAAACTGACGATCGTGGCTGACCAGCAGCACGGTGCCCTGATAGCCGTCGATAAGCTCTTCCAACAGTTCCAGTGTTTCCACATCAAGGTCGTTTGTCGGTTCATCGAGAATCATCAGGTTACTTGGGCGCAGAAACAAACGCGCCAGCAGCAGGCGGTTACGTTCTCCACCGGACAGCGCTCTGACAGGTGTCATCGCCCGCTTGGGATGGAACAGGAAGTCCTGCAGATAACCCAGCACATGGCGGGGCTTACCGTTCACCAGCACTTCCTGCTTCCCTTCGGCGAGGTTATCCATCACCGTTTTGTCGGGATCGAGTTCTGCACGATGCTGATCGAAATAGGCCACTTCAAGCTTGGTGCCTGAATGCACGCGGCCATGGTCGGCCTTAAGCTGTTGCAGCATCAGGCGCAGTAAGGTGGTTTTGCCACAGCCATTTGGGCCAATCAGGGCAATCTTGTCGCCGCGCTGAACCTGCGCCGAGAAATCGTTGACCAGTTGCTTGCCGTCTACCGCGTAATCGACATTCTCCAGCTCAAAGACAATTTTGCCGGAACGGGACGCTTCGCCGACCTGCATATTGGCTTTACCCATCACCTCACGGCGCTCTGAGCGCTCACGACGCAGGGCTTTTAACGCGCGGACGCGGCCTTCATTACGGGTACGGCGCGCCTTAATCCCCTGACGGATCCACACTTCTTCCTGTGCCAGCTTGCGATCAAACTCGGCGTTTTGCATTTCTTCAACGCGCAAGGCTTCTTCTTTGCCTTCCAGATAGGCGTCGTAGTTACCCGGCCACGAAACCAGTTTGCCACGATCCAGATCCACGATACGGGTGGCCATATTGCGAATAAACGAACGGTCATGAGAGATAAACACGATGCTGCCGCTGAAACTTTTCAGGAAGGTTTCCAGCCAGTCAATCGTTTCAATATCCAGGTGGTTCGTTGGCTCATCCAGCATCAGTACGCGTGGATTACTGACCAGCGCGCGTCCGAGCGCGGCTTTACGTAACCAGCCGCCCGATAACGACGACAGCTCCGTATCCGGCGACAGGCCAATCTGCTGCAACACATCATTGATGCGACTTTCCAGTTGCCACAGATTGTGGTGATCCAGAATGCCCTGCAGGCGTGCCATCTCATTGAGGTTCCTGTCGCTCGGATCCTCCATGACCTGATGGGAAATCGCGTGGTAGGCTTTCAGATGCTCCGCCTGTTCCTGCACGCCTTCTGCCACAAAGTCGTAAACCGAGCCGGTAATATTTCGCGGCGGATCCTGTTGCAGACGTGCGACGACCAGATCGGTCTCATAAATGATGCGACCATCATCCAGCGGTTGCTCGCCGTTGATGATTTTCATCAATGTGGATTTACCCGCACCGTTACGACCAACCAGACACACGCGCTCATTCTCTTCGATGTGCAGCTCGGTATTATCTAACAGCGGCGCATCGCTGAAGGAGAGATAAGCGCCGTGGATACTAATTAATGACATGTAACTTATTCCTTACCGGCATGTGTAATCAGCCAGCAGTTGTGAATTTGGCGATTACGCGCAAAATCCTGTGACAGGGTTTTCTGTGTGATGTCCTGCGCCTGAAGGCCTAATGCCTTAAGGCCGTCCAGATCCATTTTGAAACCACGTTTGTTATTCGAGAACATGATGGTGCCGCCTTTGCGCAGCAGACGCTTCAGATTGCGCATCAGCATCATATGGTCGCGCTGCACATCGAAACTCTCTTCCATACGTTTAGAGTTTGAGAACGTAGGCGGATCGATAAAGATCAGATCGAAATTTTCATCAGTTTCATTCAGCCAGCTCAGGCAGTCCGCATGCAATAAGCGATGCTGACGGCCTGTCAGGCCATTCAGCCGCAGGTTCCGTTCCGCCCATTCCAGATAGGTGCGCGACATATCCACTGTGGTCGTAGAACGCGCGCCGCCCAGCCCCGCATGGACGCTGGCGGTGCCGGTGTAGGCAAACAGATTAAGGAAATCTTTGCCCTGGCTCATCTGGCCCAGCATTTTGCGCGCGATACGGTGATCGAGAAACAACCCGGTGTCCAGGTAATCGGTCAGATTCACCAGGAAGCGGGCATTGAATTCCTGCACCTCGAAATAATCGCCCTTCTCGCTCAGTTTCTGATACTGCGCTTTGCCCTTTTGGCGTTCGCGGGTTTTCAGGATGAGGCGGCTGGACGGCAGCTCCAGCACGCTGAGCGTCGCGCTGATAACATCGAACAGGCGCTGACGGGCTTTATTCGCGTCGATGGTTTTCGGTGGCGCATATTCCTGTACCACTACCCAGTCCGCATAGCGATCCACCGCCACGTTGTAGTCAGGCAGATCGGCATCATAAATGCGATAGCACTCAATCCCTTCCTGGCGCGCCCATTTATCGAGCTTCTTCAGGTTCTTACGCAAGCGGTTAGCGTAATCTTCGGCAATCTGGTTGGCGCGCTCACCACTGGCGGCAGATAACTGATAATTCTTCTGTACGCAGTCCAGTGGTCCGTTTTTCGCCTTGAACTGTCGATCGGCGCGCAGTTGCAGGCAACTGAGCAGCTCGGGTGAGGCGCTGAACAGCGATAAGTTCCAGCCCGCAAAATGCTGCTTCATCAGCCGCCCCAACTGACTGTGCAGGGCAATAAGCGCAGGCTCGCTTTCCAGACGCTCACCGTACGGTGGGTTACTCAGTACCGTGCCCGTTACGCCGTTCTCAAGCGGGTTGTTCAGCTTCAGCAGGTCCTGTTGCCCAAAGGTGAACAGCTCGAAAACGCCTGCGCGGCGGGCGTTGGCTTTCGCCCATTCCAGCACCCGGCCATTATTATCGAAACCATAAAAACGTGCCTGACAGGCCGCCGTGCCCGCACGGGCCCGCGCCTGCGCATCGCGTTTAACGTCCAGCCACAGGCTTTCGTTAAAGCCGGCCCAGGCCGTAAAGCCCCACTGGCTCCGGAGTAAACCTGGCGCACGATCGCAGGCCATCAGTGCCGCTTCAATTAGCAGCGTACCGGAACCACACATCGGGTCGATGAGCGGCGTAGTCGTTTGCCAGCCTGAACGCATCACAATGGCTGCGGCCAGGTTCTCTTTCAACGGCGCCTGACCGGTTTGCTGGCGATAACCACGCTGATGTAATGCGCTGCCGCTGAGGTCCAGTGCAATGCTGGCGCGATCGTCGTCGAGCCAGACGTTAATGCGGATATCCGCCTGTTCACGATCCACATCCGGTCGTGGCAGATTGCGGCGGGTAAAGCTGTCAACAATCGCGTCTTTGACACGCAACGCGCCAAACTGGCTGTTACGGATCGCCTCGTTAGTCCCGTTAAAATGCACCACAAAGGTTTTATCACTGCCAAAGGTAGCAGGCCAGTCAATGCCCTGCACACCAAGATAAAGATCGAGATCGCTGTACACGCCCACCTCCGTCAGCGGAAGCAGAATGCGCGACGCCAGACGGCTCCACATCAGGCTTTGATACATGACGCGATCGTCAGCTTTGAAGTGAACGCCTCCCTGTACCACTTGCAGGTCCTGCGCGCCCAGCGCGTCCAGCTCATTTTTTAACAGCTCTTCGAGCCCACGCGCCGTGCTGGCAAACAGAGAATTCATATCGTCACTTTTTACTCTTGAGAAAATTGTTGCGCATTATAGCGAATCGCAGACCTATGTCATAAAGTTAGCTTCTTTTGTCTTGCGCGCCTGCTTCAGGAGACTGTCATGATTACGCTTTCCCGCTTGTTTATTCATCCTGTTAAATCAATGCGGGGGTTGCAGGTTTCCCATGCCTGGGCTGCCAACAGCGGGTTGACCTTCGATCGCATTTTTATGGTGACCGAACCCGATGGCACATTTATTACTGCGCGCCAGTTCCCGGAAATGGTGCAGTTTACGCCCGCCGTTACCCCTGAGGGATTATTTTTACAGGCGCCCGACGGCAGTCAGTCGCTGATTCGCTTCGCCGATTTTACGCAAACGGAAGCGCCAACAGAGGTATGGGGAAACACCTTTACCGCCCGTATCGCGCCGGAGCCGATCAACCAGTGGCTGAGTGCCTTTTTCCCAAGACCGGTCCAACTGCGCTGGACTGGACCACAGCCGTCACGCCGCGTGAAGCGCTTCACTGAGGTGCCGCTGGGGTTTGCCGATGGCTATCCTTATCTGTTAGTGAATAATGCCTCTCTGCGGGATCTGCAGCAGCATTGTCCGGCCAGCGTGCGCGTTGAGCAATTTCGTCCTAACCTGGTGGTCAGCGGTGCGCCTGCCTGGGATGAAGACAACTGGGCGGAGATTACGGTAGGTCAGGTACATTTTGCCGTCCCTAAGCCCTGCAGTCGTTGCGTGTTTACTACGGTTAGCGTTGAAAATGGCCAGAAACATCCTGACGGACAACCTCTCGCCACACTTCAGGGCTTTCGCACCGCACAGGACGGCAGTGGTGACATTGATTTTGGCCTGAACCTTATTGCGCTAAACAGCGGGATTATTCGTGTCGGTGATGACGTCAAGGTCGTCAAACGCCAGCCGCCACGCGCCTATGGTGCGGGAGAGGTTGTGGAAACCCTCAAGCCGCAGCAGCAATCCACCAATGCGGTGACGATTTCGTATCAGGGCCAGACATTCAGCGGCGATAACCAGCAAATTTTGCTTGAGCAGCTCGAAGCCCAGGGGTTCCGCATTCCCTACTCGTGTCGGGCAGGTTTGTGTGGCAGTTGCAAAATCACCCTGGTGGCGGGAAAAGTGAAGCCTTTAAAACAGAGTGCCATCCGTGAGGATGGCACAATATTGAGTTGCAGTTGTATTCCTGCCGGCGATATTGATGTGAAGTAAGTTACACCGCGCGTGCATAACGTGTGGTTTTTTCCTGCTGATGCGGTTGAAGACGGTCGTTCATCACTTTAATCGCATCCCCTAACACCATTCCTTTGCCCGCCAGCGTTAACGCGGGCTGCGCCAGCAGGCAGAGCGCGGCGTTATCGCCATTTTCAACCACCAGCAAACGTGCCTGTTCACCATTCTCGGCCAGCGTGACCTCAACCATCTCGCCGACCGCAGGTTGCATTGGCTGGCGATGTGCGGAGAAATGCCAGCTTTTGGGCATCAGGGGTTTTAGAAAGCGGGCGGCCACCAGCGCATTTAACACCAGTTCGGCGCGCTGATTACTGCTTAACGGGCTCTGGCGGCACTTCTCTTCAAAGGTGAAATAGAGCGCGGCGTCATCAACACAAAATCCGGATTCCGTGAAAGCATCCGGTGTCAGCATTTTGCGTGCATAGCGGGAACGAAAAAGCATACCGTCAGCCAGATCGAGCATCATCCGGTCGTGCTCGGCGTCATAATACCAACGCCAGTTGTCATCGGGTTTAATTTTCATCGTGTGCCCTGTATTTACCGCTGTGCTAAAGGCAAAATATCTGTCGAAGAATAATGAATGCTGAAAAATCGTGCAACAGGACAAAATATAAACGAGCCGGAGAGAGAAATAAACCCCCCGGCGCATTAATAGCGCGATTCTCTTAGATGTGGGTCACGATATCTTTAATTAAGCCCGGACCTTTATAAATAAAACCAGAATAAATTTGAACGAGCGTGGCGCCGGCAGCGATTTTTTCTCGTGCCGCGGTCAGTGAATCAATTCCGCCCACGCCAATGATGGGCAAACGCCCCTGCAGCTCTTGTGACAGACGCTGAATGACGGCGGTGCTGCGCGACTGAACCGGACGTCCACTTAATCCCCCGGCTTCCTCGCTATATTTCAGTCCATTCACCAGGGTACGATCCAGCGTGGTATTTGTAGCAATGACGCCATCAATTTGGTGGCGAACTAAACTGTCAGCCACCTGGATCAACTCGTCTTCAGAAAGATCCGGCGCGATCTTTACAGCGACAGGCACATATTTGAGATGCCGCTTTTCCAGTTCTTTTTGTTTTGCTTTGATGGAACTGAGCAGATCGTCAAGCGCCTCACCATATTGCAGAGAACGTAAACCTGGCGTATTCGGTGACGAAATATTGATGGCAATATAACCGGCATGGGCATAAATTTTCTCCATGCACAGCAGATAATCGTCTTTGCCCTGCTCCACTGGCGTATCTTTATTTTTGCCAATATTGATGCCCAGCACGCCCTTGAATCGGGATTTTTTGACATTTTCCACCAGATTATCCACGCCGAGATTATTGAATCCCATGCGGTTAATAATCCCTTCGGCTTCAACTAAGCGAAACATGCGCGGCTTATCGTTACCTGGCTGAGCCCGTGGTGTGACCGTTCCCACTTCAACAAAACCAAATCCCATTGCGCCAAACGCATCGATGCACTCGGCATTTTTATCCAGCCCGGCCGCAAGGCCCAGCGCATTATCAAACGTCAGCCCCATACAGTTCACGGGGCGCGAGGGTAAACGCTGGCGGATAAGGGCTTCCAGCGGCGTGCCGCTCATAAAGCGTAACTGCTGAAAGGTGAGATGGTGCGCGCGCTCAGGATCGAGCCTGAATAACGCCGGTCGGACGATTGAGTAAAACATGCACTCTCCTGGAAGACGGAAGCGACGGTGGAAATCAGTGCACAGGAAATTGTGCGCCAGAATGGTAAGGTGCTCTGGCGCAAAAGTAAATCGTGGGGCGTTAAGCGAGGAAACTGTTTGACGCAGATTTGATCTTACACAACGGAATCGTTTGCAGTGCGCGAATTCATCCTGTCCGGAAACGCATAGTCACGCCAGATATTGTGGCGAACCATAATGCCAAAAATACCGATACAGACCAGCACTTCCGCCAGCACCATTGACCATGCTGCGCCGATCGCGCCAAATTTCCACGCCAGCAAACAGCAAACAGGTACGTTGACGACGCCCGCGACCATCATCACCATCATGCGCTGACGCGCCAGCCCGTGCGGAATCAGAATCTGCAGTCCGGCGGGATAGGCGATATTGCCGAACAGGAAGCACAGCACAAAGACGCGGAGAACATCGGCTGACGGCAGAAAGTCTTTGCCTAACAGCAATGACACCACCTGATCGGCAAACAGCCAGGTAAAGATCACAATAGACAGACTGAGGCCAAACGACAGCATCAGGCTTTTACGTGTGGCAGCAACCGCAGCCGCTTTATCGCGACCAAACAGATGGCTGACGCGCGGGAAAAACGCGCTGCCAATCTGTTCCGGTACAGAATTCGCGGCTTTGCGCAGCCTGTCCGCACCGTTGTAGATCCCCACCATGTAGTGGGAGGTAAAGCTGGCGAGAATCACGACGTTTACGCTGTTAAACAGGTTAGCACCGGCAATGGCGATAAACACATCTGCACTATCGGTAATGCGCTGTTTGATCTCTTTCGGTTCGAAGCGATACGCGCCAATCACCTTCATTTCCAGCACAAACTTCAGCGTAATAATGGCGTTAATAATGGATACCGCGCCCGGTATCAGCGCCGCCAGCCAGGTATCATCCGGTGTTTTCACCAGCAAAAACGTCAGCGGGATGGCACAAAAGTTGCCAAAGGTGGCGATCATCGCCGTTTTACCCAGCTTCTCGAAACCCTGCATCAGCCAGCCAAAGGAAAACAGTGAACCGACTAATGTGGTGCAGTTAGCCAGAATAATAAAAAACAATGCATGCCAGGACGGATTAAACCAGGTCGCCGTGAGCAATGTGCCGCTGGTCAGCAGCAGCAGCATCAGTTTGGCATTGAATGTTGACCAGAAGAGTTGCGTCACGCGCGCCTTGTCATCACGGTGGTGGGCAATGTCTTTAGTCGTAAAAACATTGAACCCCCAGTCAGAAATCGTACTGCAGTAAAGTACGCAGGCGATGGCCAACGCCAGAATCCCCATATGATCGACACCCAGCACGCGCGCCAGGTAGGGTAAGGTCGCCAGCGGAAACAGGAAAGAAGCTCCCCGGTACGCCAGCAAAGATAAGATATTGACTACTAAACTTTTATCGAGCACTTTTGCCATGTCGCAACAACCTTATACACATTGCATGCCTCACCTTCTCATTTCGCTCAGGTGCAAACAATATCACTTGCCATTTTTCGGAATTACGGAACGCGTTTGAGTTCTTTTTTCACTTTATGGCTTTGCAATAAAATGAAGGTTTCCGGACTGTTGAACAGCAGCCACTCTTTCAGACTACTGGCTTTAACTCTGCGCCCGAAATAACGAATCGCATTAAGCACATAGTCAGGAACGGGCGTCTGGTTGTAGAGCGACAAATAAATCATCAACCGGAAGGAATGAAACAGGTAGGCTTTTTCTAAATCCTTTTTCAATTCACTTTTATGCAGTGAACGGCACAATGTGTTGAAGGTTGTAATAAATGCATTGTAGCGTTGAATAAAAAAGGTCGGGTTTTTGCTACTGTTGGTCAGTGAGCCGCCACGGATGCGCTGTTTGTAATAGGTTTGACGGCTTACCCAGACCTGATTGCATTTCATAAACACCGATAACGTAAAATTATGGTCTTCATGAACACGATCGATAAAACGTAACTGATGCTGCTGGATGACGCTTTTTTTCACGACATAATTCCAGGCGGCGGAAGTATACGAACCGTTTTGTAACAATCCCAACAGGACATCCTGCGGGCGCTGAATGCCAAACAGGCCGTGCCTGACTTTCGGCCACGTAATTTCCGGTTTGTCTTCACGGTAAGCACTGGAATTAAAACAAAACAAATCCGTATCCGGATAATGCTCAATGACCTGAGCCAGTTCGCTGACAAGGCCGTCCACCACCACATCATCAGGATCGCAGAAAAAAACAAACTGTCCTTTAGCGGCCTCTACGCCTTTGTCGCGCGCATTGCCTGCTCCTCCATTCGGAATCGTGATCACCTTGACCTGGGGCAGGTGCGCATAATGCTGTTCAATTAACGCCACTGTCCCGTCAGTCGAACTGTCGTTAACAATGATAATTTCATTCGGCGCGCGAATTTGACTTACCAGGGAGTCAACGCATTCAACAATATATTTCTCAACGTTGTACGTTGGAATAATGACCGATAACAGGATGTCAGACATACATGATTTCTCTGCTGTTAGAAAATGAAAAATAAAATCCACCAGCCTGAGACAGGCACTGACTAAGGGCGAATAGTTATATTTAAAATAACAGGCGCTTACATTGAGCAGCGTTATTTTAATGCCTGGTGCCGCAAAATGCCTGCCTCAATATCGTGCCGAGGCAGCACAGGCAAAAACCATCGTAAGAAAAACTAAAGTTTAATCACTTAACTTTCGTCACTTTGTTGAGAAATAATTTAATAAATACATCAGTACCCTTTTCACTTTCGCCCTGCCGCCTGTAACCAGTTGTGAAATTCCATTAAAATTTTTATAAATGCTGGTCCTGTTTATCTGATGCTTTTGTGGAACCCGTCTTAAACTCAAGCTTACTGAATCACAAAACCCCGTTGAAACATCGAATCTTTTTCGCTTTGTCCATTTTGATAACCCACAGTCAGAGAAGACCATTCTTTTCTTTCATGGATTTATTTCAATATTGCGATATTCAAGTAACCAAATGTACGAAATCCATCTGCGACAGAGAATTCATTCATCCGGATTAATGTATCCCGTTGCGTACCAGGCCGTTTTTAAGATTTGTCGTAGCGGTTTTCTCCTGGATTCCAGATGCCACGCCTTATCTTCCTTTTGCGGTTTTCACCTTTAGATTGTCAGAAAAATCATTTAAGCCCTGCCGTGGCCTCTGCCAGGATGAAAGCCTGAGTTCTCAACAACAGATAATCAATAACTTTCAGTTATAAGGAGTAGTGAATGCGAGTGCTTACCCTGGCAGGCAGTCCACGGTTTCCTTCACGGTCCACCTCGTTACTGGCGCTGTGCCAGCACAAACTGGAAGCGCGCGGTGTGGAAGTTATTCCGTGGAATATTCATAACTTTCAGCCGGAAGACCTCATTAACGCCCGCTTTGATTCCCCGGCGATTCTGGCGCTGAGTGAGGATTTGTCTGCCGCCGATGGTCTGGTGATTGCTACGCCCGTTTACAAGGCGTCTTTCTCGGGTGCGCTGAAAACGGTGCTGGATCTGTTGCCCGAACGCGCACTGGCCCACACAGTCGTGCTGCCGCTTGCCAGTGGTGGCAGCGCAGGCCACATGCTGGCGCTGGATTACGCGCTCAAGCCCGTTTTAAACGCGCTGAAAGCGGAAGAAGTGCTTCATGGGGTTTATGCCGAAGATAAACAGATCACGCATTACGATCGTCAGCCAGAACTGGATCCCCTTCTGACCACCCGCCTGGATGAGGCGGTGGATTCTTTCTTACTGGCGTTGTCACGCCGTCATCAACCGGTTGCCTGAGCAGTATAAGGATTAAGTATGAAACGGATAGTAAGCGCGTGGTTACTGGCAGGGATGTTGATAACGGGAACTCAGGTTTATGCTGCTGAGCCAGCCCCCGAACAGATGCGTATCGGCTACCAGAAAGGATCGGTCAGCATGGTGCTGGCAAAAGCTCACCGGTTGCTGGAAACGCGTTTCCCTCAGACCAAAATACAGTGGATTGAATTTCCAGCCGGGCCGCAACTGCTGGAAGCCCTGAACGTTAACAGTATTGATATTGCCAGTACTGGCGATATTCCGCCCATTTTTGCCCAGGCGGCGGGGGCAGATTTACTCTATATCGGCTCGGAGCCGCCCAAGCCCAAAGCCGAGGTGATTCTGGTCAGCCAGGACAGCCCGCTGAAATCGGTGGCCGACCTGAAGGGCAAAAAAGTGGCCTTTCAGAAAGGCTCCAGCTCGCACAACCTGTTACTGCGCGCACTGGAGGAGGCCGGCCTGTCAATCAAAGATATACAGCCGGTTTATCTTACGCCTGCCGATGCCCGCGCGGCCTTCCAGCAGGGTAACGTTGATGCCTGGGCGATATGGGATCCCTATTATTCCGCAGTGCTGCTTCAGGGGCACGTTCGCGTTTTAAAAGACGGTACCACACTCAATCAGACCGGTCCGTTCTACCTTGCGACGCGCGCATTCGCCCAGAACCATAATGACTTTGTCTTAGCAACGCTCAAAACCTTTAGCGATGCGGAAGCGCTGACGCGCAGCGAACGTGACCAGAGTATTCATCTGCTTGCCACCTCCATTGGCCTGCCTGAGGCGGTCATTGCCAGTAATCTGGATCATCGTCCCCCTAGCCCGGTCAGTCCGGTCAGCGCGCACACTGTTGCGTTACAACAGAAAACCGCCGATCTGTTTTATGCCAATCACCTGATTCCCGTGAAAGTATCAATTGCCGATCGCATCTGGCATCCCCATAGCGTGACGCAATAAGGAGAGAAAAATGAGTGTTTCCGTATTCTGGTTCCTGCCCACCCATGGTGACGGTCACTACCTTGGCACGGCCGAAGGTGCGCGCCCGGTCGATCATGCGTATCTGCAGCAGGTCGCGCAGGCAGCCGATCGCCTGGGTTTTGGTGGCGTGCTGATCCCGACCGGCCGCTCGTGTGAAGATGCCTGGCTGGTGGCCGCCTCATTAATTCCGGTCACTCAGCGCCTGCGTTTTCTGGTTGCCCTGCGCCCTGGCGTGATTTCACCGACTCAGGCCGCCCGCCAGGCCGCGACGCTCGATCGCCTGTCTAACGGACGTGCGCTGTTTAATCTGGTAACGGGCGGCGATCCCGAAGAGCTGGCAGGTGATGGCGTTTTCCTCGACCATCGTGAACGCTATGCCGAATCGGCCGAGTTCACCCGCGTCTGGCGCCGGGTGCTGGAAGGTGAAACAGTAGACTACGAGGGCAAGCATGTGCATGTGCGCGGGGCGCGCCTGATGTTTAAGCCGGTGCAGCAGCCTCGTCCACCGCTGTGGTTTGGCGGGTCATCAGAGCCCGCTCAGGATCTGGCCGCTGAACAGGTTGATGTGTACCTCACCTGGGGCGAGCCACCTGAACTGGTAAAAGAAAAAATTGAGCAGGTGCGCGCGAAAGCCGCTGCTCAGGGCCGCCAGGTTCGTTTTGGTATCCGCCTGCATGTCATCGTCCGTGAAACCAATGAAGAAGCCTGGCAGGCCGCCGACAAACTGATTGCTAACGTCGATGACGCCACCATTGCCAGAGCGCAAAGCGCCTTCCAGCGTACCGATTCCGTTGGGCAGCAACGCATGGCCGCCCTGCACGGAGGTCGCCGTGACAAACTGGAGATTAGCCCCAATCTCTGGGCTGGCGTTGGGCTGGTTCGCAGCGGTGCCGGTACCGCGCTGGTGGGCGATGCCCCAACCGTAGCGGCGCGAATGAAAGAGTACGAAGCGCTGGGCATTGAAACCTTTATTCTTTCCGGCTATCCGCACCTGGAAGAAGCCTATCGCGTGGGCGAGCTGCTGTTTCCCCATCTGGATCTGAAGATACCTGAAGTGCCTCAACCTCGGATCGTTCAGGCGCACGGTGAAGCAGTTGCAAACGATTTTACCCCCGAGAAAACAGCCGCACGGGCCTGAGGAGATCGCCATGATCCGATTACGTCAATCCTTCTCAGCGGCGCTCGTGCCCTGGCTGTTACCGGTGTTACTGGTCGTGGTCTGGCAGATTGCGTCGCAGACCGGCTGGCTCTCCAGCCGTATCCTGCCGGCACCGGAGAAGATTGTCACCACCTTCTGGCAACTGGCCGCCAGCGGCGAGCTGTGGCGGAATCTGGCTATCAGCAGCTGGCGCGCGCTGCTGGGCTTTAGCATTGGCGGTTCGATCGGGTTAGTGCTGGGATTGATTACCGGCACTTCACGTCTGGGAGAGCGCCTGCTGGATACCTCGGTACAAATGTTACGTAATGTGCCTCATCTGGCGCTTATCCCGCTGGTCATCCTGTGGTTTGGTATCGATGAAACCGCCAAAATTTTTCTGGTGGCGCTGGGCACACTGTTCCCGATTTATCTGAATACGTATCACGGCATTCGCAACGTGGATCGGGGGCTGGTTGAAATGGCACGCAGCTATGGCTTATCGGGCTGGAGCCTGTTTGTCCAGGTGATATTGCCGGGTGCGTTACCGAGCATCATGGTCGGCGTGCGTTTTGGTCTGGGATTAATGTGGCTCACGCTGATTGTGGCTGAAACCATTTCCGCTAACGCCGGGATTGGCTACCTGGCCATGAATGCCCGTGAATTTCTGCAAACCGATGTGGTGATGGTCGCCATTATTCTTTATGCCCTGCTGGGGAAACTGGCCGATGTCAGTGCGCTACTGCTGGAACGTGTCTGGTTACGCTGGCATCCGGCTTATCAATATAAGGAGGAAGCAGCATGATTAACTCCGCTATCCCGGCGCGTCTGACGGCCGGTACGCCGGTTGGTGTAAAGGGCGTCAGCAAAAAATATGGCGAGCGTACGATTCTTAATAACATTGACCTGCACATACCGTCTGGACAATTTGTGGCCATCGTGGGCCGCAGCGGCTGCGGCAAAAGTACCCTGCTGCGTTTGCTGGCCGGGCTGGAAAACAGCACTGAGGGTCAGCTACTGGCCGGCACTGCGCCATTGCACACGGCGCGCGACGAAACCCGTCTGATGTTCCAGGATGCGCGACTGCTGCCCTGGAAAAAAGTGATTGATAACGTGGCACTAGGTCTGCGGGGCAATGCCTGGCGGGAAGCCGCACACGAGGCGCTGGCGGCCGTTGGGCTGGCCGATCGCGCCAGTGACTGGCCTGCCGCCCTGTCTGGCGGTCAGAAACAGCGCGTGGCACTGGCTCGCGCCCTGATTCATCGCCCCGGTCTGCTCCTTCTGGATGAGCCACTCGGCGCGCTCGATGCGTTAACCCGAATTGAGATGCAGGAGCTGATTGAATCACTGTGGCAGCAACACAATTTTACGGTGCTGTTGGTCACCCATGATGTCAGTGAAGCGGTTGCAATGGCGGATCGGGTTCTGCTGATTGAGGAAGGTCGGATTGGGCTGGATTTGCAGGTTGATTTGCCGCGTCCCCGGCGGCGGGGTTCCGCCCGTCTGGCCGAGCTGGAAGCGGAGGTGCTGGATCGGGTGATGCGTCGCAGTGCGGCAGATAAACCGCCGCGCTATGCGCAACAGCGCTGATGAAACGGCGGGCCATGGCCCGCCGTTTTTTATCAGGCGTTAAGCGCCTTGGTAATTTTCTCGTACAGATCGCCCGACAGTTTCTCCAGACCCTGTAGCTGCTCCAGCGCCTGGCGCATCAGCGCCTGACGGCGAGTATCGTAACGTTTCAGACGAATCAATGGCTCAATCATGCGCGACGCAACCTGCGGATTTCGGGTATTTAAATCCGTCAACATCTCCACCAGGAAGCGATAGCCGCTGCCATCTTCGGCATGGAAGGCCGAGGGGTTCCCCGATGCGAAGGCACCGATCAATGAACGAATACGGTTGGGGTTCCCCATGCTGAACGAACGATGCGACAGCAACCGGCGCACGTTAAGTAACGCATTCTGCGCCGGGCTGGTGGCCTGCAACATAAACCATTTGTCCATCACCAGGCCATCGCGATGCCAGCGATCGTCATAGTCAGCCAGTAAGGCGTCACGGCACGGCAACTGCGCCGCCACGGCGGCCGAGAGTGCCGCCAGGGAATCGGTCATATTATTCGCGCGCTGATACTGTGCCTGAACCAGTTTATCGGCCAGATCCATGTCACCAAACGCCAGATAATACAGGCAGATGTTTTTCAGTGACCGTTTGCCTGTTTCCGCATGATCAACGTGATAGTCCGCCTGCTGATTGGCGTTATACACGGCAAAGAATTCATCCGCCAGTTCACGCGCCAGCGTACGGACCAACGCTTCGCGCACCAGCGCAATGGCCTGCGGATCGATAATCTCAAACAGCTCGGCAATTTCGTTCTCACCCGGCAACGTCAAAATCAGCGCCGTCAATGCCGGGTCGCTGTCTGCGTCAAGCAGCACGGTGCGGAAAGCATCGGCAACGTGCAGCGGCAGTGACAAATGCTGCCCCTGCTGATGACGCGCAACATTGAGACGTAAATAGGTTGCCAGCAGACTTTGCGCCGCATCCCAGCGGGAAAAATCGTTACTGGCATGGCGCATCAGGAAGGTGAGCTGGGCATCGCTCCACTTGTAATCAAGTTTCACAGGTGCGGAGAATTCACGCAGCAGTGACGGCACCGGCTGGAAATAGACGTTATCAAACGTAAACGTCTGGAACTCTTCCGTCACGTTCAGGACGTGATGCACAGGATGGCCATCGCGCTGCAACGGAATCACCTTGCCCTGGCCGTCATACAGTTCGATATCCAGCGGGATGTGTAGCGGCAGCTTTTCTTTCTGATCGGCTGTCGGCGGCGTGTGTTGCGTAACGTGCAACGTGTACTGCTCCAGTTCCGGATTGTAGTCGTCGCGTACCGTGACGGTTGGTGTACCTGACTGGCTGTACCAGCGGCGGAACTGAGACAGATCAACGCCAGACGCGTCTTCCATCGCCTGAACAAAATCATCGCAGGTGGCGGCGCTGCCGTCATGCCGTTTGAAGTACAGTTGCATCCCTTTCTGAAAGTTCTCCTCTCCCAGCAAGGTATGCATCATGCGGATCACTTCCGATCCTTTTTCATACACGGTTAAGGTGTAGAAATTATTCATTTCGATCACCTGATCCGGCCGGATCGGGTGCGCCATCGGACTGGCATCCTCAGCAAACTGCGCGCCGCGCATGATACGGACATTATCGATACGATTAACGGCGCGCGATCCCAGGTCTGAACTGAACTCCTGATCGCGGAAGACGGTCAGGCCCTCTTTGAGGCTCAACTGGAACCAGTCACGACAGGTGACGCGGTTGCCGGTCCAGTTGTGGAAATATTCATGGCCTATCACGGCCTCAATCCCCAGGTAATCCTTATCGGTTGCGGTTTCGGCTTTTGCCAGCACATATTTGGAGTTAAAGATGTTAAGCCCTTTATTCTCCATCGCGCCCATATTAAAGAAGTCCACCGCGACAATCATAAAGATGTCGAGGTCATACTCCAGGCCAAAGCGCTCTTCATCCCACTTCATGCTGTTTTTCAGCGAGGCCATTGCCCAGTCGGCGCGGTCCAGATTGCCTCTGTCAACAAAGATCTCCAGTGCGACATCACGCCCCGAACGCGTGGTAAAGCTGTCGCGCAGCACGTCAAAATCACCTGCCACCAGCGCAAACAGATAGCAGGGCTTCGGGAACGGATCCTGCCATTTAACCCAGTGACGTCCCTGCTCGTCATGACCACTGTCGATACGGTTGCCGTTCGACAACAGGAAAGGATAGCGGTTGCCATCGGCAATGATGGTGGTCGTGAAACGCGCCAGCACATCCGGCCGATCCAGATACCAGGTAATATGGCGGAAGCCTTCGGCTTCACATTGCGTACAAAGTGCCTCACCGGACTTGTACAATCCTTCAAGCGCGCTGTTGCGGTCAGGATGGATGTCATTCACGATTTTCAGCGTGAAACTGTCTGGCAACTGGCTGAGTACCAGTGCGCCTTCTTCCTCTTTATAAGCCGTCCAGGCCTGGCCATTAACTTCCAGCGAGATCAGGGTCAGATCTTCACCGTCCAGACGCAATTCAGCCCCGTTATCACCCTGGCGTTTAACCTGACTGATTGCCGTGACGCGCGTGGTCGACTCATCCAGTTCAAAGGTTAAATCAATATCGGTGATGGTATAATCGGGAGCCCGGTAATCGTGGCGATATTTTATTTTTGGCTGCTGCGTCATATTTCGTCTCGCAATGAATAGTTTACCCGTCAAAGTCTAAGCCTGATGCGTTAAGCTTGCCATGCGTAATGCATGTCGTGGGCAAAATGGCTACACTTTCTTAACAATGACACAATTCGGCCTCGACTCGCTATCCTGAAATATGCTGTGATCGCCGTCTGTTAGTGATTTATACTTTTGCGTCTTTGTGACGTTTAATACACCGGGCTCTGCGCCACCGAACAGGATGCCGAAACGCGCCATGACAGGACATGCTTCCCCGATACTGACTTCGCTGCTGGATACTGACGCGTATAAGCTTCATATGCAGCAAGCCGTCTTCCACCGCTACTATGATGTTACGGTAGCGGCGGAGTTTCGCTGCCGCAGCGATGAGTTACTGGGTTTTTATGCTGACGAAATCCGTGCAGCGATCAGTGCCATGCAGACGCTGGCGCTGACCGACGCCGAATATGCCTGGTTATCTGACCTCCCCTTCTTTGCTGACGACTACCTTAACTGGCTGCGAAATTTTCGCTATGACCCCCAGCAGGTCGACGTGCAAAATCACAACGGCAAGCTGGCCATCCGAATTCAGGGGCCCTGGCGTGAGGTCATCATGTGGGAAGTTCCCCTGTTGGCCTTGATCAGCGAAGTGGTGCATCGCCATCGTACACCACACACCGGCAGCCAGCAGGCCGTGGACTTTCTGCACCAGAAACTGGCAACGTTTAAAACGCAAATTGCGGATACCGATATGTCACGTTTTCGGTTGATGGATTTTGGTACCCGTCGCCGCTATTCCCGGTCGGTGCAGGAAGCCATTGTCAGTACGCTGAAGCAGGACTTTCCCTGGCTGATGGGCACCAGCAACTATGATCTGGCCCGCCGTCTTGAACTGACACCTGTCGGCACGCAGGCACACGAATGGTTTCAGGCTTTTCAGCAAATCAGTCCGGTGCTGGCGAACAGCCAGCGGGCCGCGTTACAGGCCTGGCTGGATGAATATGATGACAAACTGGGTATTGCGCTAACGGACTGCATCGCTATGGACGCCTTCCTGCGCGACTTCGGCCCGGTCTTCGCCCGCCGTTACCAGGGTTTACGCCATGATTCGGGCGACCCGGTTGAATGGGGTGAAAAAGCCCTGGCGCATTATCAGCAACTGGGCATAGATCCACAGAGTAAAACCCTGGTGTTCTCCGACAACCTGAATCTGGATAAAGCGCTGGCGCTCTATCGCCACTTTGGTCAGCGTACTCACGTGGTGTTTGGCATTGGCACCCGACTGACCTGCGATATTCCCGGCGTGACGCCACTCAATATTGTCATTAAGCTGGTGCAGTGTAACGGGAAGCCGGTTGCCAAGCTGTCAGACAGTCCGGGCAAAACCATTTGTCAGGATAAAGCCTTCGTCAGAGCCTTGAGAAAAGCCTTTGACCTGCCACTGGTAAAAAAAGCCAGCTAAGCGCTATGTGACTGGGGCGCGCTGCGCCCCGCTTTCCTGGCAATAAATCTGCCCTTCCCCCTGAATTTTGCTTGTTTCCTGTTGACTCGCAAGTAACATAGCAACACCCCAGTCTGGGGAATTCATTCACACACTTCTTCTATATAGAGAGATATTTATGAGCGTAGTGCCTGTAGCGGATGTACTGCACGGTCGCGTCGCGGTTGACAGTGAAGTCACCGTACGTGGTTGGGTACGTACCCGAAGAGATTCAAAAGCCGGTCTGTCCTTTATCGCCGTGTATGACGGCTCCTGCTTTAATCCCGTTCAGGCCGTCGTCAATAATTCTCTGAATAATTACCAGGACGAAGTGCTGCGCCTGACTACCGGCTGCTCCGTCATTGTCACCGGTACCGTTGTGGCATCTCCGGGCCAGGGGCAGGCGTTTGAAATCCAGGCGACAAACCTGGAGGTGGTAGGCTGGGTGGAAGATCCCGACAGCTATCCTATGGCGGCCAAACGTCACAGCATTGAGTATTTGCGTGAAGTGGCCCACCTGCGTCCACGCACGAACCTGATTGGTGCCGTAGCCCGTGTTCGTCACACGCTGGCGCAGGCGCTGCACCGTTTCTTCCATGAGAACGGCTATTTCTGGGTTTCTACGCCGCTGATTACCGCTTCCGATACCGAAGGTGCGGGTGAAATGTTCCGCGTATCAACGCTGGATCTGGAAAACCTGCCGCGTGACGATCAGGGCAAAGTCGACTTTTCAGAAGACTTCTTTGGTAAGGAAGCTTTCCTGACGGTATCCGGCCAGCTCAACGGCGAAACCTACGCCAGTGCGCTGTCAAAAATTTATACCTTTGGCCCCACCTTCCGGGCCGAAAACTCCAACACCAGCCGTCATCTCGCCGAATTCTGGATGCTGGAGCCGGAAATAGCCTTCGCCTCCCTGGATGATGCGGCCGATCTGGCGGAAGCCATGCTGAAGTATGTATTTAAAGCCGTCCTGGAAGAACGTGCAGACGACATGGCGTTCTTTGCCGAGCGCGTTGATAACGACGCCATCGCTCGTCTGGAGCGCTTTGTTACCACAGACTTTGCGCAGGTCGACTATACCGATGCCGTCGAGATTCTGATGAACTGCGGCCAGACGTTTGAGAACCCTGTCTCCTGGGGCATTGATTTGTCTTCTGAGCATGAGCGTTACCTGGCGGAGAAACACTTTAAAGCGCCTGTCGTTGTGAAAAACTACCCGAAAGACATCAAAGCGTTCTACATGCGCCTTAACGAAGACGGTAAAACCGTGGCCGCGATGGATGTGTTAGCGCCTGGCATTGGTGAAATTATCGGCGGTTCACAGCGTGAAGAGCGTCTGGATGTACTGGATGCGCGTCTGGAAGAGATGGGGCTGAAAAAAGAGGATTACTGGTGGTATCGTGATCTGCGTCGCTATGGCACCGTTCCCCATTCCGGATTCGGATTAGGTTTCGAACGTTTAATCGCCTATGTCACAGGCGTACAAAATGTAAGAGATGTTATTCCATTCCCACGTACGCCACGTAATGCGAGCTTCTGATTTTCAGCATTTAATATAAGAAATTCATATATATAAAGAGGTCGGCTTCGCCGGCCTTTTTTTATTTTTGTAAATTTTGATATGACTCACAAAGTTCCGTTATTTTTACATTTAGAAATACATTTTTTATATTTGAAACAAGATTACGACTTTTGTAGCATTTTCGCAGTAGAATTACCCGATGGGGGATGGAAAGATGCGTGCAGACACAGGAGACACCAAACTTCTTTCAAGGTTCATGTAAAGATTTCTTGACGGCAGTGGCAGGTGTCCAAATAACTCCAATGAGGGTAATAAATAATGATGAAGCGCAACATTCTGGCAGTGGTTATCCCTGCTCTGCTCGCCGCTGGCGCAGCCAATGCAGCAGAAGTTTATAATAAAGACGGCAATAAGCTGGACCTGTACGGTAAAGTGGATGCGCGTCACCAGTTCTCTGATAACTCAGGTGATGACGGCGATCAGACTTATATTCGCTTCGGCTTCAAAGGCGAAACCAAGATCAATGACGAGATGACCGGTTACGGTCAGTGGGAATACAACATTCAGGGTAATAACTCTGAAGGTTCTGACGCGCAGAGCGGTAACAAAACCCGTCTGGGCTTTGCGGGTCTGAAATTCGGCGATGCCGGCTCAATCGACTACGGCCGTAACTACGGTGTGGTTTATGATGCAATCGGCTGGACCGATATGCTGCCAGTATTTGGTGGCGACTCAGGCTACACAGATAATTTCATGAACGGTCGTAACGGCGGTCTGCTGACCTACCGCAACACCAATTTCTTTGGTCTGGTAGATGGCTGGAATTTTGCGCTTCAGTATCAAGGCAAAAACGATCGTACCGATCCTCGTCGTGCTAATGGCGACGGCTACGGTATTTCAACCTCGTACACCTCTCCGATCGGCGTGGGTATCGTAGGTGCCTATAGCAGCAGCGATCGTACCAATACCCAGTCTGACGGTTCCGTAAGTAACAACAACGCAGTAACCGCTCGTGGCGCTGGCGTTGGTGCTGGTAAGCATGCAGAAAACTGGGCAACTGCGCTGAAATATGACGCTAACAATGTATACCTGGCAGCGATGTACGGTGAAACCCGCAACTCTACACCAATCAGCGGTGTGTTCAACGTAAACGGCCAGACATTTAGCGGTGATGCATTCGCTAACAAAACTCAAGAAATCGAACTGGTTGCACAGTACCAGTTTGACTTCGGTCTGCGTCCTTCACTGGCCTATGTTCAGTCTAAAGGCAAAGATATCGAAGGTATTGGCGATGCGGATATCTACAAATACTTCGATGTGGGCGCAACCTACTACTTCAACAAAAACATGGCCACCTACGTTGATTATAAAATCAACCAGCTGGACAAAAACAACCCACTGGGCATTCCTAACGACGACGTAGTCGGCCTGGGTGTGGTTTATCAGTTCTAAGTTTGTTGATGCAGTACAAAAAACGGAGCTTCGGCTCCGTTTTTTATTGCCTTTATTCAGCGTAGCCGATACGTGGCCCCCTTCTCCCTATAAGTACCGGTAATTCTGCCGACCGGACAATGAATTTTATCGCAAACGGTTGGCATTTCGCCGTGCTGACGTTAACCTGATGCTTCATTTGCTAAAGTTCACGCTACTGGACCCGACTCATGTTTGAATCGATCTCTGCTGCACCTGCCGATCCTATCCTTGGCCTGGCCGATCTGTTTCGTGCCGATGACCGCCCGAATAAAATTAATCTCGGTATTGGCGTTTATAAAGATGAAACCGGGAAAACCCCGGTGCTCACCAGCGTTAAAAAAGCAGAGCAATATCTGCTGGAAAACGAGACCAGCAAAAATTACCTGAGCATTGACGGTCTGCCGGATTTCGCACACTGCACTCAGGAATTGTTATTTGGTAAAGGCAACGCCCTGATTTCGGCGGGCCGCATACGTTCCGCTCAGACGCCAGGCGGGACAGGTGCACTGCGTATTGCTGCGGATTTTCTGGCCACGCAGACGTCGGTGAAGCGCGTATGGGTCAGCAACCCGAGCTGGCCGAACCATAAAAACGTGTTTAACGCCGCGGGTCTCGAGGTGTGTGAATACTCGTATTATGATGCGGTCAACCATACGCTGGACTTTGACAACATGCTGGCCTCGCTGAAAGAGGTTAAAGCCGGTGATGTGGTGCTGTTCCACGGCTGCTGCCATAACCCAACCGGTATCGATCCGACAACAGAGCAGTGGCAACAGCTGGCTGCGCTTTCCAAAGCCAATGGCTGGTTGCCGCTGTTTGACTTCGCCTATCAGGGCTTTGCCCGTGGGCTGGAAGAAGATGCAGAAGGTCTGCGTCTGTTTGCGGCCAGCCATCAGGAGCTGATTGTGGCCAGTTCCTATTCCAAAAACTTTGGTCTGTATAATGAACGCGTAGGTGCGATTACGCTGGTGGCGAGCGATGCAGCCACGGCTGATACCGCCTTCAGTCAGGTGAAGTACACGATTCGCGCGAACTACTCTAACCCACCGTCACACGGTGCGGCAGTGGTTGCAACCATCCTGGGAAATGACGCGCTTCGTACCATCTGGCAGCAGGAGTTGTCCGATATGCGTCAGCGTATCCAGCGCATGCGTCAGCTGTTTGTGAATACGCTGGCGGAAAAAGGGGCGCAGCAGGATTTCAGCTTTATCATTAAGCAGAACGGTATGTTCTCGTTCAGCGGGCTGACCAAAGATCAGGTCATTCGTCTGCGTGAAGAGTTTGGCGTATATGCGGTGAACTCAGGCCGGGTGAACGTGGCCGGGATGACGCCCGATAATATGTCTGCCCTGTGTGAAGCGATTGTCGCCGTGCTGTAATCCTGTCCTTATGAAAAAAATGGGCCTGACTGGCCCATTTTTTATTGCAGAAAAGGATTCGTCAGACGTTCACGATCTAAAGTGGATAGCGGACCGTGACCGGGCAAAAACGTCACATCATCTCCCAGCGGCAACACTTTGTTTTTGATGGCATCAATCAGATGCTGATGGTTACCCTGCGGAAAGTCGGTGCGTCCTACACCACCGTTAAAGATCACATCACCGGAAACCAGTAAACGCCCCTGTCGGTCAAAAAACACGATATGACCTGGCGTATGACCGGGACAGTGCAGAACCTCAAGATTAACCTGACCAACCTGAACAGTGTCCCCCTCTTCCAGCCAGCGATCGGGCGTAAACGGCGCGCAGTACTCAAGTCCAAACATCTGGCTCTGCGTGGGCAATGCCTCAAGCCAGAACGCATCCTGTTTGTGCGGGCCTACCAGTGGTATGTTCCAGCAGGCCGCCAGTTCCGCCGCGGCCCCGACATGATCAAGATGACCATGCGTCAGCAGGATCTGGCCAGGCGTTAAATCAAGCTGTTTCAGCGTTTGCCTGATTGTATCGGCGTCACCACCCGGATCCACTATCGCAGATTCACGTGTGGTGTCGCACCAGATAACCGAACAGTTCTGCGCGAAGGCGGTAACGGGGATAATGTGATAATTCATAACGCTCCATGGTCGGCACCCGCAGCGTTGCCGACGTTACGACCAGTGCCTGACCGGACCGGTATCAATATGTACAAAGTTGCTGCTGGGGTAATATCCTACACCACCCGCCCGCATTTTTAACGCGGCTTTCCGGACATTCGCCAGACTAATCCCCTCAATATGGAAATCCATCGCCTGACCTTTGGTGTGGTAGCTGTGTTTTGCGACACCAGGACCTGATTCGCGCAGCATATTATTGGTGGCCAGAGTGCGGTAGCCCGAGATCAGTTGAACGGGCTTACGCGTTTCCAGCAGTGCCTGAAGGCGGTAGAGCTGATCGAAAAGATGGGGATCGATACTTTTGATTTTATTGGCGCGGTAGTCACGGAAAAAATGGTTAAGACGCGATAACTCGCTCTTGTCGTAACTTTTACCGTTGAAGAATTCTGTTTTGAGGGTTTCACCCGTGTGAAGGTTATTCAGCGTTAAGACGCGCGGTCGTGACGTAGAGAGTGAAGCCATCGCTGACGTCGGCAACAAAGCCAGTCCCGCAGCGGCACTTCCGCAAAACAACAGTTTGCGACGGACAGAATCAATTGTAGACATGAAGCGTTTTACCTGAGAACAGAGCCAATGACACGTGCAAAAAACGCACTGGCGGAACCATAACTTTCTCGCGGTAGCACGTCAACCCATGTCTGGCAAGTTTGGAAGACGGCGCCTCATCGGAGGCACCGGCTTTCTCAGGCCATCTTCCTGCGCGCAATGCGCACTTACGGTTAAAAATCAACCGTTAGAGGAGCAACTGCTGCGCGCGACTCAGCACCAGACTCCCGGAACGGGCAGTATTATCATAATTGTAAATATCTGTACGAAACTGCGTTTTACCATCATCCGCGACCCAGGCGGTTAAATAATACAGGTTAACCGGTATTCGATGGCGAATAGGCACATAGCGCGTATCACCCTGTTTTAACGTCCCTGAGATACGGGCATCATTCCAGCCTACATCCTGCAGCAGAATGCCCGCCAGTTCTGACGCTTTGTTGACCCGCACGCAGCCCGAGCTGAGTGCGCGAATATCACGCTGGAACAGATTATGATTGGGCGTGTCGTGCAAATAGATAGCATCTGAACTGGGCATATTAAATTTGAAACGGCCCAGTGAATTGGTCTGCCCCGGCGCCTGACGAATTCGGTACGGGAACGACGAGGCTGACACCATACTCCAGTCGATCATGGTGGGATCGATCACCTCTGCATCCGCACTCCAGCCCGACAGCAGGGTATATCCATGCTTATACAGGTACGTCGGGTCCTGTTTCACTTTTGGAATGATGTCCTGGCGCACCAGCGTGGTAGGCACATTCCAGGGCGGATTCAGCACCACGTTGTTGAGCGCGCTGCGCATCAGTGGCGTTTTACGGTCTGGCCGGCCCACAATCACCCGCGATGTCAGCACCCGGGTGCCATTGTTGTAATAATTCAACGAGTAATTGGGAATGTTGACCATAATGCCGTTGTGCATATCATCCGGCAGCAAACGCAGGCGTTGAATGTTCAGCGCCAGCAGGGCAGCACGTTGCTGAGGTGACACATTCAGCCATTCACGCGTACGCGGACCAATGGCTCCATCCGCGTCCAGCCCCTGCCACTGTTGAAAGCGTTTTACCGCTGCAACCAGATTATCGTCATAGACATTGACGCCACTTGTCGCCGTAGGTGCCACTTGTACGTTGTCCGGCGCGCCTGGCGGTGGTGGCGGAATAGCGTTCACGGCAACGGCAGACGGGCTGACCGCGACAGGTTCACTGTGGCTGACCGTAACTGGCGCAGTAGGAACCGCATCGTCATTCGGTGCAGGTGCCGTCGTCTGTGCACTTAACATACCGCTGCGCCGCAGGATTTCCCGCAGTGCCGGTACATCATCACTGACCTGACCGGGCCTTACCGTGTCGCGATTTTTGATTTGCGGCCACGGCTGTTTATCGTTAAGCAGGTTTATTAACGCTTTGTGCATTAAGGGATACTGCGGATGTTGCGGTTCCAGCGAATTCACAAAGGCCGCTGCCCGTCCCGCATTCACGGCGTTCTGCCAGGCATTAATGACGGACACCGACGGCACCGCCAACTTATAGGGCACCGTACTGTAGAGCCACGTTTCTCCCTGTGCAGGAACCGACGAGACAAACTGCAGATAACCCAGCATGGCATCGGACAGTGTCACATCGCGGGCGAATCCGGTAATGGATGGATCGGTCAGACGCTCCACCCACCGGGTAAATTGTGGCTGGACGCCGGATAACGCTACCTCAGCCAGCTGCTGCTGAAACTTCTGCACGGCGTCATGATCCTGCCAGATCGGTTGCATATTTCGCGCGGCATACAGGGCGGCCAGTGAAGCACCGTAAAAAGGCTGACTGTCACTGGCAAACGCCTGGCGAATTTTTTGCTGACTGGCAGAAACAGAGGTGGTGGCCTGGGTCGAATGGACACCGGGCATGGCCGCGATGATAGCCGCCTGGGACGGCACGCACGGACTCAGGGCAAGTGCCAGAACCAGCCATGAACTAACCTGATGAATTGTTAAGCCTTTATTCAGTAACATCCCTGCCCCCTTCATTAATCTACCGCGCAGCCTGAGAGGAAAAAGCTGCAATCGGGCTGTTACTCATATGACTGAGTATACAAACAAAAACGGCATTTGCCTCCTGCGACAAATGCCGTTACCAGATTAACCAATGGCGCTGTTTTTGACTATCCTTGCCGCACGAATATTATGTCGTCGTTTCACTGGCCGAATCGGCTTCACTGCCGCGTTTGGCAGGCAGCGGATCGGCGGCGAAACCCCGTAATCCCACGACATGAACGTGTTCGGTGTTGTTAAACACTTTACGCATCAGTTTGTAGGTCGTGCCCTTCTCAGGACTGATGTTCTCAGGTGCAGCGATGACCAGTTGCATCTCCAGGCGCTCACAGAGTTCAAACAGCGTGGCGATTGAACGCGCATCCAGACGGGCGGCTTCATCCAGGAACAGCAAGCGGCAGGGTGAGATATCTTTCCCACGCAGACGGCGTGATTCCTCTTCCCAGCTCTGCACGACCATGACCAGGATCGACATACCGGTACCAATCGCTTCACCGGTAGAGAGCGCACCACTTTCTGCACGCAGCCAGCCATCGGAGCCACGATTCACCTCGACTTCCATCTCCAGGTAGTTACGGTAATCCAGCAGTTCTTCACCGATTGTCTGCGGCGTGCGCTGTCCCATATCGATCTGTGGATTGAGGCGTTGATACAGTTTTGCCAGCGCTTCCGAGAAGGTCAGTCGGTTGCTGTTAAACAGATCCTGATGCTGTTCATGCTCTTCGGACAAGGTATCGAGCAGCATCGCGTGTGTTTCCCGCACGTTCACGTTGAGCCGCACGCTGCGTACCTGTCCAAAGCTGACGGTCTGTAACCCCTGGTTCAGCTGGCGAATACGGTTCTGTTCACGCTGAATCGTTTTGCGAATAATGTTCGCCACGCTGCGTGAACTGATGGCCAGCGTTTGCTCGCGGGCAGTCAGCTCTTCCGTCAGACGGTTCAGCTCGATTTCCATCTGTTCGATGGCTTCAACCGGATCGTCGGTACGGATAATGTCCTGACGGATACGTTCGCGCAGATGCTGATACACGGCGATAAAGAACTGAATTTTACGCTCTGGCCGTTTGGGATCTTCCGACAGGCGCAGCACATCGCGCAGGTGTTCGTTATCCGCCACCGCCAGGCGCAGCGCACCGAGTGCCTTATCCGACATTGAACGCAGCTCATCCGCGCTCAGGTAAGCCAGTTCCCGACGATGCAGACGCCGCTCCACGCCATTGTCCTTCACCAGACGCAGCACCATGCACCAGCCTGCTTTGGCACTGACCACCTGTTCGCGGATCTGATGATAGTTGCGCTCAAGCTGGCGCAGTTTCTTCTGCAGATTGTCCATTTCGGCTTCGCAGAAGGTGAGCTGTTTCTCCAGCTGGTTACGGCGGGCACGATTGTGACTGAGCGCGGTATACAGCTCGTCACGGCGGATACGGGCGCGTTCTTCCGCGCTGGCATCGGCCTGCACACCGATATCCTGCATCTCCTGCTGCAACTCTTTCAGCATGTCGCGTTTGGCGTCATAAGCGCTTTTCAGCGATGCCAGCACCTGAGAATACTGGGTCAGCTGCGACTGATGTGCGCGCAGGCGCTCACGGCAGCGGCTGCGCTCCGCTTCCGCCTGCTCCAGACGCTGGCGCAGCTTATCACTCAGATCGGTGTTGCCACCGAGCATACTGGCCGAGTCGTCATAGCTGAAGTGAGCGCGACGCTGTACCACCTCGGTCAGCGCAAAAGCCTGCTGACGCGCGCGCTGCTGCTGCTGCTGTGCATGCTGGTAATCTGCCTGCAACTGGTCGTGCTGTTCCGGATCGCTCTGCAGCACCGCCAGCATCGGTTCAAGTTTGGCCAGCTTCGCCCCATGCTGATGGAGGAAGCGTGCGGCTTCCTGCGCGTCTTCCACCTGCTCACGGATCTCTTCACAACGGTCTGCCAGCGTGTCGTCCAGTAACAGATTCACGCGCGGCAACAGGCGGTTAAGCTGCGCAACGCCCTCTTTGGCCAGGTCAAACTGCTGACGCTGCTGCTGATTGTTGCTTTCATGCTGGTTGAGCGCACGTTCCAGCTCACCCCGACGGGCGCCGAGCTGACGGATCTGCGCTTCGGGATCGTCATCAAAGGCGACCGCCAGATGGCTACCGATAAAACGGCTGAATGACTGATGAAGCCGCTGCGTCTTTTGAACATCAAACGACAGGGTGGCATACCGTTCCGCCAGGCGATCGCGTTCGTTATTGAGCAACTCCAGCTGGTTTTCGCGTGCCGCCCGGCCGAAAAGCGGGATTTTAGGGAAGCGGGAATAGCGCCACTGGCGCTCGGCCACCTTGACCACGACGGCATTTTGTAACTCGTCGACGCTGAACACGCTGTCATCAAAGGATTGCGGATCGCCCTCGATCAAATAGAGATCTTCCGGGCACTCTTCCAGGCCATCCAGTTGCTCACGCACCAGTGAAAGATCGGGCACCACAATGGCGTGACGTGACGGGCCGTACAGGGCGGAGAAGTAAGGCGCATCGTCGAGCGTGACATCGTCATAAATCTCAGACAGCAGCACACCGCCAAAGCGTTCGGCCAGCTGGTTCAGTCGCGGATCTTCCGCACCGCCCGGCTGGCTCAAGCGCTCAATCTGCTGCTCAATTTCACGTTTCCTTGCGGCCACTTCATCACGTTCAACGGTGGTTTCACGTTCCCGCTCCAGCAGCTGCTGCATGTATTCCGTAACGTCCTGGCTGCTGGTCAACGCCTGACCGGTTTGCTCGCTGAGCTGCGTCAGGATTTCTTGCGCAGCCAGCCAGTGCGGCGCACGCGCGGTCAACGTCGCGATGCGCTGACGGAGCTGTTCCAGCTCCTGACGCATCAACATACGCTGTTCGCCCGCATCGGCAACGCTGCTGTTCAACTGCTCGATTTGGGCTTCCAGTTCACGCTGCAATCCTTCCAGCGCATCAGGCTCATATTGCTGCCCCTGACGCTTGCAGAATTCCGCCAGCAGGCGTTCTGCCTCCTGCTGCTCGCGCAGGCGCTGTTCAAGTTCGCTCAGACGCAGGCGCAGTGAAGCAAGCTGATCGGCGTGGTGACGCTGATTGCTGGCATCACGCAGGAGATCGCGCCCGACTTGCCAGGCCTCTTTACGGCTGACCTCACCGGCAATGCTGGTCACCAGCGATAAGGCCTGTTCAAACTGACTGTGCGCCGCTTCGGCCACACTCAGTTTCTGCTCCAGGCGCAACAACTGCCCGGTTGCTTCTTCTTCTTTGGCCTGGAAGCTGGCCTGCCATTCCGCCGCGTTGTCAATGTTCAGCTCAGGCAATTCACACAGCGAACGCGCACGTTCCAGAGCCTGTAACGCCTGCTGATACTGAATGGCACGGGTTTGCTGCACGTCCAGCGCCTGCTGAAAATCGGCCAGCTGACTTTTCAGCTCATCCACTTCCAGTTCGGCCGCTTCAGCACGGGCTTCATTTTCTTCCTGGATTTCACGCGCTTCGGCCACGACTTCACTCTGTTCTTCCAGGCGAAGTGTCAGATCCTCGATATCACTGTCATAACGGGTAATTTTTTCCTGCTGGCGCATTGCCGTCTGCACCAGATTCAGGTGATCGCTGGCCGCCTGATAATCAATTTCAAGATCGTTCTCTGCCCCGCTGTGTTCAGCCAGCTCTCGTGCCATTTCCACGTGGCGATACTGCTCCGACGCCAGCTGCTTGCGGCTGGTGAACAGTTCATTGCGCAGCTGTAGTGCGCTATCCAGGTGGATGCGTCGTTCGTTGGCATGACGCATATAGTCGGCCGATACATAGCTGGTGGCTTCAGAAATCAGGTGCTTAAACAGATCGCGATCAGACTGGGTTACGCGGATCGCTTCCAGCGTCATACGGTTTTCGCGCAGCGCAGCTTCCATGTCCTGGAACGCTTTACGCACGCCACTGTTTTCAGGCAACAGATAATCGCGCAGAGAACGGGTGATGGCGCTGGAGATACCGCCGTACAGAGAGGCTTCAATCAGGCGATAAAACTTACTGCGGTCGCTGGCGGTACGCAGACGACGCGGCACAATCCCCAGATCAAACATCATCGCGTGATAGTCCGTTACCGAGCTGTACTGCCGATACTGGACACCTTCCAGCGCCTCGACGCGTTCTTTGACCTCATTAAGCGGTAACACGCGCGCCTGACGGCTGTTCAGAATTTCCGTGAGCATGTCCGTGGGCAGCGTATCCGTGGGCAAGCCATGGATACTAAAGGGCTTGATATCAACCTTTTTGTCACGTCCTGCCACCTGCTGTAACCGGACCCCGACCACCACACGTTGATGGCGTGAGTTCACTACGTCCAGCATCGCGTAGCAGACGCCTGCCCGCAGTTTACCGTGCAGGCCTTTATCGCGTGAGCCTGAGGTTGCGCCCGCTTCGGTGGTGTTACGGAAATGCAGCAGGGTTAAGTCAGGAATCAGCGCCGTGACAAAGGCTGCCATTGTGGTGGACTTACCTGCCCCGTTTCCGCCCGACAGCGTGGTGACCAGTTCATCCAGATCAAAGGTTCGGGCAAAAAACCCGTTCCAGTTGATCAGGGTTAGCGAACGAAATTTGCCGCGTTCAATCATGCCTGCTCTTCCTCCGCGATATCACCCGCATCGCTGTCATTCTCTTCACTGTCATCAGCCTCTGTGGCTGCCGTCGTGTTGTCCAGCAACATCGCTTCGCCATCGCGGATCAGGCGCAGTTGCGCTTCACGCGCATCATCACCGCTACGGACATCGGCACCAAAGCGGAAGACAGACTCGGTAATACGAAACTTGCTGCTGTCGTTGCCAAAAAACCACACCATGCCCAGACGGCGCAGGCGGCTTAAGGACGCACGCATTTTTTCCTGTAACTTAGCCCGATCGAGATCCGACCCGGTTGAACGCTGGTTAACCAGCTTCAGCAGCTTGCTTTCGTCCGCCAGGGACAGCAGTTCATCATAGAGTTCCTGTTGCGTGAAAATGCCTTCATTCGCCAGGCGTTCCGGGCTGAGATACAGATAGCAGAGGATTTTCCCGACCATCATGTCCAGTTCGGAAAGCACGGAACGGGGAATCAGCGTGGTTGAGCGTGGACGCAGATAGAAAAAGCCCTCTGGAGCACGGATCAGCTCAACGTTGTAGCGCGTGTAAAACTCTTCCAGATACTGCTGGTAATCCATCAGAAAAGCGTGGTTATCCAGCTCTTCAATGCCAATATGGCGACCGGCACGTAACTGGCTGTCCAGCGCCGGAAAAATCGGATTTGCCAGTGCCTGTGCCAGCTTAACCGGCATCACTTGTTCAATATTTGTCGATGACATGTGCCTGCACCTTGGCTCCGTAATCATTAATGGCTTGCCATTCCACAGGCAAACCGGCTAAATCGGCTTCCGCTACACCTAATCGCACCGCCTGGTCCACGACAATGCGCGCAAGGTCGAAGTGACGCGCGCGCGGGTACTGGGCCAGATAGTCGCGCATGACGGCGGCGAGGTTAAGCGGTTTTTGCTGCGTTTTATAAATCGTTAAGGCTTCTTCGATCATGGCCGCCAGCTGCTCGCGAATTTCATTAAATTCTTCGAACTCCAGTTCAGCAGGTAATTCGCCCATCACTTCGTCATTACGCAGCGTC
The DNA here is from genome assembly GCF_041954745.1 of Pantoea sp. CS_6. Taxonomy (NCBI): domain Bacteria; kingdom Pseudomonadati; phylum Pseudomonadota; class Gammaproteobacteria; order Enterobacterales; family Erwiniaceae; genus Pantoea; species Pantoea sp. CS_6. The sequence goes on from NZ_JAVAYG010000003.1 coordinate 86,887, forward strand.
AGCTCATCGTCACGCATATCGTAAAGACGTTCGGCATTGGCATAAGTCAGCGCCCAGGGTGAGTCAAAATAGTTCTGTACGGATACGCGCAGGCGCTGGGCAAAAACACGGTTTTTGTCCATGTCGATAGCGGTGCGGATAAATTTATGTACGTGGCGGTCATAACCAATCCACAGGTCAATGGCCTGCTGCCCCCAACTGGTGATGCGGTCGAGTTTACTTTGCAGATCGAACACCAGTTTATCGACGAAGCCCAAATCCGGGCTGTCCAGCGTCGCGTCCTGAATACGCAGCAGATTTTCCTGGAGTTTGTCACCGGCCGCTTCCAGCGTATCCTGCAATTCACGCAGCGTACCGGAAGTTTCCGACAGTAACATTTCACAGCTTGAAATCGCGGCGCGCCAGTCTTTATTCAGTAGCTCCGCAATATCCGCTTTCACCGCCTGCTGCTGCTCATCCATCAGGCGTTGCGTCATATCAATGCTGTCGAAGATTTCGGCTACGGAGTATTTCAGCGGCGCGAATACGTTACGATGCCAGTGAAATTCATCGCCATTCTCCTGCGCCGCGTCGGCGGCACGCTTAAGTTCAGCGGCAACGATGGAAAGCTGCATGGAAAGCCGCAGCGTGGAGAACTCGCGCTGGCGGATATAGTAATCCGTGATGCCGATGGCCAGCGGCGTCAGACGATAAATTGCATTGCCTTCAGTTAATTCACTGGTGAAACGGTTCAACAGGCGCTGACGCACCATATCATTGATGGCGTTGTTGGCCCGCACCAGTACGGTTTCGCTGGTTTGTTCAAACGCTTTGCTGACATGACGAAACGCATCGACCAGGTCACCTTCACTCATTTCTCCGTCCATGCGCTCGCCATTCAGCGTGGCGATGGCCAGCAAAAAAGCCAGACGTTCAACGGGCAGCGCAAGGGAGAAGTCGTTCTTGCGCGCCCAGGATACCAGCTCCGGTACCGTCTGGGAAAATTCACTCATAATTCGTCCTTCTGCCCGGGTTTGCGCGCGGTCACGTGGATGTAACGCCCTAAGCTTAAAAAGGGTTCCTGACGGCAAAAACGCCGCTCCATCTCAATGATTTCGTCGTCGCTTTTTGGCTCGCCTTTAGGCGGCTTCATATAGTCGCTGAACACCCGAATCCCGGCACGCTGTTCAATCTGGAAACCGCAGGCCTGTAACCAGCGTGACACATCGTCAGGATCGCGCGGATAGTCCGGTGACAGCGTGCGCTTCTTACGCTTGGTTAAGTTGGTACGAAGGTAACCAAAATTGCCCAGCGTCAGGGTGCGTAATGTTAACCCATGCAGGTTATAAAACATCAATGACAGCACGCCTCCCGGCCGCAATGTATCAAACAGGGCTTTCAGCACAGTTTCCGGTTCAGCGACCCATTCAAGCACAGCGTGAAACAATACCAGATCCACCGGCTTATCCAAATGTTCACCGACCTGCTGCGCGCTAATTTGTTTGAATTGCATGTTATGGCTCACACCCAGCGCATCCGCATTTTCCTGGGCACGGCGCAACATTTCACCTGAGAGGTCGCACAGCAGAATCTGATGGCCCCGCGCGGCCAGTCCACTGGAAATTTGCCCAATGCCACCGCCCGCATCCAGCACGTTCAGTGAGGGAGACAAGGACGTCAGGCTGGGAAGCAAGGCTTCAAGCTCATCCCAGACGATTGCCTGACGCACCCGGCCTTTGGTGGTGCCGTAAATATTTTGCGAAAATTTATCCGCGAGATCGTCAAAGTTACGATCCTGCATGGCATGGACTCCGGTATGCTGCGGTAAAACGTATGCTATTTTGTCACAGGTGCCGTAAGAATGAAGCTTTCATGCCCTTCTTCTGCTCTGGCTGCTGTTTTTTCGGACAACAAGAGGGAATTTACATGTTTTTTATGCTGAAAAAGGCATTTGGCAACCTGTTACTGCCCCTGCCTTTTCTGCTTCTTTTAATGGCTGTCGGTATTTTGCTGCTTTGGTTCAGCCGCTGGCAGAAAAGCGGTAAAATCTTTATCTCAGTGAGTTGGCTGATGTTATTACTGATAAGCCTACAGCCGGTCGCCGATCGCTTACTGTTGCCCGTCGAATCGCATTACCCGACGTGGAATGGGACTGAAAAAGTCGATTACATCGTGGTGTTAGGGGGCGGCTATACCTATAACCCGGCCTGGGCGCCCAGCTCGAACCTGCTGAACAACAGTTTGCCTCGCGTGACAGAAGGTGTGCGTCAGTGGCAGCGCCATCCGGATGCTACCCTGGTCTTTACCGGTGCTGCGGCAGGGCAAAATCCCAAAAGTAATGCCTGGGTCGCCGCACAGGTTGCCGAAAGCCTGGGCGTACCTTCATCGCACATTCGTCTGCTGGATCAGCCAAAAGATACCGCACAGGAGGCGCAGGCTGTCAGCACGCTCATCGGGCACCACCCTTTCCTGCTGGTTACCTCAGCTAATCATATGCCGCGCGCGATGCGGTTTTTCAATCAGGCAGGCCTCAAGCCGATTGCAGCGCCCGCCAATCAGCTGGCGATTACTTCGCCACTTAACTGGTGGGAACGTTTTTATCCTTCCCCGCTGTGGATGAGTCACAGCGAACGCGCAATCTACGAAACGCTGGGGAGCGCATTGCAACGCTTCTCATCCGCCTCACCCTCTGATGGATAGACGCAAAGGCGCACATCCGTCATGGCGCAGGCTGAGTGCGACCTTAACCCGGCGCCTCAGCCGCGTACGCAGACGGTCATCGCACAAGAAGCGGAACAGGTCAGCGAAGCATCGCGGCGCGGACCCGGGTGAGATCCTCTGGCGTATCCACGCCAACGCCCGGAATCGTTTTTGCCACCGCAACGTGGATCTTTTCGCCGTACCACAGCACGCGCAACTGCTCCAGCAGTTCGATCTGCTCAAGCGGACAGGGTTCCCAGCTGATATAGCGACGAATAAACCCGGCACGATAAGCATAAATGCCGATATGTCGCAGCAGCGTGTCACCGATCTGTTCCCGGGACTGCGCATAACGTTCACGATCCCAGGGAATCGTCGCGCGTGAAAAATACAACGCGTAGCCTCTGGCATCCATGACCACCTTGACGGCGTTGGGATTGAACGCCTCTTCCGCATCCGTAACCGGCACCGCCAGCGTCGCCATGCCGGCGTCAGCCTGAGCCAGATTGGTCGCCACCTGATGGACGATATCAGCGGGGATCATGGGTTCGTCGCCCTGAACATTGACGATGATCTGGTCATCCGCGAACTGATATTTTTCAATCACTTCTGCAAGGCGTTCCGTACCGGAATGATGATCGGCGCGTGTCATACACACCTCGCCACCGGCAGCCTCGACAGCGCAGGCCACCTCAGGATGATCGGTCGCGACAATCACACGGCTGGCACCCGATTCCCGGGCGCGCTCCATCACATGCACCACCATTGGCTTGCCATGAATATCAACCAGGGGTTTACCCGATAAACGGGTGGAAGCATAACGCGCAGGAATGATGGCAATAAAACTCATGGATGGATCTCTTCAACCGATAACGTACGGGCTTCGTTTTCCAGCAGTACCGGAATACCGTCACGCACAGGGAAAGCCAGCGCGTCGGGCTTGCAGATCAGCTCTTGCTGTTCTTTGTTAAAGTACAATTTGCCATTACAAACCGGGCAGGCAACGATTTCGAGTAAACGGTGATCCATATGTCCTCCATCTCGGACCGAGAGCGTAAGGACTAAAGCATATCACAGCGCTGATGAGAGCGGGTAAATCACACCCGCGCTGCATCAGGAATTGTTAAGCTGCCAGCGCGTTGGCCAGTGTGTCAGTAACGCCGAAGGCGCATTCTTTAGCAAAACCGTTTCGGCCCCCTGCCAACGGGCGAAGCGTTCAATAGCACGTTGCACGTCATTGAGAAAGGAAACGGTTACCGCGACGTCAGGTTCCAGCCAGATGTTGTTAATTTCCAGCAAGGCTGTTGAGCGCACCATCCGTGCATCCAGACGGGCTTTGAGTTGGCCCCGATGCAGCACCGGTAAGACAAAATAGCCATATTTACGTTTGGCCGCAGGCGTGTAACATTCAATGCGGTAGTCAAAGTCAAACAACGCAAGCGCACGTTTCCTGTCCCATACCAGCGGATCGAAAGGGGATAACAGCGTGGTATGTGTTGCGATCAACGGCGTGGCTAATGCGGCCTGAGCGTCCCGATGCAGCCACATCTCTCCCATGCCGTCGACCTCAACCGGCATGATTTCGCCGGCCGCCTGTGCCCATAAGACAAAGTCTTTAACGGGCGCGCGCTTTAGCCGGTAATAGTCTGCCAGCCACTCACGGCGAAAAATGCCCAGGCTGCGTGCGCTGTTCACTAACATCAGGCGGACAGCGTCATCCTCACTGATAGCATGCAGCGCATCCTGCCAGTCAGGCATGACACGTGAGCGTAAATCATAGACGCGCTGAAAATTATGGCGCGCTGACACCATTAGCTCCCCTGAACTGAACAGGTTTTCGAGATGCCGCTTGTGGGGTTTCCATGCCCACCATCCTGGCTTATGATTTTTTCCACTGGCGAAATCAGCCGATCTGACGGGCCCGTTGTCGCGTATATAGGTAAGTAGATCAGCGATTTCCTGCTGATGTTCCGTTGCCCAGTCTGCACTGTATTTCCAGCCCAGGCGCTCTGGCGACAGCATGCGGTGCCGCAGTAATCGGTAATCTGCGCGGGGAATAAAACAGGCTTCATGCGCCCAGTATTCGAAAATCTCCCCCTGCGCCAGCGACTCGTCCAGCCAGACGGGCGGATAGTCGCCTAAGCGACTGAATAAGACAAGATACGGACTGCGGGCCACCACATTGATGGTGTCGATTTGCAACAGCGACATGCGGCTAATGCAGGCTGAAATATCCTGAAAACGTGCCCGACGTTTCACCGGACGCAATAACCCCTGCGCCGCGAGCTGAATATTACGTGCCTGCTGTCGTGAAAGTGAATGCGTGCCCATTCTCTTCCTTCTCAGTGGGAATTAGTGCGGCTCCCGTGATGAATACGTGCCACACAGGCGTTGTATATCGTCTAACAGTAGCGTCGCTGCCTCAGCCTGCAGATGGGCATCGACGGGAAGATACCACCATGAGGATTGCGCGAATGCGCGGCATTTAACGGCATCTTTCTCCGTCATCAACAGCGTTTGGCCGGGCGTGACCAGACGCGACAGTTCCTCTTCGCTGTAAGCATGATGATCGGCAAAGGCGATCTCCGCAACGGGCGTCAGACCGTGCTGTTTTAAGGTATGAAAAAAGCGCGGCGGATGACCAATGCCGGCCATGGCGACGACATCGTGCAACGTGTTGAGCGGTCGTTGTTCACCGCTGAGCAGATGGGTTGCCATCCCCGCCTGCAGTTGCATGGCAATTTCGCCCTGCTGCGCTTCACCACCGTTAACGATCACCGCGTCTACCGTCTTAATGCGGGATGCCCGTTCCCGCATGGGTCCGGCAGGTAACCACCAGCCGTTGCCAAAACGTCGCACGCCATCCACCACCACAATTTCCCGATCGCGCTGGAGCGCATAATGTTGCAGGCCATCATCAGTCACGATGAGATCCAGTGAATGATGTTGCAGAAGGGCTTCGATCGCCTCACGGCGTCGCGGTGCCACTGCCACGGGTGCAGCTGTGCGCTGCGCAATCAGCACCGGCTCGTCACCCGCCTGATCGGTGGCGGTTTCCGCAGTGACACACAGCGGATAGCGGTCTGCTTTCCCCCCGTAGCCGCGGGAAATCACACCTACCCGTAATCCTCGCTGCTGCAGGGCGTCAACCAGCCAGATGACCACGGGTGTTTTACCATTCCCGCCCGCGGTCAGATTCCCCACCACGACAACAGGCAAGGGCGCACGCCAGCTTTTACGCCAGCCACGCCGGAAGCTGAGGCGGATTAGCGCCGTGATGGCACCATAGAGCACACTGAGTGGCCACAGGACTAACCATAATGGCGATCGGCCACTCCAGATGCGCTCAATCATTGGCCGAACTGCATTTTATGGAGTTGAGCATAAGCACCTTTTTCCGCCAGCAGGTCGGCGTGCGTACCGCGTTCGATGATATTGCCCTCTTCCACCACCACAATTTCATCCGCTTTTTCAATAGTAGAAAGGCGATGCGCAATCACCAGTGAGGTGCGGTTTTTCTGCAGCTCATCCAGAGCAGACTGGATAGCTCGCTCGGACTCGGTGTCCAGCGCAGAGGTGGCTTCATCAAGAATCAGGATAGGACAGTCACGCAGCAGAGCGCGGGCGATGGCGATACGCTGGCGTTGACCGCCTGATAGCAACACACCATTTTCCCCGATGACGGTATCCAGCCCCTTGTCCATTTTATTAATAAAGTCCATCGCGTGTGCCATCGTCGCCGCCTTTTCGATTTCCTCGCGGCTATACTGTTCACTGCGCGCATAGGCAATGTTATTGGCAACAGTATCGTTGAACAGATGCACATTTTGCGACACAAGTGCGACCTGATTACGCAACGACGCTAAGGTGTATTCACGCAGGTCATGACCATCCAGTAAAATCTCGCCCTGCTGAATATCATAAAAACGCGTCAGCAAACTGGCGATAGTCGATTTACCTGAGCCGGAGCGCCCGACTAAGGCAACGGTTTTTCCGGCAGGCAGCATCAGGTTAATGTTTTTCAACGCAGGTGTTTCACGGCCGGGATAGGTGAAGGTCACACCTCGGAATTCGACATCACCTTTTGCGCGCGTGATTTCACGCGTACCGGTGTCGTTCTCCTGCTCACTGTCGAGAATGGAGAACAGCGTCTGACAGGCCGCCATACCACGCTGAAACTGCGCATTCACATTTGTCAGCGATTTCAGCGGACGCATCAGAGCGATCATAGATGAGAAGACCACCGTAATGGTCCCCGCAGTCAGCGTATCCATCACGCTGGGGAAACTGGCGGCGTACAGAACGAATGCCAGAGCCAGAGAAGCAATGAGCTGAATAACCGGATCGGAGATTGAAGAGGCTGAAACGAGCTTCATCCCCTGCTGACGCATGCGGTTACTGACCTTGGCAAAACGCTCGGATTCAATGTCCTGGCCACCAAAAATCAGCACTTCTTTGTGCCCTTTCAGCATCTGCTCGGCACTGGTCGTCACCTGTCCCATGGTGTTTTGCATCGATTTGCTGATGTTGCGGAAGCGCTTTGATACGGTACGAATCGCGAAGGATACGATTGGAGCCAGAACAATCAGAATCAACGACAGCTGCCAGCTGTAATAAAACATCATGATAAACAGGCCAATTATCGAAGCGCCCTCACGCACCACGGTGACCAGCGCCCCCGATGACGACGAGGCGACCTGTTCCGAATCATAGGTGATGCGAGAGAGTAACGTACCCGTGGATTGCTGATCGAAGAACGCGACCGGCATGCCCATCATATGGCTGAACAGACGACGGCGCATATTCATCACCACATTGCCTGACACCCATGAGATGCAGTAGCTGGAGATATAGCTGCTTACGCCACGAACCAGCATCAAGCCGATGACTGCCAACGGCATCCACAGCATCACGGATCTGTCCGCTTTACCAAAGCCGTCATCCAGCAAAGGCTTCAACAGGGAGAGCATTAACGTATCGCCTGCGGCATTAATAATCAGGGCAGTAGCCGCCACAATTAAGCCAGCTTTGTTGGGTGCGATCATCGGCCAGAGTCGACGGAATGTCTGCCACGTTGAGAGATCTTTATCTTGATGCATTATTTATTCACGTTGTTGGAAATAGCCGGTCATTCTACCTGGATTCGCGTTTGACGCCAAACCACTGATGATACCAACGGGGCACTAATTGTTCTCTGAAGGAAAAAACCTGCACGGTGTTTGCCTCTATTTTGATACTTATTTGTCCGGACTGACCGGTATCACGCCAGTCATAAGCGTGTTCACGGTAATTTCGCAGCACGGACTTCGCGGGCATTCGCCACGCATTATAGCGTGCTACAGAGGCGATTGCGGTATGGCCGGCGATGCTGCGCAGCAGTATGCGCGATGAGGATGTCCGGCTGCCATGATGAGGTACCTGCAGAATATCCGCCTTTAACTGCTGCTTTTCCAGCCGCACTAACTGCCGCTCCGCCTCGGTTTCCAGATCGCCCATGAGTAACAAACGGACGCTTCCATCATCCACACTCACCACGCATGAATCGTTGTTTTCCCCCTGGTTGGGAGACGTTGCTGGCCAGAGCACCCGGAAATGTAGCCGTTTCCAGCGCCATGTGGTACCGCGTACACAGGGTAAATGCCCGCTTTCTGTAAGTCCGCTGCGCACCCGTACAGTAGGGACATGTTGCAGAATAGCCGACAGCCCGCCGGTATGGTCAAGATGCCGGTGGCTGAGAATAACCTCCCGCAGTCTGAGTCCTTTACGTTCAAGCCAGGGCAGAATAACGCGGCTCCCTGCATCGCTGTATTTCCAGCGTGGACCGGTATCGTAGAGCACCGCTTCACCGCCCTGACTGACGACGACGCTCAATCCATGCCCCACGTCCAGCATATCAATGCGCCATAGTGCTTCCGGTTTAGCATGGCGGGAAAACAGGATTGCCAGTGCGACAGCGCTACAACTGAACGGCATGGAGAACAGTACGCCGGAACGCCACAGGAGTAGCCCTCCCCATATGGCTATTATCAGGAAAGGTGCGCCTTGCAGCGGCCACCAGCCTGCCGGTAGCAGGACAAGGCCGGAGAACAGAAACCGCAGGGACAGATCGGCCGCCTGCCACCCCCACACTGATAATGCCGGGAAAGGTAGCAACAGGGTGATGAGTATCAATGGCACCGTAATAAACGACACGACAGGAATCGCAAACAGATTAGCGAACAGCGCGGTCAGGCTGATGCCATTAAATAATGCGGCCTGAAGCGGCACCATCAGGATCATCATTCCCAGTTGCAGATGAAGGAGTTGCAGTAAAAACCAGCGCCGCCTGTCACGAAAGCGCTCGGCCAGAGGAAACCAGCGATACCAGGTCAGCAACATCCCCACCGCCAGCACCGACAGCCAGAAGCTGTCCGAGAGAACGGTAAGCGGATCCAGTGCCAGCAACAACCCTACGCAGAGCGTCCAGATTTGCCAGGGGCTGAGCTGTATACCTGTTATACGTGTTATTGCCCATAGCGTCAGTGCCAGTAATGCCCGCTGCGCTGGCGCCTGGGCCCCTGAAAGCCACGTATAGAGTGCGGCACAGAGCCAACTGACAATGAGCGGATACAGATAGCTAATGCAGCGTGCCGGTAACAAAAACTGGCTGCCCCGCGCCAGTAGCCATCCGGTGCCCGCGGCCAGGCCAATGTGCATACCTGAAATGGCCATAAGATGCGCCGTTCCAGTATCACGTAACAGCTGACGGGTTGCCTCACTCAGATTGTCGCGAATGCCAAAAGCCAGTGCCTCCAGCGTAGCCGAAGCGGGTAAATGTTCGTAATGTTGCCTGTGGTCACGAATATGCTGCCAACGCCAGCTGCATTCAGACTGCACAGGATGTTGCTTGATAATGCGCCCCTGCACCGGGGTATGATTCGCCATGGCAAAGCGTTGTGCGTCGAATTCTCCCTCATTGAGTCTGGCATGAACAGCGCGTAACCTGAGCCGCATTTGCCAGCGCTGCCCCGGACAATAGGCTGTAGCGTTATCCTGCAGTGACAGCCAGGCAAAACGGGGAGGAAAGAAAATCCGGTTTCCCGCTTTCAACATTCTGACCCGAATACGTGACGCGTCTTGTTTTACCTCTTCAATTTGCACGACAAACCAGGCGGGTCGGGTACTCATCCATTCCGTGTCGTTGACCAGGGATTGCGCATTAACCAGCCCCCAGGCGGCCAGCAAAAGCGTATAGCCTGCGATGCGGACATAACGTACGGACATCCCCACCAGACAAGTGCCACACAGCAGCATCACGACAATAAACGTTCGCGAAGGGAGCTGAGGCACGATCAGTAAGGGTAACGCGGTCAGCGAGGCCAGTCTCGCCAGTCCAATCCATGTCAACATACCGTATCCCGCTGATGAACTGGCGTAAGTATGTCCTTCAGACTTTCAGGGTAAAGCGCGTAAAGAGTGAATTAAGAAAGGGTTTCCAGAGAGGATAATTCGTTGCAGCGCAGACGCATTTTTTTGCGGGAGAGCGAACATAATCACGCGGGCAAAAAAAAACGACATCCGGAGATGTCGTTTAGGCGTTTCGGTATCGGCTTAGCCGTAGATGTTAGCACGGTCACGCAGTTCTTTGCCCGGCTTGAAGTGGGGAACGTATTTACCTTCCAGATCCACTTTGTCACCCGTTTTCGGGTTACGGCCAGTGCGCGGTGCGCGATAGTGCAACGAAAAGCTGCCGAATCCCCGGATTTCAATGCGTTCGCCCTGTGCCAGCGTTGTGGCCATGTGCTCAAGCATCTCTTTGACTGCATCCTCAACGACTTTCGCCGGTATATGAGTATGCTGTCCCGCCAGCCTTTCAATCAATTCTGACTTGGTCATGTAACCTCCGGTTAATCCCTACAGGAATGTATGACAGCCTTTACCGAAACCGGGCGGATGAATCCGCCCGGTGCAAGGTCGATTACTCGCCTTTAGCCGCTTTGAACGCTTCAGCCATTGCGCTTGAGAAGTTGCCTTCTTCCTGTTTGGTGTTAACAGTGTTGATAGCTTCTTTCTCGTCAGCCTGGTCTTTAGCACGAACAGACAGGCTCACTACGCGGTTTTTACGGTCAACGCCAGTAAATTTAGCTTCAACGTCGTCACCGACGTTCAGAACCAGTGTAGCGTCTTCGATACGGTCCATTGAAGCTTCAGAAGCGCGCAGGTAACCCTCAACGCCGTCTGCCAATTCAACTGTAGCACCTTTCGCATCAACTGCAGTCACTTTACCGGTGACGATAGCACCTTTCTTGTTCAAAGTGATGTAGTTGTTGAACGGATCTTCTGCCAGCTGTTTCACGCCCAGAGAGATACGCTCGCGCTCTGCATCAACCTGCAGTACAACGGCAGCGATTTCGTCGCCTTTTTTGTACTCACGAACGGCTTCTTCGCCAGTCGCGTTCCAGGAGATGTCAGACAGGTGAACCAGACCGTCGATGCCACCGTCCAGGCCGATGAAGATACCGAAGTCAGTGATTGACTTGATTTTACCTTCAACGCGATCGCCTTTGTTGTGGGTCTCAGCGAACTGCTGCCATGGGTTAGATTTGCACTGCTTCAGACCCAGGGAGATACGACGACGCTCTTCATCGATGTCCAGAACCATCACTTCAACCACATCGCCTACGTTTACAACTTTAGACGGATGGATGTTTTTGTTGGTCCAGTCCATTTCTGAAACGTGTACCAGGCCTTCAACGCCTTCTTCGATTTCAACGAAGCAGCCGTAGTCAGTCAGGTTGGTTACACGACCAGTCAGCTTGGTGCCTTCTGGATAGCGCTTAGCGATAGCCACCCATGGATCTTCGCCCAGCTGCTTCAGACCCAGAGATACACGGGTACGCTCGCGGTCGAATTTCAGGACTTTAACGTTGATTTCATCGCCAACATTCACGATCTCGCTTGGATGCTTAACGCGCTTCCAGGCCATGTCAGTGATGTGCAGCAGGCCGTCAACACCGCCCAGATCAACGAATGCACCGTAGTCAGTGAGGTTCTTAACGATACCTTTAACTTCCATGCCTTCCTGCAGGTTTTCCAGCAGCTGATCGCGCTCTGCGCTGTTCTCAGATTCGATAACCGCACGACGTGAAACCACGACGTTGTTGCGTTTCTGATCAAGCTTGATCACTTTGAATTCAAGCTCTTTGCCTTCCAGGTGCAGTGTGTCGCGTACTGGACGCACATCAACTAGTGAACCTGGCAGGAACGCACGGATACCGTTCAGCTCAACTGTGAAGCCACCTTTGACTTTGCCGTTGATAATACCGGTAACAGTTTCAGCTTCTTCGTAAGCTTTTTCCAGCGTGATCCAAGCTTCGTGACGCTTAGCTTTCTCACGTGACAGCAGAGTTTCACCGAAGCCATCTTCCACTGCGTCCAGAGCAACGTCAACTTCGTCACCAACCTGGATTTCCAGTTCGCCGGCTGCGTTTTTGAACTGCTCTGCAGGGATTGCAGATTCAGATTTCAGGCCCGCATCAACCAGAACAACGTCTTTGTCGATAGAGACAACAACGCCACGAACGATGGAACCCGGGCGGGTTTCGATTTCTTTCAGGGATTCTTCAAATAGTTGAGCAAAAGATTCAGTCATATTGATAATCTTAGGATTCTTCAATTTAACGTCCATCTGACATCATGTCGGATGGGGTTGTTTCACATGCCCAGCACCGGATCCGTGGCACAGGGTTAATACATTCGTTTAAGCCGGAAGATTACACACCAAGCGTTTTGCGGGCATAATTTAACGCATTATCAATAACCTGCTCGATGGACATCTGGGTTGAATCCAACACCAAAGCATCAGCGGCAGGGACTAACGGTGCGATAGCACGGTTGCGATCGCGGTCGTCGCGTTCTTTTATCTCGGCTAAAAGGCGATCAAAGTTAACATTAAAGCCATTCTCCTGCAACTGTAGCATACGTCGCTGAGCACGTTCTTCCGGGCTGGCATCAAGGAAAATCTTTACAGGCGCATCGGGGAAAACGACGGTGCCCATATCCCGCCCGTCTGCAATCAAACCGGGTTCCTCGCGAAACGCGCGTTGACGACGTAACAGCGCTTCCCGAACGCGAGGGAAAGCCGCGACGCGTGAGGCGGTATTACTGACTTCCTGGGTACGAATTTCGCTGGTGACGTCTTCCCCTTCCAGGATGACCTGCATTTCGCCATGATGAGAAAGGAAACGCACATCAAGATGGGCGGCGATAGGGACTAACGCCTCTTCAGACTCAATATCGACCTGATGATGTAATGCGGCTAAGGCCAGTACACGATAAATTGCGCCGGAATCCAGTAAATGCCACTGTAATGCTTCCGCCATCGCCTTGCACAGGGTGCCCTTTCCCGCGCCACTTGGCCCATCAATTGTTATGACCGGGGCAGTTGCTGTCATCATTCCCTCCTGTTGCTGCGCGCATTTTGGCCGGTTGGCCGTCACAAATGTCGGGCATTATACGCTGCCCGGCGACGCTTAGTTACCTTTTGAGAAGAGGCAATGAGAAATTTAGCCAGGAAAAAGGCCTCCGGCGTGGAAAAGCGTCCTGAAGATGATGAGCCCGATGCACGACATCGGGCGAGGGGATTAGGCGTTTTCGCTAATTTTTTGCAGCTGTTCAAAATAATCAGGGAAGGTTTTTGCCGTACAGCCAGGATCAAGAATGGTAACGGGCGTATCGGACAGCGCAACCAGCGAGAAACACATCGCCATACGGTGATCGTTATACGTGCCGATGTCGGCATGCTTCAACGTCTCAGGCGGCGTGATGCGAATAAAATCGTGCCCTTCTTCCACCTCGGCACCGACTTTACGCAACTCGGTTGCCATAGCCGTCAGACGATCCGTTTCTTTAACTCGCCAGTTATAAATATTGCGCAGTTGCGTCGTACCTTCTGCAAACAATGCCGCAGTGGCAATGGTCATGGCAGCATCAGGAATATGGTTCATATCCATATCAATAGCGCGTAATGTCCCGGCCGTGCAGGCAATATAGTCATCGCCCCACTCAATTGATGCACCCATCTTTTCGAGTACATCCGCAAAGCGAATATCGCCTTGTACGCTGTTGCGACCAATGCCGGTGACACGCACGGTACCGCCTTTGATTGCGGCTGCGGCAAGAAAATAGGAGGCAGAAGACGCATCCCCCTCCACCAGATATTCACCTGGTGACTGGTAGTGCTGTTTACCCTTAATCAGGAAGTGTTGATACTGCTGATTCTCAACCTCGACACCAAAGCAGCGCATCAGGTGCAGAGTAATGTCGATGTAAGGTTTGGAAACCAGCTCACCTTTAATGCTAATACGGGTAGGATTTTCAGCTAACGGAGCCATCATCAGAAGCGCGGTCAAAAACTGGCTGGATACGCTGCCATCTACTGTAACGTCGCCGCCAGTAAACCCACCCCGCAGGCGGACTGGGGGATAATCTGTATTTTCGAGATAGTCTATAGTAGCCCCACCTTGCCGTAGTGCATCGACCAGGTGCCCGATAGGGCGTTCTTTCATGCGTGGTTCGCCCGTCAGGACGACATCCTGCACACCCAGGCAAAGCGCTGCCGCAAGCGGCCGCATAGCGGTGCCGGCGTTGCCCAGAAACAGCTCTGTGGGCTGTGATGCATGCAGCGGCCCACCCTTTCCTGTCACCTCGCACACCGTACGATCGCTGGAAAGCGTGAACTCAACACCCAGTGCATCAAGCGCATTAAGCATGTGCTTAACATCGTCGCTGTCCAGCAGATTAGTTAATCGGGTTTTACCTTTCGCCAGTGCAGCAAGCAGAAGCGCACGGTTTGACACGCTTTTGGAACCGGGCAAATTAACCGTACCATTAACGCGAGCGATGGGCTGAAGGGTCAGGGAATCTTGCATGTGAAACGTAATCCTTAAAAAACGATGACTCCGCCAGAGGGCGGAGTCGGGTGTCAGTCATTCCACTGACAGTGAAAGACTTAGCCGTGGCGGCGTTCGAAATCAATCATGAAATCGGTCAGCGCTTTAACGCCTTCTAATGGCATCGCATTGTAGATTGAGGCACGCATGCCGCCCACAACACGGTGACCTTTTAATGCGTGCAGACCTGCCTTAAATGACTCTTCCAGGAAGAGGCTGTCCAGCGAGGCATCAGCCAGTTGGAAAGGAATGTTCATCCGGGAACGGTTTTGCAGTGCCACATCGTTACGGTAAAAATCGCTGTTATCGATGAGACCATAGAGTAATCCGGCTTTTGCCTGATTAATTTTTTCCATCTCAGCGACACCACCCTTCTGCTTCAGCCACTTAAAGACCAGGCCACTCAGATACCAGGCAAACGTAGGTGGCGTATTAAACATGGAATCATTTTCAGCCAGAACGGTGTAGTCAAGGATGGAAGGCACGCTTTGATGCGCGTTGCCGAGAAGATCGTCCCGTACGATAACCAGGGTAAGGCCAGCCGGACCAATATTTTTCTGCGCACCTGCGTAAATCACACCATAGCGCTTGATATCAATTGGGCGTGACAGAATCGTGGAGGAAAGATCGGCGACCACAACCTTGTCACCAAAGTCAGGCTCTTCGTCAATAGCCAGACCGTCAATGGTTTCATTTGGGCAAAAATGCAAATAGGCGGCCGTGTCGCTGACATCCCATTCGCGCATCGGCAGGATGGCGCGCTTACCCTCTTGGGTCGTTTTGACATCCAGCGTTCGCGGTGAGCAATATTTTTCCGCTTCTTTAATGGCACTGTGAGCCCAGTAGCCTCCATCTGCATAGTCCGCACTGGTCGCACTGCCGAGTAAATTGCCCGGTACAGCAGCAAACTGCGCACGTGCGCCGCCATGACAGAATAATACTTTGTAATTGGAAGGAATTTTCAGCAGATCGCGGAAGTCCGCTTCAGCCTCTTCTGCCACCTGAATAAATTCTTTACTGCGGTGGCTTATCTCCATTACTGAAGTTCCCAGACCATGCCAGTTTGTCAGTTCTTGTTCTGCACGGCGGAGTACTTCGCTCGGCAGCATCGCTGGCCCAGAGCTAAAATTATAAATTTGCGTCATTTCCCTCACCACTGTCATATCGAACGGTTATGAATAACGATTCGGTTTTATCACTGCCTTCTGGTGGCTGCAATCATAAATCGAACTGCGGTCACATTTTTTCGGCATGACGCACCGAAGGTTATATTACCAATGTAATCCGGCACGAAATATTGTGAGGCGGCTTCCTTTCATGCAATCCCGGCTTTGGCTCAGATGACAAAGCATGAGAAAAACGACGGTAAAATTGCGGCGTCTTGATAGCGAACAGACGGCAAAAAACGTATCATTGCGCGCTTTATGTCTCCCCATTTACAGAGAGAGCGGCACCATGACGCAAACTTTTATCCCGGGCAAAGATGCCGCCCTGGAAGACTCCATTTCACGCTTCCAGACCAAATTACAGGATCTGGGTTTTAATATTGAAGAAGCCTCCTGGCTGAATCCTGTGCCACACGTCTGGTCTGTCCACATTCGTGATCGCGACTGCCCCCTCTGCTTCACCAATGGTAAGGGCGCCAGCAAAAAAGCCGCTCTGGCCTCGGCGCTGGGGGAATATTTTGAACGCCTGTCCACGAATTACTTTTTTGCTGATTTCTGGCTTGGCAACAGTATCGCCCAGGGGGATTTTGTTCACTATCCCAATGAAAAATGGTTTGCTCTGCCTGAAGACGACAGCCTGCCTGAAGGCATCCTGGATGCGCGCCTGCGCGCCTTTTACGATCCTGAAAACGCCCTCTCCGCTTCAGATTTAATCGATCTCCAGTCGGGTAACAGCGCACGCGGCATCTGCGCCCTGCCCTTTACCCGTCAGTCCGATCAGCAGACCGTTTATATTCCGATGAATATTATCGGTAACCTGTATGTGTCGAACGGCATGTCCGCCGGCAACACGGCCAACGAGGCACGGGTACAGGGGCTGTCAGAAGTTTTCGAGCGCTATATTAAAAATCGTATCATCGCCGAGTCCATCAGCCTGCCTGCCATTCCTGAATCCGTGATGGCGCGTTACCCCGATGTGGTTGAGGCCATCGCCCGTCTGGAAGCCGAAGGGTTCCCGATTTTTGCCTATGACGCATCACTGGGTGGGAAATATCCGGTTATCTGCGTTGTGCTGTTTAATCCTGCCAACGGCACCTGTTTCGCCTCTTTTGGCGCGCACCCTGATTTTGGTGTCGCGCTGGAGCGTACCGTTACCGAACTGCTTCAGGGCCGCAGCCTGAAAGATCTGGATGTGTTCACGCCGCCCACGTTTGATGATGAAGAAGTGGCAGAGCACGCCAACCTGGAAACCCACTTTATCGATTCAAGCGGCCTGATCTCCTGGGATCTGTTTAAAGAAACAGCGGATTATCCCTTCGTTGACTGGAAATTTGATGGCACCACCGAGCAGGAATTCAGTACGCTCATGGCGATTTTCAAAGCCGAAGGTCAGGACGTTTACATCGCTGATTATGAGCACCTCGGTGTGTATGCCTGCCGCATTATTGTGCCCGGTATGTCAGATATTTATCCGGCTGAAGACTTGTTGCTGGCGAATAACAGCATGGGTGCAGGTATTCGTGAAACGCTTCTGGCCCTGCCCGGCAGCAACTGGAATCCGGAAGAGTACCTGGATTTAATTTCTCAGCTGGACGAAGAAGGTTTTGATGACTTCACGCGTGTCCGCGAGTTGCTGGGACTGGCGACAGGCAAAGATAACGGCTGGTACACGCTGCGCATTGGCGAACTCAAAGCCATGCTGGCCCTGGCTGGCGGTGATCTCGATCAGGCGCTGATCTGGACGGAATGGACAATGGAATTTAATGGCTCCGTATTCAGCCCGGAGCGTGCAAATTATTACCGCTGTCTGCAAACTCTGCTGCTGCTGGCGATGGAAGATGAGCGGAATCCGCTTGAGTATCACGCAGCCTTTGTGCGTATGTATGGTGCTGACGCTGTCGACGCCGCCTCGGCCGCAATCAGCGGTGAGGCGGCCTTCAATGGCCTCCAGCCGGTAGACAGCGATCTTAAGGCTTTCCCTGCTCATCAGGCTTTGCTTGCTGCCTATGAAAAGCTGCAAAAGGCGAAACGTCTTTACTGGAAAAACGCCTAATCTTTCGCGGCTCTGTTTCAGGATAAAGCGATAATAATCTCACAGGCACCTTATTTAATGGGTGCCTTTCTTTTTTTGAGAATAAGTATTTAAGGGATGTATTGTTCAGCGTTTTTATCATCATTATTTAAAGCAACATAACAGATGCATTTCGTTAACTCCGCAGAGATCGTCCTGACGGCACTCCGCCCTCCATTAAACAAAAACTGCATAATTTAAAATATTTTTAATCATTATATTTCAATAAATTAACCGCAAAAATCCCGTCTTTCAGTGAAACACGCTCCGTCCTTGCATGGCTGATCATGATCCAAATCAACTTCTGTAACTGTTGCCTTTGTTATCATTTTTTCAGACAACTTTTGGAGTGAGTTAGTGTGAAAGCTGACAATCCTTTTAATCTGTTATTACCCGCCGCGATGGCGAAAGTGGCTGAAGATGCTGGCGTTTATAAAGCCACTAAACATCCCCTCACCACGACCTTTCTGGCCTTTACTGCGGGCATGTTCATCTCGATTGCTTTCGTGTTTTACATCACGGCTACCACGGGCAGCGGTGCTGTGCCTTATGGCCTGGCAAAACTGATCGGCGGCATCTGTTTTTCACTGGGACTCATACTGGTCGTGGTATGCGGTGCCGATCTGTTCACATCTACCGTCCTCATTGTGGTCGCCAAAGCCAGTGGACGCATCACCTGGGGGCAACTGGCACGAAACTGGATAACCGTTTATATCGGTAACCTGGCTGGCGCGTTATTTTTCGTCACGCTCATGTGGTTCTCCGGTGAACAGATGGTGGCAAACGGCGCGTGGGGATTAAACGTCCTGCAAACAGCCGACCATAAAATGCATCATACTTTCATCGAAGCCGTTTGCCTCGGCACATTGGCCAATTTGATGGTCTGCCTGGCGGTCTGGATGAGCTATTCAGGACGGACATTGACCGATAAAAGCCTGATTATGATTTTGCCGGTGGCCATGTTTGTCGCCTGTGGTTTTGAACACAGTATCGCCAATATGTTTTTGATTCCTTTCGCGATCGTGATACGCGACTTTTCCGGGCCTGAGTTTTGGCAGGCCGCAGGGGCCACAGCAGCACAGTTCCCGGCCCTCACCGTTAAAAACTTTATTTTCGACAATCTGATTCCGGTCACGCTCGGTAACATCATTGGCGGCGGCCTGCTAGTCGGATTGACCTACTGGGTAATTTACTTACGCGGTGGTAAAGAAACGCACTAATCCTGTCTCAACGGCATATCGCAGCCTGGTACGCCCGAGAGCAAAAGTCTCCTTAAATAAGGCAGGTATATTATGACCGAACGTAATGCAAAACTCGCTTCAGCCTGGCAGGGATTTACTGAAGGCGAATGGCAGAACAGCGTCAACGTACGCGACTTTATTCAGAAAAACTATACGCCTTATGAAGGCGACGAGTCCTTTCTGGCCGGTGCCACCGAGGCCACCACAACACTGTGGGAGAGCGTGCTGGAAGGCATCAAAATTGAAAACCGCACCCATGCACCAGTCGATTTTGATACCGATCTTGCCTCAACCATCACTTCCCACGATGCCGGTTACATCAATAAATCACTGGAAAAAATTGTTGGCCTGCAAACCGAAGCCCCGTTGAAACGCGCCATTATTCCTTTTGGCGGTATCAAAATGGTTGAAGGCTCTTGCAAGGTCTATGGTCGTGAACTCGACGCGTCTCTGAAAAAGATTTTCACGGAATACCGCAAAACGCATAACCAGGGTGTTTTTGATGTTTATACACCTGACATTTTACGCTGCCGTAAATCTGGCGTATTGACCGGCCTGCCTGATGCTTATGGTCGTGGACGCATCATTGGTGATTATCGTCGTGTTGCCCTATACGGCATTGATTATCTGATGACGGATAAGTTTGCTCAGTTCACCTCACTGCAAAACGATCTTGAAAACGGCGTAAACTTGGAAGCCACGATTCGCCTGCGGGAAGAAATTGCTGATCAGCACCGTGCGCTTGAACAAATTAAAGCGATGGCAGCCAAATACGGTCATGATATTTCTGGCCCGGCCACCAACGCGGCTGAAGCCGTTCAGTGGACCTATTATGGCTATCTGGCTGCAGTTAAATCACAGAACGGCGCGGCCATGTCTTTTGGCCGGGTGTCGACTTTCCTCGATATCTACATCGAACGCGACCTCCAGGCAGGTAAACTGAACGAAGAGCAGGCACAGGAACTGATTGACCATCTGGTCATGAAACTGCGCATGGTCCGCTTCCTGCGTACACCGGAATACGATGAGCTGTTTTCTGGCGACCCTATCTGGGCCACCGAATCGCTGGCGGGGATGGGCGTTGATGGTCGCACGCTGGTCAGTAAAACCACGTTCCGTTTCCTGAACACGCTGTACACCATGGGCCCCTCCCCTGAACCAAACATGACCATTCTGTGGTCTGAAAAACTGCCCGTTAACTTCAAAAAATATGCGGCTAAAGTTTCAATCGACACCTCGTCACTGCAGTATGAAAATGACGACCTGATGCGTCCTGACTTTAACAACGATGATTACGCCATTGCCTGCTGTGTCAGCCCTATGATCGTCGGCAAGCAAATGCAGTTCTTTGGTGCCCGCGCCAACCTGGCAAAAACCTTGCTGTACGCGATCAACGGCGGCATGGACGAAAAACTGAAAATGCAGGTGGGGCCGAAAGAAGCCAAAATCATGGATGAAGTGCTCGATTTCGACGTCGTGATGGCCCGTCTGGATCACTTCATGGACTGGCTGGCAAAACAGTATGTCACCGCACTGAACATCATCCACTTCATGCATGATAAATACAGCTATGAAGCGTCACTCATGGCGCTGCACGATCGTGATGTTTACCGCACCATGGCCTGCGGTATCGCCGGACTGTCTGTAGCTGCGGATTCACTCTCAGCCATTAAATATGCCAAAGTGAAACCCGTACGTGATGAAGATGGCCTGGCAATTGATTTCGACATCGAAGGCGACTATCCCCAGTTCGGTAACAACGATCCGCGCGTGGACGACCTAGCATGCGACCTGGTTGAACGGTTTATGAAGAAAATTCAGAAACTGGAAACATATCGCAACGCGGTGCCAACGCAGTCCGTTCTGACCATTACCTCTAACGTCGTTTATGGCAAGAAAACCGGTAATACGCCAGACGGCCGCCGTGCAGGCGCCCCCTTTGGCCCCGGCGCTAACCCCATGCACGGTCGCGACCAGAAAGGAGCGGTAGCATCGCTGACCTCGGTAGCGAAATTACCCTTTGCGTACGCTAAAGACGGTATCTCTTATACTTTCTCCATCGTGCCTAATGCGCTTGGCAAAGATGATAATGTACGTAAAACCAATCTGGCAGGACTAATGGATGGTTACTTCCATCATGAGGCCAGTATTGAAGGCGGCCAGCATCTGAATGTTAACGTGATGAACCGGGAAATGTTGATGGACGCAATGGATAACCCTGAGAAATATCCTCAGTTAACCATCCGCGTTTCGGGCTATGCCGTTCGCTTTAACTCGCTCACCAAAGAGCAGCAGCAGGACGTGATTACCCGTACCTTTACCCAGTCACTCTAGTTCACCCTTGAGGCTCCTTCATGGAGCCTCTTCTTTCGAGTCAGGTTTGGTCGCTGTCTGTATGACGGATAACCACCAAAATTGATTTCCCGTTCAGAGCGCACCGGAGAGTGCGCCACCTGCTTCGCAGGCTCATCAGGAGAATACATCGCAATGTCTGCCATTGGTCGCATCCACTCATTTGAATCATGCGGAACCGTAGACGGTCCCGGCATCCGTTTTATCACCTTTTTTCAGGGCTGCCTGATGCGCTGCCTGTACTGCCACAACCGTGATACATGGGACACGCATTGCGGCAAAGAAATTACCGTCGACGCGCTCATGGCGGACGTTCTGTCTTATCGCCATTTCATGAATGCGTCCGGTGGCGGGGTGACGGCTTCAGGCGGTGAGGCCATTTTGCAGGCGGAGTTTGTGCGCGACTGGTTTCGCGCATGTCAAGCTGAGGGCATTCATACCTGCCTTGACACCAACGGCTTTGTCCGCCGCTACGATCCCGTTATTGATGAATTACTGGATGCAACAGATTTGGTGATGCTTGACCTCAAGCAGATGAACGATGACATCCACCAGATTCTTGTCGGTGTGTCGAATCATCGCACACTCGATTTTGCGCGCTATCTTCAGAAGAAAGGAAAACGGACGTGGATTCGTTTCGTCGTCGTGCCCGGCTATTCTGATGATGATGACAGTGTCCATCGCTTAGGTGCATTTACGCAGGATATGGCAAATGTGGAGAAGATTGAGCTTCTGCCTTATCACGAGCTGGGTAAGCATAAATGGATTGCGATGGGTGAAGAGTACAAGCTCGACGGTGTAAAACCGCCCAGTAAAGCGACCATGGAACGGGTCAAGCATATTCTTGCCAGCTACGGACATGAAGTGATGTATTGACAGGCCACGTCACCGCAGTCAGTAAACGATAACCGTCTGACAGTCAGCGCAGCCAGACGGCGAAGGTTAAGTGTCACCGCCTGGTTATCGTTATGATCAGGCATGTGCCACTGGCGTGGCATGGTGATCGGCTTTACGCAGTAACATGACTAGGTAAACCAGCGCTACCGCCGCGATCATAACGAACAGCAGACGGTCGGAATAACTTTGCATCAGCATGGCCGTCATGCTTGGTCCGGCCAGGCTGCCCACGGTGTAGCTCAGTAACAGCGCCTGATTCATTGCCACCAGTTCATGGTGCGCCACGGTTTCGCAGGCCCATGACATAGCGACCGGATAAAGCGTAAAACCTGCCAGCCCCAGCACAAACAGGGCTGGGGCCATCGCGGCATTTGTCAGCATCGCAATCGCGCCGAGGATCACCACAAATACCTGCACTCGCAGTACCATCATGCGGCCAAAGCGGTCAGCAAGCCGACCAATCGGCCACTGTCCGACAATGCCGGCACTCACCAGCAAGGCCATCCAGTAACCCACGTTGGCATCACTCATACCCTGATGAGAAAGATAGAGCGGCATCAAGCCGTACAGCGATCCCAGAACAATGCCAGAAATAATACAGCCGTTAATACCGAGACGAGAACTGCGACGACGCAGCATAGGTAAAATTCGTCCGCCTGGCGTAGCTTCTACGGTATCGCTGTTGGCAGAAACCTGCGTGAAGATTAACGGTAAGATGGCGCTGATGACCGTGGCGGTTACCCAGGGAATCACACTCAGTAATTCGGTAGACAGTTTGCTCACCAGCAGTTGTCCGGCAACCGTACCCAGGTAATAGACGATCATATAGGCAGCGAGCAACTGCCCACGGTTACGTACTGTTCCACTGCATAACAATGCGCTTTCCACCACGACCCAGACTAACGCGCAGCCGATACCGGCCGTGAAGCGCAGCAATGTCCATGCCCAGAATCCTTCCAGCGCCAGCATGCACAGTGTCGACAGCGCAAAAAGGCCGGTCGCCAGATAATAGCTTCGGTTAAAACCGTATCGCTTGATCAGCCAGCCAGCCACTAAAGTGCCCAGCAGGTTACCGGTGTAATACGACGAACTCACCACGCCTACCTGCCATGTTGCCAGCGCATCATGCGTCAGCCAAAGGGGCACTAACGTATTCAGTACCGCAATGGAAACGGTCATTAATAACAGGCCGCAGAGCAGCAATATCACAGGACGTGACCAGGTCGACATAGGGGATAAAAACCAAAAGAAATGAAGGAAATTGCGCGCAGTTTGCCATCGCGCGTTGTAAAGTCAACGGGAGGAATGAGGGTGCAGCACATTTTGCTGCGTGACCATTTAAATTATTTATCTTCAGTAAGTTAGCCATCTGTCAGGCATCAGATAACTTTGCGCTATCTCTATGATAATCTGAATTTTTACGCTTTCTGCCCGCGTCGTCATCGATAATGTTTATTTGTGATAAATTTTAAACGTGTTGAAGGATGCCTTGCGGTAAAGATAAAAAAACCCAGCCTGAGCTGGGTTATTTAAGACAGGGTGAACGCTTAGCCAATAAATTCCAGGCCGTTCATATAAGGACGTAATACCTCTGGCACGGCGATGCGGCCGTCCTGCTGCTGGTAATTTTCCAGCACGGCAACCAGTGTACGTCCTACGGCCAGGCCCGAGCCATTCAGGGTATGCACCAGACGCGGTTTTTTATCCTGCTTATTGCGGGTTCGCGCCTGCATACGGCGAGCCTGGAAATCCCCCATGTTTGAGCAAGAAGAGATTTCACGGTAGGTATTTTGCGCCGGTAACCATACTTCTAAATCGTAGGTTTTTGTCGCACCAAAGCCCATATCACCGCTGCACAGCAAGACCTTGCGATACGGCAGGTTCAGCAGTTGCAACACTTTTTCAGCATGGCCAACCAGCTCTTCCAGCGCATCCATAGAGGTTTCAGGCGCGACGATTTGTACCATTTCAACTTTGTCGAACTGGTGCATACGGATGAGCCCACGCGTATCACGGCCATAGGAGCCTGCTTCAGAGCGGAAGCAGGGTGTATGTGCCGTAAGCTTCAGCGGCAGGCTCTCTTCTTCAACAATTTCATCCCGCACAAGGTTAGTCAGCGGCACTTCAGCGGTCGGAATGAGCGCGTAATGGCTGCTTTCGGATTCTTCTTCCAGCGGGCGGGTATGGAACAGATCTTCACCAAACTTAGGTAACTGGCCTGTACCGTATAAGGTCGCATGGTTGACCAGGTAAGGGACGTAAGTTTCCAGATAACCATGTTGTTCCGTGTGCAGGTCAATCATGAACTGGCTGAGCGCACGGTGCAGGCGAGCAATCTGGCCTTGCATAACCACGAAGCGTGAGCCGGTGAGTTTCACTGCCGCAGCAAAGTCCAGCCCTTTAGCCGCTTCGCCCAGCTCAACGTGATCTTTCACCTCAAAATCAAACTGGCGGGGTTCACCCCAGCGACTGATTTCCAGGTTTTCCGTGTCGTCTTTCCCCAGCGGCACTTCATCCGCAGGAAGATTCGGCAGCGCCAGGCTGAAATCGCGGATCTGATTTTGCAGCTCGTCCAGTTCTGCTTTAGCCGCATCCAGGCGTTCGCCCAGGCTGTTCACTTCCTGACGCAGTGGCTCAATGTCTTCCCCACGTGCTTTGGCCTGACCGATGGATTTGGAGCGGGAGTTGCGCTCGGCCTGCAGGTTTTCCGTTTCAACCTGCAAGACTTTGCGACGCTCTTCGAGCGAACGCAGCATTTCCACATCCAGTTTAAATCCTCGGCGTGCCAGTTTTTCTGCGACTGCGTCTGGCTCATTACGCAGCAGATTGGGATCGAGCATGCTTATCCTGTGTATTTATGAGTTAAAAGAAGGGGACGCACTCCCGCTGGAATGCGTTGAAAACATTGACCACATTACCGCAACGTCTGTTTCAGCGGTAGCGTTTTGTCGGGCTATTTTGATCGAGTTCGGTCAGCCAGGCCAGCTTTTCGCCAATTTTGCCTTCAAGACCGCGTTGAGTGGGATGATAGTAACGCGTTTGCGCCATTTCGGGTGGGAAATAGACTTCACCCGCAGCATAGGCATTGGCTTCGTCATGCGCATAGCGATAGCTTTCGCCCAGCCCCATCTCTTTCATTAGCTTCGTGGGGGCATTGCGCAAATGATCGGGAACATCGAAATCTGGATGGTCGCGTGCATCACGCATCGCCGCCTTAAACGCGTTATAGACGGCGTTACTTTTTGGCGCACAGGCGAGATAGACAATGGCCTGCGCAATCGCTCGCTCCCCTTCTGCCGGACCAACCCGGGTGAAACAGTCCCAGGCCGCAATAGCCACCTGCATGCCTCGTGGATCGGCATTGCCGACGTCTTCAGACGCAATGGCCAGTAGCCGACGCGCGACATACAGCGGATCGCCACCGGCGGTAATAATACGGGCGTACCAGTACAGGGCGGCATCCGGCGCCGATCCCCGGACGGATTTATGCAAGGCAGAAATCAGGTCATAAAAGCGATCGCCTTTATTATCGAACCGGGCAGACCGTTCCCCCGCCACTTCGGTCAGCAACTGGGGCGTCAGCTCACGTTTGCCTGTGCCGTTGGTTTCGGCCATATCGGCCATCATTTCCAGCGTATTCAGAGCACGTCGTGCATCGCCGTTGACCAGTTCCGCAATCATACGCCGCGTATTGTCAGGTAACAGGATATCGCTGTTGCCATAACCCCGACTGGCATCCTGCATCGCCTGGTCAAGCACCTGCTCAATATCTTCTGTGGTCAGGGATTTAAGTAAATAGACACGAGCACGTGACAGCAGTGCGGAGTTCAGCTCAAAGCTGGGATTTTCTGTCGTGGCACCGATAAACGTGATAGTGCCGTCTTCAATATGGGGAAGAAACGCATCCTGCTGACTTTTGTTGAAGCGATGGACTTCATCTACAAACAGGATAGTGCGGCGGCCCGCCTGCTTGCTCAGCCTTGCGCGTTCAATGGCTTCACGAATCTCTTTGACACCAGAGGTGACCGCAGAAATACGCTCAACGTCCGCATTGCCATAGTGAGCGATAATCTCGGCCAGCGTTGTTTTTCCTGTCCCTGGCGGTCCCCAGAGAATCATGGAGTGCAGGTGCCCCGCTTCGATCGCGCGCGGCAACGGTTTACCCGCAGCCAGCAGGTGCTGCTGTCCAATGTATTGCTTCAGGGTTGCTGGCCGCATACGCGCGGCCAGCGGTTTAAAATCTTCACTGGAAAAATCCAGGGACAGGTTACCCACTACCACCTCACTGACGTTGGTCATCCACCGTGACGCCTTTTGGCGGGGTGAATGTGAATTTATCCGGGCTAATAGGGCCGTTTTTCTGGCTCTTTAGCTGGTAGTTACTGCGCTGCCCATCCTTCTCGATGGCGCTAAACTGATTAATGGTGCCATCTGGCGTCACGTCAATCGTGAACTGCTTGAGGTTGCCATCGCTTTTCTTCGGCGTCAGTTCAAATTTGTCACCCTGCTGTTTTACGTTGTATTGCTGCCAGTCACTGGCCTGATTACGGGCAATCAACATAAACGGTGTATTGCTGGTCGCATTCTTCAACAGGCTGACCGTAGCTTGTTCAACAAACGGGTTAAAGAACCATAACGATTTCCCGTCAGAAATAATGATGCTCTCGTCGGGTGCGGTCATATGCCAGTTGAACAGACTGGGGCGCTTAACCCAGAGCTCGCCTTCACCCTCCTGCACGTTGGCACCGCTTCCATCGGTCACCTTTTGAGTAAAGCTGGCGTGGAAGCTGTTAACTTTATTAAGCCGCTGTTGCAGGTCGCTCGACGCATCGGCGAGAACGTTGGCTGACCCCAAAGCGGCCAGCAGGCCTAAGGCGATTACGCGTAATTTCATCTGCTTAAATCCTTATTAAATCGTTTCCCGTTGATCACGTGACTAAGCCTGGTCGCTGTCCTGCGTTTAATACAGGAGAAAAAACCGAAACACTAATCAACTATGGGGGTTAACCGCTAAAAAACAATGAGCCAGTGGAAACTGGCTCATTGTTTTGTGTTTCAAAGCTTATCGTTCAGGCTTTACATATCATGGGGTGGTGGAGAGAGCACTTCACGGTTACCGTTGTGGCCCGGTGACGAGACGATGCCCTGTGCTTCCATCTGTTCAATGATGCGCGCAGCACGGTTATAACCGATACGGAACTGACGCTGTACGCCCGAAATCGAGGCGCGTCGCTTATCCACCACAAAGGCAACAGCCTGATCGAACAACGGATCGAGTTCTTCATCGCTGTCAATGCCGCCCCCGCCTTCACTTTCTTCGCCCGCCGTAATGCTTTCAATATATTGCGGACGCCCGCGCGCTTTCCAGTCCTGCACGACAGCATGTACTTCCTGATCGCGCACAAAGGCACCGTGAACACGCACCGGCATTGATGAGTTGGGCGGCATGTAAAGCATATCGCCCATCCCCAGTAACGATTCTGCACCGCCCTGATCAAGGATGGTTCGCGAGTCAATTTTACTTGAGACAGTAAACGCGATACGGGTAGGAATGTTGGCTTTGATGAGGCCGGTAATGACGTCAACTGACGGACGCTGGGTTGCCAGAACAAGGTGGATTCCCGCCGCACGCGCTTTCTGTGCAAGACGTGCAATCAGTTCTTCCACTTTCTTACCGACAGCCATCATCAAATCGGCGAACTCATCCACCATCACCACGATGTAAGGCAGTTTTTCCAGCACTGGCGGCGTCATATCCATGCTGTCGCCTGGCTTCCAGAACGGATCGGGAATCGGCCGCCCCATTGCATCCGCCTGCGCCACTTTTTCGTTGTAGCCAGCCAGATTACGTACACCCAGCGCCGACATCAGCTTATAGCGACGCTCCATCTCACCGACACTCCAGCGCAGCGCGTTCGCCGCATCTTTCATATCGGTCACGACTTCGGTCAGCAGATGCGGAATGCCTTCGTAAACGGAAAGCTCGAGCATCTTGGGGTCAATCATAATAAAGCGCACGTCTTCCGGCGTGGCTTTATACAGCATGCTGAGGATCATCGCATTCACGCCGACGGACTTACCGGAACCGGTTGTACCCGCTACCAGTAAGTGTGGCATTTTAGCCAGATCGGCGACGACCGGCTGGCCGGCAATATCTTTACCCAGCACCACAGACAGCGGCGAGGGATTGTCACGGAATTTTGGACAATCCAGCACTTCACGCAGGTAAACGGTCTGGCGATGTCGGTTGGGTAATTCCAGACCAACATAGGGTTTGCCAGGGATCACTTCAACCACACGCACTGCCGTAGTCGACAGGGAGCGGGCCAAATCGCGTGACAGGTTAGAGAT
The DNA here is from genome assembly GCF_041954745.1 of Pantoea sp. CS_6. Classification (NCBI taxonomy): domain Bacteria; kingdom Pseudomonadati; phylum Pseudomonadota; class Gammaproteobacteria; order Enterobacterales; family Erwiniaceae; genus Pantoea; species Pantoea sp. CS_6. Next base: position 115,574 of record NZ_JAVAYG010000003.1, read on the forward strand.
ACGCGCCGCTTTCACGCCCGGCGCGAGATCCAGTTCAAAACGGGTAATCACAGGTCCTGGCGAAATGCCCACCACCTCGGCCTTGACGCGGTAGTCACCCAGACGCGCTTCAACCAGTCTTGCTGTCTGCTCAAGGGCAAACATATCAACCGGTTCTTCCTCTTCCGGCGGCGCGGTCAGGAGATCGAGTGACGGTAAGGGTGTAGAAGGTTTTTCCAGTGGCTGCTCGTGACGCATCAGGAAGGGGTGAATAAGGCTGTCATGCACGGATGGCTTCGCCTCCGTGACCGGCTCCGGCTGCTGCGCAGGCGCGGCAAAATGATCGGCCGCAAAGGTCTGGGCCGATTCTACACGCTGAGCCGCAGGCTGTTCTGGTGCAGCCTGAACGTGCTGCCAGGGCTCATGTTGTGGCGCGACCTCGCTGACGTCCGGCGATGCTGCAATGGTGAACAGCGGCTCGACAGGGCCATCGTCGACCAGGTCCTTCATTGGGGAGAAATCGAAGGCCGCTGACGTATCCAGATTGAAAACGGGTGCATTGTCTTCAGGCACCGTTTCATAGCGCTGTTGCTGTTGCTGTGCGAACTGACGCGCCAGCGAGGCCTGCTGCAATGCCAGCTCATCGTCCTCGTGCGCGTCGTCCTGCTGCCAGCTTTCGCCATAGCGTTGCTGCTGCTCTGACTGGAACGCCTGACGCAACTCTGCCTGTTGCAGCGCATCCTGCTCCTCTGCTGACCAGTCAGTGAGTGACGTATCTTCTTTCGTAGGTTGTGATGACGGCAGTTCAGCACGTTTGGCTTTTTCTTCCGCCATACGCTGTGAAGGCAGTTTAATACCATACGAGGCCAGCTCACGTCGGGTAGGCAGTTTAACCGGATTAGGCCGCGGCAGCGCCGGACCAATCCCCTGTTTCACCTGTGGATTCGACACCGTTTCAGGGACAGGTTCAAACAGCGGTGAGGATGCTGATGATGCTGCGGTTGCCGCAGCACCGGCGACGGCAGCGCTGTTCAGCGAGGCTGCCGACGTGGCTTCACGCCAGTTACCCATTTTGGGTTCGTCATCCTCATAAGCGGTAAAGTGCGGGGCAGCCGCCGGTGCATCGTCCGGTAACTCAAAGCGGTAGCGCGGCGGTTCAGTGAGAGGCTTCTCCTGTGACATCGGCTCGCGCGGTGCAGTGTGCGTCACCGGGGAAGGATGAGGCGATGCCGCAACAGGCGAAACAGGTTCAGGCGTCGCTGCAACCTGTTCAGGCTCAGGTGAAGCTGATGGCGCACTGACAGGCGTTGCCGCCATTGTTGCGGCAGCAGGCTGCGCAGGTGCTGTGGCAGTAGCCTGAGCGCTTGCCGTCGGTGTCGTGGTCGCAGATACTTCGGCTGTGGCCGCAACAGCGGCGCGGGTGGCGGTGGCGGCCCTGGCTAACAGTGGATCATGCGCATCCAGATCGGGCTGCGCCTTACGCGGCGCGGTTAGCAATACGTCATCGTCGTCGTCCGTCTGAGCATGAAGGACGGGTGCGCTCTCGTGATAATCGTCTGCTTCGTCCTCTTCATGCCAGGGTTCATCATGACGTGAGCGGTTGCTGGCGAATGTCAGCACGCCCATGACCACGCCACCGATTCTTTCCGCAATGGTTAACCATGACCAGCCCGTATACAGCGTGATCCCTGCGGCCCAGATGCAGAGCAAAGTCAGTGTGCCACCTGCCGGACTGAACCAGGGTGAAATGGCATTACTGACGAGGCTGCCAATGACGCCTCCGGAAGCGAAATACCAGATGTCGTCCGCGTTGAGCGCGGCCATCCCACAGGTGGTGACGACCAGGGCCAGGACACCGATTAAGCGTAAACCAATGGCAAAGTAGTCCACATAATCCTGGTTATCCCGCTGGCGAAACGCTATCCAGCACAGCCCCAGTATGACCGGCGGAATGGCATAGGCCATCACACCAAAGATGAAAAGCAACGTATCAGCCAGCCATGCGCCGACTGTGCCACCCATGTTATGGATAGGTTCATGCCAGGCCGTTTGCGACCAGCTCGGATCGGAAGGATTAAAGCTGACCAGGGAAACCATCAGGTAGATGGCGAACAATGCCACCAAAATAAGTAACGCTTCCAGCAGACGGCGTCCGCTGCTCAGCGACTGTAACGAAACGTCTTTATCTTCTGTGTATTCCTGGCTCAAGAGATCTCTCCAGGTGCCTGTAAAGTAAGAAACAACAGCGTCGGGCTCACCCGACGCTGGTCCTGTATGTATTCACAGGAGTGTACCGAAATTTCTCAGGCTTTGCACCTGCCACGCATCAGCGCGTTTTGATCACCAGACGATTGCTCTGTTTGACCTCTTCCATCACCACATAAGTACGCGTGTCGTTTACGCCTGGCAGGCGCAGCAAGGTTTCACCCAGCAGCTTGCGGTAAGCGGACATATCAGGCACGCGCGTTTTAAGCAGGTAGTCGAAATCACCAGAAACCAGGTGACACTCTTGAGTTTCTTCAAGTTTTTGCACAGCGGCGTTAAATTGCTCAAACACATCAGGTGCGCCACGATTCAGAGTAATCTCAACAAATACCAGTAATGAAGCATCCAGGTAGTGAGGGTTGAGTTGCGCAGTATAGCCAAGGATGAATCCCTGGCGTTCAAGACGGCGTACACGCTCAAGACAAGGTGTAGGAGATAATCCTACACGTTTGGAAAGTTCCACGTTTGAGATGCGACCGTCTTTCTGCAATTCATTGAGAATGTTTCTGTCGATCCTGTCGAGATCCTTACCGGGGCGTTTCTTATTATCTACCATTATTATTGTCTCTCTTCATTCCTTCCCTTTACCTGCCATCCCCTGAAAACGGTCATTGTTCGGGGCATTTTTGAAGTGAAATAACGGCGTCTGAGCGCATTCGTACCTATTTGTATGACGCATGCTGTCTGTCCACCGCATGCGTCATGACCAATATCAGACGATAAAATTCGTTCGGTACTCTGCCCAAAACCCGGCGGCAACACCCGTTTTGTTCAGACTAAGTTATTCGCTTCTCACACTGTTTTCGCAAATGCGCAGGCGATTGTCAAAGTAAAATGTCTAAATTCAGGACAAGATGCCAGACACTTCGCTGGGTCACTGTTTTTAAATGAGTATTTTCGTGCGATGGTGGTCTGTAAACTGAATTTTTGCCCCCTTTTGGCACAGGAGGCAGGCGAAAAAGCCATTCATCGTCTACGCCGTTTGCAGCAATCGCTAACAAAAGTGCGCAAGTGTTGTCATTGCTACGGCATATTCCCTACAATCGCAAGTTATGTCAGGTGAATAAAACTGAGGAACGCATGAGTACGGCTAAACACAGTAAGTTGCTCATTTTGGGCTCTGGTCCGGCAGGTTATACCGCGGCCGTCTATGCTGCACGCGCCAATTTGAATCCAGTACTGATTACCGGGCTGGAAAAAGGCGGTCAGCTGACCACCACGACGGAAGTGGAAAACTGGCCGGGCGACCCGCATGATCTGACAGGTCCCTCGCTGATGGAACGTATGCATGAGCATGCCGAGAAATTTAACACGGAAATTATTTTCGATCATATTCATACGGTCGATCTGCAGAACCGTCCCTTCCGTCTGACCGGTGACAGTGGCGAATATACTGCCGATGCGCTGATTATTGCCACGGGTGCATCAGCACGCTATCTGGGCTTACCGTCGGAAGACGCTTTTAAAGGCAAAGGCGTTTCGGCCTGTGCGACCTGTGATGGTTTCTTCTACCGCAACCAAAAAGTCGCCGTTATCGGTGGCGGAAATACCGCGGTTGAAGAAGCACTTTATCTGGCGAATATTGCCTCTGAAGTGCATTTAATTCACCGCCGCGACAGCTTCCGCGCAGAGAAAATCCTTATTGACCGCCTGATGGAAAAAGTCAGCAACGGCAATATCGTGTTGCATACACACAGAACGCTGGAAGAAGTGGTCGGCGATCAGATGGGCGTGACGGGGCTGACGCTACGTTCAACGCTGAATACCGAAGAGACCGAAACGCTGGACGTTGCCGGCCTGTTTGTTGCTATCGGACACAGCCCGAATACGGCGATTTTCGATGGTCAGCTGGCGCTGGAAAACGGCTACATCAAGGTACAGTCCGGCCTGCATGGTAATGCCACGCAAACCAGTATCCCTGGCGTGTTTGCCGCGGGTGACGTCATGGACCATATCTACCGTCAGGCCATTACCTCTGCCGGTACCGGTTGTATGGCTGCGTTAGATGCAGAGCGTTATCTTGACGGATTGGTTAAGAACGATAAGTAAGTTGTTAATAACCTGATCTTAATTGTTTGAGGCGACTGTTTTTCAGTCGCCTTTTTTATTATCACCATGCTAAATTCAGGCGCCGGGTATGAGGACCAGCCTCATTTCATTTGTCTTTGCCACATTGGGTTTCGCATGAATAAATCGCGTCAGCAGCATCTTACTCGTTGGCTTCGTCAACAGTGTCATCATGCTGGCCCCTGGTTGCGCGTTACGTCGTTGCTGGGCTGCGCTGGCGCGCTTCTGATTATCATGCAGGCATGGCTTTTAGCGTCGCTCCTGCAGGCGCTGATTATTGACAGGCATTCTCCAGCCTCCCTTTTGCCCTCATTTTCACTTCTGATCCTGTGCTTTGTTCTGCGCGCCGCGCTGAATTATGCCCGGGAGCAGGCTGGATTTCGTGCCGGGCAGGCCATCCGTCAGGCTTTGCGTAAACAGGTGCTGGATCGTCTGGCAGCGTTGGGTCCGGCCTGGATACAGGGCAAGCCCGCCGGCAGTTGGGCAACGTTACTGCTTGAGCAAACCGAGGATATGCAGGCCTATTACGCGCGTTATTTGCCGCAGATGACGCTGGCGGCGGTCATTCCCTGTTGCATATTGCTCACCCTGTTTCCGTTAAACTGGGCGGCAGGTCTGATCCTGTTCGCGACCGCGCCGTTGATCCCGCTTTTTATGGCCCTGGTCGGCATGGGCGCGGCCGAGGCTAATCGCCGTAACTTTGTGGCGCTCGCACGCCTGAGTGGCAACTTTCTGGATCGCTTGCGTGGCCGGGAAACCCTGCGTCTGTTTCATCGGGCAGACGCCGAAAAACAGGCGATTGCTGACGCCACGACGGATTTCCGTCAACGTACGATGGAGGTTCTGCGCCTGGCCTTTCTTTCTTCGTCAGTACTGGAATTTTTTGCGTCACTGTCCATCGCCGTTGTCGCCGTTTATTTTGGCTTTTCCTATTTGGGCGAACTGCACTTTGGTGATTATGGCCGCGGCGTGACGCTGTTTGCCGGCTTCCTGGTGCTGATTCTGGCCCCGGAATTTTTTCAGCCTCTGCGCGATTTGGGCACATTCTACCATGCTAAAGCGCAGGCAATTGGCGGTGCCGATGCGCTTGAACGCTTTATGCAGGAAACGCCAGAGGCCGAAAACACATCCGCCAGCGACGCCTTTAGCGCAACGGCGCCAGTAGAGCTGGTGGCAGAAAATCTGACGGTGCACGCGCCCAATGGCCATCAGCTCTGCGGCCCGCTCACCTTCACCCTGCGCGCAGGCACGCGCGTCGCGCTGGTGGGCAAAAGCGGTGCAGGCAAAACCGCACTGTTAAATGCCTTGCTGGGCTTTTTACCCTATAAGGGATCGCTGAAAGTTAACGGCATTGAACTTCACCGTATCGCACGCCATGACTGGCATCGGCATCTTGCCTGGGTCGGCCAGAATCCCCAGCTACCCGCCGCAACGTTACGGGACAATATCATCATGGATGCGCCGCACGATCCCGCACGGCTAAGTGCCTTAACCGCATCATGTGGGATCGATGAATTTCTTTCCCGACTGCCTGCCGGACTGGATACCGAACCGGGGGATGCCAGTCATCACTTATCGGTCGGTCAGGCACAGCGCATTGCCGTAGCCCGCGCGCTGTATAAACCCGCCCAGTTATTGTTACTGGATGAGCCCGCTGCCAGCCTGGACAGTCAAAGTGAACATCATGTGATGCAGGCATTAAATCAGGCGGCCACGCGCCAGACGACACTGATGATCACCCACCAAATTGATCTGCTTCAGACATGGGATGCGATCTGGGTAATGCAGGCCGGTCAGATCGTACAGCAGGGCGACTGGCAGACGCTGACTGCGTCCGGTCCGTTCAGTGATTTATTACAACACCGGCAACAGGAGATTTTCTGATGACGGCTCTGCGTCCCTTTCTGCGGCTATGGCTGCGTCATCCCTTCCGCCTGACGTCAGGGATCGTGCTGGCGATTGTCACGCTGTTAGCCAGTATCGGCTTGCTCACGTTGTCGGGCTGGTTTCTGGCCGCCTCTTCTGTAGCCGGTGTGGCTGGCCTGTATAGTTTCAACTATATGCTTCCCGCCGCTGGCGTGCGCGGCGCAGCGATTACCCGTACCGCCGCCCGGTATTTTGAGCGGTTAGTAAGTCACGACGCAACGTTTCGGGTTTTACAGCATCTGCGTGTCTTCACGTTTAGCCGCCTGATTGCGCTTTCTCCCGGCCAGCTCGCGCTCTTTCGTCAGGCCGATCTGCTTAATCGTTTTGTTGGTGATGTGGATACGCTGGATCATCTCTATTTGCGGGTCCTCTCGCCGCTGCTGGGCGCGTTTATCGTTATCGTCGTGGTAACAGCCGGCCTCAGCCTGATTGATCTGCACCTGGCGCTGGTGCTGGGCGGCATTCTGCTTACGCTGCTCTGCCTTTTTCCCCCGCTGTTCTACCGTCTGGGCGCGCCCACCGGCATCGCGATTGCCCGGCAGCGATCGCGCTGGCGAGAGCAGTTAATGCACTGGCTGGCGGGACAGGCAGAACTGACACTGTATGGTAACGCTGCCCGCTGGCGGGCCAGGCTGGACGAAGATGAGCAGCAGTGGCAGGACGCACAACGTCAGCAGGAGCGTTTACAGGCGCTGGCGCAAAGTCTGCTGCTGTTATGCAGTGGCCTCACTGTTACTGCCCTGCTCTGGCTGAGCGCAACAAGCATTGCGCAGCAGCAACTGCCCGGACCGCTCATTGCCCTGGTGGTGTTTTGTGCCCTGGCAGCTTTTGAAGCACTGGCACCGATCGCGAGCGCCTTTTTGCCCCTGTCTCAGGTAATCACGGCAGCACAACGCGTCAATGACGTTATCGATCAGTCGCCTGCCATCCTCTTTCCATCCACAAGCACGGTTCCCGCCGGTGCGCTGCAACTCAGGATTGACGCGCTGGATTTCCGTTATCCGGGACGACCTGAAAAGGTGTTGGATCAGTTTTCACTGACGATGAAAGCCGGTGAACGTATTGCCCTTCTCGGCCCCACAGGCTGCGGCAAGTCCACCTTGCTTGGGCTGCTCACCCGCGCCTGGGAGGCGCAACAGGGCGAAATCGTATTGAACAGCGTACCGCTTGCGGACTGGGATGAAGCCCAACTTCGCCAGCGCATCAGCGTAGTCACCCAGCGCGTCCATGTGTTTAGTCAGACGCTACGGGACAATTTGTTGCTGGCCTGCCCCACCGCCAGTGATGCAATGCTTGAAAATGCACTGGTGCAAACCGGGCTTCAGGGCCTGCTGGAAAATGAGGAAGGGCTTAATGCCTGGCTGGGTGAAGGCGGCCGTCCGCTGTCGGGTGGAGAGCTACGCCGCCTGGCCATCGCCCGGGCGATGTTACACAACGGCGACTTATGGCTTCTGGACGAGCCGACTGAAGGACTTGATGCCACCACCGAGCAGCAGATTCTCGCCCTTCTGCAGCAGATCACCACGGGCAAAACGGTCATTATGGTAACGCATCGTCTGCGCGGCCTGGCGCAAATGGACCGAATTTGCCTTATGGACAGCGGTAAGATCGTCGAGCAGGGAAATCATTCTGAATTAGTCGCAAAAGGTGGACGTTACTGGCGTTTCCAGCAGCGCTTTGCGCTATAGTGCTGAGCAAACGCTGAGGGGTACATTACCGCGATGAGACTGGTTCAACTGTCACAAGAGTCGTTGCGCTTTCCGCCACCGGAAACCGCGCTGCGCGAGCCGAACGGCCTGCTGGCGATGGGCGGCGATCTCTCCCCTGCACGCCTGCTGAGTGCCTATCAGCAGGGTATTTTTCCCTGGTTCTCGCCCGGCGATCCGATTTTGTGGTGGTCACCCGATCCGCGAGCGGTGTTATTCCCGACGCAGTTCCATCTCAGTCGCAGTATGAAGCGGTTTCATCAGCAGTCACCTTATCGGGTGACGATGAATGAGGCCTTTGGCGATGTCGTTGACGGCTGTGCCCTGGGCCGCGAAGAAGGTACATGGATTACGTTTGAAGTGAAACGCGCCTGGCAGAAGCTCTATGAACTGGGCCATGCGCACTCGATTGAAGTCTGGCGCGATCAAACCCTTGCAGGTGGCATGTACGGTCTGGCGTTGGGACAAATCTTTTGCGGCGAATCGATGTTCAGCCTGCAACCCAATGCGTCAAAAACAGCCTTACTGGTATTCTGTCAGCATTTTATTAAGCACGGGGGCCAGTTAGTGGATTGTCAGATACTTAACCCCCATACCGCTTCGCTGGGAGCGGTTGAGATTGCACGCGATCGTTATCTTGAGCAGGTAAAAAACCTGGCATCCCTGGCCGTTGACAGCGGCTGCTGGCGTAATCAAACCCTTTTTTAAAAGTTGCGTAGATGTTTTGCACACATAAAGTCGGTTAAGTGATATAATAGCCAAGTTTGGTATGTCGTCCGCGCTTGGTTTTCAAGCCGGAATTGCCAGGCTGGGAATCTCATCGCACTCTCGGAACTGTTTCAATCGTGCGCGTGTTACCGGTTGATTCAGATTCTTAGCCCGCTAATCCCCCGCAGACGTCACATAAACACCCGAATTTAACCGACATGCTCGCGTTGACACGCGAAGCACGGCGATGCGTTGGCTTTATTGCCGACGGTTCTTTACATAACTTGTTGAATTGGGCATTATCTTGCCGATTCAACTGAAAGGTAGTACACCCAGAGGATTCGATGGCCAAAGAAGACAATATTGAAATGCAAGGTACCGTACTGGATACGTTACCTAACACCATGTTCCGCGTAGAACTTGAGAACGGACACGTGGTTACCGCTCATATCTCCGGTAAAATGCGTAAAAACTACATCCGCATCCTGACGGGCGACAAAGTGACTGTCGAGCTGACCCCGTATGACCTGAGCAAAGGCCGCATTGTCTTCCGTAGTCGCTGAGTTGCGTTGATGCTGCTGCCTGCGTGCGCGCAGGCGGACAAAAAAAAGGCCGGATTTTATCCGGCCTTTTCTCGTTCTGTGAAACGGTGCTTAGTGCACCGTCCCTTCCGTTTTGCGTTTTTGCGCGCTGAGGAAGTGATAGGTCAGTTGCCCCTTCTCTTTATCCAGCGCAACGGAAACCGATCCCCCGTCGACCAGAGAACCAAACAGCAGTTCGTTCGCCAGCGGTTTCTTCAGGCTTTCCTGCACGGTACGTGCCATTGGACGGGCACCCATCGCTTTGTCATAGCCCTTCTCTGCCAGCCAGTCACGCGCTTCGTCACTGACTTCCAGCGAAACGCCTTTCGCATCCAGCTGCGCCTGCAGTTCAACAATAAACTTGTCGACCACCTGGTGAATGACGTCCGTTGACAGGTGGCTGAACCAGATAATGTTGTCCAGACGGTTACGGAATTCAGGCGTAAAGATTTTCTTAATCTCTTCCATTGCATCCGTACTGTTGTCCTGATGAATCAGGCCAATAGATTTACGCTCAGTTTCACGCACGCCGGCGTTGGTGGTCATCACCAGCACCACGTTACGGAAGTCCGCTTTGCGACCGTTGTTATCAGTCAGCATGCCGTTGTCCATGACCTGCAACAACAGGTTGAACACGTCCGGATGCGCTTTCTCAATTTCATCCAGCAGCACAACGGCGTGAGGATGTTTGATCACCGCATCGGTCAGCAAACCGCCCTGATCGAAACCGACATAGCCGGGAGGCGCACCAATCAGACGGCTGACGGTGTGACGTTCCATATATTCGGACATGTCGAAGCGCAGCAGTTCGATGCCCAGCGCTTTAGCTAACTGGACGGTCACTTCGGTTTTACCCACACCGGTAGGACCGGCAAACAGGAACGACCCTACCGGCTTGCGATCCTGACCCAGACCTGCGCGGCTCATCTTGATGGCTTCAGTCAATGCCTCAATGGCATTATCCTGACCGAATACCAGCATTTTCAGACGGTCGCCCAGATTTTTCAGCGTATCGCGATCGGTTGCTGACACACTTTGCTCCGGAATACGGGCAATACGCGCCACCACCGTTTCAATGTCCGCCACATTCACCGTTTTCTTACGTTTGCTGGCAGGCATCAGGCGCGCACGGGCACCGGCTTCATCAATGACGTCGATAGCCTTATCCGGCAAATGACGATCGTTGATGTATTTCACCGCCAGCTCCACCGCCGCGCGCACGGCTTTCGCGGTGTAACGTACATCATGGTGCGCTTCGTATTTGGTTTTCAGACCATTAAGAATCTGCACCGTCTCTTCAACAGAGGGCTCGGTAATGTCAATTTTCTGGAAACGACGCGCCAGGGCACGATCTTTCTCAAAAATATTGCTGAATTCCTGATACGTGGTTGATCCCATTACGCGGATTTTGCCACTGGAGAGCAACGGCTTAATCAGGTTAGCGGCATCCACCTGTCCACCCGATGCGGCGCCCGCACCGATAATGGTGTGAATTTCATCAATAAACAGGATGCTGGAGTTATCTTGCTCAAGCTGTTTCAGCAACGCTTTAAAACGTTTTTCAAAATCACCACGGTACTTGGTGCCCGCCAGCAGCGAACCAATGTCCAGCGAGTAAATGGTGCAGTCCTTCATCACCTCTGGCACGTCGCCCTGAACGATTCGCCAGGCTAATCCTTCCGCAATCGCGGTTTTACCGACGCCCGACTCACCCACCAGCAGGGGGTTATTTTTACGGCGACGACACAGAACCTGAATCGTACGTTCCAGCTCTTTGTCGCGGCCAATCAGCGGATCAATGCCGCCAACGCGAGCAAGCTGATTAAGATTGGTGGTGAAGTTTTCCATACGTTCCTCCCCGCCTGCTTGCTCTTCGTTAACCGGATTTTCAGCACCAGGTGCCTGGCCCGGTTCGTCTTTGCGCGTACCGTGAGAGATGAAGTTCACCACATCGAGGCGGCTGACTTCGTGTTTGCGCAGCAGATACGCTGCCTGGGATTCTTGTTCGCTGAAGATGGCGACCAAAACATTCGCGCCATTGACTTCGCTGCGTCCGGATGACTGAACGTGGAACACGGCGCGTTGCAACACGCGCTGGAAGCTGAGCGTCGGTTGCGTATCGCGCTCCTCTTCACTGGCGGGCAGCACAGGCGTGGTTTGTTCAATGAAGGCTTCAAGCTCCTGCCGCAGAGCCACAATGTCCACCGTACAGGCTTCCAGTGCCTCTCTTGCCGACGGGTTACTGAGCAATGCCAGTAACAAATGCTCGACGGTCATAAACTCATGACGGTGCTCACGCGCTCTGGCGAAAGCCATGTTTAAACTGAGTTCCAGTTCTTGATTGAGCATTAGGCACCTCCTCCAGTTAATCGCTCTGACCTGCTTCCTGTATGGAGAGAGGCTCAGGCTTTTTCAAGCGTACACAGCAACGGATGATGATTGTCCCGCGCGTAATTGTTCACCTGTGCCGCTTTCGTCTCAGCGACTTCTGCGGTAAATACACCACAGATGGCTTTACCGTGGTAGTGAACTTTCAGCATCAGTTGCGTTGCACGTTCAATATCATAAGAAAAGAACTTTTGCAGAACGTCAATAACAAATTCCATAGGTGTATAATCGTCATTATTCAGAATGACTTTATACATCGAAGGTGGCTTTAACTCTTCGCGTACTTTACCTTCGGCTAAGTGTTCGAAATTTAGCCAGTCTTTAGTGTTTGCCATAGTGTTCCGTTGTGAGTCAGTACGTCATCATCAAACCCGGTGTCATCTGTAGAGTTTAACACGTGTGTCAAGTGCACTGCCGCTAATGAATCGGTCAGCCAAAAATTCGTTACGCGACCTGTATCACAAAATTTCAAATAGCGTTAACCACCTCAAATTTTGATGATTTTCTCCCCACCTGGCCCAGTGGTTTGCTTGACGATCGCGGCGATTTTTCTACATTCTAGCTTCACAAGCTGATTGAGTTTTAATCAAACCCGACTCACAGCTTACGTCACCTCACCTACTTATAAAATGTCTTGCGAGGGAAGTAAAAGCATGGAGACAGGTACCGTTAAATGGTTCAATAACGCCAAAGGTTTCGGCTTTATCTGTCCAATCGGGGGCGGCGAAGATATCTTCGCACACTACTCAACAATACAGATGGATGGTTACAGGACGTTAAAAGCGGGCCAGCAGGTCCATTTTGACGTTCATCAAGGCCCGAAGGGCAACCATGCCAGTCTTATTGTACCCGTAGAAGCGCAGCAGGCCGTGGCCTGACATCCCCAACGTTGGACCGCTCCGTCAAAAATGCCAGCCTGATGCGCTGGCATTTTTACTTTATGCCTTAACCCGCCTTCCCCTGCGCCAGTTGGATGACGCGAACAAACATCTCTTGCAGACAGGTCGGAACAGACGCGGTTCCGCGTTCTGCGGCCGCCATAGCGACCGTGATGGCCAGTTCCGGTTTTGATGCGCGATGAATCGCTTTGGTAATAATACGCCTGGAATTAACAGGCACGTTTAACGGCAGATGCGCTGCCGCATGGTAAACCTCGCTAAAGCCGTTGTTGTAGAGGAACTGTTCTATATCGGCCACCGGAAGCTGGGTCAGATGATGCTTTTCATTATCATGCGGCTGAAGCTGGCTGCGCGCCGTGGCGGCATATTTTTTTCCTGCCATGTCGCCATCCGTCAGGACATGCCAGGCGATGCCCATGCGTCGGGCAAATTTCAGCAACGGCTTCAGACCTGACTGCGCATATTCAATGACTTTTATCCCTTCTGCCGCGAAGTGATAACCGCATTGTCGTGCCATCTGATTGATAATCCAGACTTCGGTTTCACCTTCCACCAGCAACCAGCAACGGGCAAACAACGCTGAGGGGCGGTTAACACGAATATGAAAGCCGATGCGACGGCTGTCTTCTGCACTCAATCCTTCAGGGCCGATGCGCCACGCCGCCACGCGCGTGGGTTCGCGTACCAGTCGACACACATCCTCTACCGCCACCTGCGACAATAACTCGCCCGAGTTGGTCGTGGCAATCTTCTGCAACGGCAGCAGCGCAAGCAAGTTCCAGGCCACCGAAAGCATGATGGGATGCAGTCGTGTTTCCGGATCTTCAATTAACAACAGCGGTCGCGCACCCGGGAGCAACGGCTCATTGCCCCTTGCCTGCATCAGTAAGCTAAACATTCGCAGCAAAATCAGCTGACGGCTGCGCACATCGGTGGCAGCAATCAGATGATTAAGCTGATCCAGCGAACGCCAGCCCTCAACGCCATCCCGTGACTGTGGATCGACGCGGAACGCCTGGCTCCCGTGATCCGGATGCTGCACCAGAAAATAGTGCTCCATCAGTTGCTGTAGCGTTTGCACGCCCTGACGCAGGACCGCATCGCTCAACTGTTGGGGATGACGGCCCAGATCGCGCGTCAGGTTATCCAGCTCCTGCGTCAGCTGATTTAATGTCGTCAGACGTTCATCCACCCGGCTGGCAACGGGACGCAGGCGGCGGCTAAAACGCGCATCGCGCAGGCGTAATACCGGATTCATACGCAGAAGAAAATCGATCGCCTCAGCCGTTCCCGCTTCTGGCAACACCTGGCCCTCGCTGTCGATAAAGCGTCGCGAGGATCGAATCTGGCCAGCGTGTCGTCTGGCCTGGATGCTGTAACGCAGATAGCGTTGTCCGGGTATCGCGCCTAGCCAGAAAGGCGCAAGTGGTCCGCTGGTTTCTGCCTCATCCTCACGAAAATGAAAAACCACAGACAGGCGATGCACCTGGTCGTCCCTGTCGCCAGGCGTAAAATGAAAATCGTCAGACGTAAAAACATACTCGCGCGTGTGCGGTGACAGCAGCAGACTCAGTGCATCCAGCAGACTGGATTTCCCCCAGGCATTTTCGCCGATCAACAGGTTAATGCGCGTTAACGGAAGAGAAAGCTGATTAATGCCGCGAAATCCCCGGATATCGATATGTTCCAGATTCATAGCGCTTTATCCTCTGAGCTGACCGAAGAAGGGAACGCGTTGCTCTGGCGGTCAGGTGACTTTACCGTCAGGGTTTACTCCCCTGTGCTTTTTCGTTAGCGTAGCGTCAATTTTAACATGGACGATCTTTTCATTATGTATTCAGGACTGTTACTGATTCTACTCCCGCTCTTCGCTGGCTGGCTGTTACCCGTCCGGCAGGCCAGGTTTCTTAAGGCGGTAAATCGTCTGCTGGGCTGGATGGTCTACGTCATTCTGTTTTTTATGGGCATCAGCCTGGCTTTTCTGGACAACCTTAGCAGCAATCTGATCACCGTTTTTTATACGGCATCCGTCGCTGCGGGCTGTATTTTACTGTGCAACCTGCTGGCATTGCGCTGGCTGGAACAGCGGATGCCCTGGCAACATCATCATAAACAGCAAAAACTGCCGTCACGTTTACATATGGCGCTGGAATCGCTGACGTTGTGCGGCGTCGTAGTCCTCGGCTTTGCGCTGGGCCTTACGCAATGGCCCTGGCTGCACCATGCATCCGCAGCCAGTGAATATGCCTTGATCTTCCTGCTCTTGCTGGTCGGTATTCAACTGCGCGGCAGCGGCATGACGCTGCGTCAGATTATCCTGAATCGCCGGGGGATGACGGTTGCCTGTGTCGTCCTGCTGAGTGGCTTACTGGGCGGCATTATAGCGGCGCTGATACTGGGGCTCCCCCTTAAAACCGGCCTGGCACTCGCCAGTGGCTTTGGCTGGTATTCCCTTTCCGGCATTCTGATGACAGAAGCCTTTGGGCCAGTGATCGGCAGTGCCGCGTTTTTTAATGACCTGCTGCGAGAGCTTATCGCCATTATGCTGATTCCCGCGCTGATCGCCCGCCACCGCAGCAGCGCGCTGGGTTTGTGCGGCGCGACGTCGATGGATTTTACCCTGCCCGTTTTACAACGTGCAGGCGGTACCGATATTGTGCCGGCGGCGATCGTGCATGGATTTATTATGAGCCTGGCCGCGCCCGTGCTTATTGCGCTGTTCTCAGCCTGAGCGCGAAATTCAACTTTTGATGCAATTTTTTACGGTAGAGTTGAATGACTCTCGTCTACGCTTCTTGGTAGCTGTTAAATTCTGCCCTCCCCGGGATGGCAACGAATGACCAAGGAGATGAAGATGAAACAAACCGTCGCGGCGCTGGTGGCCAAAACGCTGGAAAACGCCGGTGTAAAACGTATTTGGGGCGTCACAGGTGACTCGTTAAACGGACTCACTGACAGTCTGAACAAAATGGGCACCATTGAGTGGATGCCTACCCGCCATGAAGAAGTGGCAGCTTTTGCTGCGGGTGCGGAAGCGCATGCCAGTGGCACGCTTGCGGTCTGCGCGGGTTCCTGTGGGCCAGGTAACCTGCATCTGATTAACGGGCTGTTCGACTGCCACCGCAATCGCGTTCCGGTACTGGCCATTGCCGCCCACATCCCCTCCAGTGAGATCGGCAGCGGTTACTTCCAGGAAACGCATCCACAAGAGTTGTTTCGCGAGTGCAGTCACTATTGCGAACTGGTCTCCAATCCCGAGCAGTTGCCCCAGGTATTGGGCATTGCCATGCGCAAAGCGATTCTGAACCGTGGGGTTTCCGTGGTGGTGCTGCCGGGCGATGTGGCGCTGCAACCCGCTCCCGATGCTGCGCGTGCAGAATGGTATCCACCGCAGCTACCCGTCGTGTTGCCGTCTGCCGATGAACTGGCGACCCTGACACAAACACTGAATGACGCCCGCAATATTACGCTGATGTGCGGCAGCGGCTGTGCCGGTGCGCATGAGGAAGTGGTGCAACTGGCGGCAACGCTGAAAGCCCCTGTTGTGCATGCGTTGCGCGGCAAAGAGCATATCGAATATGACAACCCGTACGATGTGGGCATGACCGGGCTAATCGGTTTCTCCTCGGGTTATCATGCCATGATGAATGCGGATACGCTGGTGCTGTTGGGTACTCAGTTCCCCTATCGCGCCTTCTACCCTGAGAAAGCCAAGATCATTCAAATCGATATTAATCCCGGCAGTCTGGGATCGCACTGTCATGTCGACCAGGCGTACGTCGGTGATGTCAAAACGACGTTGCGCGCGTTGCTGCCGAAGCTGCAGGTGAAAACCGATCAGCATCATCTCGACAGTGCGCTGAAACACTACGCGGAAGCGCGTAAGGATTTGGATGCGCTGGCCACCGCGAACGACAGGCAGCCCATTCACCCGCAGTATCTGGCTCAGCAAATCAGTGAACTGGCTGACGAAGATGCTATTTTTACCTGCGATGTGGGCACGCCGACCGTGTGGGCGGCGCGTTATCTGAAGATGAACGGCAAACGTCGCCTGCTCGGATCGTTTAATCACGGTTCGATGGCGAACGCCATGCCACAGGCGATGGGTGCACAGTCGCTTAACCGGGACCGTCAGGTCGTGGCGCTCTGTGGCGATGGTGGATTCAGCATGCTGATGGGTGATTTTCTGACCGTCGCACAGCTGAAATTGCCTGTCAAACTGGTCATTTTTAACAACAGTTCGCTGGGGTTTGTCGCCATGGAAATGAAAGCGGGCGGCTACCTGACTGACGGGACGGATCTGCATAATCCTGACTTTGCGGCCATTGCCGAGGCCTGCGGCGTGAAAGGTATTCGGGTTGAAAAAGCGTCAGAACTCAATGGCGCACTGGAACAGGCCTTTGCCCATGACGGCCCGGTGCTGGTGGATGTGATCACCGCGAAGGAAGAGCTGGCTATGCCGCCGGAGATCAAGCTGGAACAGGCCAAAGGATTCAGCCTCTATATGCTCCGTGCCATCATCAATGGGCGGGGTGACGAAGTGCTGGAGCTGGTAAAAACCAACTGGCTACGGTAAAACAGAGTGCTCTTGCGGGCGGGTTCTCTGCCCGCCTGTTTTCCGCAGACCAGGAGCGCCCGATGATCGATTTACGCAGTGATACCGTCACCCGTCCCGGCAGCGCGATGTTACAGGCGATGATGGCCGCTGAAACCGGTGATGACGTCTATCGCGATGATCCCACCGTCAATGCACTGGAAGCCGAAGCCGCACGTCTGAGTGGTAAAGCGGCAGCGCTGTTTTTCCCTACCGGCACGCAGGCGAACCTGGTGGCCCTGCTCAGCCACTGCGAACGCGGCGAAGAGTATATTGTGGGCCAGCAGGCGCACAATTATAAATATGAAGCCGGCGGCGCGGCGGTGATGGGCAGTATCCAGCCCCAACCCATTCTCGCAGCAGCAGACGGCAGTCTGCCGCTGGATGTCGTGGCAGACGTTATTAAACCCGACGACATCCATTTTGCCCGCACCCGGCTGCTGAGCCTGGAAAATACCCATCATGGGAAAGTGTTACACGCTGCCTACCTGGAGCAGGCCTGGCATTTTACCCGAGCACATAAACTGGCGCTGCATATCGACGGCGCTCGCATTTTCAATGCGGTCGTCGCACAGCAAACCACGCTGGAAAACATTGCCCGCTATTGCGATACCTTGACCATTTGTCTGTCGAAGGGCCTGGGCGCGCCGGTAGGCTCGCTACTTTGCGGCGAGGCAGCCTATATCGAACGTGCACGCCGCTGGCGCAAAATGGCCGGCGGAGGCATGCGCCAGGCCGGTATTCTGGCGGCGGCGGGCCTCTATGCGCTGCAACACAACGTTACGCGTTTGCAAACGGACCACGACAACGCCGCCTGGCTGGGACAGGAACTGCAAAAGATGGGGATTGACGTCGCTGAGCAGCAGACGAATATGCTGTTCGTGCGCATCCCGGTCGATCAGGTTACGGCGCTGGGCCAGTGGATGCATGCGCACAACGTCCTGATGAGTGTGGGCCCGGTAACACGGATTGTGACCCATCTGGATGCTGAGCGTCCCGCGCTTGAAACGGTGCTCGGCCACTGGCGGGCCTTCCTGGCACAGCACCGTCCTGATGCGGCAACGGATGCGGTGAACCTGCCCGCTTCGCCTTACGCAGGCCGCTGACCTCGCCACAGCGCCGTGATCGAGGGATTATTGCGCTGTGCCGTATTTCTCCAGCAGGGCCTGCGCTATCGCCAGGGTTTCGGCATCCGCGAAGCCCTGAATATTTGCAGAACGAAAATGCATCTGAAAGGCGGCAATCAGTTTCTGTTGCTCGTCCGCGCTCATTCCTTCCGTTACCTGATAACCATAACGCTGCAAGCACTCCAGCAGGGTTACGGCTGGCACAGCGGCGTAACGATCGCGTCCGGCCAGATAAAACGCCACGCGTTGTGGATCGGGCCACGCGCCAATGCCCTCAGCGGCCAGTTGCTGCCAGGGAAACAGCGGGCCGGGATCCTGCTTACGCTGCGGCGCGATATCGCTGTGGCCCACAATATTTTCCGGTGCGATGCCATAGCGCTGCGTTATATCCCGTACCAGCGCCGCCAGGGTGCGAATCTGCGCAGGGGGAAACGGTTGCCACGTCACTCCGGCCGGCGTCCGGCGATAGCCGTTGTTCACCAGTTCGATGCCCACCGAGGTGTCGTTAATACGGGTTGCGCCGCGCCAGAAGCTGGCGCCGGCATGCCAGGCCAGATCCTGCTCCGGTACCAGTTGCCAGATAATGCCTTTACCGTTGCGCTGCGGTGGCTGGCGGGGAATAAGATAATGCACGCTGACGTCACGGTCAGTCAGCGTAGCCAGCGAGGAGGAGAAGTCCTCGGCGGTATAGTGAATCACCACCACCTTCACGCGCGGACGCGCGCCCTGTGCGGGATGGCGCAAATCAACCCAGTAGCCCGATCGTGATTCAATGCCTGAGTGGCAGCCCGCCAGCAGCAGCGCCATCAGACAGCACAGGAGGCGTTTCAACGAATAACAACCGCCGTGCCGCTGACGCTAACCATCAGCATGCTGCTGTCTTTCCCTACGGTTTCATAGTCAATATCAATGCCCACCACCGCGTTCGCTCCTAGCGATCTGGCCTGGTCTTCCAGCTCTTTAAACGCGATCTCGCGCGCTTTACGCAGTTCTTTCTCATAAGCGCCCGAGCGGCCGCCCACAATATCGCGAATCCCGGCGAAAAAATCGCGGAATATATTGGCCCCCAGAATCGCTTCACCGGTGACTACGCCGCAGTATTCCGTGATGCTGTGTCCTTCCAGCGTCGGGGTTGTTGACAATTTCATCGTACTCTCCTGTTACCGAAACGGGTCAAAGGCTCTTTCACCTAAAAGCAGGGCTATACTCTATGTTAAAAAAGCACCTTGCCAGAGAACAATAAGGAAATCGAGATGAGAAACAAAGGTTTTGCGCTTTTGCTCCCGGCTGCGCTGCTGCTGAGTGCCTGTACGACGGTCGAGCCGGTAATCAAGGATAATGGCCCGCGCATGGCCCCCTGCGTGGAAGGTGGCCCGGACACCGTCGCCCAGCGTTTTTACGACATGCGTATTGAGCATCCTTCATCCGGCCTGCCTGATACCGCGACGCTGGCACAGTATCGCCCTTACCTGAGCGATGGGCTTTATCAGGCGCTGCTGCAAACCAGCCAACGTCCGGATGCGGCGACGTGGCGCAACGGCGATCTCTTCTCCAGCCTGGCTCAGGGGCCAACCGGGGTTGACGTTGCCGATGCTTCCACGATTCCTAACCGGGATGCCCGTAACATTCCCCTGCGCGTGAAAATGAGCCGCGGTGACAAACAGTGGCAGGACGAAGTGCTGATGATTCATCAGGGCAGTTGCTGGGTCGTCGATGATGTCCGCTATGTGGCAGATGTCCCGCATCCTGGCGGAGGATCGCTTAGCCAGCTGCTTGAAAAAACAAAGAAATAAACGCTTTTTGACATCAGCAGATAAAAACGCCGGCTGCCAGGCCGTGCGTTTTTATCCCGTGCCACCTCCGGTTCCCCGTCTTCTCACCGCCTTGTCTCGCGATATCTTGTGCTAATCTTTTGTGTGTTTACCGCTTATTCGTAAATTTTAAGCCACCTTAATTGCATAACTATTTTGGTGACGTTAAAATCCGCAAAACTAATAGCTATTCAAAATTGGCGCATGAGTATTCAACTAAACGCGATTAATTGTTTCTACGGTGCTCACCAGGCGCTGTTTGACATTAACCTGGAATGTCCGCAGGGCGAAACGCTGGTGCTGCTTGGCCCAAGCGGCGCAGGAAAAAGTTCGCTGTTGCGCGTGCTGAATCTGCTTGAGCGCCCACGCTCAGGCCAGTTGCACATTGCAGGTAATGATTTCGACTTCAGCAAAACCCCTTCAGAGGCCGCGATACGCGAGCTTCGTCAAAATGTCGGGATGGTCTTCCAGCAATATAATCTCTGGCCGCACCTGACGGTGCTGCAAAACCTGATGGAAGCCCCCTGCCGTGTACTGGGCCTGAGCAAGGCCGACGCACGCGCCAGAGCCGACAAGCTCCTCGATCGTCTGCGCCTGACCAGCTATAGCGACCGTTTCCCCCTACACCTTTCTGGCGGGCAACAGCAACGCGTAGCCATTGCCCGTGCGCTGATGATGGAGCCGCAGGTGCTGTTATTTGATGAACCCACTGCCGCGCTCGACCCTGAAATCACCGCCCAGATCGTCAGTATTATCCGCGAACTGGCTCAGACGCAGATTACACAGGTTATCGTGACGCACGAAGTGGACGTGGCCCGTAAAACGGCCAGCCGTGTGGTTTATATGGAAAACGGGCATATCGTGGAACAGGGTGATGCCAGCCGCTTTACACAGCCGCAAACCGAGGCGTTTGCACATTATCTTTCGCACTAAGTCAGGATGCTAAAAATGAAAAAAGTCGTACTTGCTGCACTGCTTGCCGGATTGAGTTTAAGCGCCTCCGCCGCTGAAACTATTCGTATTGCCACCGAGGCCTCCTATCCTCCGTTTGAATTTGTCGATGCCAACAACAAAATTCAGGGCTTCGACGTCGATCTGGCGAATGCGCTGTGTAAAGAGATGGATGCAACCTGTACCTTTACCAACCAGTCTTTTGACAGCCTGATCCCAAGCCTGAAATTCCGCCGTTTCGATGCCGTTATGGCCGGTATGGACATTACGCCTGAGCGCGAAAAGCAGGTGCTGTTCAGCAAGCCTTACTACGATAACTCTGCGATTTTCGTGGCGCAGAAAGGCAAAGTGGCCAGTGTTGATGCGCTGAAAGGTAAACGTGTAGGCGTGCAAAACGGCACTACACATCAGAAATACCTGGCCGACAAACACAGTGACATCACCGTTGTCCCTTATGACAGCTATCAGAATGCCGTGCTTGACCTGAAAAATGGCCGTATTGATGCGGTCTTTGGCGACAGCGCCGTGGTGAACGAGTGGCTGAAACAAAACGCGAATCTGGCCCCGGTGGGTGAGAAAGTCACGGATAAAGCCTACTTTGGCACCGGCCTGGGCATCGCCGTTCGTCAGGGCAATACCGAGCTGCAAGGCAAGTTCAACACCGCGCTTGATAAAATCAAGGCCAATGGTACTTACAAAACCATCTACAACAAATGGTTTCAGCAGTAATCTCTGATGAATGAAATAATTCCGCTTGCAAGCGCCGCCGGCATGACCGTCGGCCTTGCTGTTTGTGCCCTCATCGCTGGCCTTGTGCTGGCGATGATTTTTGCTGGCTGGGAGTCAATGCGGCTGCGTCCGCTCGCCTGGGCAGGCACCGCACTGGTCACCCTGATTCGCGGCCTGCCAGAGATTCTGGTGGTGCTGTTTATCTACTTTGGTGCCTCGCAACTGCTCCTGACGCTGTCTGACGGTTTTACGCTACATTTCGGTCTGTTCAGCGTACCGGTTAAGATGCAGATCGAAAATTTTGATGTCAGCCCGTTCCTGTGTGGCGTGATTGCACTGGCTATGCTTTACGCCGCCTATGCGTCACAAACGCTGCGCGGTGCGTTAAAAGCCGTGCCGGTCGGTCAATGGGAATCGGGCCAGGCGCTGGGCATGAGGAGGTCGGCGATCTTTTTCCGCCTCATCATGCCGCAGATGTGGCGTCATGCGCTGCCCGGTCTGGGTAACCAGTGGCTGGTCTTGCTGAAGGACACTGCGCTGGTGTCGCTTATCAGCGTTAACGACCTGATGTTGCAAACCAAAAGCATCGCTACGCGTACGCAGGAACCCTTTACCTGGTTCCTGATTGCGGCGGCCATTTACCTGGTGATTACGCTGTTTAGCCAGGCAGTGCTGCGTCGTATTGAACACCGTACGACCCGTTTTGAACGGGGGAACAGCTGATGCTGCAATATTTACCCGAACTGTTGAAAGGGCTTCATACCAGCCTGACACTGACTGCGGCATCGCTGGTGGTCGCGCTGTGTCTGTCGCTGATGTTTACCATTGCACTGACCCTGAAAACACCGCTGTTTTCGCCCCTGATTAAAGGATTTATCACGCTGTTTACCGGCACCCCGCTGCTGGTGCAGATTTTCCTGATCTACTACGGGCCCGGTCAGTTTCCCAGCCTGCAAAAACTGCCGTGGCTGTGGCATCTGCTGTCACAACCCTGGTTGTGTGCCATGCTGGCGTTGTCGCTGAACAGTGCTGCCTATACCACGCAGCTGTTTTACGGTGCGGTGCGGGCGATACCTGCCGGTCAGTGGCAGTCCTGCGAGGCGCTGGGCATGACGCCCAGACAAAGCCTGCGCATTTTGCTGCCTTATGCGTTTAAGCGTGCACTCTCCTCTTACTCCAATGAAGTCGTGTTGGTCTTTAAGGGCACCTCGCTGGCGTTTACGATTACGCTGATGGAAGTCATGGGACACGGTCAGTTACTGTATGGCCGGACCTACGATGTCACGGTTTATGCGGCTGCGGGACTGATTTACCTGTGCGTTAACGGCCTGCTTACCCTTCTGATGCGCCTGATCGAAAAACGCGCTCTGGCCTTCGAGCGTCGCGACTGATCTTCAGGCAGGGAAACCTGCCTGAGTAATTTTTCAGTCACATTTATTGCATAAAAATTCATTATCTGGCATCTTACTGCCCTGTATGTTATGTGACTGATGGCCAGGGAGCCTGTAATGAAAAAATGGATGATTGCTGCAGTACTGGTAAGCCTGGCGGTAAGCGCGCAGGCCGCTGAGAAAATTCGTTTCGCCACCTCTGCTACCTATCCCCCTTTTGAATCGCTGAACAGCGACAACCAGATTGTCGGCTTTGATATTGATCTGGCAAAGGCCCTTTGCCAGCAGATGAAAGCGGAATGCTCGTTTACCAATACGGCATTTGACAGCCTGATCCCCTCGCTGAAGTTTCGCCGATATGATGCCGTCATTGCCGGCATGGACATCACGGCCGAGCGCAGCAAACAGGTCGATTTCACCCAGCCTTATTATGCCAACTCGGCGATTGTGATTGCCCCGAAAGGCAAATTCAGCGCGATAAGTGACCTGAACGGTAAACGCGTAGGCGTCGAAAACGGCACCACGCACCAGAAATACCTACAGGACAAACTTTCGGACATCAAGGTGGTGGCTTATGACAGCTATCAGAATGCCATTCTGGATATGAAAAGCGGCCGTCTTGACGGCGTGTTTGGCGACAGCGCGGTGGTCAATCAGTGGTTAAAAACCAACAGCGATCTGGCCAGTGTGGGTGAGCATGTGACGGACGCCGATTATTTTGGGACAGGCTTAGGCATTGCGGTACGCAAAGGTAACGACGGCCTGCGTGAGAAACTTAACCAGGCACTGGCGGCACTTAAAGCCAACGGCACCTGGCAGAAAATCAACCAGCAATGGTTTCCTGAATAAGGTTTATGGGCCAGCCGCGTGCTCTGCTGACCGGTTCTGCACTGTCCTCAGTTCAGCAGCTTACCTGGCTGGCCCGCCCTGACGTTGATGCGTCAACAGCGTCAGCACCTCATAATGCGCGGTGTGCGGGAACATATCAAACAGCTGGACCTGCGTTACCCTGTAGTCAATGAGCCGGGCGATATCCTGCGCCATGGTCTGTGCATTACAACTTGAATAAAGTACATAATCCGGTGCCATCGCACGGAGATACTCACACAACTCACGGCCAATCCCCCGACGCGGTGGATTGACCAGCACCAGCTGCGGCACCGCTTCGCGTCCCAATGCAAACGCGGTGGAATCCAGCGCGGC
The DNA here is from genome assembly GCF_041954745.1 of Pantoea sp. CS_6. Lineage (NCBI taxonomy): Bacteria > Pseudomonadati > Pseudomonadota > Gammaproteobacteria > Enterobacterales > Erwiniaceae > Pantoea > Pantoea sp. CS_6. Next base: position 139,899 of record NZ_JAVAYG010000003.1, read on the forward strand.
AAAACTGACATTATCCAGGCCCAGCATATCGGCAGAGCGTTCTGCACAGCGAATCGCTTCGGCGCTGATTTCAATCCCGGTAAGCTGCAGGGCCGGCGAGGCGCAATGCAGGCCAAATCCGCCCACCCCGCAGAACAGATCCCACATGCTGGTTACCGGGAGCGCACGGACCCAGTCGCGCGCCGTGGCATACAGCGCACTGGCGACCTGAGGATTGGTCTGGAAAAAACTCTGAGGGCGGATCCACAAGGGCACCCCATTGAACGTTTCTGCCAGCGACTGGGTCGGCGTTAACGGAATCTCCTCCTCCCCTTCCAGAATGGCCATATGAACCGGCTGGATATTGGCGGAGATCACTGTCAGTTGCGGCAGCTGTTGCTGAAGCCAGGGCAGCGCAGCTCGCAGTTGTGCCAGCTTCGTGTGCGAGCGCAGAACAAAGCGCAGCATCATGCCGCCCTGCGTGCTTTCCGTCAGCAGCAGATACTTCAGCTCACCGCGCTGGCGTTCAATGTTGTATGGCGTTAACCCCGCGCGCGCGATAAACGGTTTTAAGGTTGCCAGCACTGGTGAAAAACGGTCAGGGTAAAGCGGACAGTCCGACAGATCGACGGCCTCGCCGTTGCGCTGCACGATGCCAAAAACAGGCCGCTCTACACTTCCACTGACCACCATCTTCGCTTTATTACGAAACCCTTCCTGGGCCGAGGCGACCGGCGGCAGCCAGGTTGCAACCGGAACATCAGCCAGCAGTTGGGCCAGCAGAGACTGTTTTTCATCAAGCTGCTGTGAATAGGGTTTTTCGAGCCACTGGCATGAGCGGCAGCGGTTAGCGTCATAGAGCGCGCATTGCATGGTAAAGCCTGTATTGCCTGTCGGGAGGGTGAGCGGAGCGCGATTGTATCACCGCTTACGAAAAAATGCGCGGCTACTGGCGGGCAGAAACAATAGCAGGAATACCGCCAGGTCGGGCAGTTTTTGCTGCAAGGTGTGGTGAATGATCTGCAGATTACTTTCGCCGTCAATACTGAAAATTTCCGGATAGATCCCGCCCGTGGAGGCCATCAGCATGTAGCACAATACCACAATCTGCACCACGACAAATCCCCAGCGCCCGCGATTGCTCCCGCGCATCAGGGTAAAGGCACAGCGCAGCTCAAATAAAAAAATGATCTGACTGGCGATGAAAATCAACGTGGAATCCCAGGACTGCGCACTGCGATGGAGAAAGTTGATGATTTCGGTATAGCCCAGCGCGTTCACCAGCATCAGCACGCTGAGGCAGCGCGTGGCAATAATGGCGATGCCGGCCACCGTAACGGGCACCGGCGCATCCGGTAAAACAGAACTGTGCTTCAGGGTTTCCGACATGTCCTCGACTCCGCCACGCGATAAAAAGGCTGGATAAACCAGCCTTTATCTATATTGGCAAACGTCAGGCATTTCAGCCACGTTTAGCTTTCTGAATATCGCTTAAACGCTGTTTTTCTTCATGCGCCATCACGCGCCAGGCGATAAAACCGACAATACCCACGACAAACAGGATGAGTGACGCCAGGGCGTTAATCTCCGGATTGACCCCACGACGCACCGTGGCAAAAATCGCCATCGGCAACGTTGTCGCGCCCGGCCCGGTGACAAAGCTGGCAATCACCAGATCGTCCAGCGATAAGGTAAAGGCCAGCAGCCAGCCGGTGACGATAGCGGGTGCAATCATCGGCACCGTAATCACGAAAAATACCTTCAACGGCGTCGCGCCCAGATCCATCGCCGCCTCTTCAATGGAACGGTCCAGCTCACGCAGGCGCGAGTTAATCACCACCGCCACGTAGGCTGTACAGAAGGTCACGTGCGCCAGCCAGATGGTCAGCGTGCCGCGTTCGGTTGGCCAGCCCAGCGCATTACCGAGCCCCACAAAGAGCAGTAACAGCGACAGACCGGTAATCACATCCGGCATCACCAGCGGTGCGGTCAGCATAAAGGCAAAGCCGTTATGCCCACGAAAACGCCCAAAGCGCACGATAATTACCGCCGCCATCGTGCCCAGCACCACCGCCATGGTGGCAGAAAGCGCGGCGATGGTCAGGCTCAGCACCACCGCATCGATCATGGCATCGTCCTGGAACAACACCTTATACCAGTGGAAGGAGAAACCTTCCCACACCGTCACCAGCTGCGAGCTGTTGAAGGAGTAAACCACCAGCAGCAGCATCGGCGCGTAGAGAAATAAAAAGCAGCAGGCCAGGATGACTGTGCGCCAGGGAGAGCGGATCGTTGGCAGATTGTTCATCCCTTCTCTCCCATTTCGCGGTTTTGGTGTTTGTGGAACCAGATAATCGGCAAAATCAAAATCAGTAAGATGATCACCGCCAGTGCCGACGCCACCGGCCAGTCACGGTTGTTAAAGAACTCCTGCCACAGAATGCGGCCAATCATAATACTGTCCGGGCCGCCCAGCAGCTCAGGGATCACGTACTCGCCGACCGCCGGAATAAACACCAGCATGGATCCGGCAATGATGCCGCCTTTGGTCAGCGGCACAATCACGCTAAAGAAGGTTTTCAGCGGACGCGCGCCCAGGTCCAGCGAGGCTTCCACCAGCGAATAATCAATGCGCGTCAGCGCGGTATAGATCGGCAGCACCATAAACGGCAGATAGCAGTAGACGATGCCAATGTACACCGCCGTGTTGGTATACAGGATGATCAGCGGATGATCGATCACCCCCAGCCACAGCAGGAAACGATTAAGAATACCGTTATTGTTCAGCAGCCCCATCCACGCATAAACCCGCACCAGAAACGATGTCCATGAGGGCAGAATCACCAGCAGCAGCAGGATGGATCGCATTGAAGGCTTACTGTGCGCGACCGCCCACGCCAGCGGATAACCTATCAGCAGGCAAATCACCGTCGAGATAGTGGCCACTTTTAATGACTGCAGATAGGCGTCAATGTAGAGCGGATCGTCGCTGAGCGTGACGTAGTTGCCCAGATTGAGCACCAGGCTCAGCTGATCGTCAGCCCAGTTAACCAGTTCGGTATAGGGCGGAATGGCGCGCGCAATGTCGGCAAAACTGATCTTAAGTACGATCAGGAAAGGCAGCAGAAAGAACAGCGTCAGCCATATGTAAGGTAAGGCAATGACCAGCTTGCGCCCGTGCTGCATTTTGACGCGCGTTGCCCAGCGCTGCAGCGGCGTGCCCAGCAGTTTGGCAGGGGCTTTAGTGCGTTGAAAAATCTGGCTCATCCCGCCTCCTTAAACCGTCAACACCACGCAGCTGTCGCTGTCCCAGCACAGGCGGACTTCATCGCCCCATGTCGGTAGCCCTTTGCGGTAGCGATGTTCATTTTGCAACTGGGCGCTCAGCATCTGACCGCTGTGCAGGCGCACGTGATAAATGGACAGATCGCCCAGGTAGGCAATATGGACCACTTCACCGACGGCAAAGTTACAGCCATCCGCCGGCACCGTTTCGCACAGCATCACTTTTTCCGGGCGCAGCGCAACATGTACCGGCACGTTATCGACCACCGACACGTCCGAATCGACTTTAAGCGGATGTTTCAGGCCCGGGCTGTCAATCACCAGGCCATCTGCCTGACGCTCACGCAGCAGACCTTCAAACACATTGACCGAACCGATAAATTCCGCGCTGTAGCGGCTGGTCGGATGCTCATAAATCTCCTCCGGCTCGCCGATCTGCACAAATTTGCCCCGGTTCATGATAGCGATGCGCCCCGCCATCGTCATGGCTTCTTCCTGATCATGCGTCACCATCACGCAGGTTGCCCCCACCCGTTCCAGGATATCCACCACTTCCAGCTGCATCCGATCGCGCAGCTTTTTATCGAGCGCGCCCATTGGCTCATCCAGCAGCAGCAGTTTTGGCCGTTTTGCCAGGCTGCGCGCCAGCGCCACGCGCTGACGCTGACCGCCCGAAAGTTGATGGGGTTTGCGCTTAGCAAACTCCTGCATATGTACCAGCGATAACATTTCTTCGACACGGCTGGTAATTTCGCCTTTAGCCAGCTTGTCCTGTTTCAGCCCGAACGCAATGTTCTGCTCCACCGTCATGTGGGGAAACAGCGCGTAACTCTGAAACATCATATTAATGGGACGCTGATAGGGCGCGACATGCGACAGATCGTGTCCATCCAGCACAATCTGCCCGCTGGTGGGCTGTTCAAAGCCTGCCAGCATGCGGAGTAAGGTCGATTTACCACAGCCGGATGCGCCGAGCAGGGCAAAAATTTCGCCTTTATAAATAGTCAGGCTGACATCGTCCACGGCATGCTGGCCGTCAAAGGATTTTGTCAGATTACGAATTTCCAGTAACGGCGTTAACGCTTTTGCCGTTTTAGTCTGCGGGCGTGGGATGGCATCGTTCACTCATATCTCTCCGGAGCCAGGCGGAACAACGCGGCAAACAGTGCCGCTAAAAATGGCACAACAGAGGCCGGGACTGCGCCTCTGTTGCTGTAGCAGGACATGCCGTTTCGTTACTTACCGCTTTTAACCTTAGTCCATGCACGCGTGCGCACACGATCCAGTTTCGGATCCTGTACCTTCAGTACAAACAATTTGGCCATGGCATCCGGCGTAGGGTAAATGCCCGGATTGTTGCGGATATCGGCATTAATCAGCGGCAGAGACGCTTTATTGCCGTTGGCATAATTCATTTTGTTGGACACGTCAGCGATGACTTTCGGATCCATGATGTAGTTCAGCCAGGTGTAAGCCGCGTCCACATCTTTGGCATCTTTAGGAATCGCCATCATATCAAAGAACGCCAGTGCGCCCTCTTTCGGTACGCTGTAGCCGATATTAACGCCGTTCTTCGCTTTTTCCGCGCGATTTTTTGCCTGAAGAATATCGCCGGACCAGCCGATCGCCACACAGATGTTGCCGTTGGCCAGATCGTTAATGTATTGCGACGAGTGGAAGTAACGAATATTTGGACGCAGCTTCAGCAGCAGATCGGTCGCGGCACCGGAATAATCCTTAGGATCGCTGCTGTTCGGATCTTTGCCGAGGTAGTTCAGCACGGTCGCGAAAATTTCTTCAGGTGCATCCAGGAACGAGACGCCACAGCTTTTCAGTTTTTCCAGGTTCTCAGGTTTCAGCACCAGATCCCAGCTGTTGACCGGCGCATCCGCACCCAGTGCGGCTTTGACTTTTTCAACGTTGTAGCCGATGCCGGTGGTGCCCCACAAATACGGAATGGCATATTTATTACCCGGATCGTGCTGGGCAACCTTCTCCATCAACGCCGGATCAAGATTTTTATAGTTGGGCAGTTTGCTTTTATCCAGCGGCTGGAACACGCCAGACTGGAGCTGACGCGCCAGGAAGCTGGACGAAGGCACCACCACATCGTAGCCGGTGCTGCCGGCCATCAGTTTGCCTTCCAGCACTTCGTTGGAATCAAACACGTCATAAACCACTTTAATGCCGGTCTGCTTTTCAAAGTTCGGCACGGTATCGGGCGAAATATAATCCGACCAGTTATAAACGTGCAGCGTTTTATCTTCCGCCATGGTACTGGCTGAAGCAGCCATCAGCACCCCAGCAACCACACCTGACAACCATTTTTTACGTTGGTTGAACATGTTTTTAATCCTCCTGAGCGGGTTATAACAACGCTACACATCAGTGATCCGACATTGCGTTTTTATGATTTAAAAATCAGTGACACAATGAATCATTATTCAGTGGACGTTTAATAGTAAAAACCTATAGCAGCACGGTATTCCTGCGGTTAGTGCCGCACCGCAAGCATAGCCGCCCCGTTCGGGGTTAACCATACCTCAGCGTAAAAAACGCCTGAACGTAATATTTTATGCATGTTTAAGCTATGAGGTTCGGCTTTTACGGCATAAAGAACGTCATAAATCTGGCAATTAAGGGCTTAATGCAGAATAAAACATTACGGTTACAAAATAATCTACCTCCTTCACAATTGATAACATTGAGAATATTTGACGCTGAAGGGAAAAACGCTTATGACGCGTGCGGCAGGAAAGCCTGTGCCAGGGACAGGCAGCGTGACAGGCATAAAAAAGCCGTCCTGGCAGACGGCTTAATCACGGCGGTGCGGATCAGTGAAGAACGGAATGCATGCTGCTGGTGGCAACATGCTCTTCATCTTCACCCATCATCAGCAGGTTGTTGGCGAAGGCTTCCATGATGACCATGGAAATTTCTTCTTCGCTCTGCTTCATGAAATGCGAAAACTGGCCGAAGGTTAATCCGGCTGTGATCATCATCGACTGGCACACAATCAGCTTCGGCAGATTGTCATCCTGAATATCGATAAACGCTTTCACCGTTAACGAACTGGCGTTAATTTGCGACAGGTCACCCACCAGCGGAATTAACGCCGTCGGCTTCACTTCCGCCAGTGCTGAAAACAGAATGACGTTGTCTACCAGGTCGATTTTAGCGTCAAACACCCCGTCGAAGTTTTGCATATGCGGCAAATGCAGCGCCTGACAAGCATCACATTCAAACCAAGTGATATTTTGCTGATCCAGCCAACGACGCAGCAGGTCGATATCCGGAACGACAAGAGAATCCATTGTAAAATCCCATGGGGTGATAAATAAGCGACTTAGCTTACGGAAAAATGTGGTGAGTTTCCATGAAAACCACTGAAAAGCGCGGGTCAACCTGCGGTTTTAGGACGGTGCCCGGGGGTAGCGTACCGCTCAATATGATCGATCATCATACCTGCAATGTTAAGACCACTTGTAGTTTCAATACCTTCCAGACCGGGCGAGGCATTCACTTCCATCACCAGTGGACCGCGATTTGAACGCAGAATATCTACACCCGCGACATCCAGCCCCAACACCGCCGCCGCTTTAACGGCCATCAGACGTTCCTGCTCACTGATGTCAACGATGCGGGCTTTGCCGCCCCGGTGCAAATTCGAACGAAAATCGCCCTCTTTTGCCTGACGCTCAATCGCCGCCACGACCCGGTCGCCAATCACCAGACAGCGTACATCGCATCCGCGCGCTTCCTGAATAAACTCCTGCACCAAAATATGCGCATTCAGTCCACGAAACGCATCGATGACACTTTCAGCCGCCTGGCGGGTTTCCGCCAGAACCACGCCGATGCCCTGCGTGCCCTCGACGAGCTTTACCACCAGCGGCGCACCGCCCACCATGGCGATCAGGTCCTGTGTATCATCGGGCGACGAGGCGAACCCGGTCACCGGCATGTCGATGCCATCACGGGCGAGCAGTTGCAGGGAACGCAGTTTGTCCCGGGCACGCGTGACCGCAGCGGACTCATTGAGTGGATAGCTGCCGCACATCTCAAACTGGCGCAGCACCGCCGTGCCATAGAAGGTGATTCCGGTACCGATACGGGGAATCACGGCATCGAAGTGACCCAGCAACTCGCCACGGTAATGGATACCGGGCGAGGCAGAATTGATGTTCATGTAGCAGGAAAGAGGATCAATGATTTGTACAAAATGACCACGCTGTTCGGCGACTTCACGTAAACGGCGGCAGGAATAGAGCGATCCATCGCGCGACAGAATAGCCATTTTCATCAATTAAAATCCTTGGGTTGTATTAGCGTGTTGCCCAGCCCTGCTGATGCAGGTAGTCCAGCATAAACGGGCGCGTTTCTTTAATAATCAGGCGCTGAATCAACTGACTCCAGGTTTCGCTGCGCTGGTTGCTGTCGCGTTGTTCGTAATAGATCGCCGTCCGGTTATCGTAATCAGCCAGCACGGCCGGATCCACTGGTTGATAGCGATTTTCATGCACTAACATGGCCTGGGGAATACGCGGCTTCACATCCGGCACCGATTCGGGATAGCCCAGACAAAAACCAAACAGCGGCAGGACAAATTTTGGCAGCCCCAGCAGTTCTGTTACCTGAGCGATATTGTTACGGATGCCACCAATAAATACGCCGCCCAGCCCCAGCGACTCTGCTGCAACCATGGCATTTTGCGCCATCAGCGCCGTATCGACACAGCCCAGCAGCAGTTGTTCTGCGCGGCCCAGCTGCGCATCGGGGCAAATTTGCAGATGACGATTAAAGTCAGCACAAAATACCCAAAACTCAGCGGCTTCCCCTACCCATGTCTGTCCGCCTGTTAATGTCACCAGCTGCTCACGCATGGCCGGATCGGTGATACGGATGATGGATGAGCACTGCAAAAAGCTGGACGTGGACGCCGATTGCGCCGCAGCAATAATCGCTTCGCGCTGTTCAGCGCTTACCGGCTGGTCAGTGAACGCGCGAATTGAACGGTGGCTGCACAGTAAATCGATTGTCGGTGTCATAAAGTCTCCAGCTGATTTATCTTTTTTTGTCGGAAAGGTTGAACAACTGCGGCGCAAGCGCTTTCGCACTGCGCCACATCAGGAGCCAGGCGGCAGGCAACATTAGCAGAATGCCGATGATAAACAGCGCGGTAGCCAGCCCGGGTGTAGCCAGGCGGCCCGGCAGGCCAGGGAACCAGTGATTCACAACCAGCAATGCACTGGCAATCAGTAACCCACCCAGCGCTTCCATCACCAGCAGTGCTTTCGGCAATTTAGCGACGTTTTGCATGCGTTTCTCCTGCCTCAAGGCCAATCGCCCCCCAATTATGGTTAACATCCGCAAATTTGCACATCAGAGGTGTCGGGATTGTTCCGCTCTGCCGACGTGCGACGGATTCATCGGGGACGGGCATTAGACTAACAGGTAATTCCTGCTTTCTTTAAGCGCAACGAGCGGGCATCATAAGCGGCTTTTCTGACGTGATTCCGTGTCACTCACATGACGTCCCTTGCAAGGAGTTTTCGATGATTGCTGTTATTTTTGGTCGTCCCGGCTGCCCGTACTGCGTTCGCGCAAAAGAACTGGCTGATAAACTGCAAGCTGAGCGTGATGATTTCAACTATCAATACGTAGATATTCAGGCGGAAGGCATTACTAAAGCGGATTTAGAGGCCAGTGCGGGGAAACCGGTCAGCACCGTGCCGCAAATTTTCCTGGATGAGCAGCATATTGGTGGTTATACCGAGTTTGCCGCATGGACGAAAGAGAATCTGGGCTTCGTGGCCTGATTTCGCTCACCCGGTCAGCACGCTGACCTCACGGGTGAGTTCTCCGTTGCCTGCATCAGATGCCGTTCGCAGAGTGCCGGGTCTCTGATGCAGGCCGTTCCGGCCTTACTGTCTGATTGCCACAATCAGCTTCATCAGTCTGACGATTAATGCGCCGCATCCTGCCCAGAACATCCCGCTCAGGCTCCAGACCATAATATAGTCCCAGCGTGCCGGCACAGCGAAAATACCGTGCAGCAACAGCGCCGCCAGCAAGGTGCCAACAGAGGCCATGATCAACGTACTTTTCAGCGGTGCCGAGTGCTGCATAAACGCCATCAATCCACCCGGCAGTAAAAAAAGCAACAATGCAGGCTGACTGTGCAACGCATGTTTATCCAGGGCACAAAAATCCTGGGCAAAAATAAACACCAGACAATAAAGCAGACCTCCTGACAGACAGGTCGCCCAAAAATAATAACTCTGCGGCATAACTCCCCACTCATTTAAAACACGCCAAAACATCGCTTTTGACCTTGATGAGCCTGGTGGAAATAAAAATAAACAGTCGTTTTGTGTACGAATGAAAGTCGCCAATGGCTGAGAAAGTATTTTCTGATTAGAATATTACCCGCGTTATCCGCGCAGTCATTATGGATGACGTAACGGCACGCTTACGGTCTGGACAAGATAGCGAAAAACAGACCACTCTTCAATACGTTACACGTAAACAAGAAGTTAAAATGTTGAATGTTAACATCGCAGAATTGTTAAGAAGTAATGACATTTTGTTATTATTTTTCGTACTGGCGTTGGGACTTTGCTTAGGAAAATTACGTTTTGGCTCTGTCCAGCTCGGAAATTCCATTGGCGTATTAGTCGTTTCGTTATTATTAGGCCAGCAACACTTCTCGATGAATACCGATGCCCTGAGCCTGGGCTTTATGCTGTTTATTTTTTGTGTCGGCATTGAAGCCGGCCCTAACTTTTTCTCTATTTTCTTTCGGGACGGGAAAAATTATTTCATGCTGGCCATTGTCATGGTCGCCAGTGCTCTGCTGCTGGCGCTGGGCTTTGGCAAGCTTTTCGGCTGGGACATCGGCCTCACCGCCGGTGTTCTGGCGGGTTCGATGACCTCGACGCCAGTCCTGGTGGGCGCGGGCGATACGCTGCGTCAGAGCATTAGCGACCCCAGGCAGTTAGGCATCATGCAGGATCAACTCAGTCTGGGCTATGCGGTTACCTATCTGGTGGGGCTGGTCAGCCTGATTTTCGGTGCACGTTACCTGCCACGTCTGCAGCATCAGGATCTGTCCACCTGTGCTCAACAGATTGCGCGTGAGCGCGGTCTTGATGCCGACAGTCAGCGTAAGGTTTTTCTGCCCGTTATCCGCGCCTATCGCGTGGGCCCGGAGCTGGTGGAATGGAGCGGCGGTAAGAATCTGCGCGAGCTGGGCATCTATCGCCAGACGGGCTGCTATATCGAACGTATCCGACGCAACGGTATTCTCGCCAGCCCCGATGGCGATGCTGTGCTCCAGCTGGGCGATGACATTTCGCTGGTGGGCTACCCGGATGCGCACGCGCGCCTGGATCCCAGTTTCCGCAACGGGAAAGAAGTCTTTGATCGCGATTTGCTCGACATGCGAATCGTGACCGAGGAGATTGTGGTGAAAAATCACAATGCCGTGAATAAGCGGCTGAGCAAACTCAACCTGACCGATCACGGCTGCTTTTTAAACCGCGTCATTCGCAGTCAGATAGAAATGCCTATCGACGACAATATTATGCTGAACAAAGGCGATGTGTTGCAGGTCAGCGGGGAAGCCCGCCGGGTGAAAAGCGTCGCCGATCGCATCGGCTTTATTGCTATTCACAGCCAGATGACCGACTTACTGGCTTTCTGCGCCTTCTTTATCATCGGCCTGATGACAGGACTGATCACGTTCCAGTTCAGCAACTTCAGTTTTGGCATCGGTAACGCGGCCGGGCTGTTATTTGCCGGTATCATGCTGGGCTTCCTGCGGGCTAACCATCCTACCTTTGGCTATATTCCGCAGGGTGCGCTGACGATGGTCAAAGAGTTTGGTCTGATGGTGTTTATGGCAGGGGTTGGCCTGAGTGCAGGCAGTGGAATCGATCACGGTATTTCCAGTAACGGGGCGCTGATGCTGTTGTGCGGCCTGCTGGTCAGCCTGCTGCCGGTGGTGATTTGCTACCTGTTTGGTGCCTATATACTGCGCATGAACCGGGCACTGCTGTTTGGGGCGATTATGGGTGCCCGCACCTGCGCGCCAGCCATGGAAATTATCAGTGATACCGCGCGCAGCAATATTCCGGCTTTAGGCTATGCCGGCACCTACGCTATTGCCAACGTCCTGCTGACGCTGGCCGGCACGCTAATCGTCATTATCTGGCCGTTATTGCCCTTATAAAATTTTTTTACTGACGTCCAGAACTTTTTATTTTGATCACAGTCTGAATAAGTGCCACTGCTTTTCTTTGAAATCCCCAAATTGTGGAGCCCGCTGGTCTTTTTCCCGGCGGGTTTTTTTATGCCTGCTTTTCTCCCGTCCTATTTAACACAAAAAAGTCATAAAAGTTAAACCGCGTTGCAACCTCTGTGCAGATTAAGAACCTTGTGATGGACTCGCCGGGCATCTGGATTCAGGATAGCTGACTTAATTTGTTAGCAATGTGTGCTGGCAGATGCGACAGACTCCATCCGGTTTGACCTGCTTGTCAGGCTTTTTTTGGATCGAGAAAATCTGAACATCAGTAAAACGAGGAACCGTTCACGTAATGGAAGAATTAAACCGTACCCTGTTCACGGCGATTAACGCGACGCCCGACTCACCTCACTGGTTACTGCAGCTTGCCACGTTTATTGCCAGAGACGTCATTGCCATCGTGCCACTTTTGATTGTGGCGTTGTGGTTATGGGGCCCGCGCGATCAGGTTGCGTCACAGCGTGTGCTGGTGCTGAAAACCGGCATCGCGCTGCTTTACGCACTGGCGATATCCTGGTGCGTTGGTCAACTGTTACCGCATCCGCGGCCTTTCGCCATTGGTTTCGGTTATCAGTTTCTTCATCACGCACCTGACGACTCGTATCCGAGCGATCATGGCACCACCATTTTTACTTTTGCGCTGGCCTTTCTCTTCTGGCACCGCCTCTGGTCAGGCGTCATCCTGATGGTCGTAGGTACCGCAATCGCCTGGTCACGTATTTATTTGGGCGTGCACTGGCCAATGGATATGCTGGGCGGCTTGCTGGTAGGTATGCTGGGTTGTCTGGCGTCGCATCTTGCCTGGCAGCTTTATGGTGAACGCCTGTTGAATGTTCTTAACCCCGCTTACCGACTGCTGTTTGCGCTACCGATTCGTAAAGGCTGGACGCAGAGTTAATCTTTTGCTGATGTCGGCGCAAACGTACGTGGATTTCAGGGCCGAACGGGCCGCCTGCCGTAAAAAAGGGACGCCATCGCGTCCCTGATTGTTAGCTGAACCACTTCCCGAACCAGCCGTTGAACTTCATCATCACAAAATCGATCATCCGGCTGAAGAAGCCGCCCTCCGGCACATCCTGCAGCACGACCAGTGGCCGCTGTTCAATGGTTTTGCCATCCAGCTGGAAATTAATGGTGCCGACGACCTGATTCTTTTTCAGCGGCGCTTCTAACTGGGGCGATGACAGCGTATAGCTGGCTTTCAGGTTTTTCATCTGACCTTTTGGAATGGTCAGCGCGGCATCTTTCGCCACGCCCAGACTGACCTGACTCTGATCACCAAACCAGACGCGCTGCTGGGCGAACGGGGCATCCGCTTTTACTGGCGTAACCGTTTCAAAGAAGCGGAAACCCCAGGTCAGTAGCTTTTCGCTTTCACGGAAGCGAATGGCATCGCTGGCGGTGCCCAGCACCACCGAAATCAGTCGCATATCGCCCTCGGTTGCCGAGGCGACCAGATTATTACCTGCGCCTGACGTATGGCCCGTCTTGATGCCGTCAACGTGAAGGTTGGTGCTCCAGAGCAGACGGTTGCGGTTCATCTGGCGAATATGATTGAAGGTGAACTCTTTCTCTTTATTCAGTGCGTACTCTTCCGGCACGTCGCGGATCAACGCCTGACCAAGCAGCGCCATATCCCGTGCGGTACTGTACTGCCCTTCCGCATCCAGACCGTGTACCGTCATGAAATGTGTATTGGTCAGCCCCAGCGCTTTAACGTAGTTATTCATCAGCCCGATAAACGCGTCCTGACTGCCTGCCACATAGTCGGCCAGCGCGATACAGGCATCATTGCCTGACTGGATCACAATGCCTTTATTCAGCTCATGCACCGGAATACGATCGCCCGGTTTAAGAAACATCAGCGACGATCCGCGCAGTTTGGGGTTGCCGGTCGCCCAGGCATCCTGTCCTACGGTCACCATGTCATCTGGCTTAATTTTGCCGGCTTTAATTGCCTGCCCAACCACATAGCTGGTCATCATTTTGGTCAGGCTGGCTGGATCAAGCCGCTGGTCCGCATTGGACTCGGTCAGGACCTTGCCGCTGGCATAGTCGATTAAGATCCAGGCTTTGGCATCAATTTGAGGAGCATCCGGTGCCTGTACTGCCAATACAGTCATCGGTGCAATCAGTAGCAAAGAGGTGGCAGCGACGCGCCGCAGGTGAGATGAGAAGCTAGTTTTTGTCATGAGCTTGACCGGATTGTCCTTGTTAAAACGGAAAGTCAAAGGCGTGAAACCCTCTGTCAGAACGCTACCCGCTGGCGTGACTGAAAAAAACCGCTTAATCGTAAAGTTTTATAGATTTTAGTAGATTAACCCTGGCATGACCGCCGCGCGCGTGCCATTTTCCGGCAACAGTGTCGTCCATAAAAATGCGTTAAATTCCGAAATTTTCATCAGAAAGTTAAGGCCGTCACAAAACTGGGTTAACCTGACGCTATTCACTCGAGGAGAACCCGTATGGACCTGGCACTGTTTGATCTGGATGAAACGCTGATTAGTGAAGACAGCACCGGCCTGTGGCTGCGCTGGCTGGTTTCACAAGGCTTTGCGTCCAGTGAGCTGATTGAGGAAGAGCAGGCGCTTATGCGTAAGTATTACGCCGGGACGCTGTCCATTGAAGACTATATGCATAAAACGCTGTCCCCGTTAAGCGGCATGGCGACCCTGACGGTTGAGGGCTGGATCCGCCGCTTTATTCATCGCGACATTATGCCGCGCGTCTATCCTGAAGCCCGGGAACGTCTCAAATGGCATCAGTCACGTGGCGACAGAATCATTGTTATCTCCGCCAGCGGTGAACATCTGGTGACGCCGATTGCCCGCCAATTAGGGGCCTGCGGTGCCCTCGCCATCGGTGTGGAAGTTGTGGATGAGCGCTACAGCGGCAACACCTACGGAACGATGACCTTTCAGCAGGGCAAAGTGACGCGGGTGGAAGAATGGAAAGCCCAGCGGCCGGATGAACACTACTCACATACCTGGGCTTACAGTGATTCTCTGAACGACCTGCCGATGCTGGTGCAGGCCGATTATGCTCACGTGATTAACCCTGCGGAACCGTTACGCCAGGAAGCCGAAAAACGCGGCTGGCCGGTTTACCACTGGGCGCGTTAAGTTAACCGCGGGAGGCGCTGGCGTCCTGCGCCAGCCCTACCTTCAGGAGCTTGCCGTTAGCTTCATCCGTCAACACATACAGATACCCATCCGGCCCCTGGCGGACATCGCGAATGCGTTCGTTTCGCTCACCCAGCAGGCGTTGCGCCTCAACGACTTTTTCACCGTTGACACGCAGTCGAATCAGTTGCTTCTCTTTCAGCGCCCCGATAAAGAGTGAATTTTTCCATTGGGGGAAACGGGCACTGTTATAAAAGGCCATGCCGCTTAGCGCTGGTGAAACTTTCCAGTAAAATACCGGCTGTTCCGTGCCCGCCACGTGCGTGCCTTTCGATTCAGGAACCTTGCTGCCGTTGTAATCAATGCCGTAGGTCGCCAGCGGCCAACCATAATTTTTCCCTTTTTCGATCACGTTGACCTCATCGCCACCGCGTGGGCCGTGCTCGCTTTCCCACATGACCTGTGTCCAGGGATTAAGCGCCAGGCCTTGTGGGTTACGTAAACCGTAGGCCCAGATTTCAGGCCGGGCACCCTGCCTGCCCACGAAAGGATTATCCCTGGGAACGCTACCGTCGCCGTTCAGGCGCAGCAGTTTTCCCTGGAGCTTGTCGAGATCCTGGGCGGCGCTGCTGACAAAATTATCCCCGAAGGCAATCCACACAAACCCCTGACGGTCAAAGGCCAGCCGGGTTCCAATATTGTTGCCGCTTGAGAGCCGGGGCGTTTGGCTGATGACTTCATGAAAATCGGTCAGCTGGCGATGATCGTCGCTGAGTGTGCCATAACCCACGACGGCCCCCGCCTTGCCGTCGCTGTCCGCTTTGGTATAGCTGAGCCACACCCGACGGCTCTGGGCAAAATCCGGGGCCAGCACCACATCCAGCAGGCCGCTCTGTCGCTGCGCCCACACCGCGGGCACGCCCTTAATCGGCTCAGATAAACCGGTATCAGGTCGCCAGCTACGCAACTGGCCGGCACGTTCAGTGATGAGTAACGTCTGGTTATCCGGTAAAAAGGCCACCGACCAGGGATGGTCCAGCTTATCCTGAAGCACCTTCACCGTCAGATCATCCGCCCATAACGGGCTGGAAACGAGTAACGCGCCATTCAGTAACAGTAGGGTGGAAACACGGGTCATAGCATTCTCCAGACAGAGGCAGTGTGTTTAAGCGTAGTCAGCCTGTCAGGCATGATGTTGAGGATTTACAAAAGATTAAACAGCGTGGGCGTGATAAAGACGGGATGAAAAAACAGGCGGTAAGGGGCCCGCGACCTGAACGGCGCGGGCAAACGGAACTTACTCGAAAAAGGTCTCGGGATTATCCGCCAGTGAGATGAACTCTTTACCGCCCGGCGTGAGCGCCAGAATGGTGCCCGACTCAATGTCGTAAACCCAGCCATGCAGACGCAGCTTGCCCTGACGTAACCCTACCGACACCGAAGGATGGGTTTTCATGTTGTTTAGCTGCGCAATCACGTTCTCCTGCACCATAGCGTTGAGCTTTTTCTCGGGTGATTCATAGTCACGCTGCTCCACCACCGCTTTGGCCGCATCGGCAAAGCGCAGCCAGTGCTCGACGGCTGGCATGCTGTCCATGCAGGCACAGGACGAAATCGCGTTCATCGCACCGCAGTTAGAGTGACCACAGATGATGATGTCAGAAACGCCCAGCACCATCACCGCATACTCAATGGTGGCTGACACGCCACCCGGCTCCGGCCCAAAAGACGGCACAATGTTGCCCGCATTACGGATAACGAATAGCTGCCCGGGTTCCTGCTGCGTGACCAGCTCCGGCACCAGACGGCTGTCTGAGCAAGAGATAAACAGGGCTTTCGGGTTCTGATTTGAGGCCAGACTTTTAAACAGCGCCTCTCTTTCAGGAAAGACAGTCTGCTGAAAACTCAGAAACCCGTTAATGATCTCTTTCATTATTTTGCTCTCACATTATCCACGTCATTGTCTGAAAGGCCAGGCTCTCAGCACTTGTTAAGCGAATCATTATTAATGAAAACAAGCAAATATCAACCAACAATATGACCGTCAAATGGCGTTATCACCTGCGTTGATAAGAAAATTAACGAATTAATTTTTAGCTATTTATTAGAAATCCTTTTGCAAAACGGCGGGTTACTGCGGTTTTCTTCCTTTCCGATCATCGGCTTAAACGCCTGTCACCCTCGGGAACCCTTTACGGTTTTTTGCGTGACTTTACACTGTTATGCCTGAGGTCAGATAACGCTACAATTTTCATCGCAACACAGGTAAAATCGCGCGCCATTGCTGTGCTGAACCGGAAACCACCTTATGTCCACTACTACTACACTGCCGCCGCGCGTGGGATTTGTCTCGCTTGGCTGCCCCAAAAACCTTGTCGACTCTGAGCGCATTCTGACGGAACTGCGCACCGAGGGCTATGAGGTGGTCCCACGCTATGACGATGCGGAAATCGTTATCGTCAACACCTGCGGATTCATCGACAGCGCCGTCCAGGAATCGCTGGAAGCGATCGGTGAAGCCCTGAACGAAAACGGCAAGGTGATTGTGACCGGCTGCCTGGGAGCGAAAGTCGACCAGATTCGCGAAGTGCACCCGAAGGTACTGGAAATCACCGGTCCGCACAGCTATGAACAAGTGCTGTCGCACGTGCACCGCTACGTGCCGAAGCCCCAACATAATCCGTTCCTGAGCCTGGTGCCGCAACAGGGCGTGAAGCTGACGCCGCGTCATTACGCTTACCTGAAAATTTCTGAAGGCTGCAACCATCGCTGCACCTTCTGTATCATCCCGTCTATGCGCGGCGATCTCGACAGTCGTGCCATTGGCGAAGTGCTGGACGAAGCAAAACGGCTGGTTGAAGCGGGCGTGAAAGAGTTGCTGGTCATTTCGCAGGATACCTCGGCTTACGGCGTGGACGTGAAACACCGCACAGGGTTCTGGAACGGCACGCCGGTGAAAACCAGCATGGTGAGCCTGTGCGAGCAGTTAGCGAAACTCGGCGTGTGGGTTCGCCTGCATTATGTTTATCCTTATCCTCACGTGGACGACGTGATTCCACTGATGGCAGAAGGCAAGATTCTGCCGTATCTGGATATCCCGCTTCAGCACGCCAGCCCACGCATTCTGAAGCTGATGAAGCGTCCGGGTGCCGTGGAACGCACGCTGGAGCGCATTAAGCGCTGGCGTGAGATCTGCCCGACGCTGACGCTGCGCTCAACATTTATTGTAGGCTTCCCCGGCGAAACCGAAGAAGACTTCCAGATGCTGCTCGACTTTATTAAAGAAGCGCGTCTGGATCGTGTGGGTTGCTTCCAGTACAGCCCGGTTGAAGGCGCAACGGCAAACCAGTTACCCGATCCGGTCGATGACGCAGTGAAACAGGAACGTTATGACCGCTTTATGCAGTTGCAGCAGCAGATCTCTGCCGAGCGCCTGCAGGAAAAAATCGGCCGTGAAATTATGGTCATCATCGATGAAGTCGATGAAGAAGGCGCGATTGGTCGCAGCATGGCTGACGCGCCAGAGATCGATGGTGCCGTCTACCTGAATGGCGAGAGCAACGTTAAGCCGGGCGATGTTCTGCGAGTCAAAGTGGAACATGCTGACGAATACGATTTGTGGGCGAGCCGCGTCTAACCATACTTCTGCTGGTGCGCTTTTTTGCGCGCCAGATAGTCGTCATCTGCCCGTAGCTTATCCCAGTACGCTTTGAAAATGGCCGCCGCAGCGGCCTTTTCTTCGTCCCTGCCCCGGGGTAACTCCTTGCCCTCCGCATCGTATTTCCGTCCGCCCTTATGGTTGCTGTAGCGGCGCGCACGGGTGTAGCCCATTTGAATAAATTTGCGCGCCATGTCCATGCCCACAAAGTCATCCTGCTGACGATAGGCTTCGAACAGCCGCATGATTTCTTCTGCCGAGGCTTTCGCAACCTCAACGGTACGAAAACGCCAGTGCGGCAGGATTTCGCCTTTATAGGGCTGGACCATCAGCACGCCCTGCTCACCGCGCCCGACCTGATAACGTTCAGGATGTTTGCGGAAGTCGATAGTGCTGAAGTCTTGTTCATAGTCAAAAGGTTTCATGTCTTCAGTTTAGGATCAAGTGCGTCACGTAGCCCGTCGCCAAGCAAATTAAAGGCTAAAACCGTGAAAAAAATAGCCAGTGCCGGAAAAATCGCCACGTGCGGCGCGATAACCATATCCGCGCGCGCTTCGTTGAGCATCGCGCCCCACTCTGGCGTCGGTGGCTGCGCGCCCAGCCCCAGAAATGACAGGCTTGCGGCGGTGATAATCGAGGTCCCGATGCGCATGGTGAAGTACACCACAATAGAGGATACCGTGCCGGGCAGCAGGTGACGTATCATGATCGTCCAGTCTGACGCTCCGATACTGCGGGCTGATTCGATGTAGGTTTGCCGTTTCAGTACCAGCGTATTGCCGCGCACCAGGCGGGCAAAGGCGGGAATACTGAATATCGCCACGGCGATAATGACGTTACTGATGCCACTGCCCATGATGGCCACGACGGCAATGGCCAGCAAAATGCCGGGAAACGCAAACAGCACGTCGCAGATGCGCATGGTGATCCTGTCCCACCAGCCTTCATAGTAGCCCGCCAGCAGTCCTGCCAGCGTCCCCACTATCGCCCCTATCGCGACGGAAACGAAGCCGGCGAGAAGCGAAATTCGGGTTCCCACCAGCACGCGGCTAAAGATATCGCGTCCCAGTGAATCCACGCCAAACCAGTGCACCAGTGAGGGGCCGTCGTTGAGTCGGTCGTAATCAAAGTAATTTTCTGCATCGAATGGCGCAACATACGGTGCCGTAAACGCCAGTACGATCAGCACCAGGACAAACAGGCCCGCCAGCAGAGCGACCGGCTGACGACGAAAGCGTCGCCAGAATTCCCGCCAGGGCGTTCTTACACGGTTGCTGTCCAGCAGTGGCATGTGTTTGAGTGCCGCTTCCCGTCGCCAGTTTTTCATCAGGTGTCCTTAAAGCGAATCGCCGGGTTAATGACGGCATACAGCATATCGACAATCAGATTGATCAAAATAAACTCCAGCGAAAACAGCAATACCTCTGCCTGAATCACCGGATAGTCACGCATCTGTACCGAATCCACCAGCAGGCGTCCCAGCCCCGGCCAGTTGAACACGACCTCAACCACAATCGAGCCACCCAGCAGGAAACCAAACTGCAGGCCCATCATGGTGACCACCGGTATCATGGCATTCCGCAGACCGTGCTTAATCACCACGCGGTACTCACTGACGCCTTTGGCACGCGCGGTGCGCATGTAATCTTCCTGCATCACCTCCACAAAGGATGCCCGGGTGAAACGGGCCATCACAGCCGCTACCGCCGCGCCCAGCGTGAGAGAGGGCAAAATATAGTGCTGCCAGCTGTCTGCGCCCACCGTAGGCAACCAGCCCAACTGGACGGAAAACACGTCCATCAGTAACATGCCCAGGGCAAAAGCCGGAAAAGAGATACCCGAAACCGCGAGCGTCATGCCGAGGCGATCCGGCCAGCGATTGCGCCATACGGCCGAAACAATGCCGATCGCCATGCCCAGGATCACCGCCCACACCATGCTGGTGAGCGTCAGCCACAGGGTTGGCATAAAACGCGTAGCGATTTCCGCCGAAACCGGACGCCGGGAAACCAGCGACTGACCAAAATCCCCCTGCAGCGCATTGACGATAAAGTGCACGAACTGCACCGGCAGGGGTTTATCCAGGCCCAGCTCCTGACGGACCAATGCCACAACAGACGCATCGGCTTCCTGTCCGGCAATCAGCCGCGCCGGATCGCCCGGCAGCAGATGGACAAACAGAAACACCAGCACTGCCACGATAAACAGCGTGGGAATCAGGCCCAGCAGGCGTTTAAGAAAATAGTTAACCATGTGACATCCCACACAACAGTCAGCAGCGCAGCTGACCTGCCCGGTGCCTCATTGCTGACGAGGCACCGGGCATCACACATCCTGTTCAGGACAGAACAGGTCCGGCGACTTACTTCATCTCGGCGTCATCAAAACTGAATGACGTGTCCGGCATCATGTAAAAACCGCTCAGGTTTTTGCTGTGTGCGGACACCAGTTGCTCCACCACCAGCGGGATCCACGGATGATCGTTCCAGATGGTGTCCTGCGCATCTTTATACAGTTTGGCTTTTTCCGCCTGATCGGTCGTTTTCAGCGCGTCGGCCAGGTCTTTATCCACCTTCGGATTGCTGTAAAACGCCGTGTTGAAGATCGCCGGTGGCCAGGCTGCGGTTGCGAACAACGGCGTCAGCGCCCAGTCGGCTTCACCCGTTGAGGCTGACCAGCCAGTGTAGAACATGCGCACGCCGCTCTCTTTCTGGCCCTTGCCTTCCACTTCCGCTGCGCGCTGTCCCGCATCCATCGCGGTCACTTTCACCTTCACGCCGACCTGTGCCAGTTGCTGCTGAACAAACTGCAACACTTTCTGTGCCGTGCTGTGGTTATGCGACGACCAGAGCGTGGTGTCGAAACCGTTCGGATAACCCGCTTCTTTCAGCAACGCTTTTGCTTTAGCGGGATCGTAAGGAATGGGCGGATACGTTTGCGCATAGGCAATAGAGGGAGGCACTATGCCGGTAGCAGGTGTGGCATAACCGGCGAACGCAACTTTAACCAGTGCCTGGCGGTTGATCGCGTACTCCAGCGCCTCACGCACTTTCGGATTATCAAACGGTTTTTGTGTCACATTCAGGCTGATGTAGCGCTGCATGATGGAGGGCGATACCACCACGTCCAGCTTGCTGTCCTTCTCCAGCAATTTGGCCTGCTCATAAGGCACCGGGAAGGCAAAGTTCGCTTCACCGGTCTGCAGCATGGCCGCACGCGTATTGTTATCCACGACCGGGCGCCACGTAATGCTGTCGAGTTTGGGATAGCCTTTTTTCCAGTAGCCGTCCCATTTCTTCACCTTCACAAAATCGGTCTGATTCCAGGTCACAAATTCGAACGGCCCGGTGCCCACCGGATGAAAACCGATGTCCTTACCGTATTTTTTCAGGGCGGCAGGGGAAATCATCACCGCCGCAGGGTGCGCCAGAATATTAATAAAGGCCGAGAACGGCTGCTTCAGCGTAATCTTCACCGTCGTGGGATCGACCGCTTCCGTGCTGGCGATGTATTTAAACAGGTTATAACGTTTGAGATGGTTGTCGGGATTACTGGCCCGATCCAGGTTGACCTTGACCGCCTCGGCATTAAAGTCGGTGCCATCCTGAAACTTCACGCCTGAGTGCAGCTTGATGGTATAGGTCAGGCCATCGCCGCTCACCGTGTAACTGTCCGCCAGCACATTGGTCAGTTTCATATCTTTATCAAAGCCAAACAGCCCCTGATAAAATGATTTCGCGACCGCCTGGGACAAGGTGTCGTTAGCGTCATAGGGATCAAGCGTGGTGAAATTAGAGGCGACGGCGATCACCGCATCACCCGCGGCCCAGGCGGGCAGCGTCATGACGCTACTTAATATCCCTGCTGCCAGTAAGCTTCTACGCATCGTTATCTGCATTGTTTTCTCCTGTAATCCCTGTCTGATTTATCGCCGTGGCGATAGCGTATTATTTCAGATCGCGCTGGTGGCAGAGCGAGCCACAAAATGACCGGGGGCCACTTCCATCAGCGAAACCCGTTCGGGTTCATCGCCCAGTGCACGAATCGGGCTGGGGATCTCATCGACCAGCAGACTGCGCTCGCGTTGCCGACGTGTCGGGTCGGCAACCGGCACGGCGGCCATTAATTTTTGGGTATACGGATGATGTGGCTGCCCGAATACCGACTGACGTGGGCCGATTTCCACAATCTGTCCAAGATACATCACCGCTACGCGGTGGCTGATGCGCTCAACCACCGCCATATCATGGGAAATAAACAAAAAGGCGATACCAAATTCACGCTGAAGGTCGAGCATCAGGTTGATGATTTGTGCCTGAATGGAGACATCAAGCGCGGACACCGACTCGTCGGCAATCACCACTTTGGGGTTCAGCGCCAGTGCCCGCGCGATGCAGATACGCTGACGCTGGCCACCCGAAAACTCATGCGGATAACGCTTTGCGTGTTCCGGCAGTAAGCCAACCTTTTCCAGTAACCAGGCCACGCGCTGTTCCGCTTCGCGTCGTGGCATCACCTTGTGAACCAGCAGCGGCTCCATAATCGAAAATCCCACCGTCAGGCGCGGATCGAGCGATGCATAAGGGTCCTGGAAGATAAACTGCATATCGCGCCGCAGATGCGCCAGCGCCGCTCCCGAAAGATCGTTAATACGCTGCCCGTCAAAGGTAATGCTGCCTCCCTGACTGGTGACCAGTTTCAGCAGTGAACGTCCGGTGGTCGATTTACCGCACCCGGACTCCCCTACCAGCGCCAGCGTTTCGCCTGCATACAGATCAAAGCTGATGTTCTCGACCGCGTGCACCCGGCTCGTTACGCGATTCAGTAATCCTGAGCGAATATCGAAGCGCGTGACCAGATTGCGCACCTGCAGGATGGGCGGGCGATCGTGACGTACGGTGTTTTGCGGTACGTCGGGTGCCGCATCGTTGAGCAGGAGAGGAAATTTCGCGGGCAGCGGCTGGTCCTGCATCGCACCCAGGGTCGGGACAGCGGCCAGCAACGCCCGGGTGTAAGGCTGCTGCGGTGCGCTGAACAGCTCGGCGGTAGGGGCGTTTTCCAGCACCTCACCGCGATACATCACCTGGACGCGGTCCGCCATTTCCGCCACCACGCCCATATCGTGAGTGATAAAAATCACGCCCATCTGCATCTCTTTCTGCAGCTCGCGGATCAGTTGCAGGATCTGGGCCTGAATCGTCACGTCCAGGGCAGTGGTCGGCTCGTCGGCAATCAGCAGCGCAGGCTTACACGACAGGGCCATCGCAATCATCACGCGCTGCCGCATACCGCCGGAAAGCTGGTGAGGATAACGGCGCAGCATACTTTGTGCGTCAGGAATGCGTACCCGATCCAGCATACGACGCGCTTCCGTCAGGGCTTCGGACTGGCTTTTACCCTGATGCAGTCGAATGGATTCTGCGATCTGATCGCCTACCGTAAACACCGGATTCAGCGAGGTCATCGGTTCCTGGAAAATCATGGCCATATCCGCGCCGCGCACCCTGCGCATCTGACCGCGCGGCATCCGCATCAGATCCAGTGCCTCACCACTGCGCCGACGCAGCCGTATCTCGCCACTGACCTCTGCGCTGTCCTGCGCCAACAGGCGCATGATCGCCAGTGAGGTGACGGATTTACCCGAGCCGGACTCGCCCACTAAAGCCAGCGTTTCGCCGCGAAACACATCAAGTGAAAGATGACGCACGGCTTCGGTCACCTGGCCGTCATGGTGAAAACGTACGTTCAGGTCGCGCACCGCCAACACCTGTTCGGGAGACAGAGGGAGCCTGTCAGGCTGGCTGTTAGCTTTCACGGTAAATTGCGACCTCTGCGACGTCATCCACCCGGGCAACAGCCCGGTACATGCCTTCGCTGTTGAACGGCAGTGCCACATTGCCCTCCCGATCAACCGCAATCAGCCCACCGCTGCCGCCCAGCTCCAGCACGCTGTCATGAATCACATTGACGCTGGCCTGTTGTAATGTCCGCCCGGCGTAACGCATTTGTGCCGCCACATCGTAGGCCGCCAGGGTGCGGATAAACACTTCGCCAGTGCCGGTGCAGGACACCGCCGCGCTGTCGTTACTGGCATAGCAGCCTGCGCCAGGCAACGGTGAGTCGCCTACGCGCCCCTGCTGTTTATTGGTCATGCCGCCGGTCGACGTCGCCGCCGCCAGGTTTCCCGCCAAATCCAGCGCCACGGCACCGACCGTGCCAAACTTACGATCCGGGTCAAGAGGATCGCCGCCCTGGGCGGCGCCATCGTGGTCAAGCACAGCGGCATCGCTGCGCAGCGCCCGTTGCAGTTGCTCCAGGCGTTCAGGCGTGGAAAAGAAATCCGGTTCAACCTGCTCAAGCCCCTGCGCAAACGCAAAGGCTTCGGCCCCTTCCCCGATCAACAGGACATGCGGGCTATGGTCTAACAGCGCACGCGCTGCCAGTACCGGGTTGCGCAGCCGGGAGACGCCCGCCACTGCCCCAGCCTGCAGCGTTCTGCCATCCATGATGCTGGCATCCAGCTCATGTGTGCCCTGATGGGTAAACACAGCCCCTTTACCCGCATTAAACAGCGGGCACTCTTCCAGCCTGCGCACCGCTTCAGTCACCACATCCAGCGCGGATGCGCCCTGCGCCAGCAGGGTTTGGCCATGTGTCACAATGTCGTGAAGCGCCTGACGATAAGCCTGTTCTTTCTCTGCGCTCATGGCAGCACGCGTAATTGCGCCTGCGCCGCCATGAATGGCGATCACTGCTTTAGCCATACTGCGTTACCCTGTGGTTGCATCAGAAGGAAAAACACTGATTTTGAATGGTTTTACGTCTTGTTAGCGTATTTTTGAATATAGAAAGCCCGCCATAGCTTGTAAAGCGGAAACTGGTCCCGCGCTAATAACCTTTCGTTGTGGCTTATACCGATGTGACTCTGAGGATAAAAGCCACCATAATAGTCAGCAATTGCAACAGACAGACTGAGACAATAATGGAAAGCTTTACTGCCGGACTGATTTCCCTTGAAGACGCGCAACAGAAGATGCTGGCGCAACTGACGCCCATCACCGAATCCCTGGATGTGCCCCTGACCGACGCGGCCGGGCGCATCACCGCCTGCAGCGTGACCTCCCCCATTGATGTACCGCCTTTTAACAACTCAGCCATGGACGGTTATGCCGTCAGGCTTGCTGATGTACAAGAGGGTCAGCCCTTAAGGGTTGCCGGTAAAGCCTTTGCCGGTGCGCCGTTTTCGGGTGACTGGCCTGCGGGCAGTGTCATCAGAATCATGACGGGCGCGCCGGTACCGGACGGCTGCGATGCCGTCGTCATGCAGGAGCAAACCCATCTGCAGGGCGAACAGATTGTTATTGATGCGCCCGTAAAAGCCGGACAAAACATCCGCCTGATCGGCGATGATATCCGGGCAGGCCATCAGGTCCTTGCGCCTGGCGTGCGCCTGGGCGCTGCGGAACTGCCGTTGCTGGCCTCATTAGGCATCGCCACGGTGAAGGTGCTGCGCAAATTGCGCGTGGCAATTTTCTCCACCGGGGATGAGCTGCAACCCGTGGGCCAGCCGCTGTCTGACGGGCAAATCTATGACACCAACCGGTTTGCCATCTCCCTCATGCTGCATAAGCTGGGCTGCGAGGTGATCGATCTTGGCATTGTTCGCGACGATCCGGTCGCCCTGCGGGCTGCCTTTATGGACGCCGATCGCCAGGCCGATGTGGTCATCAGCACCGGCGGTGTCTCTGTTGGTGAAGCCGACTTTACTAAGGCGATGCTGGAGGAACTGGGCAGTATTCGCTTCTGGAAGCTGGCCATTAAACCGGGCAAACCTTTCGCCTTTGGCCGCCTGGCAAACAGCTGGTTCTGCGGCCTGCCCGGCAATCCGGTCTCGGCCGTCGTGACCTTTTATCAACTGGTGCAGCCCCTGCTGGCCCGTCTGACCGGACAGTCAGCTTCGGCTTTACCGCCACGTCAGCGCGTGCGTACAGCAAGCGCACTGAAAAAATCGCCAGGCCGTCTGGATTTTCAGCGCGGTGTGCTGCGGCGAAATGCTGAGGGTGAAACAGAAGTCATCAGCACGGGTGCCCAGGGTTCGCATGTGTACAGCTCGTTTTCACAGGCTAACTGCTTTATCGTACTGGAGCGTGAGCGCGGCTATGTCGAGGCGGGAGAATGGGTGGATGTTGAGCCCTTCAACGCCCTACTGGAGGGATAAATGCTGCCCGAACTCAGCCACGAGGAAATGCTGCGCTATAACCGGCAAATTGTCCTGCGGGGGTTTGACTTTGACGGACAGGAAGCCCTGAAGGCCAGCCATGTGTTGGTCGTGGGCCTGGGCGGTTTAGGCTGTGCAGCCGCACCTTATCTGGCGGCAGCGGGCGTCGGTCACCTGTCTCTGCTGGATTTTGATACGGTTTCGCTCTCAAACCTGCAGCGACAGATTCTGCATCATGATGCGGATATTGGTCGGGCCAAGGTCGAATCCGCCCGGGCACGCCTGGCGGAGATCAATCCCCACTGTCAGTTATATCCGGTCCACGGCCAGTTGGACGATGACGCGCTGCGGGCGCTCATCGCCAGGCAGCAGGTCGTGGTCGACTGCACGGATAATGTCAGCGTGCGTGAACAGCTTAACCGGCTTTGTTATGAACTGAAGGTGCCCCTGGTTTCGGGCGCGGCGATTCGCATGGAAGGTCAGTTGAGTGTGTTTGACTGGCAGCCTGGTGCGCCCTGCTACCGCTGTATCAGCCGTTTGTTTGGCGCTCAGGTGCTCAGCTGCGTGGAAGCCGGTGTAATGGCGCCGCTGGTGGGTGTGGTCGGTGCCATGCAGGCGATGGAAGCGATAAAGCTGCTGACCCGGTTTGGCACGCCCGCGCGCTCACGTTTGCTCATGTATGATGCCATGCGCGCAGAGTTTCGCACGATGCATGTCGCACAGGATCCGAATTGTGAAGTCTGTGGCCATTCTGAGTGCACAGGCTAAAGGCCGGTCTGATTGAACGCTGAGCGTGAGCGATTACAAAAGGCGGGTCAATGCACGAAAGAAAACGGGGTAGTCAGCGCTACCCCGCAGGCCTTAAACGATGCCCTGACTGCGCAGGTAGTCTTCGTAATTCCCGGTGAAATCGACGATGCGATCCGCCTTGATTTCCATAACACGCGTCGCCAGTGAGCTGACGAATTCACGGTCATGGGAAACGAAAATCAGCGTGCCTTCATACATTTCCAGCGCCATGTTTAATGACTCGATGGATTCCATATCCAGGTGGTTGGTGGGTTCATCCATAATCAGAATGTTAGGCTTCTGCATCATCAGCTTGCCGAACAGCATGCGCCCTTTCTCACCACCCGACAGCACCTTGGCGGGCTTTTTAATGTCGTCCTGAGAAAACAACAGGCGGCCAAGAATACCGCGTACGGCCTGCTCATCATCGCCCGGCTGCTTCCACTGACTCATCCAGTCAAAAACCGTCAGATCGTCAGCAAAATCGTCTGCGTGGTCCTGCGCGTAATAGCCAATTTTGGCATTCTCGGACCATTTAACGCTGCCGCTTTCTGGCGTCAGTTCGCCGACCAGGGTTTTTAACAGCGTGGATTTACCGATACCGTTAGCCCCTAATATCGCCAGTTTTTCACCGACTTCCAGCAGCAGATTAAGATTTTTGAACAGAGGACCGTTATCAAAGCCTTTCGTCAGGCCTTCCACTTCCAGCGCATTACGGAACAGTTTCTTATCCTGTTCAAAACGGATATATGGATTCTGACGGCTGGAGGCTTTCACTTCTTCCAGCTTTATTTTATCCATTTGTTTAGCGCGCGAGGTGGCCTGACGCGATTTAGAAGCGTTGGCACTAAAGCGGCTGACAAACGACTGCAGATCGGCAATTTGCGCTTTTTTCTTGGCGTTATCCGCTAACAGACGTTCACGCGCCTGGGTGGCCGCGGTCATATATTCATCATAATTACCGGAATAAACGCGCAGCTCGCCATAGTCCAGATCGGCCATGTGCGTGCAGACCATATTGAGGAAGTGACGGTCGTGCGAAATGATAATCATGGTGCTGTCGCGTTCGTTTAACACCTGCTCCAGCCAACGGATGGTATCGATATCCAGGTTGTTGGTCGGTTCGTCCAGCAGCAAAATATCCGGATTAGAAAACAAGGCCTGGGCTAAAAGAACGCGTAATTTAAAGCCTGGCGCAATTTCGCTCATCGGCCCGTAATGCTGTTCAACCGGGATGCCCACGCCAAGTAATAATTCACCGGCGCGCGATTCCGCGCTGTAACCATCCATTTCGCCATACTGTACTTCCAGGTCTGCGACTTTGTAGCCTTCCTCTTCGCTCATTTCGGGCAGGGAATAAATACGGTCACGTTCCTGTTTCACTTCCCATAATTCATGGTGCCCCATGATTACCGTATCAATCACACTATATTGTTCAAAGGCGAACTGGTCCTGGCGTAATTTACCAATACGTTCATTGGGATCGTAGGAAACATTGCCGCCCGACGGCACCAAATCGCCACCCAAAATCTTCATGAAGGTGGATTTTCCGCTGCCGTTCGCACCGATTAAACCGTACCGATTACCGCCGCCAAATTTAACGGAGATATTTTCGAACAGTGGCTTGCTGCCAAACTGCATGGTGATATTGCTGCTAACTAACACGGCATTGACCTTAGTGAAGAGAGTGGATGGAAAACGGCGGCTATTATGCCAGATGTGACGTAGCGCACGCCAGTCTCCGGCTACCCTTGCATGAGTGTCTGTTGAAAACGCATGACTTTTTATTTTCACTGCCCGTACGTTTGCCGCTTAACCCAGCCGCTGGCACGCTGCGCAGAGGGGAAGCCCTACCTGCGCACGCCACACCGGGTGCATGACAGCGAGAGTAATAAGCAAAGAGCAGGGTTTTTTAAATAAAAAAAGCCGGCGACATAAATGTCGCCGGCTACCACTTACAAGGATTGTGTCGATTAATCGATCAGGAAGCTGTCCAGGCTTTTACCTTCGTCCAGCGCTTTTTTAATTGCTGCTGGCGTGCGGCCCTGGCCGGTCCATGATTTTTTCTCGCCATTTTCGTCGGTGTAAGAATATTTAGCCGGACGTGGCGCACGCTTAGTGCGTTTTTTACCCTGCTCCAGCGCACCTAATAATTCATTAGGATCGATGCCATCAGCCAACAGCATTTCGCGATATTTCGATAACTTCTCTTCTTTTTCACGATTCTGTTGTTCTTCAGCGTGCGCTTCTTCACGACGTTCCGTTACTACAACGGTCAATTTCTCAAGAATTTCTTCCAGATCGCTCAGTGGCAGTTCACGAGCCTGGGCACGTAATGTGCGAATGTTGTTTAGAACTTTAAATGCGTCACTCATCACAATATCCTTGATTAAGGGGTTTAATTAAACTGTAGCGTCAAGATTACCTAATTCAAATAAAAAAATAAATTAATTTATTACTACAGATAATTCCGATAGGTTTTTTAAATGTCAGTGAAGTATTCAGAATGCTTATGTGGAGAGATAATTAACCTCAAATTAACACTAAATGCCTGCTATCCTTGCACAATGTAAACGATTTCATTGATTACACTTACTGTATGAATTCGCTATGCGCTTTTAAATTTTAACGCTGAATATTTTTTAACACCGGTGAAGAATTTGGATTAATTTGCCTGTCCTGAGTCAGACGTTCTCCGCCCGGAACACGCGGTCTGTGAACAAAATAGCTGACGTCGGGTACGAGGTTTATCGCGCTTCGCCACAATAATATCGGCTTTATGGCGAATAAAATGTGGGGATATTGCCTTTGTCCCCCTTCACTCCCCGACAAAAATGCTGCATCGGCACAGGCAAGGCGACGGCGTTTCACAGCCGTTATAAGGTTGAATACATTTACAGACAATTTATGCTTCACAGTATGTGCGCCGGCTAAATAGCCAGCAACCCTTTTAAACCACCAGCTTTAAGGGTGATTAAATGAGTTTACTGAACGATATAACAGATAAATAATAAAGCGCAGGTATTACACTGTCTGATAACAGGCCGTGGTCTGCCGAAAGGCCACGGCCTGAAGGATTAATTTACCTGGGTCGCAGGTCCAAACACGTCATACTGAGGGAGCTGAACGTTTTGATAGGTTTCCCAGCCGCCGCCCAGCGCTTTGTAGAGCGCCACCAGATCCAGCCCGCTTTGCATGCGCGCCTGTGTTGCCTGCTCCTCGGCCTGGGCGAGCTGGCGCTGCGCATCAAGCACCTCAAGGAAGGTCGATAATCCCTGACGATAGCTGTCGCTCGCCAAATCAAAGGTCCGTTGCAGTGCACCGGTCGTTTCGTCCAGCGCCGTGACGCGCTGCTGATCGGCCCGGTAACTCACAAGGGCGTTTTCGACATCCTGCAAAGCCGTCAGCACCGTCTGGCGATAATCCAGCGCCGCGCTGGCCTGCTGAGCACGTGCAAGCTTCACGCTGGAAACCAGCCGGCCCCCCTGAAAAAGGGGAATCGACAGCGAAGGCCCCACGCTATAGAAGTGGCTGCTCCAGTCGTCCAGATAACTGGCATCGGTATTGCGCACGCCCAACTGTCCGGTAAGAGAGAGGCTGGGGAACAGCTGTGCGACAGAAACGCCGATCCCGGCGGTTTGCGCATGGAGTTTCGCCTCTGCCTGGCGAATATCCGGGCGTCGACGCGCTAAGGTTGAGGGAATGCCGACCGCGACCGCATTCGGCAAGGCTGGCAGCGCTTTCGGCGTCTGCAGTTCTGCATCCAGCGCGCCGGGGGTTTTACCGATAAGCACAGCCAGACCGTTCATCGCCTGACGCGTTTGCGCCTGATACTGCGGTAGCTGCGCCTGTAAACTGCTCAACTGCGCCCGGGCATTTTCCACATCGGTTAACGGCGCCAGGCCATTGCGCTGCTGGCTTTGTGTCAGTTGCCAGGTCTGATCCGCCACCGCGATTTGCTGTTGCAGCGTGTTGACGGTTGCCTGCGCCCCACGCAGTTGTAACCAGGCACGGACAACTTCCGCTTCCAGCGACACCAGCGCATCGTTACGTTGCTCAATGGCCGCCTGTTGCTGTGCATTGGCTGATTCGATCTGACGTCGTACCTTGCCCCACAGATCCAGTTCCCAACTGGCATCGAAGCTGCCCTGATATAAGGTGACGGGCTGCGTCAGCCCGTTTAACTGGCTGGCGACAGTGCTGTCCACCTGGTCATTGACCCCATTCGCTTTCAGCAAACCTTCCAGCCCCAGTTGCTGACGCGTGACTTTTGCCGAACCGTTCAGGCTGGGAAACAAGCCGCCCTGCGCCTGAGATAACTGCTCGCGCGCGCCCGCAATGCGCAGGACGGTCTGCTGTAACGACAGATTACCCGCGATTGCGCGGGCAATCAGGCTGTCCAGTTGGGGATCGTTGAAGTTACGCCACCAGCGCGTATCCACTGCCGACGTCTGCGGTTTCGAGCGCTCCTGAGAATCCAGCGCGTGGTAGCTGCCCGGCAACTGAGGTTTTGGCGCCTGGTAGTCCGGGCCCACGCTGCAACCTGCCAGCGATAACGTCAGCAACAAGGTAAAGGGATTCAGGCGATACGTAGTCATAACCTTCATGTCAGTGTGCTCCTGCACTGCCTTCGCTTTTGACGGGCGACAGCAGCCAACAAAATGGAATCAAAATCAGGGCGACAATACTTAAGCCTGAAAAGACGTCGATATAAGCCAGAATGCGTGACTGGACAATCATCTCTTTATAGAGCTGGCCGGTTGCCAGCGTCACGGGATCGCCCACCGCCGACGTAAAGTCGCGAATCGCCTGCGCCCAGTGCTGAACGGTAATGTTAAATTGTTCATTTAACGGCGTCATGTTATGCACCATGTGGGCCGAACGCGCCTGCTCCCGCTCCGTAATTGCCGCCGTGGATAACGAGATGCCAATCGAACCCGCAACGTTACGGAACATCGTAAATAATGCTGATGCATCCGCGTTCAGGCGTTGTGGGATGGTAATGAAGGCAATGGTGGTCAGCGGCACAAACAGGAAGCCCAGGCCAATAGACTGCGCACTGCGCATCATGACCAGCGTGGAGAAATCGACATTGGGCGTTAACGTGGACGAGTAGAAAAACGCCAGGGCCAGGCAGCTAAAACCAAATGCGATGATATAGCGGGTTTGCACGACCGGCATCAGCTTAAGCACCAGCGGAATCGTCAGCACAATCAGCACGGCTCCGGGTGAAAGCACCAGCCCTGACCAGGTCGCCGTATAACCCAGATCCTGCTGGGCCAGTTGAGGCAGCACGACGGAACTACCATACAGAATCATTGCCATCCCGGCCATGAGCAGGCCCGCAACCCAGAAGTTACGGTCTTTCATTACCAGAATGTCGACTACCGGTTTGCGGGCATACATTAGCCAGTAGACGGCTCCGACAATGCCGACCAGCGCCAGTACCGCGAATAACACAATAAAGTGCGACGCAAACCAGTCCTCATCTTCACCCCGATCCAGCATCACCTGCAGGCAGCCCAGGCCCAGCGTAATTAAACCGATACCGATGTAGTCAATTTTCAGTTTGCCCTTGGCCCACTTGCGCTCCCATGGCGGATCTTCCAGCAGCGGCAAAATGGCCATGATCGTCAGGATACCGACCGGGATATTGATAAAGAACACCCAGCGCCAGCTGTAGTTATCCGTAATCCAGCCGCCCAGCGTCGGGCCGATAACAGGCGCCACGATAATCGCAATCGAGGAAAGGCCAAACGCTTTGCCCCGATCCTCAGGTTTAAAGTAGTCGAGCAGCACCGACTGCTGCACAGGCTGCAGGCCGCCGCCGAAAAACCCTTGCAGGACGCGGAACAGAATGATCTGCCAGAGTTCGGTGGCAATACCACACAGGAATGAGCAGATCGTGAACATGACGATACAGATTAAGAAAAACTGTTTACGGCCAAATAAACGACTGAAGAAGGCAGAGATGGGCAGCACAATGCCGTTCGCCACAAGGTACGAGGTCAGCACCCAGGTGGATTCATCGTAACTGGATGAGAGCGAACCGGCGATATGTGGCAGGGCCACGTTCACGATGGTGGTATCCAGGATTTCCATAAATACCGCCAGCGTTACCGTAATGGCCACGAGCCACGGATTACTGGCGGGTTTCCAGCTCTGCGATTCACTCATTCCACGGTTACCTTCGGTTCAACCGATAAGCCCAGTGGCAGTGGACGGTTAGGATCCAGTCCTTTATCAATCACAATTTTGACCGGCACGCGCTGAACGATTTTCACGTAGTTGCCCGTGGCATTCTCCGCCGGGAAGGTCGAAAAGCGCGAACCGGTGCCCATCTGGATGCTGTCGACGTGGCCTTCAAGTTTCATGTCAGGCCAGGCATCCACGCTGATGGTTACCTTGTCGCCGGGATTCATTCGCTCCAGCTGTGACTCTTTAAAGTTGGCGGTGATCCAGATATCCGGGGAAACCAGTGAGAACAAGGCGCTGCCCGCCTGAACCAACGTTCCCAACTGGACATTTCGCTTAGTCACAAACCCGTCGTAAGGAGCACGAACCTGAGTGTAAGACAGATTCAGCTCGGCCACATTCAGTTGGGCTTTTGCCTGCTCGACCTGTTCCTGACGCGCTTCAACATTGGTTTCCTGCTGACGGATTTGCAGGGCCACCTGCGAGGCGACTTCCACCTGAGCTTTGGCGCTTTGCAGTTGTGCCTGCGCGGAGCGTAACTGCGCCGAGGCTGAATCAATATTGCGTTGACTGGTGGCGCGGGGATCGACGCCGCGCTGACGACGGTAATCCGCCTGCGCATTCAGGTAGTTGGCCTCGGCTTTGGCCTGATCGGCCAGCGCCTGGTCGCGTTGCGCCGGGTACTGAACGCGCGACAGTGCCAGTTGCGCCTGAGCCTGGTGCAACTGTGCCATGGCCAGGCCAAGCTGTGCTTTTGCCTGCGCGCGCTGGGCTTCGTTATCGCTGGGATCGATTTCCACCAGCAGATCGCCCTTCTTCACGCGCTGGTTGTCTTTCACCAGCAATTTTACGACGTAACCCGAGGCTTTCGCTGCGATAGTCACTGCGTTGCCTTCGGTAAACGCATCGTCAGTCGTTTCTTCATTACGGGTGGTAAACCAGAAGAAGAACGCCACGATCAACATCACCACGACGACGACCGCCAAAATAATTAACGGCTTTTTGCCGGGACGCTTACGCGGTTTCTCGTCGTTATCGCTTTGGCTATCGTGTGCTGGGCTGTTTTTATCGGGCGCGTTTTCTGTGTCTTTCTGGTGTGGGTCGCGGTTGTTGTTGTTCTCGCTCATAGTGTCCGTCACTGGCTAAGGCCCTCAGTCCTGGGCGTAGAAAGTCAACTAAACATTAGATCGAAAACTGACAAAATCCAGTACAACTTTACTTAACTTGAGAAAGTTCGCACGTCCTGCCACGAGGGCAGGACAGGTTCGCGTCAGGCAACCAGTTTGAGCAACAGCCAGCCGGTCAGCATCGACCATGCGAGTAAGGGAACGGAGAACAGATGGAAGCGCCACCAGATGGCACGATCTTTCGCCATGCGCAGCGCAATCAGGTTGGCAAGCGAACCCGGTAGCAGGCCAAACCCACCGATATTGACCGCCCAGGCAAGGACGTCTGAAGGCGGCACTTTCTGCAAAAGCAGGATCGTGGCAGGCACATTACTGATTACCTGTGACAAGCCAATCGCCAACAGATAAAGCTCCCCTTTGGCAAGATGGGCAATCGCATCAAAATGGGCCTGCACAACAGGCAAGCGTGTCAGCAAGAACACGTCCAGGAACATGACGATGAAGACCACCAGCAGGCTCCAGTCGATATTCAGCAATACCTGGCGCGCCATAATAAAAAAGCAGACAAGAATCAGCAGTAGCGCCCAGCCGGTCAGGTGCCACTCCAGCGCGGCGATAAACAAGACGTAAAGCGCCAGACTGACGGCAAACAGCGGCTTCTGCCAGCTGTGCTGTTCTGCGTTCTCATGTTTTTCAATCGCGCGTTTGGCAAAACTAAACCAGGTGACGACCAGCAGGCTTAACAGCAGCCAGACGGCCAGCGGGGTCATTTGCCAGATAAAACCGACTACACTCAGCGAGCCGTGGCTCCACAGCAAAATATTCTGCGGATTGCCCACCGGCGTCAGCAACGAACCGGCATTTACGGCCAGCGCTTCGAAGATGATTAAGCGGGAAATCGGTAAATGGGAAAACTTGCGCAATGTCAGCGTCAGCGGCACCAGAATAAACAGGGCCACATCGTTGGTTAAGAAGGTCGAGAGCACCGCCGCCGCCAGCACCATAAACAGGGCCAGCGTGCGCTCATGCTTAAACCCCGCAATTAACCGACCGCCCAGAACATCAAAATACCCACTGGTTTCTAACCCCTTGGTGAGGATAAGCAGTCCACTCAGGGTGATGATGGTGTGCCAGTCCACTGCGGCAGGCAGATCCGCCCAGTGGTAATGAGCAAGAAACAGCAGAACAACCCCAACAACGACTAACAAGTGCAATATATGGTCATGCAGAAATGAGCGAAGCACAATGGGCATGATGTCCGGCGCCTTAACTGAGGATTAATTGTTTTGGTAAAATTTCTGGAATACGGCCAGGGTTTCATCACTGACGTGATGTTCGATGCCTTCAGAATCGCGGCGTGCCGTTTCCGGACTAATGCCAAGCGCTAACAGGAAGGTTTCAACGATGTGATGGCGGGCGCGGCTCTCTTCAGCCAGCTTTTCCCCTTCACGCGTCAAAAAGACGCCGCGATAAGGCACCTGCTCGACCAGGCCGGCAGTTCCTAACCGCTTTAACATTTTGGCGACGGTCGGTTGCGAAACCCCCAAACGCGCGGCCATGTCGACCTGGCGCGCCTCGCCAAACTCACCAATCAAATCAGAGATTAGCTCAACATAGTCATCAATCAGTTCACGACGATGCGCTTCGCGCACCTGCCGAAAACCTTCGACATGCTCTTCAATATCTTTTAGTGGTCCTTGCGGGGCAGAAACCACGCTTTTGGCACGACGACTCATTCAGCTTCCTCTTTATTTTTTCCACACCAGCCCTTCCGTGTGGATTTAGCTGCGCTCATTGTAAACCAGGCGCAAATAAGCTCAAATTTTTCGTCGTTAGCCTTGGCTAAACGGTATAGCCAGTGCTATATTTGTCGATAATGTAAACAGAGTGATGCATTAAAGCACGATCTCTGCTTACCGTTGCGTTAAATTTTATGGGAGGTGATGCTATGAGCACTCTGAAAAGCTGTATCGACTGCAGCAAATGCTTCCAGGCCGAAAAAATAACATCAGGAAAATCCTGGTGGTGCCTGCTGACGCGCTCCCCTTTTACGCTGCGCCTCATGCTTATTGAGCGTCTGCTGGGCCAGCAGCCGGAAACGCGCTACTGCCAAAAACTGATCTGGCGCGGCTGAATCCGTTTTCACATTCAGATTCATTACCCACGCGCGGCCTGTTTTCCTTTCCTCGCCGCGCGCCTGCATTGATCCACGCTTCTGATCTGGTCACCTGTGCCCTGCGCTTAGCGCTGTTCCTGTAAAGGTAAGCGTCAAAATACAGCCGCTGTGTAAGGCGCCCTTCTTTTGTTCTGTGCGGGCCTGGAAAAAAGGCTTCCTGCCAGGGAAGTCCGGGGCGCGGGTTAATGTCAGAACGTAATGCGGCGCGGAGAAGACAGATACAGGGACAGTCGCGGTGGCAAAGACAAAGACAAAGGCAGGTTATTAGCGCGGGTTTATGTTACCAATAAAAACGGCCCTGAAGAGGGCCGTTTTTTTAATCTCGACTAAGCTCGCTTAGAAGCTGTAGCCTACGCCAGCAATCCAGGTGCCAACGTCAACGCTACGGATGCGGCTCTGCTCATAGCCAACGTCCAGTGCAACGTTTTCCATTGGGTTGAACTGCATACCTGCGCCGTAAGAGAAACCGTAGTCGCTGGTGTCAGCTTTGTCGCGTGAAGTGGTGTCGTTAGCCTGGTATTTGCCGTAGCCAACACCAACCACACCATAGATGCTTGCCCAGTCATTCAGACGGAATGCTGGACCACCGGTGATACCGTAGTACTGGCCTTTATTGTAAATGCCGTCTTCGGTACGATCTTTCTCGGTGTAAGTGAATGAGCCGATCCAACCCAGTGGGTTAGAACCGTCTTCATAGCGATATTTCAGGTTGAAGCCGTTTGCTTTGTTAGCAACGCCCTGGTAGTCGCTCTGTGCGTAGCCACCGGTTACGGTGCTCTGTGCCATGGCGGAACCTGTTGCGACTGCTAACACACAGGCTAATGCTGAAAGACATGCAATTTTTTTCATAACCACCTCAAATGTGAAAGTACTTCTCTCCTGACAACGCTAAAAATATAACAAAAAATAGCGAGAAACTCTGCCCGCATTTTGTTGTCTAACACAGTGTTTGGTGTAACAGAAAGTTAATGGAGTTTCCTATGTCATTCATTTTTCTTATAAAAACCGTCATATCCTTGCAATAATGACCCCAAACAAATTTTCATTCTTTAAGTAAATTCCTAAAAAAACCTGACATTAATTTACTTTCCAGCCGGAAAAACTGCTTAAAAAGCAGGCAAACAGACAAAATTAAAATCAGTTTACGTCCCCTTTTTGACCAACATTTCCTTTACACTGGTCATCTTGTTAGCTCATTGATTGGGAAGTATCAACAGGATGTCAGTTTCGCCACTCAAATCGCTCACGCCAGCTTTACTCCCTGTCGTCGTGTTACTTATCTCGATGTTGTCGCTTCAGGGCGGCGCCTCACTGGCAAAAACACTTTTTCCCACCGTGGGTGCCACCGGCATCACCGCATTGCGCCTGGGCTTTGGCACCGTCATCCTTTGCCTCATCTTCAAGCCCTGGCGACTGCGTTTTCGTCCTGAACAGCGCATGCCGCTGATTATTTATGGCTTAGCATTGGGTACGATGAACTTTTTATTTTACCTGTCTATTCGGACGGTACCGCTTGGCATCGCGGTCGGGCTGGAGTTTGTTGGCCCGCTTACGCTTGCGCTGCTCGGCTCACGTCGGCCACTCGATTTTCTTTGGGTCATACTGGCGGTCATTGGGCTGTGGTTTTTACTGCCGTTCAGTACCGGTATTACCTCCGTCGATCCGATAGGTGCACTATTTGCGCTCGGTGCCGGTGTCTGTTGGGCAGTCTATATTCTGTCAGGGCAGCGCGCGGGCGCAGAGCACGGCGCGGCAACGGTCGCCATCGGCTCTCTGATCGCTTCGCTGATTTTTGTTCCCGTAGGGCTGACGTTTGCCGCAAGCGGCATCTGGCAATGGAGCGTCGTGCCGGTTGCCATTTTAGTGGCCTTTCTTTCAACGGCGCTTCCCTATTCACTGGAAATGATGGCACTGACCCGTTTACCTGCGCGCATTTTTGGTACGCTGATGAGCCTTGAGCCTGCGGTGGCGGCGCTGTCTGGCATGCTTTATCTGAATGAGAGCCTTTCTGGTGTGCAGTGTCTGGCGCTGCTGGCGATTATCCTGGCCTCGTCCGGCGCTACCCTGACCATGCGTCCCAGAAAGAGCCAGTTAAATGCAATAGAATTATCTGATAATAAAAAGAAATAACAGGTTTCCGCCTGCTGAAAGGCAGGCTAAATAACAATAACTCTCATGCTGATAATTATTTCAGTTGATGTGTAATAGAAAGTTAATATTTAATACAGGTAAAAATCATTCGATTGAATTTTTATTTAACCTTATGTATTTAAAGTGCTTTATGAAATGTTAAGTTTAACAATTTATTAACTATTTCACCCGCGCACCCACGCACGCTAAGGTGAATGCTATTTCATCCATTGATTAAGCCAATCCTGCAAGGCGGCAAATCGCTGCTATACTTAGTTTCGTACTTGATTAGGACAACCATTGAAAGAGAGGACTGAAACAATGAGTACCGCTAAACTGGTTAAAACAAAATCTTCTGATCTACTTTATACCCGTAATGACGTGGCAGATGACGAAAAGCGCGCCACCATTGAGGTGCTCAATCGCCTGGTCGTGGAGTTCATCGATCTGTCCCTGATCACTAAGCAAGCGCACTGGAACATGCGCGGCGCGAACTTCATCGGTGTGCACGAAATGCTGGACGGTTTCCGTACCACCATCACCGATCATCAGGACACTATCGCGGAACGCGTAGTGCAACTGGGTGGTGTAGCACTGGGTACCACCCAGGTCGTCAACGATAAAACGCCACTGAAAAGCTATCCGCTGAATATCCACAGCGTACAGGATCATCTGAAAGCGCTGGCCGACCGTTATGCTGTGGTGGCTAACGATACGCGCAAAGCGATTTCTGAAGTGAAAGATGAAGATACCGCCGATATCTTTACCGCGGCTTCTCGTGACCTGGATAAATTCCTGTGGTTCATTGAGTCTAATATCGAATAACGGTTTTACAGGCTATTACCAGGCGGGGAAACCCGCCTTTTTTACGTCTGTATTACTATAATTTATGACTTTGTTAACATTTCTGACGCTGCGCCCTTCCCGTTTTCGCCTTCTGA
Source organism: Pantoea sp. CS_6 (assembly GCF_041954745.1). Lineage (NCBI taxonomy): Bacteria > Pseudomonadati > Pseudomonadota > Gammaproteobacteria > Enterobacterales > Erwiniaceae > Pantoea > Pantoea sp. CS_6. The sequence goes on from NZ_JAVAYG010000003.1 coordinate 179,827, forward strand.
TGCACACTACTCCTGCACCACTTTAGCGCTTCGCACCATGATGGATCACCATAATAGTGCATCGGCGCGACAGGTTGCAGAATCGTGTCAGCGATGATCTCCTGATCATTATATTTTTTACATTTTGAAAAGTTGGCATACTTTTTTCATATGATAGCCCGCAAATGATAGCTCGCAAACCCGGGCCCTGCGCCTGGTCGCAATAAGGAAAAATGATGAAATCGCTATTTAACATCTCTGTGGCCGCGTTGGCGCTGGCCTTCTCTCTCTCCACTTCCGCAGCAGAAAAGAAACTGATCGTCGCCACCGATACGGCTTTTGTCCCGTTTGAATTCAAACAAGGTGACAAATATGTCGGCTTTGACGTGGATTTATGGGATGCCATTGCGAAGGAACTGAAACTGGATTACACCCTGAAGCCGATGGACTTCAGCGGCATCATCCCTGCCCTTCAGACGCACAACGTCGATGTGGCACTGGCCGGCATTACCATTACTGACGAGCGCAAGAAAGCTATTGAGTTTTCTGATGGCTACTACAAAAGCGGTCTGCTGGTCATGGTGCGTAACAACGAGAAAGACATCAAAGGCATTGACGATCTGAACGGCAAAGTGGTGGCGGTGAAGAGCGGCACGGGTTCCGTAGATTATGCGAAGACGCACATCAAAACGAAAGATCTGCGTCAGTTCCCGAATATCGATAACGCTTACATGGAACTGGGCACCAACCGCGCTGACGCAGTGCTGCACGATACGCCCAATATTCTCTATTTCATCAACACCGCAGGTAAAGGCCGTTTCAAAGCTGTAGGTGATTCTATTGAAGCCCAGCAGTACGGCATTGCGTTCCCGAAAGGCAGTGATGAACTGCGTGAAAAAGTGAACGGCGCGCTGAAAACGCTTAAAGAGAACGGTACCTACAATCAACTCTATAAAAAGTGGTTCGGAACTGAACCGAAATAATCACTGAGCCCGTTTTTTATTTTTCAGCAGGGACCCTGTCCCTGCTTTTTTCCATCGCAACAACAGCGGAGTTTCACCATGGATTTTGACTGGAGCGTCATCTGGCCAGCCATGCCCGCGCTACTCGAAGGCGCAAAACTGACCTTAATTATTTCCATTATTGGCCTGGTCGGTGGATTGATCATCGGCCTGGTCGCGGGTTTTGCCCGCGCATACGGTGGCTGGCTGAGCAATAATATCGCCCTGGTTTTTATTGAAATCATTCGCGGTACGCCCATCGTCGTGCAGGTTATGTTCATCTATTTTGCCCTGCCTATGGCGTTCCCGGATTTGCGCATCGATCCGTTCACCGCCGCGGTGGTAACCATTATGATTAACTCGGGTGCCTATATTGCGGAAATTACCCGCGGTGCGGTCCTGTCCATTAACAAAGGCTTTCGCGAGGCCGGGCTGGCTTTGGGCCTGTCAGGCCGCGAAACCCTGCGCTACGTCATCATGCCGCTGGCGCTGCGTCGTATGCTGCCCCCGCTGGGCAATCAGTGGATTGTCAGCATTAAGGACACCTCGCTGTTTATTGTGATCGGTGTGGCCGAACTGACCCGCCAGGGACAGGAAATTATTGCCGGTAACTTCCGCGCGCTGGAAATCTGGAGCGCAGTGGCCGTTATTTATCTTGTGATTACGTTGGTGTTGAGCTTTGTGCTGCGCCGTATTGAGAAAAGGGTGAAAATCCTGTGATTGAATTTAAAAACGTCTCAAAGCATTTTGGCCAAACCCAGGTGCTGCACAATATCGACCTGAAGATTAATCAGGGTGAAGTCGTCGTGATTATCGGCCCCTCCGGTTCGGGTAAATCGACGCTGCTGCGTTGCATCAACAAGCTGGAAGAGATCACCAGCGGCGAACTGATCGTCGATGGCCTGAACGTTAACGATCCCAAAGTAGACGATCGCCTTATTCGTCAGGAAGCCGGCATGGTGTTTCAGCAGTTCCACCTTTTCCCGCAGATGAGTGCGCTGGATAACGTGGCTTTTGGCCCGATTCGCGTTCGCGGTGCCAGCAAAGAAGACGCACGAAAACTGGCCCATAGCCTGCTGGCGAAAGTGGGCCTGGCCGAGCGCGCCAACCATTTCCCTTCTGAGCTTTCGGGTGGACAGCAACAGCGCGTGGCGATTGCCCGGGCACTGGCGGTGAAACCCAAAATGATGCTGTTTGATGAGCCCACCTCCGCGCTGGACCCAGAACTGCGTCACGAAGTGCTGAAAGTCATGCAGGATCTGGCTGAAGAAGGCATGACAATGGTTATCGTCACACACGAAGTGGGTTTTGCCCGGAAAGTGGCGTCGCGCCTGATTTTTATTGATAAAGGCCGCATTGCCGAAGACGGCGATCCGGACCGTCTGATCAGTGATCCGCCCAGCGAACGTCTGCGCGAATTTTTACAGCACGTTTCCTGAGTGCGAACGGGCCGGCAGGCGGCCCGTTTTTCTCTGGCGACGCCACACGATGATGCGGCGAACTGACGCAAGCGCCTGCGTTAGCGGGACAATCGCTGCGCGCGTTGGGCGGCGGACATAAAGCTCCATGCCAGGAACCGGCTCTGCTTCTGCCCCTGCGCCATATTGACCACACGTACCACCTGGGTATCCAGCGCCTTCAGCTGTTTCTCCAGCGCGGGTAAATGCTCTTTGCGCGATACCAGCGATGTAAACCAGACGACCTGCTGAGCCAGACTGGCGCTTTCAGCGATCATTTTCCCGACAAAGCCCTTTTCTCCCCCTTCGCACCACAATTCATTGTGCTGGCCGCCAAAGTTCAGCGGTGCAGCCGGTGCCAGTCCCAGGTTGCGCGTTTTACGCTGTGAACCGGCCGCCGCCTCTGCCGCAGAAGCGTGAAAAGGCGGATTGCAGATGACCGCATGGAAGTTTTCATTCTTATTCACCACGCCATTCAGCACCACGGCGGGATTTTTTTGCCGACGCAGGCGGATCAGGCGTTGCATGCCCGGGTTCGCCGCGACAATTTTTGTCGCCGTTTTTAGTGCCGCGTCATCAATATCCGTGCCGGTAAAACGCCAGCCATATTCCGCCGCGCCGATCAGGGGATAAATACAGTTCGCCCCGCAGCCAATATCCAGGATGTCCGCCGGCGGGATCCTGCCCTGGTTGTCCAGTGCCAGTAAATCGGCCAGGTAGTGAAGATAGTCAGCGCGCCCCGGCACGGGCGGGCACAACGAACCAGGCGCCAGTTGCCAGTCAAGGCCGTAGAACAGTTTAAGCAGCGCCTGATTCAACAGCATGACCGCTTCAGGATCGGCAAAGTCCACCGACATGACGCCATAGCCGTTGGGCCGGACTTTTTCTGCCAGCGGCGGGTGCGCTGCCGTCAGCGCGGCAAAATCATATTCACCCTGGTGGCGGTTACGGGCATGGAAAGGGGACGGGCTGGCAGACTTTTTCATACGTTCTCTCATATTTTCAGGCGCGCGTACAATACGCTGTGGCGGGCAGAAAATAAACCGCATTCTCGGTCAGAGCGGCCAGCAGGCCGACGTTGCGGACGTGCGAAATCGCGAGGGTACGGCGTCGTTGCAGGAAAGCGAGGTGAGCAAAAAAGCAAAATGCGCCCCGCCAGCAACAATGCTGGCCGGGCGTTAAGTCTGCGGGATTATTTAAAATCGACGCGCATTAAATCCTGAATCGGCATGCCACGGGTGGTTTCAACACAGCGATCAATATAGCTGGTGAATCCTGGCGGTGAGCTCATGCCCAGACGCAGTAATTTGTCGTTAGAGAACACTACATTCAGACGGGCGAACTCGCCGTAAAGACGCATTGCGCGCAGCATCAGACGTTCGTTGCAGGGTCCGTAGATCTTTTTAAAGTTCTTACGCTCTTTAACGATTTCGCTGAAATCAACCTGCAGATAATTCGGCGCCAACGGGGCACTTTTTTCTGCACTGGCAAAAGCCGAATCAATTTCAGAGAAGGTGTTACTGCTGCGCTCGCCAGCAGAGATGTGATAAACCATCTCCTCGGTGCAGCCATGATCCATCAGGAACACCAGCGATTTGGCACAGTAGTCTACCGGGATGACATCAACACGGTCGTCGAGTGAGCAGAGGAATTTCTCCAGCTTCATGACCATTTTAAACACCCAGAAGATGCTGCCTGACGGCGTGCACCCTTCCTGAGAGTGGCCCACCACAATGGACGGACGCGCGATGACCAGTGGCAGATGCGGCAATTCCTGTTTGATCTTATTTTCGATATACGACTTGGAATAGGTGTAATCGACAATGTGATCTTCGCGTGAAGACAGCACCAGATCTTCTTTTACAATCTCACCGTGATCCGGGGCAGACGACATCGCCGTGCCGACGTGGACGAATTTAACAAATTCAGGCAAGGCTGCCATTCTGGCGGCCAGTTTAAACGTCCCTTCCACGTTGACGCGCCAGATATCGTTATTCTCACCAAATGACGCAATCGCTGCGCAGTTGATAACGTGGCTGATCTGATCGATGCGCGCATCATCCAGGAAAAGCTCCGGGGCCAGTAAATCGCCGACCAGAATCTGATCTGCTGTCAGGCGCGCAATCGCCTGCGCCGAACATGAAAACTTGGTTAAATTATCTTTAACCCTCTCCAGTCCCTGGTTAGCATCGCTGGCTCTGACGAGCAGCAATAACTCAACATCCTGGCGCATCAGCAATTCTGCCACGACTGCACCACCAACGAATCCAGAAGATCCTGTAACAAGAATTTTTTTCATATTCGACCACGAGAACAATTGATGAGATTGCATAATGCCTCAGTTTCGTTAAACAAATACGAAACTTTCATTAGCACAAAATGTATAAAATGATTCCGTTTAACTTTCGTTTACTTTTTAAACACATCTTTTCGCGGATTGCTCATCAAATAAATAGTTAATCTTTTGATATTTATCGTTATTAATGCTGTAGTACAGAACATTCCCTCCTGTCGCTGAACCAGACTAATCTGGTTAACAATGCGCAAAAAAGCGGCGCGGCTCTGACGGTTTAACGCATGGCGGACAGGCCAGGCTAGACTCTTTTTTTATCCAGGAGATGACGATGCATAAACGCTATTCCTATCAGCCCCGCGCCGGACACGGTTTGCCTCACGATCCACTGAATGCCATCATTGGCCCACGTCCAATAGGCTGGATCAGCAGCACCAGCGCCAAAGGCGTGCGCAACCTTGCCCCCTACAGTTTTTTTAACTGTTTCAATTACCAGCCGCCCATTATTGGCTTCGCCAGCAGCGGCTGGAAAGACAGTGTGCAAAACATCGCTGAAACAAAAGAATTTGTCTGGAATCTGGCGACCCGACCGCTGGCGGAGGCCATGAATGAAAGCTCAATTTCTGCCCCAGCCGATCAGGACGAGTTTGCCCTGGCAGGCTTGACCCCTCTGGCCGCCTCGCAGGTCAAGGCCTGTCTGGTACAGGAAAGTCCGGTGAATTTTGAATGCAGGCTGACACAACTGATTCAGTTACAGGATGCCGGCGGGCGCGCCATCGACAGCTGGCTGGTGCTGGGCGAAGCCGTTGCCATCCACATTGACGAAAGCCTGCTGGAAAACGGTATTTATCAGACGGCGAAAGCGGAACCGATTTTACGCGCCGGTGGGCCCAGCGCGTATTATGGCATCAGTGAAGCACAGCGCTTTGACCTGGTGCGGCCCGATGCGCGCCGCAGCTAAGTCAGAGCAGTTCTGCCGAATGCGTCCGTAACGTATTGACCGCACGGGCGATCTCAGGTGCCAGCCAGCGATCGTCCTGCCAGCGGGTAACGACTTCGCGCAGTTGCCGCCAGGCGCGTCGCGTGCCGCTGGCCAGTTGTGCCTCACCGTGGAACTCCAGCGCCTGTGCGGCCAGCAGGTATTCAATCGCCAGAACCTGATAGACGTTATTGACGAGCCTGAGCAATTTCAGCGCCGCGCCGGTACCCAGACTGAGGTGATCTTCCTGCAGTCCGGAAGTCATATAATTATCCAGTACCGCGGGCTGGGCCAGTTGGCGGTTTTCAGCGCACAATGAGGCCGCCACATATTGCGCAATCATCATGCCGGAATTCACGCCAGGCTGCGCGACCAGAAAAGGCGGTAAGCCACTGACCAGCGGGTTCACCAGCCTGTCCAGACGCCGTTCTGCAATACTGCCCAGTTCCGCCAGTGCAATCGCCAGCAGATCACAGGCCATCGCCACCGATTCGCCATGAGGATGGGCTTGTGACACCACGCGCCAGGCCTGCGGCGTACCCAGCACTAATGGATTATCGGTACAGGCATTCAGTTCGATGGCGATCTGGCGAGCAGCGTGATCAAACTGATCGCGGCAGGCACCGTGCACCTGTGGCATCGACCGCAGGCTTAGTGCATCCTGCGTGCGAATGCCACTACTCACCTTTAATAATGGGCTGTCACAGAGTAACCGCCGAAGCCGTTGGCCGCTGCGCTGAATACCCGGACTGGCTTTCAGCGCCAGCACGTCTTCATCGAAGGCGACCACCTGACCGCGTAATGCCTCAAAACTCATCGCGCCGGTTACATCAGCCCAGTCCAGTAACCGCTGCGCATCATCCAGTGCCAGGCAGGCCAGTCCGGTCATGCACGGTGTGCCGTTAACCAGACTCAACCCCTCTTTTGCACCTGGCCGTAACGGCACTAAACCATGACGCGCCAGCGCCTGCGAGGCGGGCATGATCTGCCCGTCGCACTCAGCATCTCCTACGCCAATCAACGTCAGGCTGATATGCGCCATATGAGTCAGGTAACCCACCGATCCCTGCGAAGGCACCTGCGGCGTAATATGCAGATTCAGCAGCGCCAGCAGGTGTTCAACCAGCGCGACCGAAACGCCGGATTTGCCGTGACTGTAGTTGGCAATCGCGACGCAGAGGATGGCGCGTACCTCCTGCTTCGTCAGCAATGGCCCGACGCCGCAGGCATGACTTAACAACGTATTGCGCGACAGCTGGCTGAGTTCTTCTTCCGCCAGCACGATATTGCAGAGTGCACCCAGCCCGGTGTTAATGCCGTAGGCAATCTGACCACTCGCCACGATGTGCGTCACTATCTCACGTCCCCGCGCAATGCGCTGCCAGGCCGCATCACTCAGTACCAGTTCCGCATCATGACGGGCAACCTCAACGACCTCCTGCCACGTTAAGGCCGTATCGCCCCAGACAACGCGCCGCATTACACCGGCTCCGCTGCATGGTGGCTGGAAATAAACTGCCTGAAACGGGCGGAGCCGCCTTCGCCAAACATCTCGGCAGGCGTTCCCTGACAGTCAATGGTGCCCTGATGCATAAACACCACACGGTTCGAGACATGACGCGCGAAGCCCATTTCATGTGTAACCACCAGCATGGTGCGCCCCTCTTCAGCCAGACTGCGCATTACCTTCAACACCTCACCGACCAGTTCAGGATCCAGTGCCGAGGTAGGCTCGTCGAACAGCATCACTTCCGGATCCATGGCCAGCGCGCGGGCAATCGCGACGCGCTGCTGCTGACCACCAGACAACTGCGCTGGATAAAAACTTTTACGATTGAGCAGGCCGACACGATCCAGCAACTGCTCAGCCTGAGCGATACAGGTTTGCTTATCACGTTTTAAGACGTAATGCGGCCCCTCGATTACGTTTTGCAGTACCGTCATATGGGACCAGAGATTAAAGCTCTGAAACACCATACCCAACCGTGAGCGTAGCCGCTCAATCTGTTTGGGGTTGGCTGCCAGTTGATGGCCGCGGGCGTGACGCTTCATCTCAATCGTTTCACCGCCGACGCTGACCACGCCGGCATCTGGCGTTTCAAGTAAATTAATGCAGCGTAACAGCGTACTTTTGCCCGAGCCGCTGGCACCGAGAATGGAAATCACATCCCCTTTATGGGCCTGGAGTGAAATGCCTTTCAGGACCTCCATCGCACCAAATGATTTACGAATATCGCTGGCGGACAGCGTCACTGCGGGTAAATCCTGCATTTTACTCTCCTCCCGTCATGGGTTTAACGGCCGCTAATGGCGCTTTTTCAGGCTGATGGACCGGTGTCAGTCGGCGCTCCAGCAGCGCATACAACTGGATAATAATGAAGTTGAGAAGCAGATAGATGGCTGCCGCACAGAGAAACACTTCCATCGTGCGGTAGGTCCGCTGGATAATCTGTTGCGCCACGCCTGTGACGTCCCAGACGGTCACCAGGCTGGCGAGCGCGGTGGATTTCACCAACAGAATCGCTTCCGTTGAATAGGCTGGCAAAGCATAGCGCAGCATGACCGGGGCAATAATGCGCCGCAGCAGCAAGCCCCGCGACATGCCGCAGGCAATACCGGCTTCCACCTGTCCCACCGGTACGGCCAGCAGCGCCCCGCGCAGAATCTCTGCGGTGTAAGCGGCGGTACACAGCGACAGCGCCAGCACGGCGCAGCTGAACGGTTCACGTAAAAAGGGCCAGAAAATACTGTGGCGAATCACACCAAACTGTCCCAGACCGTAATAAATCAGGAACAGCTGGATCATCAGAGGCGACCCCCGGAATACCAGAATATAGCCGCGGGCAAAACCGCTCACCAGGCGCCAGCGGCTCAGGCGCAGCGCCAGAATCCCTATCGCCAGCAGCCCGCCGCACAGGAATGAACAGATAAACAGGCCGAGCGTAACCGGCAGTGCGGCGCTCAGTTTCAGGAACGTATCCGTAAGAAAAGCAAAATCGATCATGATGCGGTTCCTTAATGCTGTGCCGCGGTCCGGCTCTGCCAGGCCCGGCCCAGTCGGGCTTCCGCGCGCAGAAACGCCCGATTCGACAGAACGGTTAACAACAGATAGCATCCCCCGCCGATCATATAGAAGGTGAAATAGTCCCGCGTTGAACCTGCGGCAATCTGGCTGGCGCGCATCAATTCTACAATGCCCGTAACTGAAACCAGCGCTGAATCCTTCAGGCTCATCTGCCAGACATTTGAGAGACCTGGCAGCGCATACCGCGCCACCTGAGGCAACAGAATACGCTGGCGAATACGCCAGCGTGACATGCCGATCGCCAGCGCGGCTTCTACCTCGCCATGGGCAAGCGCCAGCCGGGCGGCACGGTAAACTTCAGCCTGATACGATCCTGAAATCAGGCCGATTGCTAGCGCCCCGATCAGAAATGGCGGCGCTTCGATGAATCCCTCTGCACCAAATACCTGTCCGATCTGGGTGATCAGGCCTGCGCTCCCAAAGTAGAACAGGTAGATCACCAGCAACTCAGGAATGCCACGAAAAATTACCGAGTAACCTTCACCCAGCCAACGCAGCGGGCGGTGAGCGGATAACTTAGCGGCCGCAATGCCTGAGCCCACGACGGCACCGACCAGTAATGCGACCAGCGACAGCAGTAAGGTGGTGAGCGTGGCAGACAAAATCAACCGCCCCCAACCATCGGCACCCAATCCCAGCAGGCTCATCATGCTCCACCTCACTTATGGCGTAACGTCAGTTTTAAACCATTTTTCACTGAGTTCTTTTACCGTGCCGTCAGCGAGTGCAGCCTTGATGGCCTCATCGAGTTTGGCTTTCAGATCGTTATCTGCCATCCGCACGCCCAGGGCTTCACCTTCTCCCCAGACAGGCCCACCCAGTTGCGGTCCGCTGAAGGTCAGGTTGCTGTTGTCTTTACGTGCCAGCATTGATTTGGCAAACGTCACATCATCAAATACCGCATCAATGCGTCCGGCCTGCAGATCGAGGATGGCATCGGCGGAGGTGGTGTACTCACGTACGTCGGCAATGCCTTTGAAATATTTATCGATAAACGGCGTATAGACCGTGCCGGAGGCAATGCCGATAGTTTTTCCTTTCAATGCGGCTTTCATCGGTGCCAGCGCGGCGTCGATCGCTTTTTCGTCGTCATTCAACTTAATCACGCCTTTGCCGGGCGGCAGCAGCGTGCCTTTCACCGCAATGAAAGTGGCGGGCGTGGAGGCATAAGGAATCGTGAAATTCACGACTTTTTTACGTTCCGGGGTAATGACGATGGCATCCATAATGACGTCGTATTTTCCGGCATTCAGCCCGGCAATCATGCCATCCCAGTTCTGAACCACCAGTTTGCATTCCATCCCCATGCGTTTACACAAATTCGCCATGAGCTCTGGTTCAAAACCGCCTAATTTGCCGCCTGGCAAGGTCAGGTTCCAGGGCTCGTAACTGCCCTCTGTGGCAATCGTGATGGATTTCCACTCTTTCGCCTGTACTGCAACGGTGCTGACAAGCAGGCTGGAAAACAACGTCGAAAGGCAAAAACGGCGAAACGTTACGGGGTGCTTCATTCGGCTTCTCCTGGATTAAAAAGGCGTTTTAAGCGTGTCGCTGTTGTTATTAACAAAAATCTCACAAGATGATGAATCATGTATATACAAGCAAGCGACGCAGCGTTCATTGACGTCCTGATATTTTTGTGAGCCAGACACGATAAATAGCTGCGAGGTTTCTCTGAACCTTCACTTGTACATACAAGCTAGCAAAGGTCGTGCCAGCTCCGCTGTCGCTCTCAACGGCGAAGCGCCGACTGATGACCGTCCAGCCTGGCGGATTGATGCACTATCAGGGCGCATAATTGCATGAATGCAGTGCATCTTATTCAGCGTGGTTAGGCTTCATCCCCTCTGTCCGTGAGCCAGTTGGAAGGACAACCTGTTTAGCTGCGCCTCAAATGGCGAGGTGGACAAAAAAGAAGTTTGTTAAACCGCGTCAGGCCGCAAAGATCGTCAGCCGTGTTGAACACGAGCGAGGACACCGCTGGGCGGCCTTCGTCAGCGACATCAGGCTGTACACGCTGGTATCGGTATGCCGAAAGAAGGAGTTAGAGAAGCACGGTAAGCATCAGCCCGCCTTAACCCAGGCGGGCGCTGCGCATCATGAACGTCGCCGTCAGCCCTTGCCCTGCGCCACAAAGCTGTGTAACAGCGGCTTCAGGACTTTTTTCAGTTCTGCCGCGCGGGCTTCATGCCAGGTAAAGGGCGGTGTCTCGTCCATATAATTGATTTGCGACAGCTCCAGTTGCACCGCCTGGATCTGCCGATCGGGTTGACCGTAAGCGCGCGTAATGTAGCCGCCTTTGAAACGGCCATTGACAACCCAGCTGTAGCGATCCTGCGCGCTGCATACCGATGTCAGCCCGTCGATGACGCGATTGCTGCAACTGGCCCCGTCATTGGTACCAATATTGAGATCCGGCAGGCGACCGTCAAACAGTCGTGGAATTTCACTGGCAATCGAATGGGCGTCAAACAGCAGCGCATAGCCAAATTCCGCTTTTATATGCGCCAGCGTCTGCTGGATCTGCTGGTGATAAGGCTGCCAGATTGTCTGAATATATCCCTGTCGCTGTGCATCCGTGGGAGCTTTGCCCGCAACAAACGTCGGCGTGCCGTCAAACAGGGTTTCCGGAAACAGGCCGGTGGTGGCGGTCGTATAAAGCGGTTGATTGTCTGAGGGACGATTGAGATCGACAACAAAGCGTGAGTAGCGGCCAATGACCAGGCTGGCTCCCATATCACGCACAAAATCATATAGTTGTGGAATGTGCCAGTCCGTATCCGGTAAGTCACGGGCGGCATCGCTGAGCCCGGCTTCAACTTCCGGTGTTAACATCGTGCCGGCATGGGGAATACTGACCAGCAGCGGGACAGTCCCTTGGGTAAAATGAAAAGGTGTCATTGTACTTCTCCGCGGTAGATAACGGTACAGGGCAGTTCACCGCCCAGCCAGTAAACCAGTTCCGCCGGGCGGGCCAGCGGCCAGTGAACAAAACTGGCCACTTTTCCCGCCTCCAGCGAACCGTGACTTGCCTCCAGCCCCAGCGCCTTTGCCCCCCACAGGGTCACGCCTGCCAGCGCTTCTTCCGGTGTCATGCCGAACAGGGTGCAGCCCATATTCAGCATCAGGCGCAGCGACAGCGCGGGCGATGTGCCGGGGTTGGCATCACTCGCCAGTGCCATGGGCACACCATAGCGTCGGAACAACGCTACCGGCGGGCGCTGCGTTTCCCGCAGCAGATAAAACGCGCCGGGCAATAACACGGCTACCGTACCCTGTTCTGCCATTGCCTGAACATCCGTTTCCGTTGCATATTCCAGATGATCGGCGGACAGCGCGCCATAACGGGCGGCCAGCGCCGCTCCGCCCAAAGAGGAAAGCTGCTCGGCATGCAGTTTCACCGGCATGCCCAGCGCCGTTGCCCGGTCAAATACCCGGGCGACCTGCTGCGGGGTAAACGCCAGATGTTCGCAGAATGCATCCACCGCATCCGCCAGGCCTTCGGCGCTGATCTGAGGTAACAGGCGGTCACAGATGATCGTGATCCAGCCATCGGGATCCTGTTTAAATTCGGGCGGAACCGCATGAGCGGCCAGGCAGGTGGCCTGCACATCCGCAGCCACCTCCTGACTGAGCTGTCGAATGGCACGCAGCATACGTAATTCACTTTCTTCATCCAGACCGTAGCCGGATTTAATCTCGACGGTGGTCACGCCCTCGGCCAGCAAGCGATTCAACCGCCAGCGGGCTGTCTCCACTAACGTTTGTTCACTGGCGTCACGGGTGGCCCGAACGGTAGAAAGGATGCCGCCGCCCTGGGCCGCAATATCGGCATAGCTCACGCCGTTGAGGCGCTGCTCAAACTCCTGACTGCGATCGCCACCAAAAACCAGATGCGTGTGGCAGTCCACTAAACCCGGCGTGATGATCCCGCCCGGCAGACGATGATGTTCACGCGTTTCAAAAGCCGGCATCGCGGCGGCGGGCCCAACCCACACCAGCCTGCCCGCCTTTACTGCCAGCGCACCCTGTTCGATAAGATGATAGTGGCCGCTTTGCATGGTTACCACATCTGCCCCGCTCCACACGCTGTCTACCTGGAGTTTTTCTGCCATTCCCGCCTCACAATGCGCTTGCCGTTTACAGCAAACTTTAAAGTATGTATATGTATATACAACTACATCCCTTGAGGATCAACCATGGCTACTTTTTTTGCGCCACGCGCATGGCTGGCCGGAGGCTGGCATAAACAGGTGCGTATCAGTGTCAACGCGGCGGGCATGATTGATGCGATTACGCCCGACGGTGATGACAGGGAAGCGACACGTTTAGCCGGTAACGTGATTCCCGCTATTGCGAATTTGCATTCACATGCTTTTCAACGTGCCATGGCCGGTCTGGCTGAAGTGGCGGGCGATCCGCAGGACAGCTTCTGGACCTGGCGCGATCGGATGTATCGCATGGTGCAGCGTCTGACGCCCGGGCAGGTAGGTGATATCGCCGCCCTGCTGTATATCGATATGCTAAAAGGCGGCTATTGCCAGGTCGCAGAATTTCATTATCTGCATCACGATGTTGACGGTAAACCTTATGCGGACGATGCCATGCTGCGCCAGCTTATTGCGGCGGCAGAGACGGCAGGCATAGGTCAGACGTTGCTACCGGTGCTTTACAGCTACAGCGGTTTTGGCGCTCAGCCGCCGGTGCCGGGACAAAAGCGCTTTATTCAGCAGACCGACAGCTATCTGCAACAGCAGGTACGTCTTCAGACATGGATAAAAGATAAACCCCTGCACAACGCAGGCCTCTGCTTTCACTCACTGCGCGCAGTCAGTGAAGCGCAAATGCATGCCGTGCTCAGCGCCAGCGAGACCACGTTACCCATCCATATTCACATCGCCGAGCAGGAGAAGGAGGTCAATGACAGTCTGGCCTGGAGCGGCGAGCGTCCGGTGAGCTGGCTGATGACGCGTTTCGATGTCGATGCACGCTGGTGCCTGATTCATGCAACGCATCTCGATGACAGCGAAGTGACGCGCCTTGCCGCCAGCGGTGCGGTTGCCGGGCTCTGCCCGACCACGGAAGCCAACCTCGGTGACGGTATTTTTCCCGCCGTGGACTATATCGCCCAGGGCGGACGCTGGGGCATTGGCTCCGACAGTCATGTTTCGCTCAGTGTTCAGGAGGAGTTGCGCTGGCTTGAATATGCCCAACGCCTGCGCGACCGTCGTCGCAATCGCATCACGCTGCCCGACCAGCCCTCAGTCGGCAATCTGCTGTGGCAACAGGCCGCGGCGGGCGGTGCCCAGGCCTGCGGAATAAAGAGTGGGGCGCTGGCCGTCGGGCAACGCGCCGACTGGCTGGTATTACGCGATGACGCCTGGCTGGGCAGTGTGGATGAGCCTGCCCTGCTCAATCGCTGGCTGTTTGCTGGTCAGCACGAGCAGATTCGCGACGTGTATGTGGCGGGTAACCGGGTGATCAGCGACGGCCATCATGCAGAAGAAGAAGCCTGTGCAGCCCGTTTCGCGCAGGCAATGGCAGCGTTGTGATGAGAAGCGTTTTTTCTTTAGACAGCTTACCCGTCAGTCGCTGGCGCAACGGCGGTGGCGAAACACGTGAAATTATCGACTATCCGCCCGGGGCAGGCGACTTCGCCTGGCGCGCCAGTATTGCCACCATCGCCAGCGACGGCCCCTTCTCGGCGTTTACCGGTGTCGATCGCATTATTACTCTGCTAAACGGCAGCCCTGTTCTGCTGCGTGGCGAGAATATCGCGCATCGCCTGTTGCCGGAAAAGCCCTGGGCTTTTGCGGGGGAGCAGGCACTTGAGGCTCGGTTGCAGGGTAAAGCGCCCAGTCAGGATTTTAACATCATGACACGACGAGGTGAATGGCGGGCACAGGCTGACGTCGTCACCGACGCTGTCAGCAGCGAGCACGGTGTGGCCTGGGTGCTGGCAGGAGAATGGCGCATCGTGAACGATGCGCCATTAGCGGAGCAGCACGGCGTCTGGTGGGTCGATCATCTCACCCGACTGCAGCCGGACAGCCAGGATGCGAGGTTACTGTTTATTCGTCTTACCCGTGCCCTTTAAAGCGCCCCAGCAGCTTGTAACGCGAGCCGGGATAGAGTAAACGCGCATAGGTCACAATCTTGTTATCGCTCCAGGTCTGGCGACGGATGAGCAGACAAGGCTCGTGCTCATCAATCGACAGATGTTTACGCTGTCGCGCATCCGGCATCACCGCCTCAACGATATGTTCACCCGCCGTCAACGGTGCCGCGCGCATCAGGTACGTATAAGGCGTGAGCGTGTGGTAATCCTGGGCCAGGTAATCCGGGGCCAGTTGTGGATTCACCAGCCGATCTTCCAGCTGCACCGGCATGTCATTTTCATAATGTACAATCAGAGAATGAAACAGCGTTTGTCCGGTTGTCAGGCCCAGAACGGAAGCCTGCTCCGGATCCGCTTTGTTCTGACCAATGGTGAGAATTTTGCAGCTGTGCTGATGACCCCGCTGCGCAATTTCATCCGCGATGTTGTGCACCTCAAGCATGGCTGTGTAGCCTTTCATCTCCGCGACAAACGTACCAACCCCTTGCATACGTACCAGAAATCCTTCGCTGGTTAATTCCCGCAATGCCCGGTTAATCGTCATACGACTTACGCCAAGCTCATTCACCAGCTCGCTTTCTGAAGGCACCCGTTGGTTAGCTTTCCAGTGGCCTTCACGAATCTGGCTGATGATCGCCTGTTTGACCCGTTGATAGATGGGTGCGGGTTCGTCACTCATGGCCGCTGCCAGTTGTGCAATTGCCGTGTGCTCGGCCATATCGTATTCCTTAAGCTGATAATGCCCAAAGTTTACTGCCTGACGGGCTGGATGTATATACATTCCAGCCCAAGATCGGCACGTAAACCGTGCACCTGTTGCCCTACAGCGGTGCAGGAAACCCGCCTGTTGCTCACGTTAGCCCTCTGTTAATGCCTGATCAATTTTGTGATCGGTCTGGCATGCCGATTGCAACTTGTATAGACAAGAATAGACAGTTATGTTTCACTCGCGTTATTCCGCTATTCGGGTCAACAGAACGGCCAGCGAATAAGCCAACCCTTGTATAGACAGGAGCAAAGTATGTCAGGTTCGTCTCAGGGATTACGTCTGGTGCCAGGCAAGGTCGATCTCGCGATATTGCGCGCAATATATCAAGGCAACGTCACACTCAGCCTTGATGACGGCGCTCGCCACGCCATCACTGAAGCGCAACAAACCGTTGAAGCGATTGTGGCCTCCGGTAGCGTGGTGTACGGCATCAATACCGGTTTCGGTAAACTGGCGCAGACTCAAATTCCCGCCAGCCGTCTTGCCGATCTGCAGCGAAACCTGGTGCTGTCTCACAGCGTCGGCCTGGGGGAACTTCTGCCCGATAACGTGACGCGCCTGGTGGTCGCCAGCAAAATCATCAGCCTTTCCCGTGGTCATTCTGGCGTGCGGATTGAACTGGTGGAGGCGTTGCTGGCCCTCTTCAATGCGGGCGTGATGCCGTGCATTCCCGCCAAAGGATCGGTGGGGGCCTCCGGCGATCTGGCCCCACTGGCGCACATGTCGCTGATGCTGCTGGGTGAAGGTGAAGTACGGGTCAACGGTAAACACATTCCGGCAACGGAAGGTCTGGCAAAAGTAGGCCTGACGCCGTTTGTGCTGGGTCCCAAAGAAGGGCTGGCCTTACTCAACGGTACCCAGGTATCGACTGCCCTGGCCCTGCGCGGCCTGTTCGAAGCGGAAAATCTGTTTGCCGCAGGCTTAATGGCGGGCGCGCTGTCGCTGGAAGCGATTAAAGGCTCATTAAAACCGTTCGACGCGCGTATTCATCAGGCGCGTGGCCAGCATGGCCAGATTGCCGTGGCAGCCGCCGTCACCGCCCTGATTGAAGGCAGCGAGATCCTGGGTTCTCATACCCATTGTGGGCGCGTGCAGGATCCCTACTCTGTCCGCTGCGTCCCCCAGGTCATGGGAGCGTGCCTGGATAACCTCAGCCATGCCGCCCGCATCCTGCAGATTGAAGCCAACGCCGCGTCCGATAACCCGCTGGTGTTCACCGAAACCGGTGATGTGATCTCCGGTGGCAACTTCCATGCTGAACCCGTAGCTTTTGCCGCAGACATTATTGCCCTGGCCGTCGCCGAAGTGGGTGCCATTTCTGAACGTCGACTGGCCCTGCTGCTGGATACCGGTCTGTCCGGTCTGCCCCCTTTCCTGGTCCGCGACGGCGGCGTGAACTCCGGTTTTATGATTGCTCAGGTCACCGCGGCGGCGCTCGCCTCCGAAAATAAATCGCTGGCGCATCCCGGCAGCGTCGACAGTTTGCCTACCTCGGCTAACCAGGAAGATCACGTGTCGATGGCCACCTATGCCGCCCGCCGACTGGGCGACATGTGCTTTAACAGCGCGGCGGTAGTCGGCATTGAAGCCATGGCAGCGGCCCAGGGCATTGAGTTTCATCGTCCCCTGCAAAGTTCTGCACTGATAGAACAGGCCATTGGCACGATCCGCGAACGCGTCGCCTTCCTTGAGGAAGACCGCCTGCTGGCACCGGACATCGAAGCGATGCGCCAGTGGGCAAGCCGCTGCGACTGGCCGCAGGCACTCACCGCATTGTTACCCAGCATGGGCACCCATTCAGTTGAATAAGGAATCCGTCATGAGCGAAACCCTGTCAAAAGTGGTAGCACGCGAGATTCGTGCGCCGCGTGGAAATACACTGCACTGCGCAAACTGGTTGATTGAAGCGGCCTACCGCATGATTCAGAACAACCTCGATCCCGATGTGGCAGAGCGCCCGGAGGATTTGGTGGTCTATGGCGGGATTGGTAAAGCCGCGCGTAACTGGGCATGCTTTGAGCAAATTTTACGTTCGCTACAGGTGCTGCAACCCGACGAAACCCTGCTGATCCAGTCGGGCAAGCCGGTTGGCGTGTTTCGCACCCATGCGGATGCGCCACGCGTACTGCTGGCTAATTCTAATCTGGTGCCGCACTGGGCCAACTGGGATCACTTCCATGAACTGGATAAGGCCGGGCTGATGATGTACGGCCAGATGACCGCCGGGTCCTGGATTTACATCGGTGCGCAGGGGATTGTACAGGGCACCTACGAGACGTTTGTCGAGGCCGGACGTCAGCATTACAACAATGATTTAAGTGGACGCTGGATCCTGACGGCCGGATTAGGCGGCATGGGCGGTGCCCAACCGCTGGCCGGCGTGCTGGCCGGGGCCTGCGTGCTGGCCATTGAATGTCAGGAATCGCGTATCGATTTCCGTTTACGCACCCGCTATGTCGATCACAAAGCCACCTCGCTGGATGAAGCCCTGACGTTAATCCACGCGGCCACGCAGGCGAAGAAAGCAATCTCCGTGGGTCTGTTAGGCAACGCGGCAGAAATCCTGCCGGAGCTGGTGAAACGCGCAAAAGCCGGTGGGCCGAAGCCGGACATCGTGACCGATCAAACCTCGGCGCACGATCCCGTCAACGGCTATCTGCCGATTGACTGGGATGTGTCGCGCTGGGAGCAGGAACGTAAGGCGAATCCCAAAGCCGTAGAAAAAGCCGCCCGCGCCTCCATGGCGGTGCATGTGCAGGCGATGCTCGACTTTTGTCACATGGGCATCCCTACTGTGGATTATGGCAACAATATCCGCCAGGTCGCGCTGGATGAAGGCGTCAGCAACGCGTTTGATTTCCCCGGTTTTGTGCCCGCCTATATCCGTCCCCTGTTTTGCGAGGGCAAAGGGCCGTTTCGCTGGGTGGCCCTGTCTGGCGATCCGGAAGATATCTATAAAACGGACGCTAAACTCAAAGCACTCTTCCCTGAACATAAAACGCTGCATCGCTGGCTGGATATGGCGCAGGAACGCATCGCTTTCCAGGGGTTACCGGCACGTATCTGCTGGCTGGGGCTGGGCGAACGCCATCTTGCGGCGCTGGCCTTTAATGACATGGTGCGCACCGGCGAGCTGAAAGCGCCGATAGTCATTGGCCGCGATCATCTCGACTGCGGTTCCGTCGCCTCGCCCAACCGTGAAACCGAAGCGATGAAAGACGGTTCGGACGCGGTCTCTGACTGGCCATTACTGAACGCCCTGCTCAACACGGCGGGCGGTGCGACCTGGGTCAGTCTGCACCACGGCGGCGGTGTGGGCATGGGCTTCTCTCAGCACGCCGGCGTGGTGATTGTGTGTGACGGCAGTGAAGCGGCAGATGCGCGTCTGGGCCGCGTGCTGTGGAACGATCCCGCCACCGGCGTGATGCGCCATGCCGATGCCGGCTATGAACTGGCGCAGACCTGTGCCCAAAAGCACGGACTGAACTTACCGATGCAATAACGGTATCAAAACGCGCGGTTCCGGCGAGCACCATGCCGGAACCGCACAGCCCCAGCCTGCTGTCACATCGAGCCACGTCAGACGGTAATGAACCTAGGACAATCCGGATGATACGCCCATAAACCGTGTTGAACCCATGGCGTCATCGAATGCCAGAGTACGATGGATCTTACCGGGAGCCTGTGCCGTGCCCCTGCTGGCCGATCCGTCCTGCTAAGACAGCCTTATCGGTATTGGCTTTCTGTGCGTGAAACGAGAACCGGCATAAACGACTGCATTTTTGTACACTTGCTTATTACTTATTCCATTTTGATTTAGCCTGTCATCCCATTTCGCCTTTTCGGTAATAGACGTACCGCTGTCAGATCTCTAAAGTGAAGCTTCCTGAATGATATGGAGCGCGATACTGCATGACTCTTTCCCCTGCCCTGCTTGACGAAGCGCTGCGCTGGCGCCATCAGTTTCATCGCGAACCTGAACTGGGTTATCAGGAACATCAGACCAGCGATAAGGTCGCTCAGGAGCTGGAACTTGCAGGCCTGCAGGTGTTTCGCGGTCTGGCTGGCACCGGCGTGGTGGGCACGCTGGAAAATGGCGCCGGACCGGTTATCGGCCTGCGCGCGGATATGGATGCGCTGCCGATCAACGAGAAAGGTGATGCGGCCTGGCGCTCTGCCAGGCCCGGCGTGATGCATGCCTGCGGCCATGATGGTCACACGGCAATTTTGCTGGCGGCAGCAAAACATCTGGCGGCTACGCGTCGCTTCAGCGGCACTGTGCATTTCATTTTTCAGCCGGCGGAAGAGAATCTGGGCGGTGCACGCAAAATGGTTGAAGAGGGCTTATTTACGCGCTTCCCGATGGATGCCGTTTACGCGATGCATAACTGGCCGGGCTTACCGCTGGGATCGCTGGCCGTCAATCCCGGCGCAATGATGGCCTCGCTGGACGCCTTTGAAATCACCCTGAGCGGTAAGAGTTGCCATGCGGCCATGCCGGAGAGCGGTGCCGATCCGATGGTGGTCGCCGCCGAACTGATCCTGGCGCTGCAAACTATTCCCTCACGTCGCCTGTCGCCGCTGTCATCTGCGGTTGTCAGCGTCACCCAGATTCAGGGCGGTGAGGCGATTAACGTGATTCCGGAGCAGATTGTTCTGCGCGGAACGGTGCGCTGTCTGCAGGACGACGTGCGCAAACGGGTTCATGCCCTTGTTGATGATTTTGTGACGACGCTGCCGAAACCTTTTGGCGTGTGTGGGGCCATTCACTGGCTGCCCGGCTATCCGGTAACGGCGAATCATGCTGGCCCGGCTCAGCAGGTGCATGACGTTGCCGTTAGTACCTTCGGCGAAGGTAAGGTGCGCTGGCAGGTGAATCCGTCCATGGCCTCGGAAGACTTTGCCTGTATGCTGGAAGCCTGCCCAGGCGCCTACTTCTGGCTGGGTGCCGATGGCGCAACGCCCTCCGCACCGCTGCACAATGCCCATTATGACTTCAACGATGCGCTGATTCCGTCCGGAATCCAGTTCTGGCAGAACCTGGTGGAACAGGCTCTGCCACAGACGCGCGCTTAAAAACCCGCTGCCGCGAGCCTGTCCAGACCGGCCTGCAGCGTCGCCGCCTCACCGCTGGCACGCAGGCAGCATGCAATCTGCAGACGCAGCGAGGCGGGCAGTGGACGTTGCTGATTCAGCACCTCCAGCGTCCAGCACGCGGTCTCCTCTGCCGATTTGTCCGCGGGAAGCGCTATACTGATTTCCGGCTGCCTCTCCACCCAGACCTCGGCCTGCTGTCCAGCACCGCCCACGTAGCTGATGGACGGGCAGCGCTGCGGATTGGCGTAAACCTCGCCCTCTGTGCCATTCAGCAAAATAGCCGGGGCATCGATATCATTAAAAAACGTTGCCACCCGCGGCACGTATTCGGGATGCGAGACGCTCGACAGGCGTAGCGCCTCGCGTTCGCCAAACGGGGTGGCCAGTTTTGCCAGCGTATGGGCGCTGTTGCGGACGCCCATGCGCCAGCGCAGCGACAGCTGTTTTGCGATTGGCGGACAGAGGTGATCGATGGTGATAAACACCAGTTCACCCTTGTCGAGCAACGTCTGCGCCTGCTCTGCAGTGGTGACCGGCATGATGCCCAGCGCCGCAAACACCGCTTCGCTGGTGATGCGCGTCGCATCGTCGCTGACGCCGTGAACCAGCACCGGCAAACCCAGCCGGTTCAGCACCAGCGCCAGCAGGGGCGTCAGATTGCCCTGACGACGCGCACCGTTATAGCTGGGAATGACTACGGGCATCGGACGGCCTGCGGGTGCCTGCAGGCGCAGCATACGCGCCTGCATCGCCTGATAAAATCCGCGCATCTCCGCCTCGCCCTCGCCCTTGATACGCAGGGCAATTAAAATACTGCCCATTTCAAGATCCGGTACGCTGCCGTCCAGCATAGCGCCGTAAAGTGCAACAGCACTGTCGAAATCAATATCACGTGCATGATTCTTACCACGCCCGACTTCTTTGATAATTTTATTCAGTTCCATCACTCGTTTCCGTTCAGTGGTACCGACTTAACGCCGCGTCGCACGCGGTTTGCGCGCGCCAAGTTTGGATCGGGCCTTCAGGGCTTCAGGCTCAGGCGTCACCGGTTGTTCAATGGCGAACACGGGCAACGCGGCTAACAGCCGGGCACCGTAAGCTTTGCTCAGCAGACGGCGATCGTAAATCACGATTTCGCCATAGCACTGGTGGCTGCGAATTAAGCGCCCGACCTGCTGAATTAACGTAAAGGAGGCGCTGGGCAGGCTTTGCACTTCAAACGGATAGCGTTTGAGACTTTTTAGCCACTCTCCCTCGGTTAAAATTACCGGACTGTCTATGGGCGGGAAAGCGATTTTATGAATGTGCACCTGGCTGAGCAGCTCGCCTTTTAAATCCAGCCCCTCGGCAAAGGACTGCAAACCAATCAGAATGCTGGTTTCGCCCTGTTCTATCCGCTTACGGTGCAGGGCGATCAGCCGGCTACGCGGTTGATCGCCCTGCACCAGCATCATCAGGCGCAACTCGGGCAACGCCTCGACAAATTGCTGCATGGCCCGACCGCTGGCAAAGAGGACCAGAATGCCTTTGTGTTTATCGGTCTGCATTTGCTGACGAAAAAAGGCCGCCATCTCGGCGATATGGGCTGCTTCATTCGCCATCAGCGGCTCGTAGCGCATCTGCGGGATGACGAGCTTACCCTGGTCGACGTGGCTGAACGGCGAGTCCAGCGCCACGAAGCGGTCCCCGGCCTTTTCATTTAGCCCGGACATCTCCTGGAGGCGGGTAAAACTGTTTAATGAGCGCAGCGTCGCAGAGGTCACCACCACATGCGGGATCTTTCGCCACAACATTTTTTCCAGTTGATCGCAGACGCGAATGCCTGCGCAGTGAAACAAGAGATGTGCCTGCCCCTCACGCAGCTCGCGGGTAATCCATTTGGAGACGGGTGCGCCAGAGGCTTTCTCCATCGCGGCCAGCCGCCACAGTTTGCTGACCGATTCAAACCAGCCAAAGTGGCGGTTAAGCTGCAATAAATTGCGATGCAGACGGACCAGATCAACGCTACCGGTTTGTTCACTCAGCGCGTTGATCAGTCCCTCTGCCAGCCCGCGCAGCGCATCGCTCAGCTTAAACAGACGCGCGCACAGCGCCAGCACATCCTCCGGCAACGCGCCCAGTACAAAGCGAAACTCGCCGGGCTGATTATGCGCGGGTAACAGCGGACTTAATGCATCGCTTATCACGGTCAGTAACTCGCGCAGTTCATCACAGTGCGCTTTCAGGCGTTCTGAACTGGCCAGCGGAGGCGGCGATTTGGGCCGCATCTGGCTCATTATCGCCTCGACCAGTTTGACAAACAGATCGAGCTGCAGGCTGGTCCAGCCCGGCGTAATATCCGCGCTCATCTCCAGCGCATCCCGCGCCACGTCGGGCAGATGGTGGCCTTCATCCACCACCAGCATCAGGTTTTTGGCGGGCGGCAATACCGATTCATTTTCCATTGCCGCCATCACCAGCGCGTGGTTGGCGACCACCACATCGACCTGCTCGATTTCACGTCGCGCGATAAAAAACGGACACTCCCGATACCAGCGACAATGCACGCCCAGACAACTGGCTTTATCCGTCGACAGGCGCTGCCACAGGCTGTCGCTGACGTTTTCATCGCTGTGATCGCGCAGGCCATCCCACTGATGGCGATCGAGTGACTTTTGCAGCCGTCCGCACAGGATCTGCTCGTCTTTGGTGCTGCTGACCGCGTCATCATCCAGGTAGAACAGCAAATCAGCCTGCTGATGATCATCCGCCACCAGCGCAGCCAGGTTACGCGGGCAGACGTAACGTCCCCGCCCAAAGGCCGCTGTAAAGGTTAAATCCGGAATGATTTTTTTCAGCAACGGCAAGTCTTTGCTGAAGATTTGATCCTGCAAGGCCACGTTGGCCGTGCTGATCACCAGCCGTTTCTCTTCGGCACGGCTGACGGCGATACCGGGGATCAGATAAGAAAGGGTTTTGCCCACGCCCGTGGGCGCTTCCACGGCCAGGTGACGACCGTCATCACCCGACAGGCATTTTGCCACCTCAGCAATCATCTGACGCTGGGCCGGGCGAGGAATAAAATCGGGCACCTGTTGCTGCAGCGCTTTGTACCACTGTGCTATCTGGCTTTTTATTGCTGCTGTCAGGGCCATGTTCAGATTACCGTGTTACTCATTGGCCTGTATTTTTACACAGTATTGCGGTGTCGTCAGCTTTCAGGTCTGTTTTTTCGTGCCCGCTTCAGAAACGGGCGGCGAGGCGAGCGGGCTGAGCACCGGACAAACCACGCGGCGCAGTGCATGTTTGATTGCCGATCCCGTTGACCCGGCGCACTCTCGCAGCACATCCGCTACGTCAGCAGCTTAAACATCACCGTGGTCGCGTCCATCTCACCGTGAATGGATTCCGCATAGAGAGGAATAAATCCGGCCACCTGCCAGTTCAGCGCCAGGTAAAGCTCGCTGGCGACATCGCCACGCCGCGTGTCCAGCACCAGTAAGCGTTTCCCCTGCTGGCGTGCCCGCTGCTCTGCCTGCTGCATTAACTGGCGTGCAATGCCCTGCCGCCGCGCGCGGGGATGCACTAATAATTTACTGATCTCGGCCCGGTGTCGGCCATTCGGCATTGCGCTCGCGTTCAGCATAACCGTCGCGACAACCGTGCCATGCTGACGGGCGACCAGCAGCTCACTTTGGCCCTGTTCCAGTCCGGCAAGCTGACGTTGCCAGAACTGATGAATGGCCGCCCGGTCATCGGGATCGATAAACCCGACGCTGGCCCCGTCGGCGACACAGGCCTGTAAAACCTCGACCAGCTCGCTTAACGCCTGGTGCGCCGCACCGGCGCTGAGTGATTCATAGAGTGTCATGGTTTACATACCACCAGCAGGTAACGCGCACCCTCAGTCAGATGCGCCTGAAAGCCGGATGCGCCCGTAAGATGGAAACGCAGGCTGTCGCCCGGACCGAGTGTCCAGCTCTGCGCGCCCATCGTTACCGTCAGTTGCCCTTGTCGCAGCCAGATATGCTGCTCCATGCCCTGCACGGGCGGCGCATTATAATCAATACGGGCACCCGGTCGCAGCGTTCCCTCAATAAGCTCACATCGGAAGGTGGCCGCAGGCGGCGATACGTTACGGCGAATAAAACCGCTGGCTTCGTCCTGCCAGACCGGTTGGCGATCGCGCGGAATCAGCAGATCGTTACCTTCTTCAACTTCGCTCAACAGGCGTGACATTGTTAAACTGTAAGCGACGCATAAGCGGTTCAGGAGAGCAGCCGTTGGACTGGTTTCAGCGCGCTCAATACGCGATAATGTTGCCCGGCTAATGCCTGTTGCGGTGGATAACTCATCCAGTGACCAGCCCTGTTTTATGCGCAGTTCTGCCAGGCGAGCCGCGAGGCGTTGTTCAGTATTATCAGCAGCCATTTTTATCTCTATTATGAAATTTAATTCTCACAATTGAGATAGGACACCATTTAAGCGCAGCCGTCAAGTTGTACATTTAAAAATTGGTTGTACAACTTAACAGGCTTCGCTATGGTGGTTTCATTCAGGTCAGTGAAAGAGGTAAATATGACCTTATACAGTATCGGCGACGTCGCCGAGCGCTGTGGCATAAATCCGGTTACCTTACGCGCCTGGCAACGACGTTATGGATTATTGAAACCACAACGTACTGAAGGCGGTCATCGACAGTTCGATGAAGAAGATGTTCAGCGCATCCAGGAAATTATGCGCTGGATTGAGAGTGGAGTCCCGGTAGGCAAGGTAAAAGCCCTACTGGAAGGCGGCGATGTTGATACGCATGATGGCTGGACGGCTATGCAGGACGAGCTTATCAGCATACTGCGCCATGTAAGACCGGCAAAGCTACGCAATAAAATCGCCTTAATTGGCCGCGAATATGCAGTCGATTCGTTGATCGATCATGTTTTTATGCCCGTAAGGCAAAAACTCAGCCTTGATCAGAATACGGCCCGCACGATGTGCAGCCTGCTGGACGGCATTCTGATCGACTATGTGGCGTTCTGTCTTGCCAGTAATCGCAAAAAGGCAGGCAAGGAAGCGCTGATCATTGGCTGGGGCATTGAGGATCGAACCCGCATCTGGCTGGAAGGCTGGCGGTTATCCCAGCACGGCTGGCGGATTGATGTGCTGTCAGAACCGCTGGATGTTCCGCGACCGGAGCTGTTTCCCGGGCTGAATATGTTTGTTTTTACGGGGAAAAAACTGACGCGTCGTCAGCAGGAACAACTGTCGCACTGGCAGGAGCAGGGATTCTCTGTTCTTTTGCATGAGGCTCACTGACACAAAAACGCACGCTCGGCACTATGACGGCTGCCTTGCGCGCGCTATCATCCCCGCCTTCACATCAACACCTTCAGGTTATTTATGAACTGGAAAAAAACCTTTTTCGCCACGCTGTTTGCTATTCTGGCGCTTGGCGGAACCAGTGGGCTGATGCTGGTTGGCTATTCGCTCATCGTCCATTCACGCTAAATCTGCGCTGTAGCCGTTCAAACAGGCGATCGCAGACAATCGCCAACAGTGCGACCAGTAAAGCGCCCTGCAGCACATAGGCGGTATTAAAGCCACTTAATCCAATAATGATGGGCGATCCCAGGCTTTTTGCCCCTACGGTAGAGGCGATGGCTGCCGTACCGATATTGATAATCACCGACGTGCGCATTCCCGCAATAATCACCGGCGCGGCCAGGGCGAGCTCCACCTGCCATAAGCGCTGCCAACGGCTCATTCCCACCCCTACGGCAATCTCCCGGCTGCTGGCAGGCACGTTGTCCAGCCCTGCTAAGGTGCCCTGAAGGATGGGCAGCAAACCATAGAGCAACAATGCCACGATCGCGGGCCAGGCGCCAAATCCCATCACCGGTATCGCAATGGCCAGCACGGCCACAGGCGGGATGGTCTGACCGGCTGCCGCAATGGTTTCCAGCAGAGGGCGGAAAGCGCGGCCACTGCGACGCGTCGCCAGCACGCCACAGCCGACGCCGATAACGGTTGCCAGCAGACTGGCTACGACCACTAAAAACAGGTGCGCCAGGGTGAGTTGCCAGAAACTGTCCTGCTGGTAGAGTGGGCGCGCAAGTTCAGGAAACCAGGCGGCAAACAGCGGGCCACTGTAGGGCATCGCCCAGAGCAGTCCCAGATAGAGCAGCACCAGCCACAGCAGCGGATCGGCTAACCGTCGCATCGGCCCGTCTCCGCATGATGCAGCAGGTCAGCGAAGTGAAGCACACCAAGCGGGCGGTGATCGCCATCGACTACCGGCAATTTATCGGTGCCGCGACTGATAAACTGCGACAGCGCCTCACGTAACGTCAGATCTGCCCTGAGCGGTTCTGCTTCCAGCCATTCGCCATGACGCACCACGCTGCCGACCTGTCCGAGCGCCAGTAGCCGCAGTCCTCTTTCACTGCGGCCAAAAAAATCCCGGACAAAATCGTTGCCTGGCCGGGTCAGCAACGTCAGCGGTTTGCCCTGCTGAACGATCTCACCGTCATGGAGCAGCACGATGTTGTCGGCCAGCGTCAGGGCTTCATCAATATCATGCGTCACCAACACAATCGTGCAGCCGGAGACCTGATGGATACGTAACATTTCCTGTTGTAGCGCGCTGCGCGTTACCGGATCCAGTGCACCAAACGGTTCATCCATCAGTAACACCTGGGGATCGGCTGCCAGCGCCCGGGCAACCCCGACGCGCTGCTGCTGCCCGCCGGAAAGCTGATGCGGATAGCGACGCAATAAGGCCGGATCCAAATTCAGTAGCGTGATGAGTTCCGCAATTCGTGCCTGGCGGCGTGCATTCGGCCAGCCAAGCAAGGCGGGCACCGTGGCAATATTCTTTTCGATCGTCCAGTGGGGAAATAACCCCGTCGACTGAATCGCATAGCCCATTTGTCGGCGCAGGGCCTGCGCATCCAGCTGACGAATCGACGTCCCCCGAAAGCGAATATCGCCCTGATCGTACTCCACCAGCCGGTTAATCATTTTCAGCGTGGTCGACTTGCCGGAACCCGACGTACCCAACAGAACGCTAAAGCTTCCCTCGGCAAGCGTCAGAGAAAGATTTTTCACCGCCGCCTGGCCCGCAAAGTATTTTGTGACGCGCTCAAACTCAATCATCGCTTCGCTCCAGCAGGGCTATCACTACCCGAAATAACGCATCCAGCACGACCGCCAGCGCAATGACCGGGATCACGCCTAACAGCACCAGATCCAGCGCATTGCTCAGCAATCCCTGGAAAATAATGGCGCCGAATCCGCCTGCGCCAATCAGCGCCGCGATCACCGCCATGCCCAGCGTCTGCACCACCACCACACGTAATCCTGCCAGCCACACTGGCAACGCCAGGGGGACGTCAACGGCAAGGAACTGCTGGCGGCGGCTCAGTCCCATGCCGCGCGCAGTTTCGCGCACGTCCGGAGGCACCTGTTGCAGACCGGTCACCACATTGCGCACAAGCGGCAACAGCGCATAGAGCACCAGGGCGATGATCGCGGGCGCCATCCCAATGCCGCTGATGCCCCATTCACCTGCCAGGGGAACACGTTTTGCCAGCGCCGCCAGCGGGGCAATCAGTAAACCAAACAACGCCACTGAGGGCACTGTCTGAACGACATTCAGTACGCCAAACACACTGCTTTGCCAGCCAGGCCGTCGGTAGAGCGCTATGCCAAGCGGCAACGCGATGAGTAAGGCAGGCAGAACGGTGCCGACTAATAACGTCAGATGGCGCAGTAAAGCGGCATCGAACACCGCCTCACGACTGGCATATTCTTTAAGCAGAGACAGCTGTGAAAGTTGACCGCTGAACAGCAGAAACAGAGGGATGATCCAGACCGACAGATTCAGCACGAGCTGCCAGCGCTTATGTTTGGTTAACTGACGCACCGTATCCGTGATGAGCAGTAGCGTAATGGCACTTGCACACCACATGCCGCTGGCAAACCGGGTACGCGCGAGCCGGCTACCCTGCTCCGCCACCCATGTTGCCTGATCGCCGCACACGCCAGTCAGCGCCGCCAATAGCAGGGCGGCGGTGAGGAATTGCAGGGCGCTGCGCAGGGAAGACGATCGTATCCATAACAGTGCCACCAGCATCAGCAACAGCGGGAGCACCAGGCTGCCGTGTGCGGTTTGCCAGAGCATCAGGGACTGGCCGCTGACCAGCCGGTTGGCCGCCACAATGACAAACGGCAGCCCGCCCAGCACCAGACTCAGGAGCAAAACAAGGACCAGAGCCACAGGCTGTCGCCAGGGCCAGTTGATGACCGACCGCGTAAGCGACACCGTTACAGCAGCTTTTGCTGTTGCAGCCACGCTTTTGCCACACTGCTGGCATCCTGCCCTTCCACAGCAATTTTGGCGTTGAGCTGTTGCAATGTCTTTTCGTCAAGTGCACTGAACGCCGGTTTTAGCCAGGCATCCATTTGCGGATAGGCTTTGAGCACTGCTTCACGTACAACGGGTGTGGGCGCATAGATGGGCTGCACACCTTTAGGATCGCTCAGGGTTTTCAGGCCCAGCGCGGCAACCGGGCCATCCGTGCCGTAGGCCATGGCCGCATTTACCCCGGAGGTTTGCTGGGCGGCCGCACCGATAGTCACCGCCGTATCGCCGCCTGCCAGCGATAACAGTTGATCCTGCTTAAGCGTAAAGTCATAGGCTTTTTCAAAGGCCGGCAACGCATCGCTGCGTTCAATAAATTCCGCCGAGGCAGCCAGCTTAAACGTACCGCCTTTTTTGAGATAAGCGCTCAGGTCCTGTAGTGAATTAAGCTGATTTTTTTCGGCCACATCATTGCGCACCGCAATGGTCCAGGTGTTATTGGCGGGCGCGGGCGTCAGCCAGATCAGGTGATTTTTCTCTGCATCCAGCTTTTTGACCTTCTCATAACCCTGACGGGCATTCTTCCAGGCACTGTCTTTTTCGTCGTTAAAAAAGAACGCGCCATTACCGGTGTATTCCGGGTAGATATCCAGTTCCCCCGCCGTAATGGCACCGCGTACCACTTGGGTGGCGCCCAACTGGATTTTATTCACGGTTTTGACACCATGCTTTTCCAGCACCAGCAGAATCACATTTCCCAACAGTGAGCCTTCGGTATCAATCTTGGAACCGACACGAACCGGTTCGGCCGCATGCGCCATCCCGAGACTAAACACTACTGCACCGATGCCCGCCCAACCGCGAATAGTTGCCATGTTGCTTTCCTTATCACGTTATTCACCTGGAGTCGCCGTTGGTTGTCAGCACTGCGAAACGCGCACGGGCACCCCACCGTTTTTATTCATTGCAATAAAAGCGTAGCCTGGCAACAGCGTTGCGCGATGGGTTTTGTGACGAAACCGGCCCTGACCACATCAGCCAGGGCGAGATCGTTATGCCGGGAAAGTGAAATGCTCAAGGTAGGCAGGAATACGCGGGAACGTATGAAGAAACCAGGGCGTAAACTGCTGCGGCTGCTGCTGCATTTGCCGGGCGATATCCTGCATCGAACGGTAGTCGAAAGCGTCGGCCTCCTGCGGATTAAGCTGGGGCAGCTCATCGCTGAGCGCAAAAAACACATGGCCGTATTCATGCTCTGTCAGACCATTACTCAGGGGCAGGTTGTAGCTCAGTTCGAAGATCGGCGTCAGCGACAAGGTCATGCCCATTTCTTCACGTAACCGACGTTCAGCCGCGTCTTTAGTCGACTCATGAGGATAAGGATGGCCGCAGCAGGTATTACTCCAGAGGCCGCCGCAATGGTATTTATCGCTGGCGCGACGCTGAAGCAGCAATTCCTGACGGGCGTTAAAAACATACACCGTCACGGCACGGTGCAGTAATCCTTTTTCATGTACTTCCAGCTTTTCCATTTTGCCAGTGGGGCGATCAAGATGGTCGACGAGGATGACTTCAATAGCAGACATGAGGATTCCTTGAATGTGTTCCTCATCATTCTGGCACAAGATCGGCGAGGTTGAGGGGATAAAATTGTGCTGTTTATGCACAAATCTGTCAGAGGGTGAAGCCGATCGGCAAAAATGTCGGGCCAGCGGAGGCTGGCCCGATGGGCGTTACAGTTTAAAGCTTTTCACAACCTGTTCCAGTTGCAGACTTTGCGCTTCCATCGCCTGGGCGGCTGAGGAGACTTCTTCAACCAGCACGGCGTTTTGCTGCGTGGTGCTGTCTAGCTGGTTGATGGCCACGTTGACCTGCTCAATGCCCATGCTCTGCTCACGGCTGGCCGCCATAATCTCGCTCATCAGCGTGGTCACGCTGCTGACGCCCTGCACCAGTTCGTCCATCGTCTGCCCGGCCTGCTCGACCAACTGGCTACCCGCATCGATATTGGCTACGGACTCTTCGATGAGTTTTTTGATCTCACGGGCGGAGTTAGCGGAACGTTGCGCCAGGTTACGGACTTCTGATGCCACCACGGCAAAGCCCCGGCCCTGTTCTCCGGCACGCGCCGCTTCAACGGCGGCGTTCAGCGCCAGGATATTGGTCTGGAAGGCAATGCTGTCGATCACGCTAATGATATCCACGACTTTACGTGAAGAGTGATGGATTTCACCCATGGTGCTGACGACCTGCCGAACCACCTCTGTGCCACGTGCCGCCACCTGTGACGCCTCACCGGCCAGCTGGTTCGCATGTGTGGCGTTATCGGCGTTCTGACGCACGGTGCCGGTCAGCTGTTCCATTGAGGCCGCGGTCTCAACAATCGAGCTGGCCTGATCTTCCGTCCGTGACGACAGATTCGTATTACCGCTGGCAATTTCACGTGATGCGGCTGAAATGGCCAGTGCGCTGCTGCCAACCTGCTGCATTAACCCTTGCAGGTAGCTGATAAAATTATTGAAGCTCTGTGCCACCGTGTTGAATTCCGGGCTGTTGCTGGCCGGCAGGCGCTGGGTCAAATCCGCACCGCCTGTCGACAAGGCTTCAATATTTTGATTCAGCATTCTCAGACGCTTCATCATCGCGCGGACAAAGCCTAACAGCACCAGTAACAGAATAACTGCCAGCGGGATCTGTACCAGGCCCAGACGCATCAGCATGTTGTGGGACTGTGCTTTCAGGAGGCTGCTCGGAACGCTACTGGCCAGATACCACGGGCTGCCCGGAATAGCCTGTAAAAACAGCGTCTGTTCACCGTCATGACTATTGTAAGTGGTTTCTGTCGGCTGGGTGCCTGCGTGAGCCAGCAGGGTTTTCAATGGCCCAGCCATTGGATTCTGCAGATCGCTCAGGTTCTCAAGTTTCGGCGTACCGTTCGCCAGCGCTGCGTTGCCGACCACTTTGCCGTCAGACTCAACGATCAGTACGTCTCCATGAATCGCCTCGCCCATTTTTTTAGCCAGTTGGTTGAAAAAACCCAACGTAACGTCGATGGTTGAGACGCCCCAGATGGAACCGTCGCGGTAGATGGCCATCGCACAGTTGGTACGCGGCTGTGGGCTGGCGGCATCCTGATAAGCCTTAGCCCAGGCGCACTGCCCTTTTGGTGCAGCCATCCCGTCTTTGTACCAGGGCTGCTCCCAGTACTTGTCAGCCGCCTCAGAGTTCCAGTAGGTATTCACCTGCAGCTTATTGCTGGCATCACGCGCGAAAAAGCTGCTGTCTCTCTCTTTTCCGGCTTCGCGACGATTAGGTAAGGGCCAGATACCGCCGCCAAAGACGTTGCTGTCCTGATACTGGTTGACCAGCGCCGGTAATAAGGTGTCGATCGCCGCGCTGTCGATGACGGCCGCAGCCTCGGTGATGGCGCGTTGCTGCGCCTGCACACGGTTCATTTGCTCAACAATGCCGGTAGCCAGTGAATCCACCTGATAACGAATCAGGCGGCTTTCATTTTCCACCAGTTGAGGCGCAACAAACTGATTAATTACCCAGATAGTGACCAACATTAACGAAACAAAGAAGCCGATAAGTGTTGCGGTGAAGCGGGATTGCGTGGTCTTTAACATCATTGTTCCCCTGACCTTTTGTGGCGCCATTGCCTGATCCGGGTTAACGGCACAGCAAAGGGGAACTTGAGTAGACTAGATCACAAATTTAACAAGTCATTTAACAATAAAGATATTTAATTGCGCCAGGTGCGTAACTTTCTTACCCCTGGCGGCAGGCGGCACCCGATTGCGCGGCTTATCCCGCCTCGACGACCTGCTCGCGTGGCCGGAAAATATGGGTATTTCCGCCAGCGGAAAGGCGTTCACGCAGTTGTTGCCCGCCCTGGGGTTCAGCCTGAGCAAACTGACGCTCCGCTTCGGTTACCGGCGTGGCCCACAGTAACGTTGGCCTGTCGCCATCGCGCCTCGGCAGGACAAACTGCGCGCTTTCCGGTGCCAGCTCGTTGGCTAACAGATAGCTTTCAAATCCCACAGGAGCCACTTCCGAAGCCAGCGTATGGCCTTCGCCGAGCCAGGTGAGGCGCGCCCATGGTAAATGCACAAATTCTGCCAGCGCACTGGCCATTTGCACCGCATTGCTCTCCGTCATCACCTCGCCATCAACAGCCATCCCCAGCTCTGCCCGGCGATAGTGCGGTGCCAGTTCATCAAACAGAAAATCCACCTGCGGCATGGGACGAATACTCATCCCCAGCGTCAGAAAATACCAGATGCCGTTGTGATAATGCTGCGACAGCGCCATTGGCGGCCAGTTGCCTTGATCGATCGCGTAGTATTTTACCGACTCGCCAAACTGTGCCTGATAACAGGTCATCAGATCCTGCTGTACCTTGTCCCATTCGCTGCCGTCATGCCATTCACGCCAGAACTGCCGTTGCTGTTCGGCCAGGGCGTAATAATGGTTAGTGGACGCCGAACCCAGGGGTGCGGTCAGCCGGTTCTTTTTAATACAGCCTGCAGAAAAACTGACCTGCTTATCCTGATAAAGACTCCAGCCCGGGATCACGGCAAGAAGCTGACCGTAGTACCAGAGTGCTGCGCCCGCGTCGCCCGGTTCCCAGAGTATTTGCAGCCCGGCCGGATCCAGCGGCGGCTCCGCTTCCAGGTTACGACAGTATTCGGCACTTAACAGGGGGGCAATGCCCTGCGCCATCGCCTGGTGATCGTCCTCAACCGGCGCGGGCAGGAGGTTACGTAACCAGCAGCCCCGCACCGCAAACTGGCTACGAAACAGGTCAGTGGGCCAGATATAGAAATAAGCAGTACGCGCATCCTGTTCGACAATGGCCGTCAGGGTGCGCTGCTGATTGTGAGCTTCGGCAATCAGTGTTTGGTACGTCATAGCGCCTCATTCGTGCTTGAGGAATCCATTTTCCCCGAGGATAGAGCAGGATCATGCCTGTCGCCATGTCAGACAAGGGTAAAACTCTCAAAGTGGGGAGGTCCGGGCAGGATGGCTGAAGCAGAAACGGGATGCGCTTCCCCGGAACGGGGAAGCGTTAATCAGCACGAACCGGACGCGCGGTTCGTGCCGGGGCTTACTGATAGGTAAACTGGGCGTTCTGGGTGCGTACTGAGTCCAGACCAATCATGACGTTAAATTTGCCCGGTTCAGCAACGTGTTTCATCTGCTGATTCCAGAATTTCAGTGCATCAACGTCAATCCTGAAGGTCACTTTCTGCGACTCCCCGGCTTTAAGCATGATCCGTTTGAACCCGTGCAGCTCTTTTACCGGCCGGCTCATGCTGGCTACCGGATCGTTCAGGTACAGCTGGACGACCGTGGCCCCGTCAACTTTACCGCTGTTTGTTACGGTCACGCTGGCTTCAACACTGCCGTTGTGCGGCATGGTTTCAGCGGACAGCGTCACCGGCGACACGGTAAACGTGGTATAGCTCAGGCCGTAACCAAACGGATAGAGCGGGCCATTTTCCGCATCGTAATAATGGGACGTGTACTTGTTTGGCTTGGCAAAGTTATAAGGCCGGCCGGTCGGCAGATGGTTGTAATAGATGGGAATTTGTCCCACGGAACGCGGGAAGGACATCGGCAGCTTGCCGGACGGGTTGTAATCGCCAAACAGCACATCCGCAATGGCATTGCCCCCTTCTGTCCCGCTGAACCAGGTTTCCAGCATGGCATCGGCCATACGATCTTCGTTGACCAGCGCCAATGGACGACCGTTCATCAGTACGATGACCAGCGGCTTGCCTGTTGCCTTCAGCGCAGCCAGTAATTTTTGCTGCGCAGGTGGAATCATCAGATCGCTACGGCTGGACGCTTCGTGCGCCATGCCCTGCGCTTCCCCCACGGCGGCCACGACGACATCTGCCTGTTTTGCCTTCTCTACCGCCTCATCGATCATGGCCTGTGCGGAGCGCGGATCGACGACGATGGCAGGTTCATACATATTCAGGAAGTCCTGAATACCTTTGTTGTCTGACACGTTGGATCCTTTGGCATACAGCAGCGTCGCTTTACCCTGCGTCGCATTTTGCATCCCCTGCAACAGCGAAACAGACTGTTTCGCGACACCTGCCGCTGACCAGCTGCCCATGATATCGCGCTGGCTGTCTGCCAGCGGCCCGATCAAGGCAATGGTGCCGGATTTTTTCAGCGGTAACGTATTCAGGCGGTTTTTCAGCAGCACCATACTTTTGCGTGCCACATCCCGGGCTTCGGGACGATGCAGGCGGCTTTCCGCATTGGTGTCCTGGGGATCGCTCTCTTTCGGCCCCAGATGACTATAGGGATCGTTAAACAGCCCCATGTCGTATTTCACGTTAAGCACGTGGCGCGCCGCATCGTCGATTTCCGCCCGACTGACGATGCCGCGTTTCACCAGGTCCGGTAAGTATTTGCTGTAATATTCATCGCTCATACTCATATCGACACCGGATTTGAGGGCAATACGCACCGCATCCTGAGGATCGCTCGCCACGCCATGTTTAATCAACTCTTTGATCGCACCGTGGTCGCTGATGGTGATCCCTTTAAATTTCCAGTCACGACGCAGCAGATCTTTCAGCAGCCAGCTGTCGGCCGTGGCGGGCACACCATTAATGGAGTTGAGTGCCACCATGACGCCGCCGCTGCCGGCATCCAGAGAGGCTTTATACGGCGGCAGATAGTCCTGGAACATGCGTTGCGGACTCATGTCCACGGTGTTGTAATCCCGTCCGCCTTCAACCGCGCCGTACAGCGCAAAGTGCTTAACGCTGGTCATAATGTTGTAGCGGTCTGCCGGGCTTTTGCCCTGCATCGCTTTCACCATGGTGCGTCCCATTTCGGACGTTAAATAGGTGTCCTCGCCGAAGCCTTCGGACACGCGTCCCCAGCGCGGCTCCCGGCTGACGTCAACCATCGGCGCCCAGGTCATATTTAACCCATCGTCTGCCGCTTCATAAGCTGAAATGCGCCCAACCTCTTTAACGGCATCCAGATCCCAGCTGGAGGCTAACGCCAGCGGAATCGGGAAAATCGTCCGCTGACCGTGCACGACGTCATAGGCGAAAAACAGCGGAATTTTCAGCCGGCTGAGCTGCATCACCTGATCCTGCATCGCCCGGATATCCGGGCGCGTAACTGTATTAAAAATCGCGCCCACCTGCCCCTTGTGAATCATCTCACGCACGGCTTCTTTTGGCGTATCCGGTCCCACGCTAATTAAACGCAACTGGCCAATTTTCTCATCCAGCGTCATCTTTTTAAGCAGATTATTGACGTAGGCATCACGCGCCTTTTCGGTCATCGGATGCTGAACGGTGGGCTCCCCGGCCAGTGCAGGTTGCAGCGCAAGGGAAACAGCGAGGCTAACAGCGCAAATCCATTTCATCGGGTTGGGTTCTCTTAAGTAACTGCGCAATATCGACTAAATGCAGGATGGCATCATCAGAGCATAGCATGTCGCCTGCGGCTATCACACTGCGCCCGACGCAACTGACGTGCTACAGTAAGGACGCATGCATACGACAAGGGAATTGCCCATGATGACATCGTCTGTCCTGATTGCCGATCTGCGCCGTCTGGTTGGCACAAGTAACGTTCTGACTGAGGCCGCGCACACGGCTCGCTATCGTAAAGGCTTTCGTTCTGGTGAAGGCGAGGCGCTGGCCGTGGTGTTTCCGGCTACGCTGCTGGAGCTGTGGCGCGTACTACAAACGCTGGTCGCTGCGGATGCAATCATTTTGATGCAGGCGGCCAATACCGGCCTGACCGAAGGCTCGACGCCGCAGGGCGACGACTACGATCGTCCGTTGGTGATTATCAGCACACTGAAGCTGGATAAGCTACAGCTCATTGATAAGGGCCGACAGGTCCTGGCCTTTCCGGGCAGTACCCTGTATCAACTGGAAAAGATCCTGAAGCCGCTGGGCCGTGAGCCGCACTCGGTGATTGGATCTTCCTGTATTGGTGCGTCGGTGCTGGGTGGCATCTGTAATAACTCTGGCGGCTCGCTGATCAAACGCGGCCCGGCCTACAGTGAAATGGCGCTGTTTGCTCAGATTGATGCCCAGGGGCGACTGAAGCTGGTCAATCATCTGGGCATTGACCTGGGCACCTCGCCGGAAGAGATTCTGGGACGTCTGGATGACGATCGCTGGCAGCCGGACGATGTCCTGCATGATGGCCGTCACGCGTCCGATCATGATTATGCTGACCGCGTGCGCGATGTGAATGCCGATACGCCCGCCCGTTTTAACGCGGATGCCCGTCGTCTGTTTGAAGCGTCCGGCTGCGCAGGCAAGCTGGCGGTTTTCGCGGTACGCCTGGACACATTTGAGCAGGAACCGCAGCAGCAGGTGTTCTATATTGGCACTAACGATGCCGCCGTGCTCAGCGACCTGCGCTGCCATATGCTGGCCCATTTTAAAAACCTGCCCGTTGCCGCGGAATATATGCACCGGGATATCTACGATATCGCCGAAGTGTACGGCAAAGATACATTCCTGATGATTGACAAGCTGGGCACCGACAAGATTCCCCTGTTTTTTACGCTTAAAGGTCGGGTTGACGGCTGGCTTAATAAACTGTCTTTCATAAAACCGCATCTGACTGACCGGCTGCTGCAACGGCTGAGTCGCCTGTTTCCGGCGCATCTGCCGAAACGCATGAAACAGTATCGCGATAAATACCAGCATCATTTAATGCTGAAAATGTCGGGTGACGGCGTCGAAGAGGCGCGCAACTACCTGCGGGAGTTTTTCCGTGAAGGTGGCGGAGAGTTTTTTGAGTGCGAAGGCAAAGAAGGCGCGCACGCTTTCCTGCACCGCTTTGCCGCTGCCGGTGCGGCAGTGCGTTATCACGCCGTTCACGCCACAGAGGTGGAAGATATTCTGGCGCTGGATATTGCGCTGCGCCGCAATGACAGAGACTGGTTCGAAACCCTGCCTGCCGGGATAACGCAGTCACTAAGTCATCAGCTGTATTACGGCCATTTTTTCTGCCATGTCTTCCATCAGGACTACATCGTTAAAAAAGGGGTGGATGTCCATGCCCTGAAAGCGCAAATGCTGGCGATTCTGAAGACGCGCGGCGCGGAGTATCCGGCAGAGCATAACGTCGGCCATCTCTATCAGGCCCAGCCGCAGTTGGCCGCGTTCTATCGTCAGCTCGATCCGACCAACAGCTTTAACCCCGGTATTGGCAAAACCAGTAAGCTGAAAGGCTGGGCGGTCAGGCAGCCCTGACGCCTCAAAAGGCCATGAAAAAACAGGCAGCCATAGGGCTGCCTGTTTCATTAACGCGGTTGCTCTGTGACCGTTACGTCATCGCTGACATCCGAGGCCAGCAGCTGGCGACGTTCGATAATCATGGTCTGCGGCGTCGACAGGACGATCCCTTCTTTACGTAATCGCGTCAGAATATCAAACAGCAGATCGCTTTTTGCGCCTGCAATCTGGCGCTGGCTGGCCACGTTACCGGTTACGCTGAGTACTATGCCCTGCGCGGTAAGATCTTTAAACGACACTGACGGTTCCGGCGTCTCCAGAATGCGCTCATTCTCTTCATACACCTTAAGCAGAATTTCACGTACCTGCACGGGGTCAATATTGAGCGGGAACGTCAGGGTAATCGTCACCACGCCCTGCGCGTTACCCATGGTCGCGTTACGGACGTTCTGAGAAATAAACTGCGAGTTAGGCACGATCACCGTAGATTTATCGCCCAGCTGAATTTCCGTCGCACGCACATTGATGCGACGAATATCCCCTTCCACGCCGCTGATCGTCACCAGATCGCCCACTTTCACCGGGCGCTCAGTCAGCAGAATCAGACCCGAAATAAAGTTCTTAACGATCTCCTGTAAGCCGAAACCGATACCGACGGATAATGCACTGACGATCCAGGCCAGCTTGTTCCATTGCAGCCCCATAATCGACAGGGTCAGCAGGATAATCAGCACATAGCCCACGTTACTGAACAGCGTCACCAGGGACACCCGCATCCCGCTGTCCATGGTGGTTTTGGGCAGGAAGTCGTTGTCCAGCCAGCGCCGCACTGAACGCAAGACGTAAATCCCGACAATCAGGCACAGCAATGCATTAACCAGGTGCGCCGGAACGATATTCAGCGACTCCAGGCCTTTACCGCCCCAGAATTCGATGGCTTTCTGCAACAACTCAATCGGCGTGGACGAGGCAAAGGTGCCGTTGAGCAGCGCCAGCGCCACAAACAGCACCAGGAACGTTTTACCTATCGCCGCCAGAATGGTAGCCACCTGCTGCAGATGACGTTCATCAATGTTCAGTGAACTCTGGATGCGTTTACCTGTCGTGTTACTGATCGAGAACAGACTCTCACAGCCGTCGTTGACCAGATGACTGAGAATATAAAATGAGCCAAACAAAATGCCGCACCACACCAGCTCATAGCTGAGAAAACGCGCCAGCGTGACGTAGCCGATCACCAGCGAGGCCAGGATGGTCAGCGCGGTGATCGTCAGCGCCATCTGAATCAATCCAACCAGGGTAGAACGCGCTTCCGGCGGCGTACCCGACTGCGCCAGGCGACGACGAACGCGCTTGGTGCGCATGCTGATCGCCAGTGCCGTAGTGCCGATAAGTAATGCCGTCAGGCCGTTGGCAAAAATACTGGTATTCAGGCTGGTGCCGACGGTGTAGTTAAAGGACTCGACCATCTGAAAGATAAACACCAGCAGGGCCGTAATCGGCGGGAACGGTTTAAGCGCGATGGCGACTTCGTTCGAAATCGTCGGCAGACGCCAGCTGGGGCGACGCGTGGATAAAAAGGCACGGCCCAGCCCGGCAATCAGGCCGCAGTAGACGCTGAGTTCGACCAGACGGTAAATAAAGTCCTGCACATCGCTGGAGACTTCATCGCGGCGCGTAAAGGCCTGCGAAATAAAGACGAAGGTCAGGACAACGGCCGCCAGGCTGGTCAGCGCCACGGCAGTTGCCAGAAAACTACGGCGCAAACGCCCTTCAGGCAATTTATTGATACTGACCCAGGCCAGGAACTCTTCACCATAGCGACGGCCGAGCGTCATCACCAGCACCGCGGCCAGCAACCAGCCAACCGTGCCAATGCGCCAGCCCGGCTCCCAGGAGAGTGCGGCCGTGTCTTTCAGCTCATTGAGAAAATCGCCAATTTTTTCCGCGTCCAGATCCTGACTACTTAACACGGGCGCCCAGAAGCGCGGCCCCAGAATACTGCCTGAATTCAGGGCGAGTTTATTTTTTAGCTGGTCGCGGCGCAGATTGACGATTTGTGAGGAGAGCATCAGTGCACTGTTTTTAATGCCTTCCGCCTGCTTGATTTGATCGTCAAGCTTGCTCTTCTGACTTTCCAGCGCGCTGCGTTTGCGCGTCACGTCCGGTGTCTCTTTGACGCCGCTTTCCGGTTTGGGTGCCGGACCGAGCACGGCCAGCTGCGCTTCCAGTTGTTGACGATCGGGCTGTAACGCCTGCGCAAGCGTATCCGTATTGCCTGATAACTCCAGCGCCATCTCATTCAGACGACTGAGCTTATTTTCGTCGCTTTCAACGGAGACCTGGCTTTTAATTTTATCGAGGATCTTCTGCATTTTCGGCAGCTCGACAGAGGCATCCACCTTGGGTTTGTCGTCGGTTTGCTGCGTGGCTTGCGTCGCATCGTCGGCAAAACTCAGCGCGGGTGCGAGCGTCATCAACGCGAAAAAAATCAGAACACTAAATGAACGTAACTTGAGCATATCAATGAGATTCCGGCACAGTAATCAGGCGAATCACCCTCGCCATTTGCGGGTAGTTTAGATTTTCGTCTGCCATGAAACTATAGGAATACAGGTCAATCTCAGCCGGGGAAACGTAGCGCCCCGGCAGAGGATTACTCTACAGCGGCCCCACTGGCTGCGTTGCTGGCAACCTCATCCGCTTTTTGTTTTTTATAGGCCAGTGCAGCCGCCGGAACCGGCGCAGCCTTGCCGGTTTCCAGCCAGTCGCGCAGACGATTCGCATCGGCGAAATGGGTATATTTGCCAAACGCATCGAGTACCACCAGCGCGACCGGGCGGTTCTTAATCATCGTCCGCATGACCAGACAGTGCCCCGCCTGATCGGTGTAACCCGTTTTCGTTAACTGGATATGCCAGCCATTTTTATACACCAAGTGATTGGTATTGCGGAACGGCAGCGCATAACTCGGATGGGCAAACACGGCGGTTTCTTCTTTGGTCGTGCTGAGCTCACCCAGAAGCGGATATTCACGCGTCGCTTTCAGCAGCTTCACCAGATCCTGGGCGCTGGACACGTTTTTGATGGAGAGACCCGTGGGTTCAACGTAATGCGTGTGCATCATGCCGAGCGCGCGCGCCTTGGCATTCATTGCCCGGATAAAAGCATCGTACCCGCCCGGATAAGCGTGGGCCAGACTGGCTGCCGCGCGGTTTTCCGAGGACATCAGCGCCAGCATCAGCATACTGCGGCGACTAATTTCGCTGTTCAGTTTGACGCGCGAAAACACACCACGCATCTCGGGGGTCTGGCTGATATCGACCTTCACCATCTCGTTCATCGGCTGGTGCGCATCCAGTACCACCATGGCCGTCATTAACTTCGTGATGGACGCGATGGGGCGCACCCGATCCGGGTGACTGGAGAACAGGACTTTACCATTGGTCAGATCGACAATCAGGGCGCTCCCTGAGGCGATTTGCGGCTGAGCAAT
This sequence comes from Pantoea sp. CS_6, assembly GCF_041954745.1. Taxonomy (NCBI): domain Bacteria; kingdom Pseudomonadati; phylum Pseudomonadota; class Gammaproteobacteria; order Enterobacterales; family Erwiniaceae; genus Pantoea; species Pantoea sp. CS_6. The sequence continues at coordinate 221,684 of NZ_JAVAYG010000003.1, forward strand.
CGGGGCCATCTGCGACAACGTGGTGGTCGCCTGTGCTGGAAGGGTAACAACCTGCCCGGAAACGAGCAGCGCCAGCGACAACAGTGAAAAGCGAATTTTTGCAGGCATCGTGGAAAAAAGACCCGGTTAAGATTGTGCGCTGTGTAAACACAGGCCGCCAACGCCTGAACAGGCAGAGCGCGGGCTGGCCGCAGCATCATACGCTGAAGTCAGGGAATTTTCCTGGTGAGATTGTTTCTGAGCGTTAAAAAAAGGTTGCCGCCCTGTAGGCGGCAACGGCAGGTTAAAACAGACGCGGGCCATAGCCCCATAACACCACGGTCAGAGCCAGTAGCACTTCGAAGACCAGCACACCAATAGCCAGTGTTGAACTGGAAAAACGCAGACTTTCGTCACGGTCGATATTCAGAAACAGCGGAATGCCGACATACAGCAGATACCCGGTATACAGGAGCGCCAGCGCTGCCGCCAGCACACATAGCCAGACCAGCGGATAAAGCGCGACAAGGCCGCTCAAAAACAGGGGCGTAGCGACATAGCCCGCAAATACGGTGCAGCGCCCCATGCTGGGACGATGGGGATAGTCACGCGCCATCCAGTGAATCACCCGCCCCATAACGGCGACGCCGCCCAGGATCACCAGATAGAACAGAATCCCCAGGCCCAACGCCGTCAGCAAATTAAGCTGCACATATTGCCCTTCTCCCAGGTTCCAGCCTGACTGAGTGGTGCCAATCATGGCGCAGATCACCGGCACAGCGGCCATCAGCAGCACGTGGTGAGTGTAATGGTGCGAAACCGTTTCGTTCTCTTGCTTGATAGTGCGCATTTCCTGGTTCGGATGCGCTAACAAACCCCAGACATGGTTCATACGCTTACTCCTCTGACCGATTGGGCCACCCGATCTGTTAACATTTCCACAAGGGGGCAGCAGTCATTTGAGTATAATCGGCAGGATAATTTCTGGGGCCTCTGCGCAAAAAAACGGCGAAAAAGATCGCTTACGGGGTCTTAATCCGCTGTCCTGGCAAATCGGGTATAGACTGAAAGAAAAATCTTCACACAGGGAGTTCAGCCTTGCATTTGGATATCAATGGGTTAATTACGCAGTACGGCTATCTTGCGCTGTTTATTGGCTGTATTGCCGAGGGCGAAACGTTTTTGCTGCTGGGCGGGGTTGCCGCTCACGAAGGGCTACTGCACTACAGTGGCGTCGTACTGGCGGCGATGGCGGGCGGCGTGGTGGGCGATCAGATGCTCTACTGGATTGGCCGGCGTTTTGGTACCCGCATTTTGCGACGCTTTAAAAAACATCAGGATAAAGTGGTGAAGGCGAACCGCCTGATTAAGCGTCGTCCCAGCCTGTTCGTGATTGGCGCACGTTTTATGTATGGCTTTCGTATTATTGGGCCGATCATTATTGGCGCAAGCCGCCTGAAGCCGCTGAAGTTTTTTCTCCTCAACGTCACCGGGGCGGCTGTCTGGGCACTGCTGTTTGTTACGCTCGGCTATTTTGCAGGCGGCATTATCGCCCCCTGGCTGCACAAACTCGACCAACACTTTAAACACCTGCTATGGCTGGGCGCGGCGGTGGTCTTTGCGTTTGTGCTGCGCTGGGCGATTCGCCGCTGGAATCATCACCGGGCCGATCAGTAGCCTTTAAACTGCGGGTTGGCCAGCATAAAGCCGCCGTCGATAATAAACGACTGACCGGTGGTATAGGTCGCCCACTCGGAACTCAGCCAGGCTACCATACTGGCAATTTCGTGCGTATCGCCAGGGCGGCCGGCAGGAATTTCCGGCATTTTTACGTTATGCGCATCCGCGTCGGACATCTTGTTCATCGGCGTCGCAATCGCCCCCGGGGCGACCGCATTGACCAGAATATTGTGGGGCAGCAGACTCAGCGCCATCGATTTGGTCAGGCCGCCTGCCGCATGTTTTGCCGCGGTGTAGGCCACTGAGCCCGGCAGGGGCGTATGCTCGTGCACAGAGGTGATGTTGATGATGCGTCCGCCCTGCCCTTGTTTGATCATGTTACGTGCCGCCACCTGCCCACAGATAAAGACGCCATCGGCATCCACGCTGAAGGTTTTACGCCAGTCTTCCCAGGTCACGTCCATAAAGTCGGCTTTAAAATTTGCCCCGGCATTGTTGACCAGCACATCGATACGGCCCAGTTTGTCGATCAACTGCTGCAACACCTTGCCGCCTTCTGGCGGATCGGCCAGATCGAGCTGAATCGTCTCTGCCCGTTGTCCGGTCTCTTCTACCCGACGGGCGGTCCGCTGTGCGCCTTCCTCGTCTGAACGCCAGGTGATGCCAATATCAAAGCCCTGTTCGGCTAACATCTCAGCACAACGGCTGCCGATGCCCGAATCCGATGCGGTCACAATGGCCACTTTTCGTTGGGGTGCTGTCATAACGGTCTCCTCTGGAAGTGTATGAAAAGTATATACCGGGCTGAAAATTGTGCCGGACGCGGACAACGGGCTCGCCAGGTTAACGATCTGTGCCCGAACGAAGCGGTATGCAGGTACCTGGCTATAGTTAAGTCAGACACTGACAGGGAGAACGCGATGAGTAAGGTTAAACGCAAGATTGACGATCATGGTGTCATAGGTGATCTCCGCACCTGTGCACTGGTCGCAAACGATGGCACGATCGACTATCTCTGCTGGCCGGAGCTGGACAGCCCGTCGGTGTTTTCGGCCTTACTGGACAGTGACGAAGCGGGCCTGTTTTCAATCGCACCCGAGTGGCAAAACGCCCGTCGGCAACAAATTTACCTGCCGGATACCAATATTCTGCAAACGCGCTGGCTGGCTGAAGAAGGCGTGGCCGAAATTACTGACTACATGCCCATCTGCGATCGTCAGGACAAACTGCCACGCATTATCCGCCGGGTGAAAATGGTGCGGGGTCAGGCCCGGTTTAACATGGTCTGTTCGCCTCGCCATGATTACGCCCGCGCGGAAACCCGCGCCGAGATTCAGCGCGGTTGTATCGATTTTCATGCGACGGATCAGCCCTCGCTTCGGCTGGCCGCCACGGTCGTGATGACCCTGGAAGGTAATAGCGCCACCGCCAGTTTCGAGTTAAAAGCGGGCGAACACGCCGAATTTGAATTCGGCAGCGTAAATGACGCACACGTTGAAAAACTGGCGACCGCGAACTGTTTCGAAGAGACGCTGAGCTACTGGCGTGAGTGGAGTTGCCACAGCACCTATCGTGGCCGCTGGCAGGAAATGGTCCAGCGCTCAGCGTTGGTGCTGAAGCTGCTGACTTCCTGGCAGCACGGCTCCATTGCCGCCGCCGCAACCTTTGGCCTGCCGGAGGAGCTGGGGGGCGAACGTAACTGGGATTACCGTGCCTCCTGGATACGCGATGCGTCCTTCAGCATGTACGCGCTGATGCGCCTGGGCTACGTGGATGAGGCCAAGCACTTCACCGAATGGGTTGGTCGCTGTGTGGAAAACAGCCATCATGACGAGATGCGTTTACAGGTGATGTATCGCCTGGACAGCAGCACGGAACTGCAGGAAATGTCGCTGCTCAACCTGTCCGGCTATGCCGATTCCTGCCCGGTCAGGATAGGCAACGATGCCTGGCAACAGAAACAACTGGATATCTATGGCGAACTGATGGACGCCATTTACCTTGCCAATAAATATGGTGAAGCCATCTCTCAACGGGGCTGGAACCATGTCTCAGAGATGCTGGATTGGCTCTGTGATAACTGGCATCAGCCGGATGCGGGCATCTGGGAAATGCGCGGTGAACCGGAGCACTTCCTGCACTCCCGTTTGATGTGCTGGGTGGCCATGGATCGCGGGCTGCGTCTTGGCATGAAACGTTCCCTGCCAATGCCTTATGAACGGTGGGACCGTATCCGGCGCAAGATTCGCGATGATATCTGGAAAAACTTCTGGAACAGCGAACGCGGCCATTTTGTTTCGACCCGCCATGGCGACTACCTGGATGCCTCCATGCTGCTGATGCCGCTGGTGCGTTTTGTCGGCGCAACCGATCCTGACTGGATTGCCACGCTGGATGCCATCAAGGCGAATCTGGTCAGCGATGGGATGGTGCGCCGCTATAACATCCATGAAACCCCGGCGGACGGGCTCACCGGCGGAGAAGGTTCATTTGGTGCCTGCTCGTTCTGGTACGTCGAATGTCTGGCACGTGCCGGACGCGTACGCGAAGCCCATTTTGAGTTCGAGAAATTACTGAGCTACGCTAATCCGTTGGGGTTATATGCCGAAGAGTTCGACAGCCACGGCCAGGCACTAGGCAATATGCCGCAGGCGCTGACGCATCTCGCCCTGATTAGCGCCGCCTTTTTCCTGAACCGCAAGCTAAACGGAGATGTCACGTTATGGCAGCCGTAGAGGGCGGTTTTCGCCCAAAATGTTAATGAACAAAGGCGGATAACGCAGGTAAGTCAGGTAAAGTATTTCGATGCGGTAAAAATCCTGATTCACAACATCAGTTTAATGAACATATAATGCGCAGCAGGTCATAGTGACCAGCATGGGTTCGATACATTGACAAGCCTGAAACATGGCGATAAAGACTTGTAAAATATGAAAAAAAGCATTCGCGCGTTCGCTTCACTTGCATTGGCTTTGGCGGCATTCAGTCAGTCAGCCCTTGCGGTTGTTTATCCCTTACCGCCGGCGAACAGCCGTCTGACCGGGCAAAACATTGAGATTACGATTCCTCAGGACAGTAAACTGCCTCTGGAAGCTTTTGCAGCACAGTTCCAGATGGGCCTCAGCAATATGCTGGAAGCCAATCCGGGTGTTGACGTTTATCTGCCTAAGCCTGGCAGCAAACTGATTATCCCTCAGCAGTTACTCCTGCCTGACGCCCCGCGTGAAGGCATCGTGATTAACAGTGCTGAAATGCGTCTTTATTACTACCCGAAAGGCACGAAAACCGTAGTCGTTCTGCCTATCGGTATTGGTGAGCTGGGTAAAGATACGCCGCTGAACTGGACCACAACCGTCCAACGTAAAAAAGATGGCCCGACCTGGACGCCCACCAAAGCGATGCACGCTGAATATGCATCACGTGGCGAAAATCTGCCGGCTGTGTTCCCGGCAGGCCCGGATAACCCAATGGGGCTGTATGCGCTCTACATTGGGCGTCTGTACGCCATTCACGGCACCAACGCCAACTTTGGTATCGGCCTGCGCGTCAGCCACGGCTGTGTCCGCCTGCGTGCCGATGATATCAAATGGCTGTTCGATCACGTGCCAGTTGGCACGCGCGTGCAGTTTATCAACCAGCCGGTGAAAGCGTCTGTTGAGCCAGACGGTTCACGCTGGATGGAAGTGCATAATCCGCTGTCAACCACGGAAGAGCAGTTTAACTCTCGTGAACTGGTGCCGATTACGCTGACTCAGGCGGTTGGCAAAGTACTGGTAGACGGTAGCGTGAATCAGTCTCAGGTTGATAAGGCCATCCAGAACCGCTCTGGTATGCCTGTACAGGTTAATGCGCCAGAAAACAGCGTGGCCCCTGCGCCTGTTCCCTTCAACGAAGGTGAAGATGCTGAGCCGAAAGAAGAGCCCATGACGCCAGTGATGTCGCAGCCTGCTAACCCGGTCGCGGTCCAGTCAGAGCCCTCGCCGCAACAGGCTCAACCTGTGCAGCCTTCGCAGCCGCAGCCAGAGCAACCACAGCAGTCGCAACCTGCCCAGCCACAGCCGGCGCAGTAACATTCGCCTGTTACGGGCCAGCCATTCAGGCCCGGTCGTCAGGTCAGTGAAAAGCCAGCGTTGGCGATAGCCACGCTGGCTTTTTTATTGGTCACGGGCTCCACTGTCAACACCACTATCTGGACGGACGGCGAAAACTCAGCCAGCCGGCCAGCAGCGTGAAGGCCAGGACGATCAGAACCAGCAGTAAAAACCCGTGCGGGTTCGACGCCAGCGGAATGCCGCCCACGTTCATGCCAAAAAATCCCGCCACAATGTTAATCGGCAGCGCAAGCACCGTAATCACGGTCAGCAGATAAAGTGTCCGGTTGCTCTGCTCCATCAACCGTGCTGCAATTTCCTCCTGCAGCAGACGGATGCGCTCCATCAGGCTGGCCAGGTCGTTCAGCACCACGCTAAATTCTTCCGTGAACGCCCGCAGCTCGCGGAGCGTGTCGCGGTTGAGCCAGGCGGGTGGGCGGTTAAGCAACCGGAACAGCGCCGCCGGTTCGGGTGCCAGCAGGCGCTGAATACGCAGCAGCATGCGCCGGTAATGCCCCAGCTCACTGCGGTTGGCCTTGATTGCCGGACTTAATAAACGCTCTTCAATGTTATCGACTACCTGGCTGATGCGACGCACCACCAGTTCCAGCTGCAACTCCTGTTCACCGAGCAGGTAAAGTAACAGGGCCTCCGCACTGGGAAAATTATGCTTCGCCAGCCCCTGCTGCATCTTTTCGATCATCACTGACGAGCGATAACGTGCGCTCACGACCAGATTATGACGGCACCAGATCCACAGGGTCGCATTTTGCGTACTGCGATTTTCCTGGCTCAGCGTGACGTCGTTCAGTACCGCCAGCAGGGCATTGCTTTGTTCCGCTAACCGGGTGCGCGGCGAGGCGGAATGGATCTCGTCAAAAAAATCATCATCAACCTGAAAGTGGCCCTGCACCCAGTGCTGTGCCCGCGCGTGATTCAGATTGATATGTAACCAGAGAAAGCCTTCTTCAGGAGGGTGTTCACCGAGTTTTACCGCTTCACGGGCATTCAGGCGTTGAGGGAGGGCATCAGGAGAAAAGCGATAACCATGGATGAGTCCGGCCACATCATCATCAAAATCACGTTTTTGTGGGGTGAGAACAACGTCTGTCGCCATGGCAATCCTGTCAGCATCATCAATTAAGATCCACAGCCTGCTGAAGTTTTGTTACAGCAAAATGACCTGTGCCGCCTGGATCATTTTTTTGTCATAAAAAGCGGGTATCACACAGCGTTAACCAGATGTAACTCCGCATCTGCATCCGCTAAGAGGTACGGCATGAGCGAAAACAGTTTATCCTCTTCAGGCACGACGCAGGGACGTCCCGATTTCAACGGCAAAGGCAGCCGCGCAACCAAAACGGCTTTTTATGTCCTGTTAATAGCCGGTCTGGCCTTTGCCGGATTTAATCTGTTTCACGATGTGGAAAAAACTAACACGCCCGTCACCAGTTATGTGCCTTTCTTTCTGCTCGGCCTGGCGCTGCTGATTGCGCTGGGCTTTGAATTCGTTAACGGGTTTCACGATACCGCCAACGCGGTCGCTACGGTGATCTACACGCATTCGCTGACGCCCGGTGCGGCCGTCGTCTGGTCAGGGCTGTGCAACTTTCTTGGCGTGATGCTTTCCAGCGGCGTGGTCGCGTTTGGCATTATTTCGCTTCTGCCCGTCGAACTCATCCTGCAGGCCAGCAGCGGCAACGGCTTTGCCATGATTTACGCCCTGCTGTTCTCGGCGATTATCTGGAATCTGGGCACCTGGTACTTTGGCCTGCCCTCGTCGTCGTCACATACTTTAATTGGCTCGATTATTGGCGTGGGTGTGGCGAATGCGATGCTGCATGGTCGCAGTGGCCTGAGTGGCGTTGACTGGGATCAGGCGCTGAAGGTCGGCTATGCCTTACTGCTCTCGCCCGTCGTGGGCTTCGTCTGCGCCGCCCTGCTGCTGTGGGCCATGAAGCTGTTGATTCGTAACCGCCAGTTGTACAAAGCCCCGCACAGCAACGAGCCGCCGCCGGTCTGGATTCGTGGCCTGCTGATTCTGACCTGCACCGGCGTCTCCTTTGCTCACGGGTCGAATGACGGGCAGAAAGGGATGGGACTCATCATGCTGATCCTGGTCGGCACCATGCCCATCGCCTATGCACTGAACCGTTCACTTCCGCCCGAGCAAATCCCGCGCGTTGCCGCACTGAGTGACGTGACGGCGCGCCAGTTACTGCATATTCAACCGGCCGCCACGCCCGCCCCGGATTCACGCAATGTGTTGACGGCCTTTGTCAGCACTGACACGGTCAATCCGAACGTCTTGCCCGCGCTTGGCATGACGTTACGGGATATCAGCGACCAGATTCGCCGCTACGGCTCGATGGACAATATTCCGGCCCAGTCCGTGACCAACACCCGCAATCAAATGTACCTGGCCGCAGAATCGATCAAGCACCTGCAAACCGCCCATGTCTCGCTCCCCGATGAGACGGCACGTAACCTGAAGGCGGTGAAAACAGAGCTGGACAGCGCCACACGCTTTATTCCGATGTGGGTGAAGGTGGTGGTGGCAATCGCGTTGGGGCTGGGCACCATGGTGGGCTGGCGACGTATTGTGGTCACCGTGGGTGAGCGCATCGGCAAAACCCATCTGACCTATGCGCAAGGGGCCAGCGCCGAACTGGTGGCGATGGCGACCATCGGCGCGGCCGATGCCTTTGGTCTGCCGGTCTCCACGACGCATGTGCTCTCATCAGGCGTGGCGGGCACCATGGCGGCGAACCGCTCTGGCCTGCAGATGTCCACCCTGCGCAATCTTGCCGTCGCCTGGATATTGACGCTGCCGGTCTCGATTTTACTTTCTGCCCTGCTCTACGGGCTGTTCATTCATATCTGACCAGGTGAATTGTCATGGCAACACACGACAACAGTTTCAATCGCGACGCTTTTAATCAGCGTTTAATGCAGGAGTTCTATGACAGCTACGACGAAGAGCTGGAGCTGGAGCTGGACGATCTGCGCTTTAGCGAGGCCGCGCCCACGGGCAGCGATGAAAAAGCCTGGCGCCGTCGTTATTTTCGCGAGCTGCTGCAGTTGCAGGGCGAGCTGGTGAAGCTACAGGACTGGATAATGCGCACCGGCCATCGGCTGGTCATTCTGTTTGAGGGCCGCGATGCGGCCGGTAAAGGAGGCGTGATTAAGCGCATTACGCAACGCCTTAATCCGCGCACCTGCCGGGTGGCTGCGCTGCCCGCGCCCAACGATCGTGAAAAAACCCAGTGGTACTTTCAGCGTTATATCGCGCATCTGCCCGCCGCGGGCGAGATGGTGCTGTTTGACCGCAGCTGGTACAACCGGGCAGGCGTGGAGCGCGTCATGGGATTTTGCAGTGATGCCGACGTGGCGGAGTTTTATCGCAGCGTGCCCGAGTTTGAAAAAATGCTGACCCGCAGCGGGATTCAAATCATTAAGTACTGGTTTTCGATCACGGACGAGGAGCAGGAGCTGCGCTTCATGAGCCGTATCCACGATCCCCTCAAGCAGTGGAAGCTCAGCCCAATGGATCTGGAAAGCCGCCGCCGTTGGGAAGATTACACGGAAGCAAAAGAAGAGATGCTGAGCCGCACCCATATTCAGGAAGCCCCCTGGTGGGTTGTTCAGGGCGTAGACAAGAAACGGGCGCGCCTTAACTGCATCAGCCACCTTTTGCAGCAGGTGCCTTATGAAGCCGCCCCACACGACGAAATCATTCTGCCGCCGCGTGAACGCTCACAGGACTACCACCGCAACGAGGTGCCGGAAAATATGATCGTGCCAGAAAAGTATTGATCGCGTGCGCGGCTAAGCGCCGCGCTGTCCCGCTCTCACTTCCGGTGAGGCTGAAGAGAACTGACAGGTCTGCCGCTGTAATGCCGCATAGCGGTCAATCGCCGTAGCAATATCGGCTGAGGTTTTTAAGGCGCGAATCTCAGCGAACAGCTCACCCGCTTCGACGTAGGCTTTACGCAAATAGCCCAGCCACTGTTTGATACGTGCAACATGGTACATGCCCGTATCACCCTGTTTTTCAAGCCGGGTATATTGTTGCAGGAGCACCACCACCTCCGGCCAGGCCATGGGCGCATCATTGTATTTGACGACCCGGCTCAGGTTAGGCACGTTAAGCGCACCACGCCCAATCATCACCGCATCACAGCCTGTGATTCGCAGACAATCCTGGGCGCTTTGCCAGTCCCAGATTTCGCCATTCGCGATAACCGGAATAGACAGTCGCCGACGAATCTCGCCAATCGCCTGCCAGTTAATAGCCTCAGCACGGTAGCCGTCTTCTTTGGTACGGCCGTGCACGACCAGTTCGCTGGCACCGGCCTGCGCTACCGCATCCGCAATTTCCATGCTGCGGGCGCTGGAATCCCAGCCCAGGCGCACCTTAACCGTAACGGGCAAGGAGTCAGGTACGGCTGCCCGCATGGCTTTGGCCGCGCGGTAGATTAAGTCGGGATCTTTTAACAGCGTCGCCCCACCGCCGCTGCCGTTGACCAGCTTCGACGGGCAACCGCAGTTCAGATCCACGCCCCACGAGCCCAGCTCAACCGCGCGGGCCGCGTTTTCCGCCAGCCACTCGGGATGCTGCCCCAGCAGTTGCAGACGAACCAGCGTACCCGACGGCGTCCGGCTGGCATGATGCAGTTCGGGACAAAGGCGATAAAAGGATTTTACCGGCAGCAGTTGGTCGACGACGCGCAAAAATTCCGTGATGCACAAATCGTAGTCGTTGACGTCCGTCAACAGCTGGCGCACCAGAGAATCCAGTACGCCCTCCATGGGTGCCAGTAAAACCCGCATGATCAGACGTTTCCGCTGCGTTTAGGCGCGGGCCGACGTGGACGAGACGCAGGCTTATCAGACTGGCCCGCTGCGGGTCCCTGACGACGCGGCTGCGCACGCTTGTCCCCTTGAGGACGCGCCGCGCCGGCACCTTGTCCGCCCTGCCCCCGACCGCGGCCGCGTGAAGACGGTGACTGGCGGCCGTTCACAATCGGTTCCGCTTTGATGCTGGGATCCGGCTCATAGCCCGGCACAGCCAGTCGTGGAATTTCACGCTTCAGCAAGCGCTCAATATCACGCAACAGTTTGTGTTCGTCGACGCAAACCAGCGACAGCGCCGCACCCGTTGCGGCGGCACGACCGGTACGCCCAATGCGGTGTACGTAGTCTTCAGGCACGTTTGGCAATTCATAGTTCACGACGTGCGGCAGTTCTTCAATATCCAGACCGCGGGCCGCGATATCCGTCGCAACCAGCACACGAATCGCGCCGGATTTGAAGTCGGCCAGTGCACGGGTACGTGCGCCCTGACTCTTGTTACCGTGGATGGCGGCGGCCGTAATGCCGTCTTTGCCCAGTTGTTCGGCAAGGTGATTGGCACCGTGCTTGGTGCGGGTAAAGACCAGCACCTGCTGCCAGTTACCTTCGCCAATCAGCTGAGACAGCAGTTCCCGCTTGCGCTTTTTGTCAACAAAATGCACCTGCTGAGAAACCTGCTCAGACGCGGTATTGCGGCGCGCGACTTCAACCTGCTCCGGGTTGTGCAGCAGTTTTTCTGCCAGGGTTTTGATCTCATCTGAGAACGTCGCCGAGAACAGCAGGTTCTGACGTTTAGCTGGCAGTTTGGCCAGTACGCGGCGGATATCGTGGATAAAGCCCATATCGAGCATGCGATCCGCTTCATCCAGTACCAGCACTTCAACCTGAGACAGGTCAACGGCGTTTTGATGAGCCAGATCCAGTAGACGGCCCGGCGTGGCCACCAGAATATCGACGCCGCCGCGCAGCTTCATCATCTGCGGGTTGATGCTGACGCCGCCAAACACCACCAGCGAACGCAGCGGAAGATATTTGCTGTAGTCGCTGACGTTTTCACCGACCTGAGCGGCCAGTTCACGGGTCGGTGTCAGAATCAGCGCGCGCACCGGACGACGGCCGCGCACTGTTCCGGTATTCGCGGACAGTTTCTGTAATAAAGGTAAGGTAAACCCGGCGGTTTTGCCGGTGCCGGTCTGCGCGCTTGCCAGCAGATCGCGGCCGGACAGCACAACAGGAATCGCCTGGCGCTGAACAGGCGTCGGTTCGCTGTAGCCCTGCTCAGCTACCGCACGCAGAATATCGGCACTCAGGCCGAGAGAGTCAAAAGACATGACGAGTATTACTCCGGTCCACTCTGACCGCGTTTGGCGGTGTAGTTTTCAGAGGGATAGTGACGCCAGCTGAGGCTGACGCGTGAAAAGGGTGCAAACTACGATGCATAAGCGGCGGAGTGTAACAGCTTTACCGCCCCTGTGCGAGATAGCTCACAATTGATTACATATCTCCCAACGACAAAAGCCACCTTGCGGTGGCTTTTTTAGCGCGACAGCCTGATTCAGCTGCGTTTTTTCTCAATGCGTCCTGCCGGCTCTTTCGCCAGCAACGACACCAGCGCGGGCCCCAACAACATCACCACGCCAAGGCTGGCTAACAGTAAGTTGTTGTGGAAAATGCGCGACACCAGGAACAGCGTCATCATCGCGGCACCGAAATAGTACGTGGTGGTCGCTTCTTCCAGGTAATCACCCAGGGTACGTAAACGGGCACTACGCTGCGTGATCAGCATGGCGATAAACACCGCTGCATAAGCCACCACCAGGGTACTGCACACTTCGACCAGTGCTTTATGTTTCCAGCCCCAGACCAGTGCGGCAATCACCAGCAGGTGCATCGCGATGTGGGCCCAGGTTTGACCGGTAATAATTTGAAAGCGATTCGACAATTTCATTTCTCTCTCCTGCAGACCTGGCACGTTGCACATATGCAACCGTAACCGGCCAGGGACGGTTTCTCAATGTAAAGCAAATTTCAGATAACGCCCTAATTATTCCTCTTCTTCACCCTCCATTTGTGACAAAGACTACACTTTGTTGTTGATGAAGATGAAAAGGAGCGCGTCGCGAGTATGCCACAAATCAAGCAAGGATTTTCATTTAAAGTCCTGACGATTAATACCCATAAAGGTTTTTCCCCGTTTAACCGACGCTTCATCTTGCCCGAATTGCGTGAAGCAGTGCGCGCAACGTCAGCAGATATCGTTTTTTTGCAAGAGGTGATGGGAACCCATGACATTCACCCTCTGCAACATGAAAACTGGCCTGATACCTCCCACTACGAGTTTCTGGCCGACACGATGTGGAACGATTTTGCCTATGGGCGCAATGCGGTTTACCCGGAAGGACATCATGGCAACGCCGTGCTGTCGCGTTTTCCCATTGCTGAGTACGACAATCGCGATGTTTCAATTGCCGGGAGCGAAAATCGCGGCATGTTGCATTGCCAGCTTACCCTGCCCGATGGCCGGGGCACGCTGCATGTCATCTGTGTGCACCTGGGGCTGAAAGAGGCGCACCGTCGTGCCCAGTTGGCGATGTTAAACGACATGGTGATGGCGTTACCCGCTGACGCACCTGTCGTCGTCGCCGGTGACTTTAACGACTGGCAGGGGCGAGCCAACAACATACTGCAAAAAGGGGCGGGACTAAAAGAGGTCTTTAGCCTGAAAAGCGGACGACCTGCGCGGACGTTTCCGGCACGCTTTCCCCTTCTGCGACTGGATCGTATTTACGTGCGCAATGCGACGATCAGTCAACCCTGGGCATTGCCGCGTAAACCCTGGTCACACCTTTCCGATCACGCGCCGCTGGCGGTGGAGATCCATCTATGAATTTTGAGTGGCAAGACGGCAACAAACTGCGCCTGCTGGAAAACGGGGACGCATTTTTCCCCCGGGTGTTTGGCGCGATTGCACGTGCCGAACACAGCGTACTGCTGGAAACCTTTATCCTGTTCGAAGACGATGTGGGCAACGCCCTGCACAAGGTGCTGCTGGCGGCGGCGCAGCGCGGCGTCAAGGTCGAAATGATGGTCGATGGCTACGGCTCCTCCGAGCTGTCCCAGAGTTATGTCAACAGTCTGACGCAGGCGGGCGTGCGCTTTATCTATTACGATCCGCGTCCGCTGATCATGGGCATGCGAACTAACGTCTTTCGCCGTCTGCACCGTAAAACTGTGGTCGTGGACGGCGTTATCGCCTTTGTCGGCGGCATCAACTTTTCCGCCGAGCACTACACGGATTTTGGCCCGGAAGCCAAACAGGATTATACCGTGGAGGTCAAAGGTCCGGTGGTCGCCGACATTACCCGCTACCTGCAAGAGGCGATTGGCAGTCAGGCCACCACTCGCCGCTGGTGGGGACAGCGTTCACATCGTCCGGCCAAAAACACCCTGCCCGGCGACGCGCAGGTCCTGTTTGTCTATCGCGACAACGATCAGCACCGGGATGATATTGAGCAGCATTATCTGGACATGCTGCGCACCGCCAAACAGGACGTCATTATCGCCAACGCCTACTTTTTCCCTGGCTACCGTTTGCTTAAGGAGATGCGCAATGCGGCACAGCGCGGCGTACGCGTGCGACTGATTGTGCAGGGTGAGCCGGATATGCCGATTGTGAAAGTGGGCGCTGAGCTGCTTTATAACTATCTGGTGGATGCGGGCGTGGAAGTCTATGAATATTGCCGCCGACCGCTGCATGGCAAAGTGGCGGTGAAAGATCAGCAGTGGGCTACCGTTGGCTCAAGCAATCTCGATCCCTTGAGTTTGTCCCTCAATCTTGAAGCCAACCTGATCATTCACGATCGCAACTTTAACCAGACATTACGCGATAATCTTGAGCATTTACTGGCTGAAGACTGTCAGCGCGTCGAAGAGGATAAGTTGCCACCACGCACCTGGTGGCAGCTGACGAAAGGCGTTGTCGTGTTCCACTTTCTGCGTCACTTCCCGGCTATCGCCGGCTGGTTACCGGCGCATACGCCAAAGCTGGCTCAGGTGGATCCGCCGGTTCAGCCCGAAATGGAGACGCAAGATCGCGTCGAAGCCAACAATGAAGGAGCCAATTCCTGATGGCAAACACGCACCCACGCTGGAAACTGGCAAAAAAAATCCTGACCGGGCTCTTCTTCGTCGCCGTCATTGTGCTGCTGGTGATCTATGCACGCAAAGTGAACTGGGATGACGTCTATAAGGTCATTGTTAACTACAACCGCTTTGTGGTGCTGACCGCGGCGGCACTGGTTATCGTCAGTTATCTGGTTTACGGCTGCTACGACCTGATTGGTCGGGCCTACTGTGGTCATAAGCTGGCCAAACGTCAGGTGATGCTGGTGTCATTTATCTGCTACGCCTTTAATCTGACGCTGAGTACCTGGGTTGGCGGTGTCGCTATGCGCTACCGGCTCTATTCGCGGCTCGGCCTGGACAGTGCGACGATTACGCGCATTTTCTCCCTCAGCATCGCCACTAACTGGCTGGGCTACATCTTGCTGGCGGGCGTGATCTTCAGTGCAGGCCTGGTTCCGATTCCCGGCGGCTGGTTTATCGGCGAAACCACACTACGGCTTATTGGTGCCGCCCTGCTGGTGCTCGTTGTGTTTTATCTCTGGGCCTGCGCGTTTTCTAAACGTCGTCGCTGGAAAGTGAAAGGGCAAACCCTGCAGTTGCCTTCCCTGCGCATGGCGCTGTTTCAGTTTGCCGTCTCCTGCGCCAACTGGCTGGTTATGGGCACGATTATCTGGCTGCTGCTGGGCCGGGATGCCGGTTATCCCATGGTGCTGGGCGTACTGTTAATCAGTAGTATCGCAGGCGTAATTATTCATATTCCGGCGGGGATTGGGGTGCTTGAAGCGGTATTCGTGGCGCTGCTGGGCGGCGAGAACCTTTCACACGGGACCATCATCGCCGCGCTGCTGGCTTACCGCGTGCTGTACTTCATTTTGCCGTTGCTCCTGGCACTGGTGCTGTATCTGGGGCTGGAGAGCCGCGCGAAACATATGCGCCATAAGAACGAGCAGAAGCTACAAAAATCGTAGTAAACGGCTGCTCTGGTTCACCAGAGCAGCCTGTTTTTTAACGGCGGTTGCCAAAAATACGCAGCAGCATCAGGAACAGGTTGATGAAATCAAGATAGAGCGTCAGCGCGCCCAAAATTGAGTAGCGGCGCAGGTTTTCCGTGTCACGCGCATCAATCTGCTCACCGATATTTTTCAGTTTCTGCGTGTCATACGCGGTCAGACCGACAAACACCACCACACCGATGTAGGTAATGGCCCACATCAATGCCGGGCTTTTCAGCCAGAAGTTCACCAGCGAGGCCAGCAGAATACCAATCAGCGCCATAAACAGCAGACTGCCCAGGCGGCTTAAATCACGTTTTGTGGTGTAGCCGTAGAACGTCATGGCACCAAACATCCCGGCCGTGACGAAGAACGTGCTGGCAATGGACGAATAGGTGTACACCAGAAAGATACTGGCCATGGTCAGCCCGGTTAGGGCCGAATAGAGCATGAATAACCCCGTCGCCACGGCCCCGCTCAGGCGATGCACCATACCTGAGAGGAAGAACACCAGCGCCAGTTGCACAATGATCAGGCCGAAGAAGGTGATGCGATTTGCAAACACCAGCTCCATCACCGCCGGTGTGCGCGCGGCAAACCAGGAGACGAAGGCAGTGAGTAACAAACCACAGGTCATCCAGCCATAAACCTGTGCCATATAAGCCTGCAACCCACGAGATGCAGGCTGAACTATTGAATCATTCTGTGGATATCGGTCCATGATGCACCTCTTGTTAAACAAATGTGTTGTGCCCCAAAACGGGCTGTCTGAGTAAGTGTGGCACAGCTCTGTTCAACTGTGCCACAACGCCGTACTTATCGACGTGACAGGCACTGCTGATAACGACTGTCGACGCGTTGAGCAAACCATGCCGTGGTTAAATTGCGGGTAATTTTAGGACTTTCAAGTCTGATGCCCGGCAACATTTCCCGTGGCAAAGGCTTTCCGGCCATCTTGTCTGCCAGCGTAAAAACCTGCTTCCACAGATCGCTGTCGCTGAAGTCCGCCTTTTCGCCCCGCTCCAGATCGTGGCGGATTTCGCGGTTGCTCATATCAATGCGTTTCGCCAGCGTCCGCACCGCCAGCTCCGTCGATCCTGGCGTGTCTGAACCATACTGAATCAGATCGCCATCCAGCGCCAGCTTCATCCCTGTCGCGCGGGCTACCGCCGCCTGGAACGCCGCATTGCGGCTGGCGTACCAGCCCGCATTGTAGTCCGCGAACCGGTAAAGCGGCTTGCTGTAGTCAGCCGGATAGCCCAGCAGGTGCATTGTGCCGAAATAGACGCCGCCATGACGCGTGAAAACTTCACGGCGAATGGAACCGTCAACCGGCCATGGATAGCCTTTGGCATGGGATTCTGCAAACGCAATACTCACCTGCATCGGTCCGCCGGTATGAACAGGGTTGAGGTTGCCAAACAGCTTCTGCCCCATGGGCACCATCTCAATAAAGTCGTCGAAAATGGCGCTCAGATCTTTTTCACTTTTCGCCTTATCCAGCCGCGCAGCGTAGCTTTCGCCATTACTGGACTTGATTAACAGCGCGGTGCGCACTAAAAACGCCGGAACATGCACCTTCGCCGCCCGGCGGTCGATCTCCTCCCAGGCGATTTTTGCCATACCGGGTACGGTGCCGTTGGCGTCAAATCCTGACTCCTGACCCGCCACCGCAATAACCGCGCACAAATTACTGTCGCTGGCGGCCAGACCCTGGGTACGGAACGACGTATAGATATCGTCAGCCCAGCCTGATTTATCGCTGACACCGGCGGGCAGCAGGCGCTGAATCTGCGCTTTGACATCCTCAGGTTGCCTGGCGGGCGCTTCTGGTGTTTTTTTGCTGCTACAGCCCGCCAGTATCAGGATAGCGAGCAACGTCAGGCGTTTGGGGAATGAAATGAATGACATACCTGTCCTCTGAGGCAAAAAGAGTAGCTTAACACTGCGCCGCTTCGCAGGGCAGATGCGATTATATGAACTAAGGTTATCTCTTTTCACGAAAAAGGGATGTTTTATGTCAAAACGCTGGACACTTATCGCACTGAGCCTGCTGCTGGCCGGCTGCGGCGGCAATAACACACCGGCTCAGGTCAGTTCGCCGGGCGCTCCCACTTCACCGACGCTAAAAGCGCTGGACAGCGGCGCGGCCGTGCTGCAGTCCCGCCCGCCCATTGATGCGATCAATGCCTATCTGGATGGTTTTCATTTCTATAACGGCGACAAGAACGGCCAGATGGAAGCCCATCACTATGTGACGGTCCTGAATGATGATGTGATGCAGGCGGTGATTTATGACGGTAATACGCGCGATGCGCGCCTGATGGGCGTGGAATATATTATCAGTGAGCGCCTGTACCGCACCCTGCCCGCCGAAGAGAAAAAACTGTGGCACAGTCATCAGTACGAGGTGAAATCCGGTTCACTGGTCGCGCCCGGCCTGCCGGCCGTCGCAGAAAAAGCGCTGATGACGCGCATCGTCAACACGTACGGGAAAACCTGGCATACCTGGCACACCGACCGCGACAAGCAACTGCCCATTGGCATTCCGGCGCTGATGATGGGCTTTACCGCCGACGGGCAAATGGATGCGCGCTTGCTGGCCGATCGCGACCGCCGTTTTGACATCGACAGTCAAAAAATTCGTGCTGAACGGGCGGATATCGTCGCACATCCCGTAGTGCCCGGCGCCAATGCCTGGCAGGACGGTGACGTTATTCAGCTTCGGCGAGGACAAGGCGGCGGTGAACACGCGCACGGCAACACGCAGTTTGCTCCCGCCGAACAGCGTGGTACGCCTTAATCCCAGCGCTGCGCAGCCTCGTGATCGCTGCTGCGTGCATCGACCCAGCGATCGCCCTGCCCGGTGGTTTCCCGTTTCCAGAACGGGGCGCGGGTTTTCAGGTAATCCATGATGAATTCCGCAGCGGCAAAGGCGCTGCTGCGGTGCGCACTGGTGACGCCGACAAAGACAATCTCATCGCCGGGAAACAGTTCACCAATGCGGTGGATGACAGAGACGCGCTGAAGCGGCCAGCGCTGGCGCGCCTCGTCAGTAATTTCCTGCAGCGCCTTCTCGGTCATACCGGGATAATGTTCCAGCGTCAGGGCCGCAACATCATCGCCCAGGTTGTGATTGCGCACTTTGCCCGTGAACGTGACAACCGCGCCGTCTTCGTTGCACCCTGCCAGCCACTGGTATTCCTGCGCCATCGCAAAGGGCGCGGGACCGACCCGAATTTGCGTGTCCATTTATCCTCCGGTAACGGGTGGGAAAAAGGCGACTTCATCGCCGTCCCGTAAAGGGTGCGTCATGGGGCGTAGTGTCTGGTTAACCGCCGCCAGTAATCGTTCGCTGTCGAGCGCCAGCGCCCAGCGTTCGCCCTGCTGAGACAACGCTGTCCGCAGCGCCGCGACGTCGGGATAGTCGGCGGCCAGCGTCAGCGAGTCCGTGCCCACCAGCTCCCGCACCTGCGCAAAAAACAGCACCTTAATCATGGGCTGCCGCCTGAAAATCGCCGCTTTTGCCGCCGCTTTTATGCAGCAGGCGCAGCCGATCAATCACGATATCTTTCTGGACGGCTTTGCACATGTCATAGATGGTCAGCGCCGCCACGGAAGCCGCCGTCAGGGCTTCCATTTCTACCCCGGTTTTCCCCGTCAGCCGACACAGCGAGGTGATGCGAACCCGGTTCAATTCGGGTTCCGCGACCAGGTTGATCTCCACTTTGCTCAGCATAAGCGGATGACAGAGTGGGATCAGTTCCCAGGTGCGTTTTGCCGCCTGAATACCGGCAATGCGCGCTGTGGCGAACACATCACCTTTATGGTGACGGCCTTCCATAATCATCTGTAACGTTTCTGGCTTCATCAGTACCAGCACGTCGGCCTGCGCTTCGCGTACCGTGTCGTCTTTGGTGGAAACGTCCACCATATGGGCTTCGCCCGCGGCGTTGATGTGGGTAAGTTGTGACATGCTTAAAGCTTCTTTAAATGAGTGACAAAATTGCAGGGACGCGTACGCGCATCCAGTTGGTCAGCGATGATGCGTTCCCACGCGGTGGTACAGGCTGACGTTGAGCCCGGGACCGCAAAGATCAACGTCTGGTTAGCCAGACCGGCCACCGCACGGGACTGCAATGTCGAGCCGCCAATGTCTTCGTAAGACACCATGCGGAACAGCTCGCCAAAGCCGTCAATCTCCCGATCGAACAACGGCAGCAGCGCCTCAGGCGTGCTGTTTTTCGCATTGAAGCCGGTGCCGCCATTAATAATGACCACCTGGACATCTTCACTGGCGATCCAGCGCGACACAATCGCGCGAATACGGTAAACATTGTCGGGAACAATGGCGTGATCGATCACGCTGTGGCCCGCCTCGGCTGCCGCTTCACGCAGATAATCGCCGGAGGTATCGCTGCTGGCATCACGGCTGTCAGAGACCGTCAGCATAGCGAGCTGTAACGGTTGAAACGTGCTGGCTGATTTGCCCATGTCTGCTCCTGCAGTTAACCGCCAATATAAGAAAGATTTTGTGTAATACCGGTATTTCCCTGTAACAGGAAATGCGTCTGCTTCTTCTGGCCCAGGCTGCTGGCAATGCGTGCCTGAAGGTCATCTTGCTGGTCGTCAGAGGCCAGCAGATCGCGTAAAGGAATCCCGCCATCGCCAAACAGGCAGAGATGCAAATTTCCCTGTGCGGAAACCCGCAGACGGTTGCAGCTGGCGCAGAAATCTTTGGAATACGGCATGATCAGCCCGATTTCACCGACGTAATCCGGATGATAAAACACCTGGGCTGGGCCATCACTGCGGCCGCTGATACGACGCTGCCAGCCCTGAGCAATCAGCTGATCGCGGATAACCTCGCCCGAGACATGCTGCTGGCGAAACAGCGCACCGCCCTCGCCGGTTTCCATCAGTTCGATAAAACGCAGCTGGATGGGACGCGTACGGATCCAGTCAAGAAAGGTCGCCAGATGGTGGCTGTTGACATCGCGCATCAGCACGCTGTTGACTTTGACCTGGCTAAAACCCGCCTCAAAAGCCGCGTCAATCCCGGCCATCACCTGGTGGAACTTGTCCTGACCGGTAATCGCATGAAACTGACGTGCATCAAGGCTGTCCACGCTGACGTTCAGCGCGGTCAGTCCCGCGTCGCGCCACTGCTTAACATCGCGCGCCAGTCGGTAGCCGTTGGTGGTGACCGCAATCTGGCGAATCGCAGCATTTTCGTTAACCGCGGCGATAATGTCGGTGAAATCACGACGTAAAGAGGGCTCACCGCCGGTCAGACGCACTTTTTCAGTGCCCGCCGCCGCAAAGGCGCGCGTGACACGGCGAATTTCATCCAGTGAGAGAAAGCTTTTATTGCGGATACCGTTTGGCTGATAACCCTCCGGCAGGCAATAGGTACAACGGAAATTACAGACATCCGTGACCGAGAGGCGCAAGTAATAAAACTTACGCGCAAATGCATCAGTAAATTGTGACACCAGAGAACACCTTTCCAATTCGGGAGATGCAGTCATTTCTTCCTGCACCCTGGCAGCGCGGAGGCTACGGCCTGAATCCCCTATCCGCAGACGTAGGCATTCAGGCTTGAGTGTACGTTAACCGGCTGATTAACGCGGTATACAGATGGTAGCGCGATTAGGGTAAATGCGCCATCCACGGCTTTTACTCTGTGTGCGCAGTAACGTTAACTTTCACCGTATTTCGCGCCCGGGATACGGTAAACTGCCGGTCATAAACTGACACACATCATCCTCGTCTGCACCCTGCGCGTTTCACGCCTCTGCAGACGCGAAAAAGGAGAAATATGAATCGAACACTGGCGGACCTGGATCGCGTCGTGGCACTGGGCGGCGGACATGGATTAGGTCGCGTGATGTCGGCCTTGTCACCACTGGGTTCGCGCCTGACCGGCATCGTTACCACCACTGATAACGGTGGCTCCACCGGCCGCATCCGTCGGGCTGAAGGCGGTATCGCCTGGGGCGATCTGCGCAACTGCATTAACCAGTTGATTACCGAGCCCAGCGTCGCGTCCGCGATGTTCGAATACCGCTTTACCGGCAATGGCGAACTGGCCGGGCACAATCTGGGCAATTTAATACTGAAAGCGCTGGATCATCTGAGCGTGCGTCCGCTGGAAGTGGTCAATATCATCCGAAATCTGCTAAAAGTTGACGCGTTTTTAATCCCGATGTCCGAACATCCGGTGGATTTGATGGCAACGGATGACGAAGGCAATGCCGTTTATGGTGAAACCGCCATTGATGAGATGCGCGCACCACCACAGGCGTTAATGCTGCATCCTGTGGTGCAACCGACGCGCGAAGCGCTCGATGCCGTTGCAGAAGCCGATTTGATTCTGATTGGGCCAGGCAGTTTCTACACCAGCCTGATGCCCATTCTGTTAATGAAAGAGATGGCGCAGGCGCTGCGCCGCACGCCCGCGAACATGGTGTTTATCGGCAACCTGGGCCGTGAACTCAGTCCGGCGGCGGCGGCGCTGACCGTGGCGGATAAGCTGCGAATAATGGAAGAGGCGATTGGTAAACGGGTCATCGACGCCGTGGTTGTCGGACCGGCCACGGACGTCAGTCTGATCGACAACCGCCTGATCATCCAGGAGCCGCTGGAGGCCGCAGATATTAAATATCGTCACGACCGCCAGCTGCTGCGCGGCGCGCTGGAGCACGCCATCCAGCGGTTTAACTGACTCAGGACACCGCGATAAACAAGGTTCGCAGTTCCTGGAGCTGATCGCGCAGGCCAGCAGCCTGTTCGAACTCCAGGTTTTGCGCATGCTGCTGCATCTGCCCTTCCAGTTCGTGAATCTTTTTCTGCAACGCCTGCGGTGACAACGCCAGGTAATCCGTCTCTGTCTCGGCGGCGTTGCGCTTGCCGGGTTTGGCTTTACCCCGCGTTTTCACCACGTTATTGCCCAGTTCCAGAATATCGGTGATTTTCTTATTCAGGCCCTGCGGTACGATGCCATTCTCTTCGTTGTAGCGCTGCTGCTTCTCACGACGGCGCTCAGTTTCTTCAATGGCGCGCGCCATGGAAGGCGTGATCTTATCGCCGTAGAGGATCGCTTTACCATTGATGTTACGTGCAGCGCGCCCGATGGTCTGGATCAGGGAGCGCTCGGAACGCAGGAAGCCCTCTTTATCGGCATCCAGAATGGCCACCAGCGAGACTTCCGGCATATCCAGCCCTTCTCGCAGCAGGTTGATGCCCACCAGTACATCAAATTTGCCCAGGCGCAGGTCGCGAATAATTTCCATGCGCTCGACGGTATCGATGTCAGAGTGCAGATAGCGCACCTTTTCACCGTGTTCTTCCAGGTACTCCGTCAGGTCTTCGGCCATACGTTTGGTGAGCACCGTGACCAGTACGCGTTCATTGACGTTAACGCGCTGGCGGATCTCTGACAGCAAATCGTCCACCTGAGTCGCCACGGGCCGCACCTCAAGGATCGGATCCAGCAGCCCCGTCGGACGCACCACCTGATCGATCACCTCATCGCCCGATTTTTCCAGCTCGTATTTGCCTGGCGTGGCGGAGACATAAATGGTCTGAGGGGCCAGCGCCTCGAACTCTTCAAACTTCATGGGGCGGTTGTCCAGCGCCGAAGGCAGGCGGAAGCCATATTCGACTAACGTCTCTTTACGCGCCCTGTCCCCGCGGTACATGCCGCCAATCTGCGGAATGGTTACGTGCGACTCATCGACGACCAGCAGGCCATCCGCCGGCAGATAGTCAAATAAGGTCGGCGGTGCTTCCCCCGGTCCGCGGCCAGACAGATAGCGGGAGTAGTTTTCGATACCAGAGCAGTATCCCAGCTCCCCCATCATTTCGAGGTCAAACTGCGTCCGTTGGGTAATACGCTGCTCTTCCAGCAGTTTGTTGTTTTCCAGCAGGATCTTGCGCCGTTCGGCCAGTTCAACCTTGATGTCTTCCATGGCCTGCAGGATACGCTCACGCGGCGTGACGTAGTGCGTTTTAGGGTAAATGGTAAAGCGCGGCACTACCGATTCGACCTGACCGGTAAGCGGGTCAAACAGGGACAGCCGCTCCACCTCTTCATCGAATAATTCAACCCGCAGGGCCATATCGTCAGATTCGGCCGGGAAGATATCAATGACTTCGCCCCGGACCCGGAACGTCCCGCGCTGAAACGCCTGATCGTTACGCGTGTACTGCAACTCCGACAGGCGACGCAGGATGCTGCGCTGATCGATAATCATGCCGCGCGTTAAGTGCAGCATCATTTTCAGATACAGATCGGGATCGCCCAGGCCGTAGATGGCAGACACAGAGGCCACGACAATCACATCGCGCCGTTCCAGCAACGCTTTCGTCGCGGAGAGGCGCATTTGCTCGATATGTTCGTTAACCGACGCATCCTTTTCAATAAAGGTATCCGAACTGGGCACGTAAGCTTCGGGCTGGTAGTAGTCATAGTACGAGACAAAAAACTCTACGGCGTTTTCGGGAAAGAACTCCTTCATCTCGCCATACAGTTGCGCCGCCAGCGTCTTATTAGGAGCCAGCACCATGGTAGGACGATTCAGGTCGGCAATAACGTTAGCAACGGTAAAGGTTTTACCCGATCCGGTTACGCCTAACAGCGTCTGGTGCGCCAGGCCGTCTTCCAGTCCGGCTTCCAGACGGCGGATCGCTTCCGGCTGATCGCCAGAAGGCTTGAAAGCGGAGTTCAGTTTAAAATCTTTACTCATGAATGCGGTTCCTGCAGAAGAAAGACGGCGGGCAGCCCATTATTTTACTCTGCTATGGCAATTTTGCCAGAAAAAAATACTGGATATAATACCAGTAATGATGCACAGTATTGTCGCCAGGTTTTACTTGACTCTGGCACTTTTGCCCAGGCAAACACCCGTTTTTGTTGCGCAAGGTTATCCCCAAGCGACGTATTGATTTAACATTTGTCAAGCCTGTGTCATAAAATTGCAGTTTGATGAATCGCGTCCAATCCGGCAGGCTTGTTTTTTACTAACACACTGATTTTTAATAGTAAGTAAAAAAAGCCCAGATTGTCATCATTACGTGACCAGGCCGCGTATTTCCTCGCTTCTAACCTGTTTTCATTATCTAATGCACAAGGTTATCCACAGGAATAGTGGATAACTGATGAGAGGCCTTGGAATATCGGCTGTGCATAATTTTTTCTGCCGCCGCGTTTTGATGAAAAAAAATTTTTTTTAGCGAAATTTTTAACGCCAATAGCGTTGTTTTAGCGCGATGCATGGCGCGCATTCAACGTTGATCGTCTGGCTTTTCAGGTTGCTGTTTTTTACAGCAGACTGCCTGCGCCATTTATGGGCAACTGCACCTGACGCTCATTTTTCCTGCACCCTCATCGCGCTGCGCAGTCGTCCCGCCCGTCAATTGTTCACTTTTACTTATATTTAAACCGTCAAAATTCCGCATGTTAAGCGCGCAAACTTCGTTCACTCCGACTCTGGCCCGGTAATTGCATGCTCTGTGATCAGGATGTCATGCGCCACAGCAGCAGTCATAGCCCTGCTATTCTGGTAGTGCGATTTACCCGTTATGAGCAGCAAAACATTCAGGTTAATTATCTGGAAGGAGCGCGTCAGATGCTAAGTTTACGGTCGGTGAATCAGTTTTACGGAAAAAATCATATTCTCTGGAATGTGGACCTTGACCTGCCCCCCGGCACCTGTACCGGCATACTGGGACGTCCCGGCATGGGAAAAACCACGCTGGTGAACTGCATCATGGGTAAGCTTCCCATCAACAGCGGCACGATTAGCTGGCAGCAGGATGGCTCGCCGCCAGAGGACCTGCTGTCGCAGCCTGCCGATCAACGTGCACGCCAGGGCATTGGCTACGTGCCACAGGGACGACATATTTTCACGCAGATGAGCGTAGAAGATAACTTACTGATTGCCCTGCTGGCAGGCGCTGAATCGCGCGAAAATCACCGGCCTATCCCGGAAATGATTTTTGATCTTCTGCCGGCTCTCTATTCACTGCGTCAACAGCGCAGCGGGGATTTGCCGGTTTACCAGCAGCAGCAACTGGCCCTTGCCCGCGCGCTGGTATTACAGCCACGCCTGCTGATTCTGGATGAGCCCGCCGATGGCATGGCGCCCTGGCTGGAAGAAGAGATGGGTAACCTGATTCGGCGTCTTAACCGGGATTACGGCCTGACGATTCTGCTGCTGGAGCAGCGGGTTTCCCTGATTCGGCGCGTCGCTGACAGCTTTTTGCTGTTGCATCGCGGGCGTAATGTGGCGCAGGGTAACGTCACCCTGCTGGATGACGGTACGCTCGATAAATGGCTGACGATGGCGTGATTAATCCGGTAGCGTCAGATAGTGACCACAGTCCGCCTGCTGGCTGTCATCCGCTAACCAGGGAATGACACCCAGACAAGGCGCGGGCAGGCGCTCCTTCAGGGCCGTGAGGTATGCCTGATAGCGCTGGCCGGGCGGCTGAACCGTGTTGGCAATCCAGCCAGCCAGTCGCAGTCCACGCGCCCTTACCGCCTCGGCGGTCAGCATGGCATGATTAATACAGCCCAGTTTTACACCCACCACCAAAATCACCGGTAGCCGTTCAGCCTCAACCCAGTCGGCATAGGTTTGCGTCTCAGACAGCGGCGTATACCAGCCGCCCGCGCCTTCAATCAGAATCCAGTCAGCCAGCGGCTCCAGCTCGCGAAGCCCTGCCGATAGCGTTGAAAAGGTAATTGGCCTGCCTTCCTCTGCGCTGACGATATGCGGCGATGTCGGCTCCATAAAGGCCAGCGGATTCACCTGCTCATAGCAGAGCGGCACATTGCTGTAACGTTGCAGCGCCAGCGCATCGCTGTTACGGATGCCTTCTGCGGTTAACGTACAGCCCGAGGCCACCGGTTTGTAGCCCGCACAGCGGTAGCCTGCTGCGCTCGCCGCCTGCAGCAGGGCGCTACTGGCAACGGTTTTACCGACTTCTGTATCGGTACCGGTGATAAACCAGCGTGTCATGATTCACTTACTCCATACATCAAATGATAACTGAGGCGGAAACCCTGTTCGTCCCGTGGCCAGTGAGCTTCAAGCTGTGCCAGACGGCGACGCGTCAGCACATAATCGGCCCGTCCGACATGCAGATGCGTTGCGCCAATGCCCTTCAGAGAGCGCATGGCGCTGAGCGCATCGGGAAAATGCAGGGTGACGGTTTGCGCGTGACAGCGCAGCCGTTGTGTAGCACAGGCCGCGGCGATCGCCTGCGCCGGCAGAAAGCGGTTGGCGTGCACATGCGCGTCAAGATGCGACCAGGCCTCGTGAACCTCATGCAGCGATCCCGCGCTCAGCGTTGAAAACAGCATACAGCCGCCGGGTTTTAGTACCCGCGTAAACTGTCTGAGCGCGGCCGGCAAATCGTCGCTCCATTGCACCACCAGATTGCTCCATAACAGGTCAATGCTCTGATCGGCTAACGGCAGTGCGTCGATGTCGCCCGCCAGATAATGATGCGCCACCGCGTTTTGCCGGGCCTGATGCAACATCTGCGGCGACAGATCCAGCGCCATGACCTGTTTCCCCCGGTCGCGCCATAGCCGGCTGTACCAGCCGGTGCCACAGCCCGCATCCAGCACCTGTGGACCGGTTTGAGCAGGCACCCATGCCAGCAGCGCATCCCCGCTGATCCGTTGCAGTTCGGCATGCCTGTCGTAACACGACGCCGCGCGCCCAAAGGCTCTGGCTACGGCACGTTTATCAATGTGCAGCGTCATGAAGTGCCTCCAGCAGGGCATCAATATCGTCTGGCTGATGCGCGGCGGTCAGCGTGATGCGCAAACGTGCCGTGCCCGGCGGTACGGTAGGCGGACGAATCGCGCTGACCCAGCAACCGGCTTCGGCTAAACGGGCCGACAAGGCCATCGCCTGGGCGTTATCGCCAACAAGTAACGGTTGGATGGCGCTGGATGACGGCATAAGCGACCAGGGCAAGGAGGAGGCGCCCCGGCGGAAATGGGCAATGTTGCGGCTCAGGCGCTGGCGCAGTCCATCGCCTGCCTGCACCTGTTTCAGGGCGGCCAGTAACGCGCTGGCCTGTGCTGGCGGCATGGCGGTTGAGTAGATGAGGTGGCGCGAAAACTGCACAAAATAGTCGGCCGTCGCGTCATCACACAGCAATGCCGCGCCGCTGACGCCAAAGGCTTTACCGAAGGTGACCACCAGCAGTTCGGGCTTAATGCCCTGTTGCCAACAGCTGCCGCGCCCCTGCTCACCTGTGACGCCAATGCCGTGCGCATCGTCAACCAGTAACCAGGCCCCTGCCTCACGCGACTGCGCCGCCAGCGTCTGTAACGGCGCGCTGTCACCATCCATGCTGAAGATCCCTTCCGTGACCACCAGCGTTTGCCCTTCACAGGGCGCACTCAGTCGCACAGCCAGACTGTCCGGATCGTTATGGGCGAAACGACGCAGTTGCGCAGGGCTGTGACTTGCAGCATCCAGCAACGAGGCATGGCTCAGCTTGTCAGCAAGAATGCGATCGTTTTTCCCGGCGAGCAGGTGAATGACCGCCTGGTTGGCGGCAAAGCCGGAAATAAACAGTAATGCCCGGGGATAACCCAGCCACCCGGCCAGTTGCGCTTCCAGGGTGGCATGAAGAGCCTGGAAACCGGTGACATGGCTGGATGCGCCTGCCCCCGCCCCGGCCAGTGCCGCGCCCTGTTGCCATCCGGCAATCACCGCCGGATGCTGGCTTAACCCAAGATAATCATTACTGGAAAAGTGACGATAATCCCGGCCTGCATAGCGGATCAGGCGCGTCTGACTGGCGTCAACTACGCGCCGTTCGCGCCAGCCCTCTTCAGCACGGCGCTGCGCGAGCGCCTGCTGTATGCGTTGCGGCCAGCCCATTACAGCGCCGCGTTATAGAATTTTTCTGTGTCGGCATTGAGCAGTTGCTCACTGAGCTGCTGCTGTTGCGCATTATCGCCATGGGCGGTCTGGGTATGTTCCGGATTCAGTCCGAGCTTGCGGAACAGCAGCATATCTTTGTCTTCTTCCGGGTTTGGCGTGGTCAGCAGCTTGCAGCCGTAAAAAATCGAGTTAGCCCCGGCCATAAAACACATCGCCTGGGTTTGTTCATTCATCTGTTCGCGGCCCGCCGACAGACGCACGTGCGAGGCAGGCATCATGATGCGGGCGACGGCTATCGTGCGGATAAAATCGAAAGGTTCGACATCGTCATTGTCTGCCAGCGGGGTGCCTTTCACCTTGACCAGCATGTTGATCGGCACGCTTTCCGGCGGCGTCGGTAAGTTGGCCAGTTGCACCAGCAACCCGGCGCGATCATTAACCGTTTCGCCCAGGCCAACAATCCCGCCCGAGCAGACCTTGATACCGGCCTCGCGCACCTTGCCCAGCGTATCCAGTCGCTCCTGATAGCTGCGCGTGGTAATGATGTTGCCGTAAAACTCCGGCGAGGTATCCAGATTGTGGTTATAAAAGTCCAGCCCGGCGCGACCTAAACGCTGGGCCTGGCTGTCGCTCAGCGTTCCCAGCGTCATGCAGGTTTCCATGCCCATTGCTTTCACGCCTTCAACCATTTTTTCCAGATAAGGCATATCGCGATCGCTGGGGTTTTTCCACGCCGCGCCCATGCAGAAGCGGCTGGATCCGGCCGCTTTCGCTTTTTGCGCCGAACGCAGGACCTCATCCACCTCCATCAGGCGCTCTGATTCCAGCCCGGTCTTGTAGCGGGCACTTTGCGGACAGTATTTGCAGTCTTCCGGGCAGGCACCCGTTTTAATCGACAGCAGCGTGCTGACCTGAACCTGACGCGGATCGAAGTGCTGGCGATGTACCTGCTGTGCTTCAAACATCAGTTCAAGAAACGGGCGTTCAAACAGGGCCTGTGCCTGGGCTAGCGTCCAACGTTGTGACATTACGTACTCCAAAAAAGGTGTCATCCCGACAGTTAACGTGGTTATACTTGTAAACTAAATCTTTTTATTTTGGTTTACAACTACGATGTTTACGCTTCAGGACGCCGAATTCGATCGCCAGCATATCTGGCATCCTTACACCTCCATGCAGCAACCGTTGCCCTGTTACCCGGTCGTGGCGGCACAGGGTTACACGCTGCAGCTGGCGGATGGGCGCACACTGGTAGACGGGATGTCCTCCTGGTGGGCGGCGATTCATGGTTACAACCATCCACGCCTGAACCAGGCCCTGCAGCAGCAGATGGCCCAGATGTCCCACGTGATGTTCGGCGGGATTACGCATCCCGCCGCGGTGGCGCTGTGTCGTCAGTTAGTGGCGATGACACCTGACGCGCTGGCGTGCGTATTCCTTGCAGACTCCGGCTCCGTTGCCGTCGAAGTGGCAATGAAGATGGCGTTGCAATACTGGCTGGGTCGGGGAGAAACGCGTCAGCAGTTTTTAACCCTTAAGCGTGGCTATCACGGTGATACATTTGCGGCGATGTCGGTGTGCGATCCGGATAATTCCATGCACAGCCTGTGGCGCGGCTATCTGCCCGAGCACCATTTTGCCGAGGCGCCGCAATGTGGTTTTGACGCGGCCTGGAATGAAGAAGATTTTCAGGATTTCGCCCGGCTGATCGAACAGCATCAGCATCAGTTGGCCGCGGTGATTCTGGAGCCCATCGTACAGGGCGCGGGCGGCATGCGTTTTTACCATCCCCGCTACCTGCAGAAGGTGCGCGAGTGGTGTGATCGTTACGGCATCCTGCTGATCGCTGATGAAATCGCCACGGGCTTTGGCCGCACCGGCACGCTGTTTGCCTGCGAACATGCGGCGATCACACCGGACATCCTGTGCGTCGGAAAAGCCCTGACCGGCGGCACGATGAGCCTGGCCGCCACGCTGACCACACGTGATGTCGCCGATACCATCAGCCGCAGTCCGGCGGGCTGCTTTATGCATGGCCCAACCTTTATGGGCAATCCGCTGGCGTGCGCCGTCGCGGCGGAGAGCCTGAAAATGGTACAGGAAGGCCACTGGCGCGGGCAGGTCAGCGCTATCGAGCGTCAGCTTCAGGCGGGACTGACGCCACTGCGCCAGTCGCCAGCGGTAGCCGATGTTCGTGTGCTGGGCGCGATTGGCGTGGTAGAAACTCACCGTCCAGTGAATATGGCCGCCCTGCAGCAGTTTTTCGTCAGTCAGGGCGTCTGGATTCGGCCCTTTGGTCGTCTGATCTACCTGATGCCGCCCTATATCATCGCGCCTGAAGCACTGGATACGCTGATCCAGGCCATGGCCGCAGCCCTGGCGCACCCCGGTCATTTTCTGCGTTGAGCCCTGAAGGCTGGACGTCCAGGCGGTTTTGGTTAAGATGAAGACGCAGTCACCATAAACCCAAGGAGATGTGATGCGAGTTTATAGTCAGGATTTACACGACGGCGACAAAATGCCGGAAAAGCATGTTTTCAACGGGATGGGCTATCAGGGCGAAAATGTGTCACCGCATCTTGCCTGGGAAGACGCGCCGGAAGGCACAAAAAGTTTTGTCGTGACCTGTTTCGATCCTGATGCCCCGACCGGCTCAGGCTGGTGGCACTGGGTGGTCGCCAATCTTCCGGCCGATACCACATCGCTGCCGCAGGGTGCGGGTTCCGGTAAAGCCGCCTTACCTGCAGGTGCCGTGCAAACCCGCACAGATTTCGGCCAGGCCGGGTACGGCGGGGCCGCGCCACCGGCGGGTGAAACGCACCGCTACATTTTTAGCGTCCATGCGCTGGATGTGGAGAGCATTGAGGTCGATGCAGGTGCCAGCGGCGCGATGGTGGGCTTCAACGTGCATTTTCACGTATTAGCCAGCGCGTCATTGACCGTTCATTACGTCTGATTGCGCGTGCTCTTCTGCCGCTCCCGCCCGGGAGCGGCAACGCTGAACGTTAAGCCAGCTGATGTACCACAACCCACATTGGGCCCTGTCCAACGGCATAACAGCCGACAGGTTCAAGTTGCCCTTGCGGCTGAGTAATGCGGTATACCTCAATGTGATGCGACTTCTGTCCTGCCGCCACCAGATACTGGCCCGTGTGGTCGATATTGAAGCCCCGCGGCTGCGTTTCGGTCGGCTGGAAGCCCTCCACCGTCAGTAGCGCGCCATCTTCACTCACGCTGAACACCGTAATGGTGCTGCTGGTGCGATCGCAGGCGTACAGGAAACGTCCGTCCGGCGTCAGGTGAATATCGGCGGCCCAGCGCGTGCCGGTAAAATCAGGCGGCATCATATCGAGCGTTTGCACCGATTCCATTTTGCCGTGTGCATTCTTCAGTGACCAGACTTCGACCGTGCTGTTAAGTTCATTAACGCTGTAGGCGTACTGGCCGTTGGCATGAAACGCCATATGACGCGGGCCCGCGCCCTCTGCCGTAGTGACCTGTTGCTGGGAATGCGGCGTTAACTGACCGTCCGCCCCGAGGTTAAACAGGCAGATGCGATCCTGTTTGAGCGCGGGCACATATAACGTGCTGTCGGCATTATCGATGTTCGCCGAGTGACAACCTGCCAGACCGTCGATCACCTGGCTCGGAGCCTGGGGCACACCGTCAGCGCCGATGGGGCTGATGCTGACGCAGGCATCATTGTAGGAGCCACAAAACAGGAAACGGCCAGCGTGATCGGTGGAGATGTGGGTGGGGCTGCCCGGCAACGGCGCCTGACCCGCTTCCGTTAAGGTGCCATCCTGCGCAATACGAAAGGCCAGCACGCGGAAATCCGGACGCACGCCCACATACAAGAAATCTTTTTTCGGACTGACCACCATAGGCTGAACCTGACCGGCGATATCCGTTACCTGCAGTAGCGTCAAGGTGCCCTCATCGTTCAACTGCCAGACATGAATTTGTTGACTCTCGGGACTGGCGGTGTAGACAACCTGCTTCATGTATTCTCCTTTTTCGCTGACTCATGTTGTTCTGCAGGTCACTGTAGCGCGTTTTTTTCTGTCTCGCTGGAATGATTTGTGCCCTGATTTTTGTTTCCGGGCCACAGTCAGGTGTAGACTTGCTGTTTCGCTAACCTATCCAGATGAGAGGATTAATGAGCTATCGTGTAATCGCCCTCGACCTTGACGGCACGCTGTTGACCCCGACGAAAACCATTCTGCCCCAATCCACAGAAGCGATTACCCAGGCGCGCAAAGCGGGCATCAAGGTGATTATCGTGACCGGACGCCATCACTGTGCCATTCATCCTTTCTACCAGACGCTCAATCTGGATACGCCCGCCATCTGTTGTAACGGGACCTACCTGTACGATTATCCGGCGAAAAAAGTCCTGGCTGCCGATCCGCTGGATACCGACGTTGCGGTACGTGTGATCGAGATGCTGGATGAACATCATATTCACGGTCTGCTGTATGTGGACGATGCGATGCTCTATCAAACGCCGACCGGCCATGTGATTCGTACGCTGAAATGGAGTGAGTCATTACCTCCACATCAGCGTCCGGTGTTCAGACAGGTGGACAGCCTGGCGCAGGCCGCCAGAGAGGCGCAGTCGATCTGGAAGTTTGCCCTGTCTCACGACAACACAGCAGCGTTGCAGCAGTTTGCGCAGCGTGCGCAAGACGAGCTGGGTCTGGCCTGCGAATGGTCCTGGCACGATCAGGTCGACGTTGCCCGCGGCGGTAACAGTAAAGGCAAGCGCCTGGCGCAGTGGGTAGAATCCATCGGGCTGACAATGCAGGACGTCATTGCCTTTGGCGACAACTACAATGATCTGAGCATGCTGGAAACGGTGGGGCTGGGCGTGGCCATGGGCAATGCGGATGACGCCATTAAAGCCCGGGCGAAGAGGGTCATCGGTACGAATCTGGAAACCGGCATTGCCGAGACGCTTTATCAGCTCGTTCTGTAAGTTTCACTGACCCGATGAGCACGGTTTCAGCGGGTCATTCCGGTGTGAAAGAGACGCTTTTAATCTGCGCGTACAGCCACTGCTCCGGGCGAATGTTAAGTTCGTCCCGGGCCCAGGGAGAGATGCGCGCCCAGAGTTCGCTGATACCGATGCGCAGCTTAACCTCCACCTGATCGCCCACCTCAATTAACTCCACCACCTGTGCCGGCAGCACATTGCGAACAGAGCTGTGTTTTGCCGGTTGCAGCGTCAGCGAAACATCGGCCGACGCAATCCGTATCCGTAACGGCGTTTTGACCGGCTGATTTACCCGACTGACCCAGATATGCTGATCGCCCAACGATAACGCCGTCATCGGGTAATCTGGATGATGCTCAAGCACCTGAACGCGCAGTACGCTGGTCAGGTCGCTGACCGGCAGCCAGGGGCGCATCGCACTGCTGCTCCAGACCCGCTCCAGCGGGCCAAAGGCCTTCACCTTGCCGTGATCCAGAACCAGCACCATCTCGGCCAGTTGCAGAATTTCGTCGAGGCTGTGAGAAACGTACAGCACCGGGATATCCACCTGCTTTGCCAGTTTTTGCAGATATGGCATCAGCTCACGCTTGCGCGGCAAATCCAGCGAGGCCAGGGGTTCATCCATTAACAGGATATCAGGGGCGCTGAGCAACGCCCGCCCGATGGCCACCCGCTGCTTTTCGCCGCCCGAGAGCGAGAGCGGAAAACGGTCCAGTAAGGGTTCGAGTCCCAGTAAGTCCACCAGCGTGTCAAACTGCCCTTTCATACTGGCTGCCAGGCCATAGCGTAAGTTACCCCGGACACGATAGTGCGGAAACAGTCGCGCCTCCTGGAAAACGTAACCCACGTTGCGCTTTTCAGGCGGCAAGGCAATCTGCTGTTCGGCGTCAAACAACACACGGTCATGCAGCTGAATGCGCCCGCGCTGCGGCCGGGTCAGCCCCCCAATCGCGTTGATTAACGAGGTTTTACCCGCACCCGACACGCCAAATATTGCCGTGATGCCGTTGGCGGGAACCGTCACGTTGATCTCCAGCTCGTGTTCGCCCAGCCGTTGTGTGAAATCGAGCGTCAGCATCCGGCCCCCATCCGTTTCCGGCCCCATTGCGCCAGCCATTCAGACACCAGCAAGGAGGCCAGTGCCAGCACCACCGCGATAACGCACAGACGCGCAGCGGCCCCTTCGGCCCCGGGCGTTTCAATCAGCGTATACATCGCCAGCGGCAGCGTGCGCGTTTCACCGGGAATGTTGGAAACAAATGTAATAGTGGCACCGAATTCCCCCAGCGAGCGGGCAAAGGCCAGCACCGTACCGACGATAATACCGGGCAGCGTTAACGGCAGCGTAATGGTAAAAAAGACCCGCCAGCGGCCCGCGCCCAGCGTCCGGGCCGCCTGTTCCAGCCGGATATCCACGGCGTCCAGCGCAAGGCGAATGGCCCGCACCATGAGCGGAAAGGCAATCACCGCCGACGCCAGTGCCGCACCGCGCCAGCTAAACGCGAAGCTAAAGCCGAACCATTCATACAGCTTTTCACCAATAAAGCCGCGTCGGCCCAAGCCAATCAGTAACAGATAACCGACCACCACCGGCGGCAGCACCAGCGGCAGGTGAATCACACCGTCCAGAAGCGCTTTACCCGGAAACTGGCAGCGGACCAGAACCCATGCCATAAGGATGCCGAAGGGCAGACTGCACAGGACGGCAATGCCGGAGACCTGCAGGCTGAGCATCACGGCCTGCCATTCAACATCACTGAGTATCATTTTTTAGGCGTGAATCCGTATTGGGTAAACACTGCGGCCGCTTCCGGCCCTTTCAGGTAGTTATAAAAAGCCTTAACGGCCGCGTTGTCGTGATCTTTAACAATCGCGACAGGATATTCGACCGGTTTATGGCTGTCTTCCGGAAAGGTGCCGACCACCTGGACTTTTTGGCTGGCGACCGCATCAGAACCGTACACAATGCCGTAAGGCGTTTCATTACGTTCCACCAGCGCCAGGGCGGCACGGACATTGTTGGCGCGCGCCAGCACAGGTGACAGTGAAGACCAGGCACCCAGCTTCTCAAGTGCCTCTTTGGCATAGATGCCCGCCGGCACATGATCGGGATCGCCGACCGCCAGACGTTCGCCTTTCAACAGACGTTTCCAGTCGGTTTTATCGTTAATCGTTACCGGCCTGGCGTTCTCACTGCGTGGCGCTATCAGAACCAGATCGTTGCCCAACAAGGTATAGCGGGTTGTGTCGATCATGCTTTTTTTCGCGACCGCATCATCCATCCACTGCTGATCGGCTGAGATAAACAGATCGGCGGGCGCGCCCTGCTCAATCTGACGGGCCAGGACTGACGACGAGGCAAATGACGACACCACCTCTGTCCCATGTGTTTTCTTATAGTGTGCCGCAATCTCGTTAAGCGCATTGGTCAGTGAGGCCGCCGCAAAGACGGTGATTTTATCGGCTGCCAGCGCCGGAACGGCCAGTGACAGGGCAATTACGGCGGCAGTTGCGGAACGTAGTAAGGTTAAACGCATGATTTTTCTCCAGTGATCGTTATATATAAAATAATACAGCGAACGGCCTGACAGCCAGACAAAATGATTAAAAGAGGAAGAAAAGCGTGGACGTAAAACAGCAACGTCCGTGCTGAGACGGACGTTGCAGGAGGATTAATGCT
This sequence comes from Pantoea sp. CS_6, assembly GCF_041954745.1. NCBI lineage: Bacteria > Pseudomonadati > Pseudomonadota > Gammaproteobacteria > Enterobacterales > Erwiniaceae > Pantoea > Pantoea sp. CS_6. The sequence goes on from NZ_JAVAYG010000003.1 coordinate 257,998, forward strand.
GAGAGCGGGCGTTAGTGTTGTCGCGGCGACCCGTTTTAGAGATGAGGTTAAACACTTCACCCAGACCGTAAATCAGGCCTAACATAATCGCCATAACCACAGGTACCATAATCACTGCCACGGCGAGGCTTTTAATGAGTTCCAGCATGGAAAGTCCCACTTTGCGGATAAAAAAGAGATTGTAACGGCTCAGTAAAAATTTGCGCAGACCTTTTCGTGCTTTTACTTTGAGGCGCAAAGCTCGTTATCATCAGCCCGATCACGCGACTTACCCTTTGCAGGAGCCACCATGCAAGCCGACCTCACCCTTCATATTCGCCTGCAGCAGAAACTGTTTGCCGATCCCCGCCGCATTGCCTTGCTGCAACGCGTGCAGCAAACCGGCTCCATCAGTCAGGGCGCTAAACTGGCGGGCATCAGTTACAAAAGCGCCTGGGACGCCATCAGTGACATGAACCACCTGGCCGGGCAGGAAGTCGTGGCACGCGCGACCGGGGGCAAAGGCGGTGGCGGTGCGCAGTTAACCCGCTACGGCGAACGACTGGTACAGCTGTTTGGCCTGATGGAAAAGATTCAGCAACATGCCTTCGATGCGCTGCAGCAGGATACCCTGCCGCTCGACAGCTTACTCGCGGCTATCGCCCGCTCCTCCCTGCAAACCAGTGCACGTAATCAACTGTTTGGTACCGTCGTGCACAATGATGCTCAGCAGGTGATACAGCATCTGACGATTCTGCTTGCCGATGGCGTGACGCGGCTCAACATTGCCCTGACCGAGCGCAGCGCAGAACGGCTGAATTTGCACGCCGGAAAAGAGGTGCTGGTATTAATCAAGGCCCCGTGGGTCAGTGTGCATACCGCGCCCACTGATGCCGAGAATCAGCTTGCCGCAACGCTGACCGCTATCGAAAAAGGCCAGCAGGTGAGTGAAGTGCTGATGACCTTACCCAGTGGCGAAACGTTGTGTGCCACGCTGGATAACCGTGAAACGGAACAGCGTCAGCTTCACATCGGCATGAATGTTATCGCCAGCTTCAGCGCCAGTCATGCGATTGTTGCCTCACTGCGGTGATTTTCACCGGTCGGTTTGACATCCCTGTTTGCAGTCGCTAAAACGTCAGTTAACGCTGCATAAAATGGAACAACTCATGGCTTCATTGCAAATTTCGCAAGGCATATTTCACCTTAATGATACCCGGGTGCTGTCCCTGGCCGATGTGCATCTTCGCCGGGGTGAGCGCTGGGCGTTTGTTGGCGCAAACGGCAGCGGCAAGTCCTCGCTGGCACGCGCGCTTTCTGGCGAGCTTCCCCCGTTATCGGGTAAGGTGACGCACGATTTTCAGCGCCCGTGGCGCCTGTCGCTGGAGCAGCTACAGAAGCTGGTCGCCGAGGAATGGCAACGTAACAATACCGATTTACTCAGCGAAGGTGAGGACGACAGCGGCCGCACCACGGCGGAAATTATTCAGGATGGGGTGAAAGATGCCGCACGCTGTGAACGTCTGGCGGCGCAGTTTGGCATCAGTAGTCTGCTCAGTCGCCGCTTTAAATACCTGTCGACAGGCGAGACGCGAAAAACGCTGCTGTGCCAGGCGCTGATGGCACAGCCTGATCTGCTGATTCTGGATGAACCTTTTGACGGCCTGGATGTGGATTCCCGCGCGAATCTGACGGCCACCTTAGCAACGCTGCATGAGGCTGACGTCACGCTGGTGCTGGTGCTGAACCGCTTTGACGATATTCCGGATTATGTCGATCAGGTGGGCGTTCTGGCCGAATGCAGCCTGACGCAGGTCGGGCCACGCGAGACCATTCTGGCCCAGACCCTGGTCGCCCAGCTGGCTCGCAGTGAACAGCTGGACGGCATGGCGTTGCCGGAGGCCGATGTGCCCGATCAGTTGCCCGCGTTGGCGGATGATGCGCCGCGCGTGATCCTGCGCAACGCGGTGGTGTCCTATAACGATCAGCCCGTGATCAACGGCCTGAACTGGCAGGTGAATCCCGGTGAGCACTGGCACATCATTGGCCCCAATGGCGCGGGTAAATCCACCTTACTGAGCCTGGTGACGGGCGATCATCCGCAGGGTTACAGCAATGATTTGACCCTGTTCGGCATTCGCCGCGGCAGCGGCGAGACCATCTGGGACATCAAGCAGCATATCGGCTATGTCAGCAGCAGCCTGCATCTGGACTACCGGGTCAGCGTGAATGTGCGCACCGTGATTTTATCGGGCTTTTTCGATTCGATTGGTCTCTATCAGGCTGTATCTGACCGCCAGATGGCGCTGGCGCAACAGTGGCTGGCGCTGACAGGGATGGATAATGCGATGGCGAATGCGCCGTTCCACAGTTTGTCCTGGGGGCAACAACGGCTGGTCTTAATCGCCCGCGCGCTGGTTAAGCATCCCACGTTATTGATCCTTGACGAGCCCTTGCAGGGGCTGGATCCGCTTAACCGGCAACTGGTGCGCCGCTTTGTGGATATTCTGATTGGGGAAGGCCGGACCCAGCTGCTGTTTGTTTCGCATCATGCCGAAGATGCCCCGCACTGTATTACGCATCGCCTGCATTTTCTCCCTGATGGCACAGGCGGCTACCGTTATCAGCAAGATGTGATCTGACACAACCCTGCCGTGCAAACGGCGGGGATATTACCTGCGATGTAAACGTTACCATTTAAAACCCCATTCCATGACCATAATGTGCCTTTTCGCCTTTAAATAAGAATAGTCACCTTGTGTAAACGATACCATTTATTCAGACTCGATCACGCTTTCATGCCGTTTGATGTGCTATTTTTTAGCGATGATTTTTTTATTTTGACGCTGACCAGGATGCGACATGCAAAAATTCAACCCGGCCGATCATCCCCATCGCCGTTACAATCCCCTGACCGACCAATGGATTCTGGTTTCACCTCACCGGGCCAAACGTCCCTGGCAGGGTGCGCAGGAAACGCCCGCGGTAAATGCCCTGCCGTCACACGATCCAGACTGTTTTCTGTGTGCAGGAAATACGCGCATTACCGGCGATGTGAACCCGGATTACAAAGGTACGTACGTTTTCACCAATGACTTTGCTGCGCTGATGACGGATACGCCGGATGCGCCCGAAAGCGATGATCTCCTGATGCGTTGCGAAAGCGCGCGCGGCACCAGCCGCGTGATTTGCTTTTCGCCCGATCACAGTAAAACGTTGCCTGAAATGTCCCTGAGCGCGCTGGAAGAGGTCGTGCGCACCTGGCAGGAACAGACCGCAGAGCTGGGCCAGCATTATCCGTGGGTGCAGGTGTTTGAGAACAAAGGCGCCGCCATGGGCTGTTCGAATCCGCATCCGCATGGCCAGGTCTGGGCCAACAGCTTCCTGCCTAACGAGGCCCAGCGCGAAGATGACCATCAACGTCAGTATTTTGCAAAAACCGGCTCGCCGCTGCTGGTGGATTACTGTGCGCGTGAACAGCAAGACGGCAGCCGCACCGTAGTGGAAACCGAGCACTGGATCGCCGTGGTGCCGTGGTGGGCCGCCTGGCCCTTTGAAACCCTGCTACTGCCCAAAGCGCACGTGAAACGCATGACCGATTTGAGCGAGGCGCAACGCAACGATCTGGCGAAAGCCCTTAAGCTGCTGACCAGCCGCTATGACAACCTGTTCCAGTGCGCCTTCCCTTACTCCATGGGCTGGCACGGTGCGCCGTTTAACGGCGAGGAAAACGCCCACTGGCAACTTCATGCCCATTTTTATCCGCCGCTGCTGCGTTCAGCCACGGTGCGCAAATTTATGGTCGGCTACGAGATGCTGGCTGAAACCCAACGCGATTTAACCGCGGAGCAGGCAGCAGAACGTCTGCGCGCCGTGAGTGACATTCATTTCCGTGAGGCACAACAATGAGCTTAAAAACCATCACGCAGCAGGTCTTTACCGACACCTTTGGCTATGCGCCCACTCACACGATTCAGGCACCCGGCCGCGTCAACCTGATTGGCGAGCATACGGATTATAACGATGGTTTCGTTTTGCCTTGTGCCATTGACTACCAAACCGTTATCGCCTGTGCCAGACGCGACGATCGTCAGGTACGCGTTGTGGCCGTGGATTACGATCAGGCTCAGGACAGCTTCTCACTGGACGATCCCATTACCAGCGTGAGCGAGCCGATGTGGGCAAACTATGTGCGCGGCGTGGTGAAGCATTTACAGAAGCGCGCGCCTGATTTTAACGGCGTGGATATGGTGATTAGCGGTAACGTGCCTCAGGGCGCGGGCCTCAGCTCCTCTGCCTCGCTGGAAGTGGCCGTCGGGACCGTTTTTCAGCAGTTGTTCAACCTGCCGCTGGATGGCGCCGCCATTGCGGTAAACGGTCAGGAGGCGGAGAACCAGTTCGTGGGCTGTAACTGCGGCATTATGGATCAGCTGATTTCCGCGCTGGGGCAAAAAGATCATGCCATGCTGCTGGATTGCCGCTCACTCGGCACCAAACCGGTTTCCCTGCCGGAAGACGTGGCCGTGGTGATCATTAACTCTAATTTCCGCCGAAACCTGGTGGGCAGCGAATACAATACCCGCCGCCAGCAGTGTGAAACCGGTGCGCGCTTCTTTAATAAGAAAGCACTACGCGATGTCGGCCTGGCGGAATTTGAGGCGGCGGTCGCGCAGTTAGATCCTGACGTCGCGAAGCGCGTGCGCCATGTCATTACCGAAAATGCCCGTACGCTGGAAGCCGCAGAGGTGCTTTCGCGTGGCGATTTAACGCGCATGGGGGAACTGATGGCGGAATCGCATGCCTCAATGCGTGATGACTTTGAAATCACCGTGCCGCCTGTCGACACGCTGGTTGAAATTGTTAAAGCCGAGATCGGCAATCGTGGTGGTGTCCGTATGACCGGTGGCGGCTTCGGGGGCTGTATCGTTGCGCTGATGCCGCTTGAGCTGGTTGATCAGGTGCAGGCCGCCGTCGCCAGCCAGTACGAAGCTAAAACGGGCATCAAGGAGACCTTCTACGTGTGTAAAGCTTCAGAAGGAGCAGGTCAATGTTAAGCGATGTCAATTCCCATGCGCCGGATGGTCAACCATGGCGCATCACCGTGCTGCGTAATGCGCACGGAATGGTGGCCACCTTTATGGACTGGGGAGCAACCTGGCTGTCGGCGCGCGTGCCACTTCAGGACGGCAGCGTGCGCGAGGCCCTCTTAGGCTGTGCCACGCCGTCCGATTATCTGCATCAGGACGCCTATCTGGGGGCGACCGTTGGCCGTTATGCTAACCGTATCGCCGGGGCAAAACTCAATACCCTTAACCGACAACTGCTCGCCAACCAGGGTGAGCATCAGTTACACGGTGGTCCGGACGGGTTCGATAAACGCCGCTGGCAGATTATCAGCCAGTCAGAAAACGAAGTGCATTATCGTCTGGATTCGCCTGACGGCGATCAGGGCTATCCAGGAAATCTGATCGCGGATTTGCGCTATGTGCTGGATGACGATAACTGCCTGTCCATCCACTATGAAGCCCGATGCGATCAACCCTGTCCGGTGAATCTCACTAACCATGCTTACTTTAATCTTGATGCGCATCATGGCGATGCGCGCCAGCATCGCTTACAACTGCACGCCGATCGTTATCTGCCCGTCGATAGCGAGGGTATTCCCAACGGCCCGCTGAAAGCCGTGGACGGCACCAGCTTTGACTTCCGTCAGGCCAAAAGCCTGGCACAGGATTTCCTTGCCGATGCCGATCAACAGGCGGTTAAAGGCTACGATCATGCCTTTCTACTTAACAGCGCGGGCGATGCAAGCCAGCCCGCAGCAGCGTTATGGTCGCAGGACGGCAAGCTGCAGTTAAGTGTAACGACGTCGGCCCCTGCCCTGCAGCTGTACAGCGGCAACTATCTGGCTGGCACGCGCGCCCGGGAGCAGGAAAGCTATACTGCTTACCAGGGGATTGCGCTGGAGAGTGAGTTTTTACCGGATTCGCCCAATCATCCCGAGTGGCCACAGGATGATTGCTGGCTGCAGCCGGGGGATCGTTGGGAATCCGTTACGCGCTATCGTTTTACCTCACACTGAGCCGCCGGGTGAAAAACGCGCAGTGCGTCACAGACAGACTTACGCAGTGCGCTGTTTTCCGCTATGGTAGAGCGCAATGGTCGGCCAGCGGGCTGGCGACAACAGGTTTCCATTATCTCAGAAACATCAAGTATTAAGGAGTTAAGCTATGGCTGTAACTAAGCTGGTTCTGGTGCGACACGGCGAAAGCCAGTGGAACAACGAAAACCGCTTCACCGGATGGTATGATGTAGACCTTTCTGACAAAGGCCGTACCGAAGCTAAAGCAGCCGGACAGCTGCTGAAGAAAGAAGGTTTCGTGTTCGATTTCGCCTACACCTCCGTGCTGAAACGCGCCATCCATACCCTGTGGAATATTCTGGATGAGCTGGATCAGGCCTGGCTGCCCGTTGAAAAATCCTGGCGTCTGAACGAGCGTCACTATGGTGCGTTACAGGGGCTGGATAAAGCTGAAACCGCCGCTAAATATGGTGACGAGCAGGTCAAACAGTGGCGTCGTGGCTTTGCCGTGACTCCGCCGGAGCTGGATCGCAGTGATGAGCGTTTCCCGGGACACGATCCGCGTTATGCGTCATTGTCCCCTGAGCAACTGCCTACCACGGAAAGTCTGGCACTGACCATTGATCGCGTTATTCCTTACTGGAACGAAAGTATCCTGCCACGCATTAAAAGTGGTGAGAAAGTGATTATCGCCGCACACGGCAACTCACTGCGCGCGCTGGTGAAATACCTGGATAACATGAGCGAAGACGAGATTCTTGAGCTGAATATCCCTACCGGCGTTCCGCTGGTTTACGAATTCGACGAGAACTTCAAGCCCGTCAAACACTACTACCTGGGTGACGCCGATGAGATCGCAGCGAAAGCGGCGGCCGTGGCAAACCAGGGTAAAGCGAAGTAATGTACTGACCTGTAAAAAGGGCCAGACTGCGATGTCTGGCCCTTTTTTATGGCCTCACGGTTAACCGCGACGCTGTTTGACCGCATCGGCCAGCTGACGTAATACCTTTTCGGTATCTTCCCAGCCGATACAGGCATCGGTCACGCTCTTACCGTAAACCAGCGGTTCACCGCTTTCCAGGCTCTGATTGCCTTCCACCAGATGGCTTTCAATCATCACGCCAATGATGCCGCGCTCGCCATTGATCATCTGCTGTGTCACATCATCAGCCACCTGCATCTGCTTCTGGAACTGCTTGCTGCTGTTTGCGTGACTGAAATCGATCATCACCTGCTGCGGTAAGCCAGCCTTCTCCAGTCCGGCCTTCACGGCACTGACGTGGCTGGCGCTGTAGTTAGGTTCTTTTCCGCCGCGCAGGATGATATGACAGTCGCTGTTGCCGCGCGTTTCCACAATTGCAGAGTGACCATATTTGGTCACGGACAAGAAACAGTGCGGTGAACCGGCTGCGTTGATCGCATCAATCGCCACTTTAATGGTGCCATCGGTCCCGTTTTTAAAACCGACCGGGCAGGAAAGACCGGAAGCCAGTTCACGGTGCACCTGCGACTCTGTCGTCCTGGCACCAATAGCGCCCCAGCTCATCAGGTCAGCGACATACTGCGGCGTAATCATGTCCAGGAACTCACCCGCCGCAGGCAGGCCAGAATCGTTAATCTCCAGCAGCAGCTTACGCGCCAGGCGCAGGCCATCATTTAACTGGAAGGTGCCATCCATATAGGGATCGTTGATCAGCCCTTTCCAGCCAACGGTGGTACGCGGTTTTTCAAAGTAAACGCGCATTACCACTTCCAGCTCGCCCTTCAGCTGCTCACGCAGGTTTAACAGACGTGCGGCATACTCTTTTGCGGCCTCGGTATCGTGGATAGAGCAGGGTCCAATTACCACCAGCAGCCGATCATCGGCCCCGTTCAGGATCTGGTGAATGGCCTGACGCGCCTGAGAAACGGTTTGCGCGGCACGTTCGGTTGCAGGAAATTTTTCCAGCAGGGCAACGGGGGGCAACAGCTCTTTTATCTCTTTAATGCGTAAATCATCATTCTGGTAATTCATACTGATTCCATATAATTTCTGGCCCGGCGCGCGCCGGGCTCAACCTAGCCAATGTAGCCGGAAGCGCACAGGGTGTAAATTCTGAATCCATGTAAAATGCATGTGTAAAATTTGCATAAATGGGTTATGCGTCTAGACTTTTAAGGGTAACTACTGAGGATCGGTGGCTTACGTTTATTAATACCTGTCTTTAAGCTAACCAGCGAAATTTTATTTCGCTCAGGTCGCTTTTTGTCTGAAACCTGACAGCGGGTTAGAGACAGCAAATATCATTGATTAACGGGAGCATAATGATGAATAAGTTTGCACTAATTTTTCTGACGGCAGCGATGACTCTGGGCAGCGGCGCAGCAATGGCTGCCAACGGAAACTCTAACCAGGCTGCAGCAGCAGGTGCCGTTGCGGGCGGGGCGAATGAGAACCTGCCACCGAATAAAGTCGATAACAGCAAAATTAACAATACCGGTACTGAGATGTCGTCTCCAACCCGAGACAGCACCTCCAGCAGCAAGCATATGACCGCGAACGAAATTGATCAGAACAGCCAGTGTAAAGATGGCAAATGTCCTGATATCAACAAAAAAGTGCACACCAAAAAAGGTGGCGGCCACGTCAATACCAAAACTGACGGCACGACGCAGTAAAGTATACTGTGTGCATTATGAGGAGAGCCGCGGCTCTCCTTTATTTTATCCCGCTGCGACTTCCGCTATGCTGAGCCTGTGAAATTTACAGGGAAATGTTCATGGCCTCACTGCTTCTGATTGACGATCATCCACTGGTTGAAGTGGCGCTGGACGCGGCACTCTCGCAATCGCCTGTCCCCATTCAGCTTATTTCGGCCAGCAGCGAGCACGCCGCTCGCCCTTATCTCCAGCTTCCTCCGGATATCATTGTGCTGGATATCGGCCTGCCCGATGGCGACGGACTGGAGATTCTGCGCCGCCTGAAAGTGCACTTACCCGATTGTCCTGTACTGATCTATTCTGCCCAGCAAAGCAGCCACTACATCCGGCGTGCGCAGGCGCTGGGGGCGGCGGGTTATGTGGTGAAAAGCCAGCGGATGGCGCATTTACTCAGTGCCATTCTTGCCGTACTGGGCGGCCAGTCAGCCTTTCCTGAAGGCCACAGCAGCGAACCCGAATTACCGTTAACCAGTAAAGAGCGCCAGGTGCTGGCGTTGCTGGCCAGCGGCCTGTCCAACCTGCAAATTGCCGAACAGTTGCATATCAGTAATAAAACCGTCAGTACGCATAAAAAGAATATTCTGGAAAAAACCGGCGCGCGTTCTGTTGTCGAGCTGGCCGATCTGTGGAAAGCACAGCAGTGATACGCTGGTTACTTCTCCTGCTCCTGCTGGCGCCGTTGGCCCAGGCCGACGTGCGTCCGGTCAGCAGTATCAATCTGCCTATGATGATGCCGGTAAAAGGCGCAGAGCTGATGCAGGGCAAAGTGGTGCGTGTGGGCCTGCTGGATGAGAATACGGCGCCCTGGGCCATGCATGTGGGCAACGATCTGTACGGGATTGACGCCGATTATCTGGCGGCGCTGCACCAGTTAACCGGGGCGCAGTTCTCCCTTCACCTCTATGCCACCCAGCCGGCTCTGCTGAGCGCCCTGCAGGCGGGGCAGATTGATTTTGCGTTAGGCATGCTGGCCCCGCCCTTTCCCGCGGGCGCCGTTGCCAGCGACAGCTGGTTTAGCAGCCCGTTACGTATTTACCGTAATCAGCAGAACCAGCGTGCCGTCATGTTTAACAGTGATAATGCACAACTGGCGATCAGCGAGCAAACCCTGGCACAGCTTCCGCCTGCGCTGGCTGCCCGCCATCACTGGCGCACCTACGGCAGCGATCTTCAGGCGCTCTACACGCTGCTCAATCAGCAAAACGACTATGTGGTCGCCGATGAAACCAGCGCGGGATTTTTGCTGAGTCAGCTACAGCAGGGACAAATTTACCAAATCGCGTCGGGGATTGATGCCGGGCAACTGACTCTGCGCGCGGTTTCACGCGATCCCGCGCTGATTGCGTGGCTGAATCAGAGCCTGCGCCAGTTACCCGCAGAGTTGATGAGCACATTACAGGCGCGCTGGAGCAGCAGCCTGCCGCGGTATCAGGACACACAAACGCTGATGCTGAGCGCCAGCGAGCGGCAATGGATAGCAGCCCATCCCCAGGTTACCTACGCCGCTGAAGCCGATAACTATCCCTGGAGCTATCGCGACAGCAACGGCACGCCCCGCGGTTACGGTATCGATCTGCTCAATGCGGTCGCACAGAGCACCGGTTTACGTTTTACGCCGCACTGGGTCAGTAATCCGCAACAGGCGGCCACGCTGCTGGCACAGCATCAGGTGATGTTACAGCTGATGCAACCGCTCAACGGTGAAACTCAAAGCACCAGCCTGCCCGTCTGGCGGGCACTCTGGGGTATTTACAGCCGCCAGCCCGCAGCCGGCTCTCACTGGAGCGATCTGGCAGGCAAACGTATTGGTATCCTGCAGGATGATCTGGCCCAGCGCCTCGTCCCTGACACCATCCCGGTTCAGCGCTTTGCGGATCGCAACAGCCTGTACGACGCGCTGGCTACCGGTCAGATTGACGCGCTGGTCGATAACGTCCTGTCTGCGCGCTGGCGCATTGCCAGCCGTAACGATCCTCTCATTCATCTGGCTTTCGCGGCCAGCGATATCGCCTGGCCTGTGGCCATCGGAGTGGCACCTGATGAGCCTGTTCTGCGTGGGCTGCTGGATCGCGCGTTACAGCAGATTCCCGTCGATACGCAAAACCAGATGCGCGATCGCTGGTCAATGCCGCCCCAGCCAGGCAGCGTGGGCGCGATGCGCGTGCTGCCCGTCGCGGTGTTGGCGGCGGCAGGCGTTGCCATTGTCGTGTTACTGCTGTTACTGGCCCGGCGTTACTGGCAGCAACGGCGGGATCGCCAACAGCGCGAACAGGCGGAACACGCGAATGCCATGAAGAGCCAGTTTTTAGCGACGGTCAGCCATGAGCTGCGAACGCCGATGCAGGCGATCCTGGGGCTACTGGAGCTGGAAAAACAGCAAAGCAGCCGTGAAAACCTGCAGCTTCTGTACCAGAGCGCGCAGTCCCTGATGACGTTGCTGAATGATTTGCAGGATCACGCGCGCATTGAAAACAACAGTTTTACCCTGTCGCCCCGCCCGCTGGCACTGGCACCCTGGCTGGCGCAGCAGCGCCATTTCTATCATCCGCTGATGCGGCCGGATGGCCCGCATTTACAGGTAGAGGCCCTGACGCCGCTGCCTGACGCGGTGATGCTGGATGCGGACCGCCTGCAGCAGATCGTCAACAACTTAGTGACCAATGCCTTTAAATTCACCCGGCACGGCCTGATCCGCCTGACGCTGTCGGCTACAGACAAATTGCAGTTAACCGTCAGCGACAACGGCAGCGGGATTCCCCCTGAAGAACAGCCCAGACTGTTCGATCCCTGGTACCAGGCCCCGTCGGGCAAAGCGCTTTCCGTTCAGGGCAGTGGCCTGGGGCTGTTTATTTGTCGGGAAATGGTGCAGCGCATGGGCGGTGAGATTCACCTGCATTCTCAGCCCGGCAAAGGTACCGAGGTCACACTTATCCTGCCGCTGATTCCCTGCGATAGCGTCCCTGAGGGCGATCCGGCCACGCTGCCAGGTTTTCCGCAACTGCGCGTGGCCGTAGTGGATGATCATCCGACAAACCTGATCGTGATGCAGCAGCAGCTGGCGCGCTTTGCGATTCAGGCGGACTGTTTTGAGCAGGGCCGCGACCTGTTGCTGGCCGATGCCCGGCGCCCTTACGACCTGCTGTTTATCGATCAGATGATGCCGCGCCCGGACGGTATGCTCCTGCTGCGCGTGTTGCGTCGTCGCCAGCGTCAGCGAGGCGGAAGGCCGTTGCGGGTGCTGTGCTCTGCTGATGCGCAGTTACTGAATGTACAGACTGAGCCGCATGAACGGGTGCTGATTAAACCGGTACAGCTACAGGATATCAGCGACCTGCTGACCGCCTTCCATGACGATCCGCTGGCCGCGCTGGATAACAACCTGTGGACACTGGCGCAGCAAAACGAGAACTATCTTAGCCGACTGGGCAAAACCTTACGTGATACCGTGGAGAAAGACATGGCACAACTGCGCGCGGCCATTGCCAGCGGTGACGAAAGACAGTTAGCCGAGTCCGCGCATCGCCTGAAAGGAAGCTGGCTGCTGATTGGCATTGATGAGGGCGTAGCGCTTTGTCAGAAGTTGACCGATCGCGCCAGACAGCATCACAACATCTCAGCAGAGTGGCAATTGCTGATATCATTGACCGAAAGATTACTACATAAACTGGACACGTATGGCACACACCCACTCTCATAGCGGTCAGGACACTAACCGTACGCGGCTGATGGCCGCGTTTGCCGTGACGGCACTCTTTATGGTGGCAGAAGTGATTGGCGGCTGGCTGTCGGGCTCGCTGGCGCTGCTGGCCGATGCCGGTCACATGCTGACCGATACCGCCGCCCTGTTAATGGCCTTACTGGCGGTTCAGTTTGCCAAACGCAAACCCAATGAACGTCATACCTTTGGCCTGCTACGTCTGACCACGCTGGCCGCGTTTGTAAACGCCCTCGCCTTAATCGGCATCACCATTTTGATTGTCTGGGAAGCGGTGGAACGGTTTACCCATCCGCAACCCGTCACAGGCGGCCTGATGCTCGGCATTGCGATTGCCGGCTTGCTGGCGAATATTCTGTCTTTCTGGTTGCTGCATCACGGCAGTGAAGAAAAGAACCTGAATGTGCGGGCGGCTGCGTTGCACGTCATGGGGGATTTGCTTGGCTCGGTGGGCGCGATTGTCGCCGCGGTGATTATTCTGTTTACCAACTGGACGCCCATTGACCCCATCTTATCCATCGTCGTGTCGATGCTGGTGCTGCGTAGCGCCTGGTCGCTGCTGCGGGAAAGTTTACATGAGTTGCTGGAAGGCGCGCCTGCGTCGCTGGATGTGAAGAAACTGCGGCGCGATCTGAAGCGAAATATTCCCGAGGTGCGCGATGTCCATCATGTACATGTCTGGCAGGTGGGCGAGCAACCGATCTTAACGCTGCACGTCCAGGTCATTCCACCGCGCGATCATGATGGCCTGCTGCGCCGCATCCACACGTACCTGCATGACCATTATCAGATTGAGCATGCTACGGTACAGATGGAGTTTCAGCCCTGCGTGGGCCCTGACTGTGAGCTGAACGGACAGGTCATTGAAGAGGGCCATCATCATGGCGGGCATTCGGATCATGCTGCTGAAACGTCCCATCAGCACAGTGATCATTCACCTCACCACAGTGACCACGTTCATCATCACAGCCATCATCACTGAGCCGAGAGCGCACGCGAACCCTGTTTGCGTGCGCTGATGATCCACATGCGTGAGCCGTTCAGCGCAATTAACGTCAGAATGGCGTACTCCAGCGACATCGCATACACCCCCTGACGGGCAAACACCATCACACTGATCACATTGATGACCACCCACAAAAGCCAGTTTTCAACATACTTCCGCGTCATCAGCACCATTGCCACAATCGACAGCACCATCAGGCAGGCATCCCAGAAAGGGAAGGCGTCCGGCTGCAACGCCGGCATCGCCACCGTAAAACCCAGTGCATTCATCAGGGCCACCGCGGTACGGGTGAGAAAGGCAAACACCGGATCGATGTAGATCGTCATCAGCCCCACCGCTATAACGCAAACCGCCGCCCAGCCAATGGCCCTGGGCAGCGGGAGCCAGCGAATCGTTAACGCCGCCTGGTTATCAATGGTTTGTCGGCTCCAGGCGTACCAGCCATAAACGTTGGCCGCAAAAAAGAACAGCTGTAATAGCAGGCTGGCATAGAGCTGAATCTGAAAAAATATCACCGCAAACAGCGTCACGTTTATCAGGCCGAACGCGTAGTTAGCGATTTTCTCCAGGCTGGCCAGCCAGATACATAACAGGCCCGCCAGGGTGCCGACGGCTTCAATCCAGGACAGATCGTACCCGGTCGCGCCCAACGGGATGTGAACTAAAATGTTTTGCGTGCTAAAAAAATCCATATCAGGCACCTGTCAACGACGCGGATTACGCGTTTCCTTTCACGTTATGTTTGAGGTCTGCTGCAAAGGATAGCATACGGTTTAGCGGCACCAGCGCGGCCTCGCGCAGCGCCGCGTCTACGTGGATCTGATGAGCCCGCCCACCCGACGTCAGCGCCTCGGCAATGGCCTGCAGTCCGTTCATCGCCATCCAGGGACAGTGCGCACAGCTTCGGCAGGTTGCGCCCTCACCGGCGGTGGGCGCTTCCAGCAATATTTTGTCAGGAACCGCCTGCTGCATCTTGTAAAAGATGCCGCGATCGGTGGCGACGATCATCTGCGGATGTGGCAAGGTTTTTGCCGCCTGAATAAGCTGGCTGGTTGAGCCTACCGCATCGGCCAGATCCACAATCGCCTGCGGCGATTCGGGATGAACCAGCACTGCCGCATCCGGATAAAGCGCTTTCATCCGCTGCAGCGCCTGAGTTTTGAATTCGTCGTGGACGATGCAGGCGCCCTGCCAGCATAACACGTCGGCCCCGCTTTTTTGCGTAACATAGCGCCCGAGATGCCGATCCGGTGCCCAGATGATTTTTTCCCCCAGGCTGTCCAGATGTTCAATCAGTTCGACGGCAATGCTGGAGGTGACAACCCAGTCGGCGCGCGCTTTTACCGCCGCAGAAGTATTGGCGTATACCACTACCGTCCGGTCAGGATGCGCATCACAGAAGGCCGTAAACGCCTCAATCGGGCAGCCCAGATCCAGCGAGCATTCGGCCTCCAGCGTCGGCATCAACACGGTTTTCTCCGGGCTGAGAATTTTGGCGGTTTCGCCCATAAAGCGCACGCCGGCCACCAGCAGCGTAGTGGCGGGATGCTGGCTGCCAAAACGCGCCATTTCGAGCGAGTCAGAGACGCAACCGCCGGTTTCTTCGGCTAAGGCCTGGATGTCAGGATCCGTGTAATAGTGCGCCACCATCACGGCGTTACGGGCTTTCAGCAGGGCTTTAATTTTTTCCCGGTAAAGCGTTTTTTGCTCGTCACTCAGCCGGGCGGGTTTAGGAGGAAAAGGATACACCGCATGTTCAGGATCAAAGATTGCGCTCATGACACCGCTCTCGTTCTGTAAAATTAACGAAAATAGCCGTTTCTGGCTTAACAGGACGTAAATACCGCCATCGTGTTTTATATGCTAAACACGATAGCGAAAAAGCAGCAGCCTGTCGCGTTTTATTTGGTCATGACGATGCAGAAAGCCCCACCAGGCCGGGCTGAGGGGCTTCCAGTTGAAGCAAAAAGGCTTTGACCGTCAGGCCACCGGCAAATCCCGTCAGTTTTCCATTGGCCCCAATGACCCGATGACACGGTGCCACAATGGACAACGGATTTCTGCCGTTAGCAGCACCGACGGCACGTACCGCTGCCGGATGCCCAATCTGCTCGGCGATCTGGCGGTAACTGCGGGTTTCGCCAAACGGAATAGAAAGTAGCGCCTGCCAGACTTTTTTCTGAAATGCTGTGCCGTCCATATCCAGCGGTAATTCAAAAACGCGCCGAGTGCCGGCAAAGTACTCACGTAACTGCGTTTCGGTTTCGCGTAAAACAGGATGATTATCGTCGCGCTCACGCGGCGACAACCGGGGATGTCTGCGCACTTCGTCCTGCCATAAAATGGCCGCCAGACCGCGATCGCTGGCGATCAGCGTTAGTTCGCCCACCGGCGTTATCACAGGTTTGCAGTAATACATGCTGTTCCCTCCATCACATTGCTGTCTGGCATTATCGCATTTTCGCCACGTGAAACTGGCTGTTTTCGGTCATTACAATAAACTGTTGTGCTGTCCGAAAACAGCCAGTCAATATCCAATGCCCGCGCTACGCTGTCGCTCTTTGCCGGAGAAAAACCATGTTTGATTCAGATACCGCTTACCAGGCACTGACCTCGCGTGATACGCGCTTCGATGGCGTGTTTTTTGTCGGCGTGACCTCAACCGGCATTTACTGTCGCCCGATTTGCCCGGTGAAAGCGCCAATGCAGAAAAACTGTCTGTTCTTCAACAGCGCTGAGGCGGCAGAGAAAGCGCATTTTCGCCCTTGTCTGCGCTGTCGTCCGGAGCTGGCACCCGGCAACGCCCCCGTGGACAACGCCCACCGCGTGGCCGACCGACTGGTGCAGCGCATTGAAGAGGGCTTGCTGGAAGCCCACAGCGGCCTGGATGCGATTGCTGCAGAGTTTGGCATCAGCGCCCGTCAGCTGCGGCGCATTGTGCAGCAGGAGCTGGGCGTCACGCCACTGGAGCTTAAACAGACACGTCGTATGCTGCTGGCTAAGCAGCTTCTGACCGAAACCACGCTGCCGGTAACCGAGATCGCTTACGCCAGTGGATTTGGCAGCTTACGGCGCTTCAATGACGTGTTTCAGGCGCGCTATCGCATGACGCCGGGCGCACTGCGCAAAAGCGGCAACCTGTCGCCGCAACCTGCAACGGACACAATGCGGTTACGCCTCAGCTATCGTCCGCCTTACGACTGGCAGGCGATGCTGGACTTTTTACGCCTGCGGTTAATGAACGACATTGAAGCCGTTGATGGTGAAACCTACCGCCGGACGGTGGCGCTGGGCGAATACCGGGGTTGGGTCAGCATTTCGCATCTTCCGGCAAAGCAGGCGCTCCAGGTGGAATTCACCCGCTCTCTCACGCCTGTGCTGCCTGCCCTGCTGAGTCGGCTGCGTGACCTGTTTGACCTGAATGCACAGCCGCAGCGCATTGCCGAACACCTGCAACAGGATCCCCTGCTGGCGCAAAGTATTCAGGATTATCCCGGCCTGCGTGTCCCCGGAGCATTTGACAGTGTCGAAATGGGCGTACGCGCCATCCTGGGCCAGCAGGTCACCGTTAAAGCCGCCACGACGCTCAGCAGCCGCTTTGCTCAGGCATTTGGTGAACCCTGCACCACGCCGTTCCCTGATCTGTCGCGCTATTCTGCGCAACCCCAGCGCATTGCTCGGGCCACAGTCGATGAGATTGCCCGCCTGGGCATTGTCAGTGCGCGCGCCAGAGCGATTCTGGCCTTTGCGGCCGCCTGCAACGAGGGCAGCCTGCGTTTCAATGCGACGCTTTCGCCTGACGACATCATGGCGCGCCTGGTGGCCTTACCGGGCATTGGCCCCTGGACCGCCCACTACATTGCCATGCGGGCGCTGCGCTGGCCGGACGCCTTCCCGAAAGAGGATATTGCCGTGCGCAATAATCTGGGGGGATTAACACCCAAAGCGGCAGACGCGCGCTCACAGGTATGGCGTCCCTGGCGCAGCTACGCCGTGATGCATATCTGGAAAAGCCTGTCACCGGCCAGTGCGAAGTAAGCAGCCCGTTGTCCTGAAAAGAAATATCACGCCTCGCCTCTAAACTCCTGGCCTGCTCAACCGATAACCAATTTGGCTTAACATCGTTGACATGGGCAGGAGGCAGAGGTCATGGGGTTGCGGTTAGAAAATACAAAAATTTCGCACAAACTCAGTTTAGGATTTGGACTCGTTTTGCTGTTGGTGGTGGGATCGGGCGCGGTAAGCATCGCGCGTTTTAAAACTATCCATGACGTTTATGAACAGAGCAACCTGATTTATGACATTAATATTGACGTGTTTCAGGCTAAGGTTAACCGGCTGAAACTGCTGTATGGCGATGAGAAAGCGGGGAAAGTGATGGCGGATTATATCGCCCATGCCGCTCAGCTGACGCATGATGCCCAACAGTACCGATGGCTGCCCGAGGAGGAAACACAGCTCCAGGATATCGCCAGCCAGCTCAGCCACTTTCAGGCCAGCATCAGCGCAATGACCCAGGCCATGCAGTCTCTGGCAGAAACGGGTAAGCAGCTCGATCAGCGCAACATGCAGAGCCAGTCAACGCTGTACGAAGCGTTGATTAAAACCCAGATGACCGATGCCAGTGCACTGTTTCAGCAACTGCTTGCAATCAGCCAGTTGCGCGATCAGCTTCAGTTACTCCGTTATGATCCCGCTCATGCCAGCGCGATTCAGTCGCAGCTCACACCGCAGGTCAACGCCATCCAGACCGCCCTCACCACCCTGCTACCGCAATTACCTCCCGATGCTCAGGCGCAGCTCAACGCGCTGTGGAATGCAACCCTTGAGGTTAAGCAACTCAGTGAACGTTACGCAGCAGGCTTTCTGGCCCTCAGTCAGGCGGAGAACGCGGTGAAGGTCGATGGCGATAAGAGCAGTGCTATCCTCAAAACGCTTCTGCAGCAGATGAAGGTAGAAAACAGCGACCTGACCAAGAGTTCTGTTAACCTGACGCTGTTGACGGTTGGCCTTGCTGTGCTGCTGGGCATGTTGATTGCCTGGCTGATTGGCCGACAGATTACTCATCCCGTCAGAAAGAATTTATGGCTGGCGGAGCGCATTGCTAAGGGCGATTTAAGCGCCGATATAAAACCGGCGGGCCGTGATGAGCTGGGCAAACTGGCTGGCGCGATGGGCGCGATGAATCAGCGTCTGCGGACAATGATTCTGGAGGTCCGCGACAGCGTGCTCACGCTGTCGCAGGCGGCGAGCAGTATTAACAGCGACAACCACACGCTCTCGTCCCGCACAGAACAGCAGTCCGCCGCCGTGGTGCAGACGGCTGCCAGCATGGAACAGTTAACCGTTACGGTGAAGCACAACGCAGATAACGCGCGCCACGCCAGCCAGATTGCTGCTGAAGCGTCTAAAACGGCGGAGCAAGGCGGTGCCGCCGTCACGGAAGTCGTGCAAACCATGGGCGATATTTCTGCCAGCTCGAAGAAAATCGCCGAGATCACGGCCGTTATCGACAGTATTGCTTTCCAGACCAATATCCTGGCTCTGAATGCCGCCGTGGAAGCGGCACGCGCTGGCGAGCATGGCCGGGGGTTTGCGGTCGTCGCCAGCGAAGTACGTAACCTTTCGCAGCGCAGTGCGCAGGCAGCGAAGGATATCGATCAGCTGATCAGCGCATCGGTCAGTCAAATCGCGGAAGGCAATAACCGCGTTGCGCGCGCGGGCGAGAGAATGGGACAGGTAGTTCAGGCGATTTCCCGTGTGAATGACATCGTGGGTGAGATCTCTTCCGCCTCGGATGAGCAAAGCCGTGGCATTGAGCAGATTGCGCGTGCGGTCTCAGAACTGGACAGCACCACCCAGCAAAACGCCTCGCTGGTCTCTGCCTCTGCCCTTTCAGCCACCGCGCTGGAAGATCAGGCGCGCCGACTTGAAACGCTGGTCAAACAGTTTAGTTTGGAACCCGGTCAGACAGCCGCACGCTAATCCGGCTGACGTATTACGCCCTATAAGCGCCTGTCGGGCGCTTTTTTTATGGCAGATGATTAAGATCCGCCTGCGTGACGCCCGTTCAACGGCACGCTGCCGGACAGGAACAGTGCGGACGCAGGGTGTTGGGCCCTGACGGGAGTACGACAGATTTTGCGGGCCCGTAGGCCTCGCCCTGCGGGTGGATGCTGACGCATCAGCCTGAATCACAACGCGATTCAGTCGAACCTGCTGCAGGTTCTCATCATGCACGTTTGACTGTAATGCCCCATAAACGAAAAGCGCGCCCGTGGGCGCGCTTTTCTGTATTGGTGGGTCGTGCAGGATGGCCTTCGGCCCCGTGGGCCTCGCCCTGCGGGTGATGCTGACGCATCAGCCTGAATCGCACCGCGATTCAGTCGAACCTGCTGCAGGTTCTCATCATGCACGCTTGACTGTACTGCTCCATAAACGAAAAGCGCGCCCGTTGGGCGCGCTTTTCTGTATTGGTGGGTCGTGCAGGATTCGAACCTGCGACCAATTGATTAAAAGTCAACTGCTCTACCAACTGAGCTAACGACCCGCTCGGGGCTTACAACCGCTCAAACACATGTCTGCATGCTGCCTGAGAATAAGATGGTGGGTCGTGCAGGATTCGAACCTGCGACCAATTGATTAAAAGTCAACTGCTCTACCAACTGAGCTAACGACCCATCTTAATGGTTGTGAAGCAATACTGAAGGTTCTCTTGGGGAACAGCGTCCTGCGGGAGATGGTGGGTCGTGCAGGATTCGAACCTGCGACCAATTGATTAAAAGTCAACTGCTCTACCAACTGAGCTAACGACCCATCTTCAGGCTTGCCAGACACATTTGCAATGTGTCCCGGCAACGGCGGCATATATTACTGATTTACCGAGGTAGCGCAACCCTTATTTTCTGTTAAGGGGTTCAATTGCCTACCTTTCATGCGGCAAGACCAGAAATCCATCGATATCCGGTCAAACCTGCACAAATTACATACCAGACAAGCGTTTTTGTGCCTGCTTAGCAGATTCGGTGTTCGGGTAAAGTTTGATCACCTGCTGATAAACGGCTTTGGCTTTTGCCGTGTCGTTTTTCTCTTGCATGATCACGCCAACCTTAAACAATGCTTCAGCCGCCTTGGGGGATTTTGGATACTGCTTCACCACCGTGGCGTAATAATACGCTGCGTCGTCTTTTTTACCTTTGTTATAAAACAGCTGCCCCAGCCAGTAATTGGCATTCGGCTGATACGTCGAGTCCGGGTAACGCTTCACCCACGCCTGCAGCGCAGTGATGGCCTGATCGTACTGTTTTTTCTCCAGAATGAGCGCAACAGCAGCATTGTAATCGCTGTTAGCATCGCCACTCTGAACAGGCGCACTGCTGCCGGCCGCGGCCGCACCTGCATCGTTGCCCGCTGTCGCAGCGCCCGCAGCCGCATTGTCACCGGCACCCGCGGCAGGCTGACTGGCATTGCTGCTGTTATTGCTGCTCAGACTGTCGAGCTGTTGATAGATCTGCTTCTGGCGCTCAATAACCTGATTCAGCTGATAGGTATTTTGCTGGATTTCCCCACGCAATGAGTCGATATCCCGCTGGTTATCACTCATCTGCTGCTGCAGTTGCTGCATCAGCTGTGCCTGGGCATTGGAGATTCTTTCGAGACTGGTGACACGGTCTTCGACCGAGCCGGAGCCAACGCTACTGATTGACGCTTGGGCATGAGCGGCCCAGGGGGCCGCTACGCCAATCAGTAACGACAGACTCAACAGGTGATGTCTGAAGTTACTAACCATGTGATTCTCTTAGTAGACCAGTACGGCACGACGGTTTTTAGCGTAAGCCGCTTCGTCGTGGCCCAGAACAGCTGGTTTCTCTTTACCGTAAGATACGATAGACATCTGATCCGCAGACACGCCTTTACCTTGCAGGTACATCTTAACGGCGTTAGCACGACGCTCGCCCAGGGCGATGTTGTACTCTGGCGTACCGCGCTCATCCGCATGACCTTCAATGGTCACTTTGTAAGACGGGTTGCTACGCAGGAAGTTAGCGTGCTGATCCAGCATCTGAGCGTAGTCAGGCTGAACATCGTATTTGTCCAGACCGAAGTAAACGATGTTGTTCTGTTGCAGCTGTTGCATCTGCAGACGCGCCTGCTCATCAGAAGACATGTTGCCGTTGTTCATACCAGAGTTAGCACCGTAAGCGCCGTCAGCACCTGCGCCAGACTGGTCGTTGTTGTTATTTTTGTGTGAGCTACACGCCGCAACTGCCATGATTGGCAGAGCCAGCATTAAACCCTTCAGTACTTTGTTCAGTTGCATTTGAAAATTCCCATTATTGTTTATTTTTTTGTAATGTCAGAAAGCTCAGACATTACAGGTACGGCGACCAGGCAGGAAATTTGACCTGTCCATCAGTTGCCGGAAGACGCGCTTTGAAACGACCGTCGGTTGAAACCAACTGCAACACAGAACCCATGCCCTGAGTCGAGCTGTAGATTACCATGGTGCCGTTTGGAGCCAGGCTCGGCGTTTCATCCAGGAACGTGTCCGTTAACGTTTGAACGGCTCCCGTTACCAGATCCTGTTTGGCGACGTGTTGAGCACCGCCACTGGTGCTAATCATCACCATTGATTTTCCATCACTGGCTACATCCGCATCCTGGTTCTGAGCGCCTTCCCAGGTAATGCGCTGTGATGCACCACCATTGATGCTGATTTTGTAGATCTGCGGCGCACCGGCCTGGTCAGAGGTATACGCCAGCGTCTGGCTGTCCGGGAACCAGGTTGGTTCAGTGCTGTTATAGCGACCATCCGTAATCTGACGAATCTGCCCGGAGGCCAGGTCCATAACATAGAGATTCAGACTACCGGTTTTAGACAGGGCGAAGGCCAGCTTGGTGCCGTCCGGTGAGAAGGCTGGCGCACCATTGTGACGCGGGAATGAAGCGACCTGACGGACAGAGCCGTTAGACAAGGTCTGAATCACCAGCGCTGACTTGCCGCTTTCAAAGGTTACATACGCCAGTTTGCTGCCATCGGGCGACCAGGCAGGCGACATCAGCGGTTGCGGTGAACGGTGCACGACAAACTGGTTGTAACCGTCGTAATCGGCAACGCGCAGTTCATACGGGAACTGACCGCCGTTGGTCTGTACCACATAGGCGATACGGGTACGGAACGCCCCTTTAATGCCAGTCAGTTTCTGGAACGCCTCATCACTGACGGTGTGCGCCGCATAGCGCAGCCACTGTTTTGTAATTTTATAGGAGTTTTGCGCCAGCACGGTGCCTGGTGCACCTGCGGTATCCACCAGCTGGTAGGACACCTGATAGCTGCCATCAGCATTCGGCTGAATCTGTCCAACAACCACGGCATCAATACCCAGTGCGCTCCATGCAGCAGGCTGCACTTCCTGAGCACTGGTCGGCTGCTGCGGCAGACGTGAACGATCAAGCGGGTTAAATTTACCGCTGTTACGCAGGTCAGCTGCGACGATACCACCGATATCTTCCGGTGCCGCGCCTGGGCCAGACCATTTAAACGGAACCACACCGATAGGGCGCGCGCTGTTGACGCCCTGGGTGATTTCAATGCGAACCTCTGCATGCAGCACCGCTGCCCACAGCAGGATAAAAAAGCCTAACGTTACGCGAAGAGCTTGCTTCATTTTATCTCCCTTATCTGAACCTGAGTCCGCGATAATTGGCACTGTTCCTGAAAACCACGAGTACAACTAGAGTACGGCAAGCTAACCATAGATCAACCTGCCGCAGGTTACTGCATTATTGCGGTCTGAAACGCATCGGGGCGTTTTTAAACACTTCGTACACCGCTTGTGAAGGCGGTTTCGGAATATGTGCCTGCTTCGCCGCCGCAATGGCGGCCTGGCACAGCGCCGGATCGCCGCCTTCTGATTTAACATCAATCAGCATGCCATCAGGAGCAAGTTTAATACGTAAGTCACAGCTTTTGCCGCTATACAGGTCCGCATCGTAGAAACGGCTCTGAATTGCGCTGGTGATCTGCCCAAGATACGCATTCACATCTGCGCCAGAAGCACCCGCCTTCTTCTGATTACCCTGCCCTGCTGCTCCACCCGACGCGCCGCTTTTCGGTGCATTCTTACCGGACGCTAAGCCGCCCAGCAGGTCATCGACGTCGCTGTCATTGGCGGCATCAGCGGCCGCTTTCGCTTTCGCCTCGGCTTTTGCCTTCGCATCCGCTTTTGCTTTGGCAGCAGCCTCCGCTTT
Organism: Pantoea sp. CS_6; assembly: GCF_041954745.1. Lineage (NCBI taxonomy): Bacteria > Pseudomonadati > Pseudomonadota > Gammaproteobacteria > Enterobacterales > Erwiniaceae > Pantoea > Pantoea sp. CS_6. The sequence continues at coordinate 281,731 of NZ_JAVAYG010000003.1, forward strand.
CGCTTTGGCGGCGGCGTCCGCTTTTTCTTTGGCGGCCTTTTCTTTCGCTGCGGCGGCTGCTTTCTCTTTCGCTTCCTGGGCGGCTGCGGCTTTCGCTTCCGCTGCGGCTTTGGCTTCAGCCGCTTTCGCTTCTTTCGCGGCTTCCGCTTTAGCCTGTTTCGCCGCTTCGGCCTTAGCTTGTTTTGCGGCTTCGGCAGCCTCAGCTTTCGCCTGCTGCTCGGCCTGCTTCTTCGCTTCTGCGGCTGCGGCTTTCGCCTCTTGCTCAGCCTGCTTCTTCGCCTCTGCTGCGGCCTTCTTCGCCTCTTCCTGCGCCTTCATCTTTGCGTCTGCCGCGGCTTTCGCCTGTGCATCCGCTTCCGCTTTCGCATCGGCTTTGGCTTTCGCCGCGGCCGCTTCGGCGGCTTTCTGTTGCGCCTCGGCCTGTTTCGCTGCGGCTTCCGCGGCCTTCTGCTGTTCAGCCTGCGCTTTCGCCTGCTGTTTCGCGTCTTCCTGTGCCTGCAGTCGCTCTTTTTCCAGCTCTTTCAGCCGCTGCTGTTCAGCCGCTTGTTTCTGCTGAAGCTCTTCGGCCTGCTGCTGGGCCTGTTTCTGGCGCTGCTGCTCCGCACGCTGACTGTCGCTTTGCTGATTCTGCTGACGGTTATACTGTTCAACCACCGCACCGGGATCGACCATGACCGCTTCTATATCGCTACCGCCACCGCCGCCGCTGGCTTCAATGTGCTCATTAAACGAGCTCCATATCAGCAGGGCGATCAGCACGATATGCAGAATCACCGAAATGATTATCGCGCGCTTTAACTTTTCGTTTTGCTCGGTTGCCTTCGACACACTCGGTTCCCAAAAACGGTTCGACTTTAAATCGGCTGCGTCATCAAACCGACAGATTTAACCCCTGCCTGATGCAGCAGGTTCAGCGCCTTGATGATTTCATCATAAGGTACCTCTTTGGCACCACCGATCAAAAAGACGGTTTTCGGATTGGCTTCCAGACGACGTTGCGCTTCGCTAATCACCTGTTCTGGCGGCAACTGCGGCAAACGATCGTGATCGACGACCATGCTGTATTGTCCCACGCCGGACACTTCAACAATCACGGGTGGGTTATCATCACTGGAAACCGTCTTAGAATCTGTTGCATCGGGCAAATCCACTTCCACGCTTTGCGTGATGATGGGGGCCGTTGCCATAAAGATCAGCAGCAGCACCAGCAAAACGTCCAGCAGTGGAACGATGTTAATTTCCGACTTTAGCTCGCGGCGACCGCGACCACGCACTCGGGCCATCATTTACCTCTGTTTACTTAGCGCTGTCGCTGGAGAAAGCCTGACGATGCAGGATAGCCGTAAACTCTTCCATAAAGTTGTCGTAGCCCTGCTCCAGTTTATTGACGCGCTGGTTCAGTCGGTTGTACGCCATTACGGCAGGAATCGCAGCAAACAGACCGATCGCGGTGGCGATCAATGCTTCTGCAATCCCCGGTGCCACCATCTGCAGGGTGGCCTGTTTGACCGCCCCCAGGGCAATAAACGCATGCATAATCCCCCAGACCGTACCAAACAGACCGATATAAGGACTGATTGAGCCCACCGTGCCCAGGAAAGGAATGTGGGTTTCCAGCGCTTCGAGTTCGCGATTCATGGAAATGCGCATGGCCCTGCTCGCGCCTTCAACAGCCGCTTCAGGCGCATGATTATTCGCGCGATGTAAACGGGCAAACTCTTTGAAGCCGGCGTAGAAGATTTGCTCGGCACCCGCCAGCTCTTCACGACGTCCCTGACTTTCCTGATAGAGGCGAGACAGTTCAACGCCGGACCAGAATTTGTCTTCAAAGGCTTCAGCTTCCCTTCCCGCCGCATTCAGAATTCGCGTGCGCTGGATGATGATTGCCCAGGAGGCAATCGAAAAGCCGATCAAAATCAACATGATAAGTTTGACCAGAAGGCTCGCCTTCAGGAACAAATCAAGAACGTTCATGTCAGTCACTGCTTGAACTCCGCGACAATAGACTTGGGAAGCGCAATCGGCTTCATTAGGTGTGGGTTGATGCAGGCAATCAGGACCTCTGCCTCATTGAGCACTTTGCCTTCTGCGTTCACGATACGCTGGGAGAATGTCATCGTCGCCCGCGTCATTGATGTCACTTCGCTCTGGATCTCCAGAAGGTCATCAAGACGTGCCGCCGAAAGATAGTCCACCGTCATGCGCCGTACCACAAAAGCAACCTGCTGTTCTAACAGCGCCTGCTGATTGAAATGGTGCTGACGCAGCATTTCGGTACGTGCTCGTTCATAAAAAGCGATATAGCTGGCGTGATAAACCACACCACCGGCATCGGTATCTTCATAGTAGACCCGAACCGGCCAGCGAAACAGCGTTGTACTCACTCTACATCCCGGCCTCGTTTTAAACGTTGCTACTATACGCAAGACAATTAGGGTTGGGAATGGGCTGTCAGAGCCAGGAGAAAATAATTATCAGTTGGTTACAACCAGACGTCATTAATGGAGGTTTCTTGACCAGACGCTGAAGTAAACTCACGCGCCTGGGGTGAAGGGTGACAGGTCGTCAGCGATAAAAATGACTCAGCGCCCAGAAGAGTACCAGTAAGGCGGGCAATGGCGCAAAGAACGCACGCCAGCGTAAACGGCGCGGACGGAATCCGCTGCCGTGAATAACCCCCGTGCAGACCGCCCAAATCAGTACGATGCCCTGCCATAGCAGGATGCCTTCCGGGCGGGTTGCATAGCGCGCGGGGTCCCATAACAGGCAGCCGCCCAGCCATAAGGCGAGTATCAGAGAAAGGGCCCGGAGCGGGCCCTTATCCATCAGGCGATAACCTGTCTGAATGCCTGTGCGCATTACGACTGGCGTTCCGCGTCGGCGCTGTCTTCGATATGTTCTATCGCCAGCGCGGTGATGATGCCAAAGGCACAGGCCAGCAGGGTGCCGAGAATCCAGGCAAAATACCACATATGTCGTCTCCTTTATTAATAGAGTGCGTTACTGTTGCGCTCAACATGTTCTTTAGTGATACGACCAAACATTTTCCAGTAACACCAACTGGTATAGAGCAGAATAACCGGCACAAAAATTATCGCCGCGAAGGTCATTATTTCCAGCGTCAGCAAACTGGAGGTGGCGTCCCACATGGTCAGGCTGGTGCCGGGAACGGTACTGGACGGCATAATGAACGGAAACATCGCGATGCCGGCGGTCATGATGACGCAGGCCAGCGTCAGCGATGAGCAGAGAAACGCCCAGCCGCCCTTCTCTCCGCGCGAACACATTACGGTCAGTAAGGGCAACACCACGCCCAGAAGCGGGAATAACCACAACACAGGATGCTGCTGGAAATTCACCATCCAGGCCCCCGCTTCGCGCACCACGGTTTTCCCCAGGGGATTAGAAGCAGCGAAGTGATCAAGCGTGCTGGTCACCACATAGCCGTCAATACCGTACCTTACCCAGACGCCAGCCAGCGCGAAACACGCCATCATCACCAGCGCGGCAATCTGCGCCGTGATGCGTGAACGCAAGTGCAGTTCGCCCGTGGTGCGCATTTGCAGATAGGTCGCACCCTGCGTCAGTATCATGGCAACGCTCACCACACCGGCCAGCAGCGCAAAGGGGTTCAGCAACTGGAAAAAGTTTCCGGTGTAATACAGCCGCATGTACTCGTCGGCATGAAAAGGCACGCCCTGCAGCAGATTGCCAAAGGCGACGCCGATCACCAGCGGCGGGACAAAGCTGCCGATAAAAATGCCCCAGTCCCAGGCACCGCGCCAGCGTGCATCTTCGATTTTTGAGCGATAGTCAAAGCCTACCGGACGGAAGTACAACGAGGCCAGCACCAGAATCATCGCCACGTAGAAGCCGGAAAACGCGGCGGCGTACACCATCGGCCAGGCGGCAAACAGTGCGCCACCGGCGGTGATCAACCAGACCTGATTGCCGTCCCAGTGCGGCGCGATAGAATTGATCATCACACGACGCTCGGTATCGGTCCGGCCTAATACGCGCGTCAGCATCCCGACGCCCATATCGAAACCATCGGTGACGGCAAAGCCCACCAGCAGAATGCCGATTAGCAGCCACCAGACAAAGCGCAGAACTTCATAATCAAACATGGGGCTTCTCCTTATCCACGCACCGGCTGAGCGTTTTTAACGATCTGTTCATGGTGATAGCGCCCTGTTTTCAGGCTGCTGGGCCCCAGACGCGCGAACTTAAACATCAGGTACATCTCGGCCACCAGAAACAGGGTATACAGTCCGCAGATCAGTATCATTGAGAACAGGACATCGCCCACGGTCAGCGTGGAGTTCGCAATCGCGGTGGGCAGGACTTCCCCAATCGCCCAGGGCTGACGACCGTACTCCGCCACAAACCAGCCCGCTTCTACCGCAATCCACGGCAGCGGAATGCCGTACAGTGCGGCTTTGAGTAACCAGCGCTGTTGACCAATGCGATTTCGAATCACACTCCAGAATGACAGTGCAATGACGCCGAGCAGCAGCACGCCGCAAAGCACCATGATACGGAACGCAAAGTAGAGCGGTGCGACGCGAGGAATCGAATCCTGCGTGGCCTGTTTAATCTGCGCTTCACTGGCATCCGACACGTTCGCGGTATAGCGTTTTAACAGCAGACCATAACCCAGGTCTTTTTTGCTGTGGTTAAAGGCATCGCGGACGGCCGGATCGGTATTGCCCTGTCGCAGTTCATCCAGCAGCGCGTAAGCCTTCATACCGTTACGAATTCGCACTTCGTGTTGCGCCAGCAGTTCTTTTAGTCCGGTCACCGGCGTATCGGTCGACCGCGTGGCGATGAGCCCTAGGAGATAAGGGATCTGGATCGCATACTTGTTGTGCTGTGCTGACTGATCGGGCACGCCAAAGAGCGTAAAGGCGGCCGGTGCCGGTTGGGTTTCCCATTCCGCTTCAATAGCGGCCAGCTTGGTTTTCTGTACGTCGCCCATCTCGTAACCGGATTCGTCACCCAGCACAATCACCGACAGCACCGCCGCCATGCCGAAACTGGCCGCGATGGCAAAAGAGCGTTTTGCAAACGCCATGTCACGGCCTTTCAGTAAATACCAGGCGCTGATGCCTAAAATAAACATGGCTCCTGTGGTATAGCCTGCCGCCACGGTATGCACGAATTTCACCTGCGCAACCGGGTTTAATACCAGCTCAGAGAAGCTCACCATCTCCATGCGCATGGTTTCAAAGTTAAACTCAGAGGCGATGGGGTTTTGCATCCAGCCATTCGCTACCAGAATCCACAGTGCCGACATATTCGAACCGATTGCGACCAGCCAGGTCACCGCCAGATGCTGCACTTTACCCAGGCGATCCCAGCCGAAAAAGAACAGGCCCACAAAGGTGGATTCCAGGAAGAAAGCCATTAAGCCTTCAATCGCGAGCGGCGCACCAAAAATATCGCCAACATAATGAGAATAATAAGACCAGTTGGTGCCGAACTGAAATTCCATTGTCAGTCCGGTGGCCACGCCCAGGGCAAAGTTAATACCAAACAACTTGCCCCAGAACCTGGTCATATCTTTATAGATTTGTTTACCACTCAGGACGTATACCGTTTCCATGATGGCCAGTAAAAACGCCATACCGAGCGTTAATGGCACAAACAGAAAATGGTACATCGCCGTCAAGGCAAACTGTAAACGCGACAGTTCGACGATATCTAGCATAAAAACTCCTTGCTCCTCGCATGAACGCCTGAGCCGTGTGGGCCGAATAAGCGTCAGGAACGACTGATTATTGATTCCAGTTTTATCATCGGCAGGTCATAACGCTGTGCGGCCTGAGATGAGGGAGTAGCGGTTAATCTAACCTGGTTAAACATCAACGCAGCGGCGTGGTTCAAACGCTTAACGGGGGATAAATAAAAATTGATGCTTTCCCGTATTTGAACAAACGTTTGTTTATTTTTTTAAAAGGCTGGATTGATGCAGCGCAATTTAAGCGCTTAACGGTAGGCTTTGCTAGCGGTAAAGTTTGTTATATATAAGGGGAAGTTGATCTGGAATAATGAAGCAAAGTTAAAAATATGTTCTTAAGCGTTCTTTGTTAAAAAATTGTCTCTTATTAATTTTTAATTATAAAGAAATTTAACTTTGATCCCTTTTTAATAACTTAACGATCCGCGATGACGATGCGGTGGGCTGAATTCATCATAGCAAATAAACGGGGCAATACTTAAATTAATTTAATGGTTATTTCACGTTCTTATTCAATATCTAAAAAACGGGCCTGAGGGCAGCGTATTTTTTAAGTAAGTGACAGGCAATCATCCTGCCTGCAATCCGCCCTGCCCGTCCGGCCAGCGCCCTTTTTTCACTACCCACGTTCGTGACCGGCCTTGTGGCTGTGCGGCAATGTTTTGCCAGCCATAAAAAAAGCCACCCGAAGGTGGCTTTTTCAGTGGATGCGATTACTTCGCTGGCAGAACGGCTTTAACAGCATCACCGATGTCAGCCAGGCTGCGTACGGTTTTCACGCCCGCCGCTTCCAGTGCAGCAAACTTCTCGTCTGCCGTACCTTTACCGCCGGCGATGATGGCGCCTGCATGGCCCATACGTTTACCTTTCGGCGCGGTCACGCCTGCGATGTAGCCCACAACCGGCTTGGTCACGTGATCTTTGATAAAGGCAGCCGCTTCTTCTTCCGCGCTGCCCCCGATTTCACCGATCATGACGATCGCTTCAGTCTGTGGATCGTCCTGGAACATTTTCAGGATGTCGATGAAGTTAGAACCCGGGATCGGGTCACCACCAATACCGACACAGGTAGACTGGCCGTAACCGATATCGGTAGTCTGCTTAACGGCTTCATACGTCAGCGTACCTGAACGCGATACGATACCGACGCGGCCTGGCTGATGAATGTGGCCCGGCATGATACCGATCTTACATTCGCCTGGGGTGATCACACCCGGGCAGTTTGGCCCGATCATGCGAACGCCCGCTTCATCCAGCTTCATTTTCACGGTCAGCATATCCAGCGTCGGGATGCCTTCGGTGATGGTGATGATCAGCTTGATGCCGGCATCGATCGCTTCCAGGATACCGTCTTTACAGAACGGAGCCGGAACGTAGATGACGGTTGCCGTTGCGCCAGTGGCTTCAACCGCTTCACGCACGGTGTTAAACACCGGCAGGCCCAGATGAGTGGTGCCGCCTTTGCCTGGCGTCACACCGCCGACCAGCTGCGTGCCGTAAGCCAGCGCCTGCTCAGAGTGGAACGTCCCTTGTCCGCCGGTGAAACCCTGGCAAATGACTTTGGTGTTTTTGTCGATCAAAATGGACATTATTTACCCTCCGCAGCAGCAACAACACGCTGTGCCGCGTCTGTCAGACTGGTTGCTGCAATGATGTTCAGACCACTGTCCGCCAGTTTCTTAGCGCCCAGCTCAGCGTTGTTACCTTCCAGACGTACCACAACCGGTACGTTCACACCCACTTCTGCCACTGCACCGATGATGCCGTCTGCGATCAGGTCGCAACGCACGATGCCGCCGAAGATGTTAACGAAAACCGCTTTCACGGCATCGTCAGACAGGATGATTTTGAAGGCTTCCGTTACGCGCTCTTTGGTCGCGCCACCGCCGACATCCAGGAAGTTTGCTGGCTGACCGCCGTGGTGCTTAACGATGTCCATGGTGCCCATCGCCAGGCCTGCGCCGTTAACCATACAACCGATGTTGCCTTCCAGCGCAACATAGTTCAGTTCCCACTGCGTTGCGTGTGCTTCACGTGGGTCTTCCTGGCTTGGATCGCGCATTTCACGCAGCTCTGGCTGACGGAACAGGGCATTGCCATCGGCACCCAGTTTGCCATCCAGACAGATCAGATCGCCCTGTTTGGTGATGACCAGCGGGTTGATCTCAACCATCGCCAGGTCACGTTCCAGGAACATGGTCGCCAGACCCATGAAAATTTTGGTGAACTGGCTGACTTGCTTGCCGGTCAGGCCCAGTTTGAACGCCAGCTCACGGCCCTGATAAGGCTGAGGACCGGTCAGCGGATCGAGCGCCATTTTGTGGATCAGGTGCGGGGTTTCTTCCGCCACTTTCTCGATTTCCACGCCACCTTCGGTTGACGCCATGAAGATCACGCGACGCGTTGCACGGTCGACCACGGCACCCAGATACAGCTCCTGATCGATGTCGGTCGCCGCTTCAACCAGAATCTGGTTTACCGGCTGGCCATTGGCGTCAGTTTGGTAGGTCACCAGACGTTTACCCAGCCAGTTTTCAGCGAAAGCACGGATGTCTTCTTTACTGTTAACTACCTTCACACCGCCCGCTTTACCGCGGCCACCGGCATGAACCTGACATTTAACTACCCACGGGCCTGCACCGATTTTCGATGCCGCTTCTTCTGCTTCACGTGGTGTAGTACAGGCGTAGCCGGTCGGTGCTGGCATGCCATACCGTGCAAACAGCTGTTTAGCCTGGTATTCGTGTAAGTTCATGATGTTCTATCCATTCAGATCTGAAAAGAGTATTGAGGTTGGGCACGCAACGCGTGCCCAGTGATGAATCAGACATCCAGCAGCAGACGCGCCGGATCTTCCAGCATCTCTTTCACTGCGACCAGATAGCCGACAGATTCACGACCATCGATCAAACGGTGATCATAAGAGAGCGCCAGGTACATCATTGGCAGGATCACAACCTGACCATTCACCGCCATAGGACGATCTTTAATGGCGTGCATGCCCAGGATTGCGCTCTGTGGCGGGTTGATGATTGGCGTTGACATCAGTGAACCAAACACACCACCGTTGGTGATGGTGAAGTTACCGCCCGTCAGATCGTCAACCGTCAGCTTGCCGTCACGGCCTTTTACTGCCAGTTCTTTAATTTTCTTCTCGATGTCAGCCATGCTCAGCGCATCCACATCACGCAGAACAGGGGTCACCAGGCCGCGTGGGGTAGAAACGGCGATGCTGACATCAAAGTAGTTGTGGTAAACCACGTCTTCGCCATCAATTGAGGCGTTGACTTCAGGGTAACGCTTCAGCGCTTCCACCACGGCTTTAATGTAGAACGACATAAAGCCCAGACGCACACCGTGACGCTTCTCGAACGCTTCGCCGTACTGCTTACGCAGATCCATAATCGGCTTCATGTTGATTTCGTTGAAGGTTGTCAACATGGCGGTGCTGTTCTTGGCTTCCAGCAGACGTTCCGCGACGCGCTTACGCAGGCGCGTCATTGGCACACGTTTTTCGCTGCGGTTAGCCACAGGCTGCTGGGCAGGCTGCGCGTCAGATGCCGGTGCCGCGGCTTTGTCTGCCTGCGGTTTGTTCGCCAGATGTTTTTCAACATCTTCGCGCGTTAAACGTCCACCCACGCCGGTGCCTTTAATCTGTGAGGCATCAAGGTTGTGTTCGGCAATCAGACGACGAATCGCCGGGCTCAGCGCATCGTTGCTCTCTTCTTCCAGAGAAGCGGTCTGACGCTGGGCTGGTGTGGATTCGTTGCTGTCGACTTTCGCACTGCTTTCTTTGCCAGCGCTGTTGCCTTCTTTCAGGCGGCCGAGAATCTGACGAGAGGTAACGGTTGCCCCTTCCTCTTCCAGTACGGCTTCCAGCACGCCGTCCGCAGACGCCGGCACTTCCAGAACCACTTTGTCGGTTTCAATTTCGACGATGACTTCATCGCGACTGACTGCATCGCCTGGTTTCTTGTGCCAGGTTGCTACTGTGGCATCTGCAACCGATTCAGGCAGGTCGGGAACGAGAATATCTACGCTACTCATTATCTTTCCTTTTAATTAATTGACGTTCAGTGCGTCATTAACCAGGTCTTGCTGCTGTTGTTGATGTACGGACATATAACCCACGGCCGGTGAAGCCGATGCCGGGCGACCTGCATAACGCAGCGTTGCACCAAACGGTACCACATCACGGAAATGGTGCTGGCTACAGTACCAGGCACCCTGGTTCAGTGGCTCTTCCTGACACCAGACAAAATCCTGTACGTGGGAATACGCTTTTAACGCTTCCTGTACCGCCTGATGCGGGAACGGGTAAAGTTGTTCGATACGCACGATAGCGACATCGGTTTTTTCGTCTTTACGGCGCTGTTCCAGCAGATCGTAGTAGACCTTACCGGAGCACAACACGACGCGCTTGATGCCTTGCGGATCCAGATCGTCAATTTCGCCAATCGCTGGCTGGAAGCTGCCGTTTGCCAGTTCATCCAGCGAGGAAATCGCCAGAGGATGACGCAACAGCGACTTCGGTGACATCACCACCAGCGGACGGCGCATACCGCGCAGCGCCTGACGACGCAGCATGTGGTAAACCTGAGCCGGTGTTGAGGGTACGCAGACCTGCATGTTCTGCTCAGCGCAGAGCTGCAGATAACGTTCCAGACGGGCGGAGGAGTGCTCAGGGCCCTGACCTTCATAGCCGTGTGGCAGCAGCATCACCAGGCCACACATACGGCCCCATTTTTGCTCGCCGGAGCTGATGAACTGGTCAATCACCACCTGCGCACCGTTAGCAAAATCGCCGAACTGCGCTTCCCAAATGGTCAGCACGCGCGGCTCTGCGGTGGCATAACCGTATTCAAAGGCCAGCACGGCTTCTTCAGACAGGACGGAGTCCCAGACTTTGAATTCACCCTGACTGTTATGAATATGATGTAGTGGCGTGTAGGTTGAACCGTTGGTCTGATTGTGGATTACGGCATGACGGTGGAAGAAGGTGCCACGGCCGGAGTCTTCACCCGACAAACGTACCGGAATGCCTTCATCGACCAGCGTGGCGTACGCCAGATTTTCAGCCCCGCCCCAGTCAAACGCTTTCTCGCCTTCGGCCATCAGCTTACGATCATTATAGATCTTGGCGACGCGAGACTGGACTTCAATCTCTTCAGGGATCTGGCTGATACGCAGCGCCAGCTCCTTCAGACGCTTCATGTCCACCTGAGCCGGATAGGGTTCATCCCACTCGTGATTCAGATACGGTGACCACGTGAAGGAGTGCAGGCTCATCGGACGCCATTCTGGCACCACGCATTCGCCGGCATCCAGCGCATCACGGTACAGATTGACCATCTCGGTGGCATCTTCCTGCGACGCGACACCTTCGCTTTCCAGACGATCGGCGTAGATTTTACGCGGTGTGGGATGCTTTTTGATTTTCTGGTACATCAACGGCTGCGTGGCGCTTGGCTCATCCGCTTCGTTGTGACCATGGCGGCGATAGCACACCAAATCGATAAACACATCGCGTTTAAAGGTATTGCGATAGTCCAGCGCCAGTCGGGTCACAAAGGCCACCGCTTCCGGATCGTCCGCATTGACGTGGAAAATCGGTGCCAGCACCATTTTACCAATGTCAGTACAGTACGGTGTAGAACGCGCGTCTTTCGGATTCGAGGTGGTGAAACCCACCTGGTTGTTGATCACGATACGCACGGTGCCACCGACTTCATAGCCGCGGGCCTGAGACATGTTCAGGGTTTCCTGCACCACGCCCTGACCAATGACCGCCGCATCACCGTGAATAGTGATGGGCAGCACTTTGTTGCTGACCGGCTCAGCCAGACGATCCAGACGGGCACGCACCGACCCCATGACCACCGGGCTGACAATTTCCAGGTGAGACGGGTTAAAGGCCAGCGCCAGGTGTACCAGACCGCCTTCGGTTTCGATATCCGATGAGAAGCCCATGTGATATTTCACATCACCGGTGCCCAGGTGTTCTTTATGTTTGCCTGAGAACTCGTCGAACAGATCCTGTGGCTTTTTACCCAGCACGTTAATCAGAACGTTGAGACGGCCACGGTGCGCCATCCCCAGCACCACTTCGCGGGTGCCGCTTTTACCTGCATGACGAATCATCTCACGCAGCATAGGCACCAGTGCATCACCGCCTTCCAGCGAGAAGCGTTTGGCACCCGGGAATTTTGCGCCCAGATATTTTTCAAGGCCTTCTGCCGCAGTCAGCTCTTTCAGGAAACCTTTTTTCTCTTCACCGCTGAACGAACAGTGGCCAGCACCGGATTCGAGACGCTGCTGAATCCAGCGTTTCTCTTCGGTGTTGTTGATGTGCATGTACTCTGCACCAATCGAACCACAGTAAGTCTGCTTCAGCGCCTCGAACAGATCGGCCAGCTTCATGGTTTCTTTGCCAATAGCAAAAGAACCTACGTTAAAGCTTTCCTGAAAATCGGCGTCGGTCAGATCGTGAAAAGCAGGGTCGAGATCGGCAACACGGTCCTGTTTCCACAGGCCAAGCGGATCCAGGTTTGCTTCCTGATGGCCGCGAAAACGAAACGCGTTGATCAGTTGCAGCACTTTCACTTGCTTGGAGTTGGTTGCCGGATCGGTGACTGAGGAGGTGTAACGAGATGCGTCTTTCGCCAGGCGACGGAAATATTCGCGGGTCGCGGAGTGGAACTGCTCGGGTTTCACTCCCGTGCCTGGTAACTGTTGGAACATCGAGCGCCACACTGCATCCACAGAGTCAGGATCGGTCAGGAAATCCTCATAGAGTTGCTCTATGTAAGACTGATTCGCGCCGGCCAGCCAGGAGGAGTCCAGCCAGGGCTTCATCGCGCTGTTCTGCATTGTGATCCCTTAAGCAATGTTATGCTTTATTGAGGTTTCATTTGTTGCCGCTTTCGCGGTTTGCCGTAGTGAGTTCAGCGATACGAGCACTGTGCGCAGCGCGCGCCCGGCCCGTAAGGGAACCTTTGTAAACGTGGTCGGGACCGCGTTTAAAGAGGCTTCCGTAAAACACCGGGAACCTGAGGTTCCCGGCTGTATCACTATGCCCCGCGTTGCAGCAGCATCGACTTGATATGGCCGATGGCGCGCGTGGGGTTAAGACCTTTAGGACACACGCTGACACAGTTCATGATGCTGTGGCAGCGGAACACGCTGAATGCATCGCTCAGATTATCCAGACGCGCATCGGTTTCGGTGTCGCGACTGTCAATAATGAAGCGGTATGCCGCCAGCAGACCCGCAGGCCCGATGAACTTATCGGGATTCCACCAGAACGACGGGCATGAGGTTGAGCAACAGGCGCAGAGAATACACTCATACAGGCCGTCCAGATGCTCACGCTCGCCCGGCGTCTGCAGATGCTCACGCGCAGGTGGGTTTTCACCGTTGTTCAACAAGAAAGGCTTAATTTTCTCATACTGAGTATAAAACTGGCTCATGTCTACCACGAGGTCGCGCACCACAGGCAGGCCAGGCAGAGGACGAATCACAATCTTCTGCTTACCGTTGCCTAAGGCGGAAACCGGCGTAATGCAGGCCAGGCCGTTTTTACCGTTCATGTTCAGGCCATCTGATCCGCACACGCCTTCACGGCACGAGCGACGGAAAGCCAGCGTAGGATCCTTTTCTTTTAAACGGATCAACGCGTCCAGCAGCATCATGTCACGGCCATCTTCCGCTTCCAGGCTGTAATCCTGCATGCGCGGTTTATCATCGACGTCCGGGTTATAACGATAGATCGAAAATTCTAGTCTCATGATGATCTCCGCAATTAGTAGGTACGCGCTTTTGGCGGGAAGGCCGCACGCAGTTTCGGTTGCATGTTCACCTCACGGCGCGTCATGCTTTCCGTTTGCGGAACATAGAGGCTATGGCACAGCCAGTTCGCATCATCACGTTCCGGATAGTCGAAGCGGCTGTGTGCACCACGGCTTTCTGTACGGAAGTTAGCCGCAACCGCTGTGGCATAGGCGGTTTCCATCAGGTTATCCAGCTCAAGGCACTCGATACGCTGTGTATTGAAGTCGGGTGAACGGTCATCCAGACGCGCAGACTTCAGGCGCTCACGAATCACTTTCAGCTCTTCAAGACCTTCACGCATGGCATCACCTTCGCGGAAAACCGAGAAGTTGTTCTGCATGCAGCGTTGCAACGCTTTACGGATTTCAACCGGATCTTCACCCGTGGTGTTGTTCTCCCAGCGATTGAAGCGCGCCATGGCAGCATCGATGTTTTCCTGACTGGCTTCGCGCAGTTCGCCCTGCTCTTCCAGACATTCAAGCAGATGAACACCCGCCGCGCGACCAAAGACCACCAGGTCCAGCAGTGAGTTTCCGCCCAGACGGTTCGCGCCGTGAACAGATACGCAGGCGATTTCACCCACAGCGAACAGGCCCGGAATCACTTCATCTTCGCCCTGCGCATTGACGCGCAGCGCCTGGCCGGTCACTTTGGTCGGTACGCCGCCCATCATGTAGTGACAGGTTGGGATAACAGGAATCGGCTCTTTAATCGGGTCAACGTGCGCAAAGGTACGGGACAGTTCCAGGATTCCCGGCAGACGTGACTCCAGCACTTCGGCACCCAGATGGTCAAGTTTCAACTTGATGTGCGGGCCCCATGGACCATCACAGCCCCGGCCTTCACGAATTTCCACCATCATAGAACGGGCCACCACGTCACGACCTGCCAGGTCTTTGGCGTTTGGCGCATAGCGCTCCATGAAGCGCTCACCGTGTTTGTTCAGCAGATAGCCGCCTTCACCGCGGCAGCCCTCGGTGACCAGCACACCCGCACCTGCGATACCGGTTGGGTGGAACTGCCACATTTCCATGTCCTGCACCGGTACACCTGCGCGCAGCGCCATGCCAACACCGTCGCCAGTGTTAATGTGGGCATTGGTCGTCGACTGATAGATACGTCCTGCACCACCGGTCGCCAGAATGGTCGCCTTGGCTTTGAAGTAGACGGTTTCACCGGTTTCCATGCAGATAGCAGTACAACCCACAATCGCATCGTCGTCATTCTTGACCAGATCCAGTGCATACCATTCGGAGAAGATGGTGGTTTTGTTTTTCAGGTTCTGCTGATACAGCGTATGCAGCAGGGCGTGGCCAGTACGGTCAGCTGCCGCGGCAGTACGCGCCGCCTGCTCACCACCGAAGTTTTTTGACTGACCACCAAACGGACGCTGATAAACGCGGCCATCATCAAGACGGGAGAAAGGTAAGCCCATGTGTTCCAGTTCCAGAATCGCTTCCGGACCGACGTGGCACATGTATTCAATCGCGTCCTGGTCGCCGATATAGTCGGAGCCTTTGACGGTGTCATACATATGCCATTCCCAGTTATCGTCATGGGTATTGCCCAGCGCAACGGTAATACCGCCCTGCGCGGATACCGTATGAGAACGGGTTGGGAACACTTTGGACAGCAGGGCGCACGTCTGGCCCGACTGGGAGATTTGCAGTGCCGCGCGCATACCCGCGCCACCTGCGCCGATCACCACGGCATCAAATTCTCTGACTGGTAACTTCATTTATACACCCCACACCACAACAAACCCATAAATTGCATATGACAACAGTGCCACCACGATAACCAGCTGTAACAGCAGACGCGCCGCCAGCGATTTCACGTAGTCCGTTAAGACCTGCCACATACCAATCCAGCCGTGGATCAGGATGGAAAACAGCGTCAGGAGCGTGAACACTTTTGTAAATGCTGAGGCAAAGAAGCCACGCCAGATGTCATACGTCAGCGTGTCTGTCATCACCACGAAACCGAGCATGTAGATGATGTAAAGCGTAATAAGGATTGCCGACGCGCGCAGCAACAGCCAGTCCTGAATGCCATTGCGACCCAACGCGGATGCATTGCTTACCATACGAGGACTCCTGCTAAGATTGAAAGCACGACAGTAATACCAAATGTCACCTGCGCAGAACGCTTACCTGCTTCGAGCGTTTCCGCCAGATAACCAAAATCCATTAACATATGACGTATCCCGCCCACCGTATGATAGGCCAACGCGGTCAGAATGCCCCACATGATAAACTTCACAAAGAAGCCGCTCATGATAGATGCCGCGTGCTGAAAACCTTCAGGAGAGGAGAGAGAAAGACCGAGAAGCCACAACAGGATGCCGAGAGCAACCAGAGTGATGACGCCGGAGACACGGTGGAGAATGGACGATATTGCAGTAACGGGAAACCGGATCGTCGAGAGATCCAAGTTGACAGGTCTTTGTTTTTTCACGGTTTTGCCCACACAGCTCTTTTTTATTTTGCTTCCTCCGGAAGACAGGCCCAAACCCGAAAAAAAGGTTCAGTCTTAATCCGTCACCAAAATAGCAACATCCAGTGTTAAATGACGTGGTACAAACGCTGGGTGGCTCCTGGTGTCAGGGTGTTCCGGAGACCTGGCCGGAAGTATAGGACGATCACATTCTGATTACAATTCCCCTACAAACTCTTTGGAGAATTTTCGATGGAACAGTGATCCCACTCACGTTTTTCACAATTCATACAAATTTAATTATCTGATTTGACAATAGTTCAACAATTCAGTTACAAACTAGTCCGATAAAATCCTATGATGCACAAAAGTTATGGGGATACACTTTCTCCTAAGCTGAAGTTATGTAACATTGCCGGTAACCGCTTTAAATACCATCAGGTTATTGGTTACAAAGAAGTTATGTCCTGACCGGATCTTTAACAACCGCGATATGCACATGTCACGGCTTTACATTTCCAGTGGAACGCGCCTCTCACTCTGTACCCTTCACTGCTTATAATGCAGAGTGACACCGTGAAGTACTGCCAAATTGCAACATGCACGCGTTTCAGGTGTCGAAAGATCCTTACCTGCCTAAGGCGCTATGGAGACGAAAATGACAGATAAAAAAGTGACGCTAACCCTATCAGATGAAACGTCCATTGAACTGGGTGTACTGCAAGGCACGCTGGGCCAGGATGTCGTCGATGTCCGTCAACTGGGTTCCAACGGCCTGTTTACCTTCGATCCTGGTTTCACGTCTACAGCGTCCTGCGAATCAAAAATCACCTTTATCGATGGTGATGAAGGCATTCTGCTTCACCGCGGCTTCCCTATTGACCAACTGGCTACCCACTCTAACTACCTGGAAGTGTGCTACATCCTGTTAAATGGTGAAGCCCCCACGAAAGCCCAGTTTGAAGAGTTTAAACAAACGGTTACGCGCCACACGATGATTCATGAGCAGATTACCCGTCTGTTCCACGGTTTCCGTCGTGATTCACACCCGATGGCGGTGATGTGCGGCGTGACCGGCGCACTGGCTGCGTTTTATCACGATTCGCTGGATGTAAACATCGAGCGCCACCGTGAAATCGCCGCTTTCCGTCTGCTGTCGAAAATGCCTACCATGGCAGCGATGTGTTACAAGTATTCAATCGGTCAGCCGTTCGTCTATCCCCGTAACGACCTCTCCTATGCCGGTAACTTCCTGCACATGATGTTTGCAACACCGTGTGAAGAATACAAGGTTAACCCTGTGCTTGAACGCGCCATGGATCGCATTCTGATTCTGCACGCCGATCATGAACAGAACGCCTCGACCTCTACCGTACGTACCGCTGGCTCGTCAGGCGCTAACCCGTTTGCCTGTATCGCGGCCGGTATTGCCTCCCTGTGGGGACCCGCACACGGCGGCGCGAACGAAGCCTGTCTGCGTATGCTGGAAGAGATCAGCACCGTCGAGCACATTCCTGAGTTTGTGCGCCGTGCTAAAGACAAAAATGACTCTTTCCGCCTGATGGGCTTTGGTCACCGTGTTTATAAAAACTATGACCCGCGCGCGACCGTTATGCGTGAAACCTGCCATGAAGTGCTGAACGAACTGGGCATGAAAGACGATCTGCTGGAAGTGGCGCTGGAACTGGAACACATTGCGCTGAACGACCCGTACTTCATTGAGCGCAAACTCTATCCAAACGTGGATTTCTACTCCGGTATCATCCTGAAAGCCATGGGCATCCCTTCGTCCATGTTTACCGTGATTTTCGCCATGGCGCGTACCGTTGGCTGGATCGCGCACTGGAAAGAAATGCACGACGAAGGCATGAAAATTGCCCGTCCGCGTCAGCTGTATACCGGTTACACCGAACGCGAGTTCAGCTCGAAGCTGGATAAATAAGCTGTCCGGCAACGGGCGGTAAGGCGAAAAGCGGTGGTGTCCTTACGGGCACCGCCGCTTTTTTTTACTGACGCCGCCGGTCAGCGTGAGCGAATCTTAGTGAGAGGATGAACGGCGGACGTTTGAGATGCCCGAAAGGCCTGCCATTCTTCTCGCGTCACTTCCCATAATTGCGAGTCATGTGTGCCTGAAACGTACTGTTTTTTCTCTGTGCGGATACAGCGCATACCACTGTTGACAGAAATGTTCACAGATCGCTGATTCAGTGCCGCTTTTGGCGTTCTCAGCAGCGGTTTTTTCAGATCGGTAAACCAGTAATCCGTCACGGCCAGGCAGGCTTCTGTCATATAGCCCTGCCCCTGCCACTCCGGTACCAACCAGAAGCCCCGGTTATTATCCGGCGTCTCCATCAGGCAAATAACGCCAATCAGTTGCTGTTCCGCCGCTTTAGGCCGCAATGTCCAGTACCAGCCCGTCCCGGCCGCGACCGCCGGTAAGGCGACATTGGCAATATAGTCTCGTGCCCCGCCCTCGGGATAAGGCCAGGGCACCGAATCGATCAGGTAGCGTACAATTTCCCAGCGCGGAAACGCGATCTGCATGGCATCGGCATCCTCCAGCGACAGGGGTTTTAAGCGCAACCTTTCCGTCACAATCTCAGGTGTCATGATGATTCCTTATGCTGTGAAGAAAACCGGGTGACGATATCCTTCGTTGACGAGTGACATGGCCCGCGTGCAACGGCGGGACAGGCCAGCGTTTTTATCTCTGACAGCCAGGGCACCAGTAAAACGGTCGGGCGGACAGGACGCCCTTTTCGATCACTTCGCCGCAGCGGCGACATGTCTTGCCCTGGCGGTGGAACACTTCAAACCGAAATGCCGCTTCGCTGTGGTATTTTTTCATGGTGCCGCGCATGCGATAGGCATGACGCGGCACGGACAACAGCGCTTCGCAGAAAGCCGTCAGTTGCGCCTCACTCAGCGACTGTGCGTTATGCCGGGGAAGCAACTGGGCCAGCCAGAGGATCTCAGCACGTAAATAGTTGCCCAGTCCGGCCAGAAAAGCCTGATCCAGTAACAGTCCGCTGAACCGGCGGCGACAGAAACGCGGCGAGCACAGCCGTTCCCTGACCGCCTCTACGGTCAACTCCGCATTCAGTACATCCGGCCCGATGCGGTTGAGAAACGGATGACGGGCAAGCGTTTCCGCATTCAGGAGTTCAATATCCGACGCGCTGTAAAGCAATATCGCCTGATTGGCCGTCGCGAGACGCACACGTAACTGCCGTTTTGTCTCGGGCTGCATGTCTGGCGGGACGATGCGCCAGACGCCGTACAGCTGATTGTGCGAATACAGCGTCAGGCCGTTACTGAAATGGGTCAACAACGCTTTGCCGCGCGTCTCTATCGACGCCACCTGTTCTCCCAGCAATGCGGGCTCATAGGTCTTCAATTCTGGAAACGCAAACCAGACGTCGGTCAGAGGCTGGCCGACGATGGCCACTTCAAGCTGATCCGCCACGCGGCGAATCTCCGGTCCTTCAGGCATCACTCGTCCTCTTAATGCGTTGCGCCACCCACTTCCTTCACATCCTGAGCGGTGGTCAGGGTCGTTTGTACGGCAATTTTCAGCGCCTCAATAACGGTTGCGGCGGGCATACTGGGTGCACCCGGGTGATGCACCGCCTGTTCAGGCAGGTAGGGAATATGAATGAAACCGCCCCGTGCCGGGCTGCCGTTGCTTTCAAGCCAGTGCAACAGACCATACATCACCCGGTTACAGGTAAAGGTTCCTGCGGTTTGCGACACCGATGCCGGAATGCCCGCTTCCCGGACCGCGGCCACAATGGCTTTGATCGGCAGGCGTGAAAAATATCCGGCCGGGCCATCCTGAACGATGGGTTCGTCCACGGGTTGCCTGCCCGCATTATCCGGGATGCGCGCATCATCCACATTAATACCAATTCGCTCTACCGTGATATCGCTGCGACCGCCTGCCTGCCCGACAGCGATAACGGCATCGGGCCTGATCGTTTCCAGCGCCTGATACAGCACGTCCAGCACCTTGCTGAATACGACGGGCAACTGGCGCGTCACGATGCGTGCGCCGTCAATAGTCTGGCCTTCAAGGGCACTGACCGCCTGCCAGGAGGGATTAATGGATTCGCCGCCAAAGGGCTCAAATGCCGTCATTAATACCGTTTTCATGCTGCCTCACAAAAACATCAGGAAGTAGAGTAAGAAAATGTTAACAATTAACAGTAGCACACCGGTTGGCACCTGAGCTTTGATGACCGCGTTGCGATCCGGTAACTCCAGCAAGGCAGCAGGCACAATGTTGAAGTTTGCTGCCATCGGCGTCATTAACGTACCGCAGTAGCCGGAAAACATCCCGATTGCCGCCATGACCGCCGGGTTGCCGCCATGCTGTAACACCAGAATGGGAATGCCGATGCCCGCGGTAATAATCGGGAACGCCGCGAACGCATTCCCCATCACCATGGTGAGCAGTGCCATCCCTGCCGCGTAAACCGTGACCGCAATGAAGCGGTTATCCACGGCAAGATAATGTTCGGTGAGATGAGAGATCGCGCCACCGACGCCCGCGGCCGTAAACAGTAGCCCCAGGGTTGCCAGGATTTGCGGCAGGAGAAATGCCCAGCCGATGCAGTCCAGCAAACGTCGGGTTTCCTGCATCGACTGCACTGGGGTTTCACGCGTCATTTTCATGGCGATCAGCCAGCCCAGCAGACAGCCTGTGGCCATGGAAAACAGCGTAATCAGGGTGGAATGGTTGCCCGCGCCGAACACCCACGTTTGCAGACCGGGAAGGTTATTAAACGCTAACACACCGATCACTGTCACAACGGGGATCGCCAGGGCTGGCAGGAAAAGTTTGTTGCCCAGACGCTGGGCACTGGCCTGTTTTTCCGCCTCACTGCGCTGGTGATAGCGGCCCATTTTTACCCCACCACAACCGGCAAGGATCCCCATGATAACCACCGCTACGCCCACGCTAATTTGCAACGTACGTGTGCCGCTTTCGGCAGAGCCCATCAGTTGGGTCATCAGGGCGGTTGTCCAGTCACCCACCAGAAAAATCAGGCCATAGAGTCCCCAAAATAAGCCAGTGGTGAAACGGCGCGGATTTGCGCTGTCGCGCCAGGATAAAACCGCGACAACCAGCAGAATCAGGCCAGCCAGCCACATCAGATACTGTTGCTGAATCATGACGGCTCTCCTTTGGCTTTCATGGCCTCGCTGTTGATGACGCGCAGTTCTCGTGCCAGCTGGCGGTCCAGCCTGATCAGGCGGGCGGAATGAATCAGAAAGGCTGAGAGCGCCGTGGGAATGCCCCACAGGGCAATATGCAGTGGCTCAGTCTGGATACCGGCGGACTCCTGCATAAAATTATGCATAAAAATAATGGCGCCAAAGGCGACAAAGATATCCTCGCCAAAGAACAGCCCGACGTTGTCGGTGGCAGCGGACATGGCACGCAGGCGATGACGGACCTCGGGCGGTAGGGCCCCGTAGCGGTTTTCGCTGGCCCCCTCGGCCATCGGCGCAAGTAGCGGGCGCACCATTTGCGGATGACCGCCGAGACTGGTCAGCCCGAGGGCCGCAGTCACCTCACGCACAAACAGATAGACAATGAGCAACCGTCCCGCCGTCGCCGTTTTGATCTGGGCAATCCACGCCTGCGCGCGCTGTTTCAGACCATGGCGTTCCAGTAAGCCAATAACCGCCAGCGGCAGCAGCAGGATCAACGGCAGGTTGCGGGTATTCAGAAATCCCTCACCCAGCTTTTGTAAAATATCGCCCAGCGGCATCAGGGCAGCGATCCCGGTGACGAAGCCTGAAACAATGACCACCAGCACCGGATTAAAACGCAAAACGAAGCCAACGACGATGGCAGCAATGCCCAGCAGCGGCCAGAGATTTACTACGCTGTCCATACTTTTCCCCTCGTGAAATAGTAAGCCCGAGACGTTCAGGCTGGTTATGCCGTTTTTTTATTGACTGGTGACGGTGATAGCATGGCTGGCAAAGCTGGCACGCAGACGTTGCGCAAACGTCAGTGCATGCGCCCCGTCACCATGCAGGCAGACGGTTTCTGCGTTCACCTGAACCGCCTCACCGGTCACACTGATGACCTGCCCCTGTCGCACCATCATCAGGGTTTGCTGAATCGCCTGGTCTTCCTCTTCAATCAACGCGCCGGGCTGGCCACGGGGCACCAGCGCGCCGCTGCTGAGATAGCCGCGATCGGCAAACACCTCCTCCCGGGTTTTCAGGCCGTGATGGGCCGCCGCGCGAATCAACTCACTGTTAGCCAGCCCTACCATGATCAGCCGGGCATCGACGGCTTTGACGGCTCGCACAATCGCCTCGGCCAGCGTGGCATCCGCCGCCGCCTGGTTATACAACATACCGTGAGGCTTAACGTGAACAAGCGACTGCCCTTCGCTTTCCGCCAGACTTTTGAGCGCACCAACCTGATAGATGATTTGCGCATAGACAGTTTCCGGCGGCAGTTGCATCGCACTGCGGCCAAAGTTTTCACGATCGGGAAAGCTGGGATGCGCGCCAATCGCCACGCCAAATTCGCTGGCCCAGCGAATGGCCTGCAACATCATCTGCGCGTCGCCTGCGTGAAAGCCGCAGGCGATGTTGGCGGAACTCACCAGCTGCAACAGCGCACGATCACTGCTGCTCCCCTCGCCCAGATCGGCGTTTAAATCAATTTTCATTTGCCAGTCCCCAGGCCATTTGCCCCAATACGTGCTGCTGCTGTCGCGTTGCCGCCAGCGCCTCTTCGGGCGTACAGGGCATAAAATGAATCGGCTCGCCCAGACGAATCTGCGCCAGATGATAAAGATCGCATTCAATGACGCAGGCGATACGTGGATAGCCGCCGGTGGTCTGTGCATCCGCCAGCAGGACGATCGGCTGACCGTTTCCAGGCACCTGAATGACGCCGGGCACCAGACCATGCGATAACAACTCGCGCGGCACGTCGCGTTGCAAAGCAGGGCCCTGCAAACGGTAGCCCATGCGATTACTTTGAGGGTTCAGCTTCCAGGCTGCTCGCCAGAACGCCTGTTGTGACGCTTCGCTGAATTCATGGTATTCCGGTCCGGGTAACGCCCGAATACGGTTACCCCAGAGCAACTGGCGCACGCCTTTTTTGCTCGTGAAGTGCTGTTGCGGTTTGCCAAGCGGAATGACGTCGCCGTCCTGCAGCGTCCGCCCCTCAAAGCCGCCAAAACCGGCCTTGATGTCGGTGCTGCATGAGCCCAGCACTGGCGGAATAGCGAATCCACCGTGCACAGCCAGGTAGCTGCGCATGCCGTGAATCGGTTTCTTCAACACCAGGACTTGCCCTTTTTTTACCGGTAAACGCCAGCCTGTCCAGACAGGCTTGCCATCCAGTTCGGCCTGACAACCTGCCCCCGTTAGTGCAAACCACCCATCCCGACGGAATTCCGCTTTGAACTGTCCGAGGACAATTTCCAGCACGGCGCTGCCCGGCGGATTGCCTGCCAGCAGATTGGCTGTGATCATGGCGGGCTGATCCAGGACACCACTGACGCCGATGCCATACTGTCGCCAGTGATAGCGTCCGAAATCCTGAATGCTGGTTGCCAGACCCGCGCGAAGAATGTTTAACATATCCCTTCCTTTTGCGGCACAAACCGGACATTGTCACCCGGACGAAGTAAGGTTGGCGGCTGCTGGCTGGGTGTGAAAAGCGCGACCTGCGTCCTGCCAATCAACTGCCAGCCGCCTGGTGAGACCAGCGGATAAACACCGGTCTGGCTGCCGCCGATGCCCACCGATCCAGCCGGAACCGCAACGCGCGGTTCGGCGCGGCGCGGCATATGCAGGCGCGCATCCAGGCCGGCCAGGTAAGGAAAGCCGGGCTGAAAACCAATAAAGAAAACCGCGTAATCCGTGCTGCTGTGTAACGCGACGACCTGCTTTTCCGTCATGCCGGCGTGGTCGGCCACCTGACGCAAATCCGGCCCCGCCTCGCCCCCATAGATGACCGGTATGGTCACAAGGCGCGACTCTGTGTCCTGCGCCTCACTTTCCTGCCACCACTGTTCAAGTTGCGCCGTCGCCTGTCGGGCATCTCTGGGCGGCTCCCGTAACAGCAGCGTCAGGTTGTTCATGCCGGGAATCACTTCCCGGGTCGCGTCGTGTGACTGCAAACGCTGGCACAGATGCCAGATTCGCTGCTGACTGGCCAGCGAAACGGGCGGAGACAACTCCAGTACCACCGCGCGCTCGCCCAGCATATAGCATCGTGTTTTTTGCAACACGTACCTCCTGGTAAACAGCTTTGCGGTGCTCAGACAGGATTCTGGCGCGCAAAAGCCAAATGTGTTTTACAACCCAGGAAGGTAGTTATGCGAAAGTGACGGTAATGTGTCAACAGGTTTGGGTTCTGCGCAGATGGCAGAACCCAGGGGGATCAGGCGGGATTGGGAATATCAATAAACGTGACATCCAGGCCATGATGCTCCGCCAGCCATTCACCCAACGCCCGAATACCCGCGCGTTCGGTGGCATGGTGGCCTGCGGCGAAAAAGTGCAGGCCTTGTTCACGGGCGCTGTGAATGGTTTGCTCAGAGACCTCGCCCGTAATAAAGGCATCTACGCCAAAGGCGGCCGCATTATCAATAAATCCCTGACCGCCGCCACTGCACCAGGCAACACGACGGATCGCTGCTGGCGCATTATCACCACAGTGAAGCGGCTCCCGTCCCAGCACCTCAGTAATACGCTGTGCCAACGCATGGCCGCTCACAGGTTGAGTCAGTTCACCCCAGGGCACCAGCGGCATAATCTCGCCCATCACGTTAATACCCAGCAGCTTAGCCAACTGCGCGTTATTGCCCAGCTGAGGGTGCGCATCCAGCGGCAGGTGCCAGCCGTAAAGGTTAATATCGTTTGCCAGTAGCGTGCGCAGACGCTGGCGTTTCATGCCTTTAATCACCGCCGGTTCACTTTTCCAGAAATAACCGTGATGTACCAGCACCGCATCGGCTTTGCGCGCCACCGCTTCATCCAGCAGCGCCTGGCAGGCGGTCACGCCGGTAACGATCGTTTTCACTTCAGGTCGGCCTTCGACCTGTAGCCCGTTTGGCGCATAATCGCTGAAGGTATGGGTTGCCAGCTGATCGTTAACGATTTTTTCTAACGCATAGTGATTCATTTCTGCTCCTTGCCACCTCAGGCCGCATTTTTTGCGCGCTCGAAGGCGTCGAGTGTCTTTTTACGTGCGTCCTTATGTTCCACGATCGGTGTTGGATAATCGAGTGTCTTGTTGTTTTTCCGCGCCCATTCGTGCGGCTGATGAATCGCACTGTCCGGCACGTCTTTCAGTTCGGGCAGGTAGTGACGAATAAAATCACCCTGTTCATCGAAACGCTCACTTTGCGTCGTAGGGTTAAAAATGCGGAAATACGGTGCGGCATCGGTCCCCGTGGACGCCGCCCACTGCCAGCCGCCGTTATTGGCGGCCAGGTCGCCATCGATAAGCTGCTGCATGAAATAGCGCTCGCCTTGGCGCCAGTCGATTAACAGATCCTTTACCAGAAAACTGGCCGTGATCATGCGAAGCCGGTTATGCATCCAGCCGGTCTGCAGCATCTGTCGCATGGCGGCATCGACGATGGGATAACCGGTTTTCCCGGCTTTCCAGGCGTCAAAATGCGCCTCGTTTCGTTGCCACGCGACATGACGCGTCCAGTGGACAAAAGGCTGATGCTTACACAGTCGGGGAAACGCAACGATGAGATGGCGATAGAACTCACGCCAGATGAGTTCATTGATCCATACAGCCGCCGGGCTGCCTTCCAGCGCCCCGGGATGTTCATGCAACACCCGATGCAGACACTGGCGCGGTGAAAGCACGCCGATGGTCAGGTAAGCCGATAACCGGCTGGTGCTGTCGCGCGCAGGCAGGTCACGCTGCTTTGGATAATCCAGCACGGCATGCTGCGCAAACGCACGTAGCTGCTTAATCGCCGCCTGTTCACCGGCCGGAAACAGCGCATCATCAACCTCAGCATGGTCGTAATCAAATGACGAAATCGCTTTTGGTGTGTTCAGGGGCGCGCCATCCCGGGCTTTAGGCGCCGGGACACACTCAGGCAACCCCTGCTGCAGGCGACGAATAAAGGCTTTGCTGAACGGGGTAAACACTTTGTACATCTCACCATCGCCGGTCTGGATACTGCCGGGCGACAAAAGTACGCTGTCATCAAACCCCTGACAGATCACGTCCGCTTCATCTAACCGCTTTTCCGCCTGCGCATCGCGCTGACGTTCGTTAAATTCGTACTGGTAGTTATAAAACAGTTGATCAACGTTTTGCTGTTCACAAAACGTGACGAGAAAATCCACGCTGGCAGCGAAATCATCACACTGATGAACATGCAGCGGGATGCCTTTTTCGGCCAGTGATGCCTGCAGGCTGCAGAGATTCTGGTGAATAAACGCGGCCTGCCGGGGGGCCATATCGTGTTGCTGCCACTGTCCCGGCGTGGCAATAAACAGTGCTATGACACGGGCATCTGACTTGCTGCAGGCGGCATGCAGCGCAAGGTTATCATTGATGCGCAGGTCATTACGGAACCAGACAAGATGGGTCGTCATCATGCTCCCGACTCACTGTCCGTAGCGCAGGCGCAGCGCTTCCGGGTAAGGATCGAAGTAGCGCTGCTGCGTCAGCCACGGATGAGGATATTCAGCCATGTAGTGCTTAAGAATCGTAATCGGCGCCAGTAACGGTTGCGTGCCCTGACGGTAACAATCAATCAGTGACGTCAGTTCTCTGCGTTGCGGCGAACTCAGTTGACTGCGGAAATAACCCTGAACATGCATCAACACATTGGTGTGGTTAGTGCGCGAGGCCGGTTGTGACATCAGATCCATAAGGCGGTTGCGGTACTCGAAGGCAAACGCCTCCAGTGACTCCCACTGGTTCATCGAGGCAACAAAGGGGCCCAGTTCACGATATTTTTTTTGCGAATGCGCCAGCAGTAACAATTTATACTGGCTGTGGAAGGCAATCAGGCCATGACGGGTCAGCCCCTTTTTCCACATTTCATGAAACTCGTGCAGCGCGCAAATCCGGCCGATAAAGTTTTCACGTAATGTCGGATCGTTCAGACGCCCGTCTTCTTCGAGCGGTAACCAGGGCATTTCACGTTGCAGAAAACGGGTAAATATACCGGTTCCCGCTTTACGGTTATTATTGGTGGCGGGCTCGTAGATACGCACGCGCTCCATCCCGCAACTGGGTGATTTTGCACACAGTATGTAGCCGCACAGGTGATGCAGCGATTTCACGCGTTTTTCGGACCAGTCGCGCATCTTATCGGTGATGTCATCGCCGCCCTCTTTGCTGAAGCAAAGGTGCAGTTCATCGTCGTCGCTCTGCTTAACTAAGCGCAGCGCCGGGCGCGGCGTGGGCAGCCCAATCGCCATTTCAGGGCAAACGGGTTCGAAACGAACAAAAGGCGTCAGTTGCTCAGTGGCGAACGCGAGCCGCTTGTGGCCGCCATCAAATCTGACGCTCTCACCAAGCAGGCAAGCGCTGATCCCAACGGGAATTTTTTCGCTCATAC
The DNA here is from genome assembly GCF_041954745.1 of Pantoea sp. CS_6. Classification (NCBI taxonomy): domain Bacteria; kingdom Pseudomonadati; phylum Pseudomonadota; class Gammaproteobacteria; order Enterobacterales; family Erwiniaceae; genus Pantoea; species Pantoea sp. CS_6. The sequence continues at coordinate 309,325 of NZ_JAVAYG010000003.1, forward strand.
TTGTACAACCTCCGAAAACTTGTAGAGGTTTAAGTGTAGCGTAAAACGACCGGGATGGTACAGATTCTGTGTAGCAAAAGTGAACGCCGCGAAGCCTTTCAGATGACCAGCCCGTGGTCTTTTTTAACGGTTTATTCTCCCACTGCCACGCTGACCAGCCAGCGCCGAATCACCTTTTCATCCTCAGGCGTGACACCCGAAAGCAGGCTGGCCTCAACCGACTGAACCGCTACTTTGCACTGCGCGAGAACGTCACGCCCGGCGTCAGCAATCTCAATCACCTGAATTCTGCCGTGCACCGCGTGCGGACGACGACGAATCATTCCGGCCCGCTCCAGATTCGCCACAATGACGCTCATCGTCTGTGGCGTCAGAAGCGACAGACGCGCAAGGTCGGCACCCGATGCGCCGGGATAGGCCGCAAGCATGGTCAGCACCGAAAATTGCGGCAACGTGACGCCTTTATCCTTCAGCGCATTTTCCATTCTGATTTTATGAGCCGCATGGGCCTGCCGCAGCAGATAACCAATATGGCCTGACTCACCGCGTTTTCCTTCACCGGGTTCGGGGATGGTGGTGCTCTGCAGATCTGACTTGCGCATAATATAAGAGTTCGTATATTGTTATTCGAACTCTTATATTAGCAGATGAGGTATATCGTGACATCGCTTAATCACCGTCGCAGCGACTGGTCTTCGTTCGAACATACCGCACCCGATGTGGTGGCAGCCTTAGCGATGCTGGGCAAAGCCGTTGACGATTCCGGGCTGGAAAAATCGCTCACTGAGCTGATCAAACTGCGCGCTTCACAGCTGAATGCGTGCGCTTTTTGCCTCCAGTACCATCTCAATCAGGCGCGTAAGACCGATTTGAGCCCGGTAAAAATGGATCTGGTCGCCGTATGGCGCGAAACCGGTATCTATTCGGAGCGGGAATGTGCGGCGCTGGCCTGGACAGAGGCCCTGACCTTAATGGCTCAGCAGCCGGTTTCTGATGCGGTGTATGCTGAGGTCAGCCGCGTCTTCGATAAACAGGAAATCGCGTTTCTTACCTCGGCTGTTGCCGCGATCAATGCCTGGAACCGTATCGCAGGCGCGCTGCAGTTTGCCCCGCCTGTGCCTAAACGCTAGCGGTCTGCCGTCAGTGCTTCTGCCTGTGGGCGATATTGCAGCGGGTTCTGAAGCGCGTAAAGTGCGGTGCCCGTCGGGGCCGCCGGTCAGATAATAAGGAAGGGTTGCCCGTGAACGGGTACTGGCGAACGGGGCGGCTTGCCCGGACATTGAGAAGGTTTCCTGCTTCACTGGCGCAAAGCTAAGGCGCAACTAAGCTGCGTGACGGAACGAACAGGGAAAAAAGAGGCGCTGTGTCGCCCTTAACACCGTGCCACAGCACACTTCAGGTGAAAAACAGATAAGCACGTCTGAAAACGCTGGCAATCCCCTCTGTCGGGATGTGTCCCCCTGCCAGCGCGGCGTAAAATCAACCGCACAGCAGGGACTTACCAGAAAATACCCGCCGCTGCTTCAGACTGCGCCAGCCAGACCGGTTTGGCGCTGGTTTTGCACCACATCCGATGCAGGTAGCTGTAGAAACGCGCCCGATCCTGACGAAACAGCATAACCGGCAGAGCGAGCAGACCTGACAGGATGACCAGCGTTCGGCGCAAAATAATTTTGTGAAGTGGATAGGTGCGGTACATAGCAGCCTCCTGAGTAAAAAAACGTCATAAATGTGATCTGTGTCTAATATTACGCCGGGTTGGATGATTTTACTACTCATCTGACCACTAAATTTGCGTCTTTTTTGTTCTGCACGGGTAAGTTTACCTGGCCGTTATACCCAGGTTAATTATGAGTTACAGAGGTGATCCTTCAACGGATTTTCATGGCAACACGGACGAATGCCAGAAAAGTTGATACAGTGTGTTTTCCCTTTTCAGGCAATGGCAGGATTGGTGTGACCACGGTTTTAATCATTGAAGATGAGAAAGAAATTCGCCGCTTCGTGCGCCTCGCGCTGGAAAGTGAAGGCCTGAAGGTTTTCGATGCTGAGACGCTGCAACGTGGGCTGATCGAAGCCGCCACGCGAAAGCCCGATTTAGTCATCCTTGATCTGGGTTTACCTGATGGCGACGGCAAGACGTTTATTGGTGAACTCCGCCAGTGGAGCACGCTGCCGGTTATTGTTCTCTCTGCCCGTACTGACGAGCAGGACAAAATTGACGCACTGGATGCTGGTGCCGATGATTACCTGACTAAACCTTTTGGGATTGGTGAACTGCTGGCGCGTGTTCGGGTCGCCCTGCGGCGTCATGCCGGGAAGCACCCGGATCCGAAGGTCAGCTTCGCCGACGTGGTCGTCGATATTGCCGCACGCCGCGTGCTGCGCGCGGGCGAAGAGGTTCACCTTACGCCCATCGAGTTTCGTTTGCTGACCACATTACTGAATAACGCGGGGAAAGTTCTGACGCAGCGTCAGCTGCTGAATCAGGTCTGGGGACCCAATGCTGTCGAACACAGCCATTACCTGCGCATTTATATGGGCCATCTGCGGCAAAAGCTTGAAGCCAATCCGACCCAACCCGTTCACCTGCTGACGGAAACCGGTATCGGCTACCGGTTCATGCCATAAAAAAAAGCGCCAGCGGCGCTTTTTTTATTTAACAGATTTATCAGGCGTTTTTCAGCACTTCGCTGACAATCTCGACGGCTTCTTTCTCGATCTGCGCACGATGCTCTGCGCCCAGGAAGCTTTCACAGTAGATCTTATACGCGTCTTCGGTGCCCGATGGACGCGCAGCGAACCAGCCGTTTTCCGTCATAACTTTCAGTCCACCGATAGACGCGCCGTTACCGGGAGCGGCCGTTAAGCGCGCGGTAATCGGATCGCCCGCCAGCGTATCTGCACTGACCATTTCAGGTGACAGCTTCGACAATGCGGCTTTCTGCGCCGATGTTGCCGGTGCCTGCAGACGGTTGTAGCTTGGCGCACCGAAGCGTGCAGCCAGTTCATCATAGTGTTGCTGCGGGTTCTTACCCGTTACGGCCGTAATTTCTGCCGCCAGCAGACACAGGATGATCCCGTCTTTGTCGGTTGACCAGGGTGTGCCGTCGAAGCGCAGGAATGACGCACCCGCACTTTCTTCGCCGCCAAAACCAAAGCTGCCATCAAACAGGCCATCCACGAACCATTTAAAGCCCACCGGAACTTCTACCAGCTTGCGGCCAATATCGTCCACGACCCGGTCAATCATCGCACTGGACACGAGGGTTTTACCCACGGCAACATCCTGACCCCACTGCGGACGGTGCTGGAACAAATAGTTGATCGCAACGGCCAGATAATGGTTCGGATTCATGAGCCCGGCAGGGGTAACAATGCCGTGACGGTCATAATCCGGATCGTTTCCGAAGGCCAGATCGAATTTGTCTTTGTAGGCCAGCAGCCCCGCCATGGCGCATTCGGACGAACAGTCCATGCGCACCACACCATCTTTATCAAGGTGCATAAAGCGGAAAGTCTGGTCGACAGCGTCATTCACCAGCGTCAGATCCAGCTTGTAGTGCTCAGCGATACGCTGCCAGTAAGCGATCCCGGAACCGCCAAGCGGATCGACACCAATCTTCAGACCCGCTTTCTGAATCGCAGGAATGTCGATGATCTGTGACAGACCTTCCACGTAAGGCTGAATCAGATCTTTTTCATGGATGTGGCCGCTGGCCCAGGCCTGATCCAGTGACAGACGTTTAACGTCTTTAAGGCCGTCTTTCAACAGCTGATTCGCTCGGTCTTCCACCACTTTGGTGACGTTGGTATCTGCCGGCCCACCGTTTGGCGGATTGTATTTAATGCCGCCATCTTCCGGGGGATTGTGCGACGGCGTAATCACAATGCCATCCGCCAGTGGGCCGCCGGATTTGTTGTGTTCAAGGATAGCGTTCGAAATCGCAGGCGTTGGCGTATAACCGTTATCCTGCTGAACAATCACATCAACCCCGTTTGCGGTCAGCACGGACAGCACGGACAGCAGCGCGGGCTCAGACAGCGCGTGCGTATCTTTACCCACATAGCACGGGCCGGTAATACCGTTCTTTTTACGCTCTTCCGCAATCGCCTGCGCAATCGCCAGAATGTGCTTTTCGTTAAAGCTGTGACGTCCTGCGCTACCGCGATGGCCTGATGTGCCAAATTTCACCGCATGTTCTGGATTCGCCACATCGGGCTGCAGGACATAATATTGTGAAGTTAATTGTGCAACGTTAATCAAATCGCTCTGCTGGGCAGGCTGCCCGGCACGGGGGTGATTGGCCATTGGCGCTTCTCCCTGACGCTTCAGTTTAAATGGTGCCGCAAACTTTCTCAGCCAGTTCCGATGGGAACTGCATCGACAGCATAATGTGTTCGATCATGCTGCGTTTACGACCGGTATTGGTATTCGTAATGACCCAGTACGGCGTGCCGGGCACATGCTTCGGCTTGGTATGGGTGCCGCTTTGCAGCAGCGTGTGCTCATCGCCTGCAAAATAGATGCGCGTACGGCCCTGCATGGAGGTGGTCGCCTCAGCAAACGCGGCCGTATCCAGACGATAGAGCGTTGACAAGATTAGCATAAAGCGATTTACCGCCCGCTTCTGCTCTGCATATTCATCAGAAAGCAGCAACTCGCGCACCGCACGAACACGATCCTGAGGGCGTGACTCATTCCCTGCCGACTGTGCCGTTTTAGACGGCTGCGAGGCGGCAACAGGCTGTGTTTCGGTCGCGGTGGCTGTCTGACCCGCAGTAAACTTCAGCATACGGCGCAGAATATCGGATGCGCTTTCGCCAATATGTTGCGTGTGGCTGGCAATATAACGGTAGAGCTCTTCGTCAACTTCGATCGTTTTCATCTTATTCCGTACGGTTTTGACTCACGACAGAACCCGCGATTTTCTGAAAATCCAGAGGTAAACACCGGAGTTTCAGGCCGTGTGCAGGTTCTAACATGAAGATTATAAAGTTAAATTCAGACAGGCTGATAGCATTCAAACGGTTTAGGGGCAAAAGTCAGAATATGTCCTAATGCCACCGGAAGCAGCGCACCTGAAAAGGTGAAACCATGATAACCTAAGCGCAGGTCTCACACTTAAGAACTTTGCTATGATTTTGAATGCCCGTCTGCAAACTGAACAATCTTCTGCTGATTCCAAACCCGTTCTGCTCATTCACGGTTTGTTTGGCAGTCTTGATAACCTCGGCGTTCTGGCGCGCGGTCTGAAAGATGACCATCCGCTTATCCAGGTTGATGTGCGTAATCATGGCTTATCTCCGCGCGCTGACGAGATGACCTATCAGGTTATGGCCCAGGATATGCTGGACACGCTTGATGCGCAGGGCATTGAGCGCCTTTCCGTCATTGGTCACTCCATGGGCGGTAAAATTGCCATGACGATGAGCGCCCTGGCCCCTGAGCGGATAGAACAGATGGTGATGATCGACATTGCGCCCGTCGACTATCAGACGCGCCGCCACGACGAAATTTTTGCAGCGATCCGAGCCGTCACCGACGCGGGCGTGACGCTGCGCAGTGAGGCGGCCGAAATTATGCGTCAGCATCTTAATGAAGAAGGTGTGATTCAGTTCATCCTGAAATCGTTCAGTAGCGGTGAATGGCGCTTTAACGTTCCAGCGCTCTGGGACAACTATGCGCATATCACCGGCTGGGAAACGGTGCCCGCGTGGCCGCACCCGGCGTTGTTCATTCGCGGTGGTGACTCCCCTTATCTGGACAATCAGTACCGTGACGCCATACTGCAACAGTTTCCCGCCGCGCAGGCGCACGTGATTGGCGGTGCAGGTCACTGGGTCCACGCCGAAAAACCTGATGCTGTTTTACGCAGCATTCGCCGGTTTTTTGCACGATAAACCCGCTTAACTGGCTGTAAAAGTTTAGGATTGGCGTCCATGGTTAGCCTGGAGTATGATGGCGCGCTAAATTTTTGCCGTGGGCGCGTATCCACGGTAAAAGCCAGTAATTTAATCTGCGCAGCGGCACGATCCGTTTGCGCCCATTCAGTTGTACTAAGCCATGGCAAAAGAAAACGCTGACCGCACGACGCTCGATCTGTTCGCTAACGAGCGTCGCCCTGGTCGCCCTAAAACCAGTCCGCTTACGCGTGATGAACAACTGCGTATCAATAAACGCAATCAACTGAAACGTGACAAAGGGCGCGGGCTTCGCCGTGTCGAACTCAAAATGAACAGCCAGGCGGTAGAAGCGCTTAATACGCTGGCTGAACAGCGTAATCTCAGCCGCAGTGAATTAATTGAACAAATGCTGCTGGCGCAACTCAAACTGGACTAACGCACGCAAACCGCACACAGAAACAAATGTCGCGGCTTTACAAGTTCCGCCCTTTTGCGTGGTCTGCTATCATTTGCTGAATATGCTCAGGCATTCATTCTATCATCAGGATTTAAGAGGTTATTTTACCCATGGCAATCGTAGGCATCTTCTTTGGCAGCGATACCGGTAACACCGAAAACATTGCAAAAATGATCCAGAAACAACTGGGCAAAGACGTTGCAGAGGTTCACGACATCGCGAAAAGCACTAAAGAAGATCTTGAAGCCTTTGACATCCTGCTGCTGGGTATTCCGACCTGGTACTATGGTGAAGCACAGTGCGACTGGGATGACTTTTTCCCGACGCTGGAAGAGATCGACTTCAACGGTAAGCTGGTGGCGCTGTTCGGTTGTGGCGATCAGGAAGACTACGCCGAGTACTTCTGTGACGCGATGGGCACCATTCGTGACATCATCGAACCTAACGGTGCCATTATCGTGGGCCACTGGCCAACCGAGGGTTACCACTTCGAGGCCTCAAAAGGTCTGGCAGACGATAACCACTTCCTGGGCCTGGCGATTGATGAAGATCGCCAGCCAGAACTGACGAACGAACGCGTCGACAAGTGGGTTAAGCAGATCTTCGATGAACTGCAACTCAAAGAAATTATCGAAGCCTGATAGCCGTGAGCGCAGTGTGGGCGCTGGTCCACACTGCATCAATGGCTTTTCCTATAAAAATAATAGCTACATTTTTGTAACTTTCCGCATTTAGTCTGTAGAATACCCGCATCGATCATCTGCTTATTTCCCTGGAATTGAGATGACACAACGCGAAATGGTAGCCAGCCCGCCCTCCATGCTTTGTACCGCGAACATCGCCACGGTTTCATCGCAGGCAGCATCGGTTTTCATTTCAGCGCATCAGTTCTATAATGAGACGCAAATGAGAATGGCGGTCGATCGACATACAGGCTACATGCCACAAGAGTGACCAAAGTAACAGGACAATATCCGCATGACTGACAACAACACCGCATTAAAGAAGGCTGGCCTGAAAGTCACCCTGCCCAGACTCAAAATTCTGGAAGTGCTTCAGGAACCTGCATGCCATCACGTCAGCGCGGAAGATCTGTATAAACGCCTGATTGATATGGGCGAAGAGATTGGACTGGCCACGGTTTACCGTGTACTGAACCAGTTCGACGATGCCGGCATTGTGACCCGCCACAACTTTGAAGGCGGTAAATCGGTGTTTGAGCTGACGCAGCAGCACCATCACGATCACCTGATCTGTCTGGATTGCGGTAAAGTCATTGAATTTAGTGATGAGTCTATTGAAACGCGTCAGCGTGATATCGCGACCCGTCACGGTATTAAGCTCACCAACCACAGCCTGTACCTGTATGGTCACTGTGCCCTGGGCGATTGCCGCGAAGACGAAACACTGCACGACAAGTAACGTTTGTCAGACGGTAAAGAAAAAGCCGATGCCTGCATCGGCTTTTTTGTGCCTGTCAGTCACGCCACCAGCGTTTCCTGCAGGTAGCGCCAGCGGGGCACCGAGGTGGAGCAGTCCAGAATCGCAACGGAAATGCGGCTTTTGTTTTCCCCATTCATCATCTGCACTTCCCGATACTGAATGGTAACCTCGTTAGCGTGCTCTGACAGGATCACATGTTCGCTGGTCGCGATGCGCATCCCTTCCCGTGCGCCCTGTAAGCGGCGAAAGAGTTCTTCAACCTCATTGAGGTTCAGCATCTTGCCCTGTGGCGTGACCATCTGGAAGTCAGGATGAAAATGAGAAAGCAGCAGATGAAAGCTGTCACCACTGTCACGGCTGTGGTTAAAAATATGTTCAATGAGTTGATGTAAGACGACAACGCTGTGTTTGGCTTCCTGTGCGAAAACTGTCATTTTTTCCTTTTTAACCCGCAAACAAAGACTACAGAGGGTTAGCGTACCTGAAAAAAAATAATTCACACCGGGAAAGTTATTAAAAAAATTAAACTGAGAGCGATTCCACAGAAGTAAAATTAATCGAATTAAACGGGTTCAGGACAAATGTCGGCGCTAAAAAAAATCCACCCAATAAAAAAGGGCGATTGCTCGCCCTTTACCGATCATCTGATGACCACGCGGCGTAAATTATTCGCCGTTTTTCGCCCAGGTATCGCGCAGACCAACAGTACGGTTAAACACTAACTGCGACGGTGTTGAATACACACTGTCAGCGCAGAAATAGCCTTCACGTTCGAACTGATAAGGCGCACTGGCTTCTGCGTCACGCAGACCGGGTTCAACGAAGCCGTGTTTAATCGCCAGCGAATCCGGATTGATTGTCGTCAGAAAATCATCCGCCGCACCCGGATTCGGGACGCTGAACAGACGGTCATACAGACGGAATTCTGCCGGTAGTGCATGTTCAGCTGAGACCCAGTGGATAACCCCTTTGACTTTACGGCCATCAGCAGGATCTTTGCTCAGCGTATCGACGTCACAGGTGCAGTAGATGCAGGTGATATTGCCTTCTTCATCTTTCGCGGTCCGTTCCGCACGGATGACATAGGCATTACGCAGACGCACTTCTTTACCCAGCACCAGGCGCTTATATTGCTTATTCGCCTCTTCGCGGAAGTCGGCACGATCGATCCAGATCTCGCGGCTAAAGGGAACATCGCGTGTGCCCATTTCCGGTTTGTTAGGATGATTTGGCATGCTGAGCACTTCATTGTGCCCGGCAGGCAGGTTTTCCAGCACAATTTTCACCGGATCCAGCACCGCCATCGCCCGCGGCGCATTTTCGTTGAGATCGTCGCGGATACAGGATTCCAGCGAAGCCATTTCAACGATGTTGTCCTGCTTCGTGATACCAATGCGGCGGCAGAACTCACGAATGGAGGCCGCGGTGTAACCACGACGACGCAAACCCGACACGGTTAACATGCGCGGATCGTCCCAGCCTTCAACATGCTTCTCGCTGACCAACTGCGTCAGTTTGCGTTTTGACATCACCGCATACTCCAGATTCAGGCGCGAAAACTCATACTGACGCGGATGAACAGGAATAGTAATGTTATCCAGCACCCAGTCATACAGGCGGCGGTTGTCCTGGAATTCCAGCGTGCAAAGGGAGTGCGTAATGCCTTCCAGCGCATCCGAAATGCAGTGGGTGAAATCGTACATCGGGTAGATGCACCACTTATTGCCGGTTTGATGATGCTCGGCAAACTTGATGCGGTACAGCACCGGATCGCGCATGACGATAAAGCTGGAAGCCATGTCGATTTTCGCGCGCAGACAGGCTTTGCCCTCTGCGAACTCGCCATTGCGCATTTTTTCAAACAGCGCGAGGTTCTCTTCCACACTGCGGTCGCGGTAGGGGCTGTTTTTACCCGGTGCCGTTAAGGTACCGCGGTATTCACGAATTTCGTCTGGCGTCAGTTCATCAACGTAAGCCAGGCCTTTGTTGATCAGTTCAACGGCATAGTGATAAAGCTGGTCGAAATAGTCAGATGAATAACGAACCTCGCCGCTCCAGGTAAAACCCAGCCACTGCACGTCACGCTTAATGGATTCGACGAACTCCATATCTTCTTTGACCGGATTGGTATCGTCAAAACGCAGATTGCACTCGCCCTGATAATCTTGTGCAATACCGAAATTCAGGCAGATTGATTTAGCATGGCCGATATGCAGATAACCATTTGGCTCTGGCGGAAAACGGGTATGCACACTGCTGTGCTTACCGCTCGCCAAATCCTCGTCAATAATCTGACGAATAAAGTTCGTTGGGCGGGCTTCAGCCTCACTCATCTCAAAATCCTCAACGCATAGAATGGGTGGTTTATACCACGTAATATCCGGGTATGATCCACAAAGCGTTGCAGAGAAACAACCGTTTGTTGGGCGATTAAAATAAAAAAGGCAGGAATCGCTTCCTGCCTTTTGTTGAGGATACAGGGAATTAGCCTTTTACTTCATACAGCGGGGTTTCACCGGCGATGACCTGGCCCTGCGTCAGCAGCGTTAAACCGGCGAAGTCTTCAATATTGCTCACCACCACCGGACTGATCATTGAGCGGGCATGGGCGTTAAGATAGTCCAGATCCATCTCCAGTACCGGCTGGCCTGCTGTGACCTGTGCACCCTCTTCCACTAAACGGGTAAAGCCCTGACCGTCCAGCGCCACGGTATCCAGCCCCATGTGCACGACGATCTCTACCCCGTTTTCACTTTCCAGACAGAAAGCATGGTTCGTGTTGAAAATTTTCACCACCGTACCGGCAACAGGCGCAACGACGCGCTTGTCGCTCGGCTTAATCGCCACGCCATCACCCACGGCTTTACTGGCGAAAGCCTCATCCGGCACCGCATCCAGTGCGATAACCTCACCGCTCACCGGGGCCACCAGCGTTGCGATAACGCGTTTTTCACTGTTCAGGACGGCCTGGGGTTTGGCCTCTTTAGCGGGGGCTGGCGCACTGCCACTGCTGGCTGCGCCAGCAACCGGGCCTTTCACCAGCACTTTTTTCATAGCCGTGGCGATACTTTCCGCCTGGGTACCCACGATAATCTGGACACTTTGCTTGTTGAGGCGAATCACACCCGACGCACCCAGCCGTTTTGCCACACCTTCGTTAACCTGGCCCGCATCTTTCACGTTCAGACGTAAACGGGTAATACAGGCATCAATGGCGGTAAGGTTGTCTGAACCGCCCACCGCGCCGATGTAGCGGCGTGCCAGTGATTCCGTGGCGCTTTCACCATTATCAGTGGTATCAACGTTCACGTCATAACCGTCCGCTTCATCCCCCGCTACCGCCAGTTCACGACCTGGGGTCATCAGGTTGAATTTTTTGATGGTAAAGCGGAAGACCAGATAATAAATCACGAAGAACACCAGGCCCTGCGGAATCAGCATGTACCATTGCGTCGCCAGGGGATTACGGGTAGAGAGCACCATATCCACTAATCCCGCACTGAAGCCAAAGCCGGCAATCCAGTGCATGCTGGCAGCGATAAAGACCGAGATGCCGGTCAGTACAGCATGGATGACATACAGTACCGGTGCCACGAACATAAAGGAGAATTCCAGCGGTTCGGTGATACCGGTAAAGAATGCTGCGAAAGCGGCCGCCAGCATGATACCGCCCACTTTTGCCCGGTTTTCAGGGCGAGCGCAATGGTAAATTGCCAGCGCCGCGCCCGGCAAACCGAACATCATAATTGGGAAGAAACCCGCCTGATAGCGGCCAGTGATGCCCGAGATAGCAGTGCCATTTGCCAGTGACTGCGCACCGCCGAGGAATTTAGGGATATCGTTAATGCCTGCTACGTCGAACCAGAAAACGGAGTTCAGCGCATGATGTAAGCCAACCGGAATAAGCAAACGGTTAAAGAAGGCGTAAACACCCGCACCAACCGATCCCAGTTTTTGTATATGCTCACCGAAGCTCACCAGACCATTAAAGATGACAGGCCAAATGTACATCAGGATAAATGCCACCAGAATCATCAGGAAGGACACCAGAATAGGCACCAGCCGACGCCCGCTAAAGAATGAGAACGCTTTGGGCAGTTCTACATGGCTAAAACGGTTATAGACTTCTGCGGACAGCACGCCTACCAGAATACCGACAAACTGGTTGCTGATTTTTCCAAACGCCGCCGGCACGTCCGCCACCGGGATTTTCTGGATCATGGCTACAGCAGCCGGTGAACACAGCGTAGTGACGACCAGGAAACCCACAAAGCCGGTCAGTGCAGCCGCACCGTCTTTATCTTTTGACATGCCGTATGCAACGCCAATGGCGAACAGCACCGACATATTTTCGATGATCGCGCCACCGGATTTAATTAACAACGCGGCAAAGGCATTGCCTGCACCCCAGCTGTCAGGATCGATCCAGTACCCTATTCCCATTAAAATTGCTGCTGCGGGCAGCGTAGCGACCGGCACCATCAGGGCCCGCCCCACACGTTGTAAGTAACTTAACATTGACCTTTTCCCCCATTGAAACTGACTTATTGCATGGCTGCCGCTTAATGTTGTTATGTCAGCAGCCCGCTTCTGACGGCATTACACTCAGTGCTGAGGAGTGTAATAACAAATTAATTCGCTCTACAAATTAATAGCAGCCATTTGTGACAAAAATCACCAAAAATTGATTTTTAACATCGACATGACTGGCTATGAACGCCCACTTATTTTATGATGCGAAATATCAAGACGCGCGTTTCCTTCCCATTCGCCTGTCCTCACCGGCAACATGGCTTTGCTGCGCGTCGAATCCTTCACTCACATTTGAGGTGCAACATGAGACTGATTCCTTTATCTACTCCCACTCAGGTCGGCAAATGGGCAGCGCGCCATATTGTGAACCGTATTAATGCGTTTAATCCCAGCGCTGACAAGCCCTTTATTCTGGGACTGCCTACGGGCGGTACGCCTCTGGAAGCGTACAAGCACCTGATCGATATGCACAAAGCGGGCCAGGTTAGCTTCAGACATGTCATTACCTTCAACATGGATGAATATGTCGGGCTGCCGAAAGAGCATCCGGAAAGCTACCACAGCTTTATGCATCGTAATTTCTTTGACCACGTTGATATTCAACCCGAAAACATCAATTTGCTGAATGGTAATGCGCCCGATATTGACGCAGAATGTCGCCGTTATGAAGATAAAATTCGGTCTCTGGGCAAAATCCACCTGTTCATGGGCGGCGTCGGTAATGATGGCCATATCGCCTTTAACGAACCCGCGTCGTCATTATCTTCACGCACTCGTATCAAAACGCTGACTCACGACACACGTGTGGCAAATTCACGCTTTTTTAACGGTGATGTTGATCAGGTGCCGAAATATGCCCTGACCGTTGGCGTGGGCACGCTGCTGGACGCTGAAGAAGTGATGATTCTGGTTACTGGTCACGTTAAAGCACAGGCGTTGCAGGCTGCCGTGGAAGGAAACGTGAACCACATGTGGACAATCAGTTGCCTGCAACTCCATCCTAAATCCGTGGTGGTCTGCGACGAGCCCGCGACCATGGAGTTGAAAGTTAAAACGGTGAAGTACTTCCGTGAAATGGAAGCGGAAAATATGCAGGGCGTTTAATACCGTTATTACGTCACCTGCTGTCAGATGCACGAGCGGCAGGTAAGCCGGGAGAAGAAGATGTACGCATTAGTCAATGGCCGAATCTACAGCGGCTACGAAATTCTGGATCACCATGCCGTGGTGATCGCTGACGGACGCATTGAACGGGTTTGCCCTGTTACTGCCTTGCCGTCAGGCATTGAACAGCAGGACGTAAGCGGCGCCATTATCGCGCCCGGCTTTATCGACCTGCAGCTTAACGGCTGTGGCGGCGTCCAGTTTAATGACGATATAGACGCCATCAGCGTGGAAACGCTGGAAACCATGCATCGCGCCAATGTGAAATCGGGCTGCACCAGCTTTCTGCCTACGCTGATTACCAGCAGTGACGCGCTGATGGTGCGCGCGGTGGAAACAATGCGCGCCTTTTTGCAGAAGTATCCTCACGTTATGCTGGGCTTACATCTGGAAGGCCCCTGGCTGAGTGTGGCGAAAAAGGGCACACATAACCCTGCCCTGATCCGTGAGCCCGATGCGCAGATGGTGCAATTCCTTTGCGACAACGCAGACGTGATCAGCAAAGTTACGCTGGCACCCGAAGTGGTGGGCAGCGCGGTGATTCGCCAACTGAGCGAAGCGGGTATCGTGGTCTCAGCCGGACATTCCAGTGCCACTTATGAAGAGGCAAAAGCGGGGTTTGCGGCGGGCATTACGTTCGCCACGCACCTCTATAATGCGATGCCTGCCTTTGCCGGACGTGAGCCCGGCCTCATCGGTGCGCTGTTTGATGCGCCTGATGTATACTGCGGCATTATTGCAGATGGTTTACATGTCCATTACGCTAACGTCCGCAATGCTAAACGCATCAAAGGTGACAAACTGGTGTTGGTCACCGACGCGACAGCACCGGCGGGCGCTGCTATCGATAAGTTTATTTTTGCTGGTAAAACAATCTATTATCGTAACGGGTTGTGCGTGGATGAGCAGGGCACGCTAAGCGGTTCAGCACTGACAATGATTGAAGCCGTACAAAACTGCGTTGAGCATGCGGGCATTGCGTTGGATGAAGCCCTGCGCATGGCATCACTTTATCCCGCACAGGCAATGGGCGTTGAAAAACAGTCAGGTACGATTCAGGCAGGGAAACTCGCCAACCTGACGGTTTTTACACGCGACTTTAAAATTATTAAGACGTTAGTCAATGGAGATAACGTCCTGAGCGAGTAAGCACTGAATGACCACTGGCGGCCAGACTCAAATTGGAAATGTCGATCTTGTCAAACAACTGAATAGTGCGGCCGTCTACCGGTTAATCGACCAGCAAGGGCCGATTTCACGTATTCAGATTGCGGATTTAAGCCAACTTGCCCCCGCCAGTGTCACCAAAATTACACGTCAGCTTATTGAGCGCGGTTTGATTAAAGAAGTGGACCAGCAGGCGTCCACCGGCGGTCGCCGCGCCATTTCTATCGTGACGGAAACCCGCCACTTTCACACCATCGGTGTGCGCCTTGGCCGCAATGATGCCACGCTAACCCTGTTCGATTTAAGCGGTAAATCCCTGGCTCAGCAGGATTATCCCCTGCCCCAGCGCACGCAGGAAGCACTCGAACAGGCGTTGTTCGATGCCATTGCGCATTTTATCCAGCAGAGTGAAGCGAAAATCCGCGAGCTAATCGCGATTTCCGTGATTTTGCCCGGCCTCGTTGATCCGCTTAATGGCGTAATCCGCTACATGCCGCATATTCATGTGAATCAGTGGCCGCTGGTTGCTAATCTAAAGCACCGGTTTAACGTCACCAGTTTTGTGGGCCATGATATTCGCAGCCTGGCGCTGGCTGAGCACTATTTTGGCGCAACGCGCGATTGTGCCGACTCGATATTAGTGCGCCTGCATCGGGGAACCGGCGCAGGCATTATCGCCAACGGGCAGATTTTTTTGGGCAGTAATGGCAATGTCGGTGAAATCGGTCATATTCAGGTCGATCCCCTGGGGGAACGCTGCCACTGTGGCAACTTTGGCTGTCTTGAAACCATTGCGGCAAACAGCGCCATTGAACATCGTGTAAGCGAGCTACTGAATAAAGGCTACCCGAGCATCCTGACTCAGGCGGCGTGCCAGATGCAGCATATCTGCCAGGCCGCCAATCAGGGCGATGCGTTAGCCTGCGAAGTTGTCGAGCATGTGGGGCGTTATCTGGGTAAGGCGATTGCAATTGCGATCAACCTGTTTAACCCGCAAAAAATCGTGCTGGCAGGCGAGATCACCGAAGCAGAACGTGTCTTGCTACCCGCGATTGAAAGTTGCATTAATACGCAGACACTGGCGGCCTTTCGTAAAAATCTGCCTGTGGTGCGTTCACAACTCGATCATCGCTCGGCGATCGGCGCCTTTGCGCTGGCGAAACGAGCGATGTTAAACGGCATCCTGCTGCAACATCTTTTGGAAGACTAAGCGCAGCCTGTTTTCTGACAGCGCGCATCGGAACACATTTATGACGATTAAAAATGTAATT
Organism: Pantoea sp. CS_6; assembly: GCF_041954745.1. Taxonomy (NCBI): domain Bacteria; kingdom Pseudomonadati; phylum Pseudomonadota; class Gammaproteobacteria; order Enterobacterales; family Erwiniaceae; genus Pantoea; species Pantoea sp. CS_6. The sequence goes on from NZ_JAVAYG010000003.1 coordinate 325,267, forward strand.
TGTGACATTGATGGCGTGCTGATGCACGACAATACCGCGGTGCCCGGTGCAAAAGAGTTTTTGCAGCGCATTCTGGCTAAAGATATGCCATTAGTGGTGCTGACCAACTACCCTTCCCAGACGGCGCGGGACTTAGCCAATCGCTTCTCCTCCGCGGGCATCGATATACCGGATTCGGTGTTTTACACCTCAGCCATGGCGACCGCTGACTTTCTGCGTCGTCAGGAAGGCAAAAAAGCCTATGTCATTGGTGAGGGTGCGCTGGTGCACGAACTCTACAAAGCGGGCTTTACCATCACTGACGTTAACCCGGACTTTGTCATTGTGGGCGAAACCCGGTCATTTAACTGGGACATGATGCATAAGGCGGCTTTCTTTGTGGCAAACGGGGCGCGTTTCATTGCCACCAACCCCGACACGCACGCCAGGGGATTCGTGCCCGCCTGCGGTGCCTTGTGTGCCGGTATTGAAAAGATCTCCGGTCGCAGGCCGTTTTATGTCGGCAAACCCAGCCCGTATATCATGCGTGCCGCGCTGAATAAAATGCAGGCGCACTCAGAGGACACGGTGATCGTGGGTGACAACCTTCGCACCGATATTCTGGCCGGTTTTCAGGCCGGACTGGAAACCATTCTTGTCCTGTCTGGGGTGTCAACCCTGAGCGATATTGACGCGATGCCTTTCCGTCCTGACTGGATTTTCCCTTCCGTGGCCGATATCGATCTCTTCTAAACGTTCAGCTTATGACGCACTGCCGCCTCAGGCAGTGCATTCCCCTTCCTTGCCCCTCTCTGCTGGCTTGAGATCGTTCAAAAAACACCCCAAAATCACTTTTCATTGCCGATTCATCAATAAAAAGACACTTTCATTAGATAAAATTCAATATCCAGGGTTATTCAACAACCTTTTTATCAGTGAAACACGATTCCTCTTGCATTGTGCACCTGAAATAACGCATTTTCTTATACATCACGCAGCGAACGGCTGCCGGACAAACGTAAAATTACATCGCCGCAGGTGAGTTCAGGAGTCAGATATGTGTTCTATTTTTGGTGTGCTGGATCTGAAAAGCGATCCCGTTGAGTTACGTAAAAAAGCATTGGAAAGCTCACGCTTAATGCGTCACCGTGGGCCGGACTGGTCAGGTGTGTATGCTGACGACCACGCGATCCTTGCTCACGAACGTCTCTCAATTGTCGACGTCAACAACGGTGCACAGCCACTGTATAACGCCGATCACACTCACGTTCTGGCCGTCAACGGTGAAATCTACAACCATCAGGCCCTGCGCGCAGAGTTAAGCGATCGTTATAGTTTCCAGACCGGTTCGGACTGCGAAGTCATTCTGGCGCTGTATCAGGAAAAAGGCGTCGATTTCCTGGACGAGTTGCAGGGCATGTTTGCCTTTATCCTGTACGACACCGTGAAGCAAACGTATCTGATTGGTCGCGACCATATCGGTATCATTCCGCTGTATATGGGCAACGATGAGCACGGCAACCTGTTTGTGGCGTCTGAAATGAAGGCGCTGGTGCCGGTTTGCCGCACCATTAAAGAATTCCCACCGGGAAGCTACCTTTCCAGTACTGACGGTGAAATTCGTCGTTACTGGCAGCGTGACTGGATGGAATACAAAAACGTTGAAAACAACGTGACTGACGCGGCTGGCCTGAAACATGCGCTGGAAGAGTCGGTAAAAAGTCATCTGATGTCAGACGTTCCTTATGGCGTGCTGCTGTCTGGCGGTCTGGATTCTTCTATTATTTCAGCCGTGACCAAGCGTTTTGCCGCTAAGCGCGTTGAAGATCAGGACAAAAGCGATGCCTGGTGGCCACAGCTGCACTCTTTCGCCGTCGGTCTGGAAGGCTCACCGGATCTGAAAGCAGCCAAACTGGTTGCCGAGCACCTGGGTACGGTTCACCATGAAATCCACTTCACGGTGCAGGAAGGTCTGGATGCTATTCGTGACGTGATCTACCACATTGAGACCTACGATGTGACCACCATTCGTGCCTCCACGCCGATGTACCTGATGTCGCGTAAAATCAAAGCGATGGGCATTAAAATGGTGCTGTCAGGCGAAGGCGCAGATGAAGTCTTCGGTGGCTACCTCTATTTCCATAAAGCGCCTGATGCCAAAGAATTCCATGAAGAGAACGTGCGTAAGCTGCTGGCTCTGCACATGTTTGACTGTGCTCGCGCCAACAAAGCGATGTCCGCCTGGGGCGTAGAAGCGCGCGTGCCGTTCCTGGATAAGAAATTCCTGGATGTCGCCATGCGTATCAACCCACAGGACAAGATGTGCGGCAGCAACGGTAAAATGGAAAAACACATTCTGCGCGAATGTTTCTCTTCCTATCTGCCTGAAAGCGTTGCCTGGCGTCAGAAAGAGCAGTTCTCTGACGGCGTAGGTTACAGCTGGATTGACACGCTGAAAGAAGTGGCGGCTAAGCAGATTAGCGATCAGCAACTGGCGACGGCGCATTTCCGCTTCCCGTATAACACGCCGGGTTCGAAAGAAGCGTATCTCTATCGCGAAATTTTCGAAGAACTGTTCCCGCTGCCAAGTGCTGCCGAGTGCGTGCCGGGCGGGCCGTCTGTTGCTTGTTCGTCGGCAAAAGCCATTGAATGGGATGAAGCCTTCAAAAACATGGACGATCCTTCAGGACGTGCCGTGGGCGTGCACCAGTCCGCTTACAAATAAGTGCTATACTGAGTGAACAGATGGGCCAGTAATGGCCCATTTTTTGTGGAGTTGCCGTTGTATTCACTGAAAAATTGCCGAATAAAGCACCACCCTGGTTATAAGCCAGACAAACAGGCGTTTGAAGGCAAAAAACGGCAAAAAACTTGTTGACGCTGTGTAGTCAACTCCGCATAATGCGCCCCGCAACGCCGATGAAGGTTGCGCGAAAAAAGATGGCTACGTAGCTCAGCTGGTTAGAGCACAGCACTCATAATGCTGGGGTCACAGGTTCGATTCCCGTCGTAGCCACCATCTTTTTTTTGCGGGAGTGGCGAAATTGGTAGACGCACCAGATTTAGGTTCTGGCGCCGCAAGGTGTGCGAGTTCAAGTCTCGCCTCCCGCACCATTTCACGAGTCGGCAGCATGGATGGGGTATCGCCAAGCGGTAAGGCACCGGTTTTTGATACCGGCATTCCCTGGTTCGAATCCAGGTACCCCAGCCAATTTCGATGTATCTCGCGGCTGCGAGTGGACGAATGGGATATCGCCAAGCGGTAAGGCACCGGTTTTTGATACCGGCATTCCCTGGTTCGAATCCAGGTATCCCAGCCATCATCGAAAGGCAATACAATTTGGCTACGTAGCTCAGCTGGTTAGAGCACAGCACTCATAATGCTGGGGTCACAGGTTCGATTCCCGTCGTAGCCACCATTTTCTTGGGGTGTCGCCAAGCGGTAAGGCACTGGTTTCTGATACCAGCATTCCGGGGTTCGAATCCCTGCACCCCAGCCATTTTAGACAATTTGATTTGACACCATTGGGGTGTCGCCAAGCGGTAAGGCACTGGTTTCTGATACCAGCATTCCGGGGTTCGAATCCCTGCACCCCAGCCAAATTAAGCAAAAAAGCCCGCAATAGCGGGCTTTTTTGTTTCTGGCTTCCGGCTCATGACCACGCGTCACATCCATGCGACGCGTGGCTGAGGCTTACAAGCCTAACGCATAGCGCAAGACCTGACGTTTCAGCACGCCGGAATGCTCAGCGGCGATCAATCCCAGATTGCGTACCAGCTTTAACGGGCCGACGCGGTTGCTAAACGTAAAATAGAACAGATCCATCCCGCTCTGCATCAGCAGATTATCGTGGCGGCGCTGGCGCTGATAACGTAACAGCACCCGTTCCGACGACCAGGTTTCAGCATTGTCACGCGCAGCAATTAATACATCCATTAACGCATCAATGTCACGATATCCCAGATTCACGCCCTGCCCTGCCAGAGGATTAATGGTGTGCGCCGCATCGCCGACCAGCGCCAGCCCCGGCAGGACATAACGCGCGGCATGACGACGCACCAGGGGAAAGCCACCGGCTGCATGCACATGAAAACGGCCCAGTCGGGCCGGAAAGTGATGGGCGATCTCTTTCTCCAGCTGCGCGACAGGCATGGCCTGTAACTGTCGGATACGGGCGGCGGCGTCATACCATACCAGCGAGGCATGATGACCGAACAGCGGCAGGAAAGCACGTGGACCGTCGGGCGTAAAGTGCTGCCAGGTCGCATCGCCAGCCGGATGCTCGCAGGTGACGCTGATCAGTAAGCAGGACTGTGCGTAACTCCAGCCATGAATCCCAATACCCGCCATCTGTCGCACCTGTGAGCTTGCGCCGTCTGCCCCCACCACTAATTTTGCGGTTACGGTCGTGCCATTGCTTAATGACAGCGTCCAGCCCGCATTACAGGGCTGAAGATCCTCCATCGTCGCCGGACACAGCAAGGTGATCCCTCGCTGCGTCATCTCTTCCCACAGCGCACGTTGCAGCACCGAGTTCTCCACCATATAACCCAGTTCAGGCAAACCCAGCGACTCCGCATCGAAACTGACCTGCGCCGTCTGCCACTCCCAGGTTTCCAGTTTGCGGTAAGGCGCACAGCGCATCGCCTCCACGCGTTGCCAGACGTTCAGTTGTTTCAGGAGCGCCACCGACGAGGAGCCGACAGCGGAAATGCGCACGTCCGGCAGGCTGTCGGGATCGAAAGGTGGCGGGGTTGCCCGCTCAATCACCGCCACCCGAAAGCGGTGCTGCGCTAAACCACAGGCCAGCGCCGCTCCGACCATGCCGCCGCCGACAATCACCACATCAAACTGGTTATCCTGCATCACTTGTATCCCTCTCTTAGGCCGCCACTTTTCAGCGCGGTGGTATTCCTGCAAAGTGTACCGGAAAAATGAGGCACGATCAGAAAAGCCCTCAGGCTGGTCACATCCGCAGCAAAGCATTACAATACGCGCCCAGCACTTCACTGCACTGATTTAATGGCTAGCTCGATGACAAAAAAACTGCATATCAAAACCTGGGGATGTCAGATGAATGAGTACGATTCATCTAAGATGTCTGACCTGCTGAACAGCACGCACGGCTATACCCTGACAGAGGAAGCCGAAGAGGCGGATATTCTGCTGCTCAACACCTGCTCAATCCGCGAGAAAGCGCAGGAGAAGGTTTTCCACCAGTTGGGGCGCTGGAAAAAACTCAAAGAGCGCAACCCGGATTTGATCATCGGTGTTGGCGGCTGCGTCGCGTCTCAGGAAGGGGATCATATTCGCCAGCGTGCGCCTTGCGTGGACATTGTCTTTGGTCCGCAAACCCTGCATCGCCTGCCTGAAATGATTAATACCGTGCGCGGCAGCAAAAGTCCGGTTGTGGACATCAGCTTCCCGGAAATTGAAAAATTCGACCGCCTGCCTGAACCGCGGGCCGAAGGCCCCACCGCGTTTGTCTCCATCATGGAAGGCTGCAACAAATATTGTACGTTCTGCGTGGTGCCTTATACGCGCGGTGAAGAAGTCAGCCGTCCGTCAGACGATATTCTGCTGGAGATCGCGCAGTTGGCTGCGCAGGGCGTACGCGAAGTGAACCTGTTAGGGCAGAACGTGAACGCTTATCGCGGCGAAACCTTTGACGGCGACGTGTGCACCTTTGCTGAACTGCTGCGTCTGGTGGCGGCGATTGACGGCATTGACCGTATTCGCTTCACCACCAGCCATCCGATTGAGTTCACCGATGACATCATTGATGTCTATCGCGATACGCCAGAGCTGGTGAGCTTCCTCCACCTGCCTGTGCAGAGCGGCGCCGACCGAATTCTGACGCTGATGAAGCGTGCGCACACCGCGCTGGAGTACAAGGCTATCATTCGCAAACTGCGCGCTGCACGCCCTGACATTGAGATCAGTTCTGACTTTATCGTGGGTTTCCCGGGTGAAACACAGCAGGACTTTGAGCAAACGATGAAGCTGATTGGTGATATCAACTTTGATATGAGCTACAGCTTTATCTACTCAGCGCGGCCGGGCACACCTGCGGCAGACTTGCCTGACGACGTCAGCGACGAAGAGAAAAAACAGCGTCTGTATATTCTGCAGGATCGCATCAACCAGCAGGCCATGGCGATCAGCCGCCGTATGCTGGGCAGCGTGCAGCGGATTCTGGTAGAAGGCATTTCACGTAAAAACGTGATGGAGCTGACCGGCCGGACCGAAAACAACCGAGTGGTGAATTTCGAAGGTCCGGTAGAGATGATCGGTAAGTTTGTCGACGTTGAAATTGTCGATGTGTATACCAACTCTTTGCGCGGCAAGCTGGTGCGGACTGAAGAGGAAATGGGCTTACGTGTGGTTGAGAGCCCGGCCTCCGTTATCGCCCGTACCCGCAAAGAAAATGATATCGGCGTTGGCGTCTTCCAGCCCTGATCTTCCGTTATGTGCGGCAGCTCACCGTCGGCTGCCGCACATTCTGCTGTTTTGCACTTGGTTTCTGCCGGTGCCGCCCAAATATCACCTCGTAAGCTTGCGCCCCGGCGTGACCGCATAAATAATTTCGTTATGATGCATCCGCTTAACACATCTGATGCACCCGCAATCCCTTTCAACTGGCCCTGAGTGACCCAAAGGATTCGTTTGAATATTGAAACCCGTGAAATCGCCCTTGAACCGGCTGATAACCGCCGTCTGATGAGCCTGTGCGGTCCATTTGATGACAATGTAAAACAGCTGGAGCGTCGTCTTGGCATTGAGATAAACCGCCGGGACAATCAGTTTAAACTGGTTGGTCGGGTGCTGTGCGTGAATGCCGCGGTCGAGATCCTGAAAACACTTTATGTCGATACCGCGCCCGTGCGCGGCGAAATTCCGGATATCGAACCCGAGCAGATTCATCTGGCGATCAAAGAGAGCCGGGTGCTGGAACAAACGGCAGAAAGCGTGCCCGACTACGGTAAAGCGGTCAATATCAAGACCAAGCGTGGCGTCATCAAGCCTCGCACCCCAAATCAGGCACAGTATATTGCCAATATCCTCGACCACGACATCACCTTTGGCGTGGGCCCGGCGGGTACCGGTAAAACCTACCTGGCCGTCGCTGCCGCGGTCGATGCGCTCGAACGCCAGGAGATTCGTCGCATCCTGCTCACGCGCCCCGCCGTCGAGGCCGGTGAAAAACTGGGCTTCCTGCCGGGCGATTTGAGCCAGAAAGTGGACCCCTACCTGCGTCCGCTTTACGACGCCCTGTTTGAGATGCTGGGCTTTGAAAAAGTCGAGAAGCTGATGGAACGCAACGTTATCGAAGTCGCGCCGCTGGCCTATATGCGCGGCCGTACGCTGAATGACGCGTTTATCATTCTTGATGAAAGCCAGAACACCACTATCGAGCAGATGAAGATGTTTCTGACCCGTATCGGCTTTAACTCGAAAGCGGTCATCACCGGCGACGTCACGCAGATCGACCTGCCCCGCCACACAAAATCGGGTTTACGTCACGCGATTGAGGTCCTGTCTGAGGTGGAAGAAATCAGCTTTAACTTCTTTCACAGTGAAGACGTTGTGCGTCATCCGGTCGTGGCACGCATCGTGACCGCTTATGAAGCCTGGGAAGAAGCCGATCAGAAACGTCGCGATCAGCAGGCTGAAGAGCGTAAGCGTGAAGCCCTTGCCGCCCAACATAGCGTTCAGGAGAAACCATGAGCGACGTGATTCTCGACCTACAGCTGGCCTGTGAACAAACAGAAAATCTCCCCACGGAAAGCCAGTTTCAGCGCTGGCTGGAAGCTGCGGTGACGCCGTTTCAGCCGGAAAGCGAAGTGACTATTCGTCTGGTGGATGAACAGGAAAGCCATGAGCTTAACCTGACCTACCGTGGTAAAGATAAACCCACCAATGTGTTGTCATTTCCTTTTGAAGCGCCACCCGGTATTGAATTGCCCCTGCTGGGCGATTTGATCATCTGTCGTCAGGTCGTGGAACAGGAAGCGCAGGAACAAGGGAAAAGCGTTGAAGCCCACTGGGCGCACATGGTGGTTCACGGTACGCTGCATCTGTTGGGTTATGATCACATTGAAGACAGCGAAGCCGAAGAGATGGAAGGTCTGGAGACCGAGATAATGCTTGCTCTTGGTTATCCTGATCCGTACATTTCGGAGAAAGAAAACGCCTGAGTTGTGGACTCAGGCCATCCTGCTGCCGGTAACCCGACCGGCAGCATCACTTACTGACCAGAGAGATCTTTAAAAACCGCCATGAGCGACGACCATTCTCAAAACAGCGATGCACCCAGTAGTAAAAAGGGATTTTTTTCCCTACTGCTCAACCAACTGTTTCACGGTGAACCCAAAAACCGTGACGAGCTCCTGAGCCTTATCCGTGATTCCAATCAAAAGGACCTGATTGATCAGGATACCCGCGACATGCTGGAAGGCGTGCTGGATATTGCAGAACAGCGCGTACGCGACATCATGATTCCGCGTTCTCAGATGATCACCCTGAAACGCAACCAGAACCTCGAAGAGTGCCTGGATGTGATCATTGACTCCGCACACTCCCGCTTTCCGGTGATCAGCGAAGACAAGGACCATGTTGAAGGCATCCTGATGGCGAAAGATCTGCTGCCGTTTATGAGCAGCGAATCAGAAGCCTTCAGCGTCGAAAAAGTGCTGCGTCCTGCGGTGGTTGTGCCTGAGAGCAAGCGCGTTGACCGTATGCTGAAAGAGTTTCGTTCCCAGCGCTATCATATGGCGATTGTGATCGATGAGTTTGGTGGCGTGTCCGGACTGGTCACGATTGAAGATATTCTCGAACTGATTGTTGGCGAAATTGAAGACGAATATGACGATGAGGAAGATCGGGATATCCGCCAGCTCAACCGCCAGACCTACACGGTGCGTGCGTTAACCCCCATTGAGGATTTCAATGAGGTGTTCGGCACCCAGTTCAGCGATGACGAAGTGGATACCATTGGTGGACTGGTAATGCAGGGCTTTGGTCATCTGCCGGCGCGCGGTGAAAGCATCGACATTGATGGTTACCAGTTCAAAGTTGCCATGGCCGACAGCCGCCGTATCATTCAGGTTCACGTAAAAATCCCGGAAAATTCGGCGCTACCTCAACTGGATGACGAATAACGCTATGGCATTAGCCTCCTTTTACCAGCAGCAGCGGGTCCGTCTGCTGCTGGCTTTACTGAGCGGCGCCTGTGGCACGCTCGCCTTTTCCCCTTACGATTTCTGGCCTGCCGCCCTGCTTTCGCTGTTCGGCCTGCAACTTCTGACGCTGAACCGCACCAGCCCTCAGGCCAGCGCCATTGGTTTCAGTTGGGGATTTGGCCTGTTTGGCAGCGGTATTAACTGGGTTTATGTCAGCATTGCCACTTTTGGCGGCATGCCTGGCCCGGTGAACGTTTTTCTGGTGGTCCTGCTGGCGGCTTACCTCGCGGTTTATCCGGCGCTGTTTGCCGGCATCCTGAACCGGATTTGGCCACGTCCCACACTGTGGCGACTGGCGCTGGCCGCTCCCGCGTTATGGCAGGTGACGGAGTTTTTGCGCGGCTGGATTTTAACCGGCTTTCCGTGGTTGCAGTTTGGCTACAGTCAGATTGATGGCCCGCTAAAGGGGATTGCGCCGCTGGCTGGCGTGGAAAGCATTACCTTCCTGCTGATGGTCATTGCGGGTTTGCTGGTTTATGCGCAGCAGCGACGTCAGGTGAAAAGCCTGGTGGGCGCGCTCGCGTTACTGGCAATATGCTGGCCGTTGCGTTATCTGCACTGGTATCAGCCTTTACCCCAGCAGGCGGTCGATGTCGCGCTGGTGCAGGGCGATATTCCCCAGTCGATGAAGTGGGACCCGCAGCAGTTGCTGAACACGCTGCGCATTTATAACGATTTAAGCCAGCCGCTGATGGGAAAAGCCCCCATTATTATCTGGCCGGAGTCGGCAATTACCGATCTGGAAAGTAACCAGCAACCGTTCCTGCGTTCGCTGGATGCCGAACTCCGCGCGCGCGGTAGCGCACTGGTGACCGGTATCGTGGATTCGCGCCTGGAGCAGAATCGTTATCATGATTACAACACGGTTATCGTGCTGGGCGGGCCGAAGCCCTACAACTACTTCGGCACTAACCGCTATCAGAAAAACCATCTGGTGCCGTTTGGTGAGTTTGTTCCTATGGCGGATTTGCTGCGCCCGCTTGCCCCCTTCTTCGATTTGCCGATGTCTGCCTTCAGCCGCGGTGACTATTTGCAGCCTCAGCTCAATGTGGCGAATTATCACCTTACGACGGCGATTTGCTACGAGATCGTGTTGGGTGAGCAGGTGCGGGCGAACTTCCGTCCGGACACCGACTTTCTGCTGACCGTCTCTAATGATGCCTGGTTTGGTCACTCGATTGGTCCCTGGCAACACTTCCAGATGGCGCGTATGCGCGCACTTGAGCTGGGCAGACCGCTGCTGCGCGGCACCAACAATGGCGTAACCGCCGTGGTGAATGCCAATGGCGATGTGGAAAAGGTTCTGCCGCAGTTCACGCGCGGCGTACTCGTGGATAAGGTAACGCCTACCCGCGGCGAAACGCCATACTCGAAAGCCGGGATCTGGCCGGTATGGATAGCGACAGTGCTGGCCGGGTTACTGGCCTTCATCCGACGTCAGCGCTGACACGCTGTGGTGAAGCGCTGCTTCGCCACAGCCTTTCGCGGTGTCTTAATCCGCACGCTGTTTCCCTTTCCCCTTTTACTGCTTCTGCTTCTGCTTCTGCTTCTGCTTCTGCTTCTGCTTCTGCTTCTTCAGTCAAACCGCCCGTTCACCCCACTGTCATTTTATTCTGGCACGATGATTGCTAAATGTTTCTGTATTCCTGCAACGCGGGGCTTGTTACCCACGATGGCATGGGCGTAATGCACCATTAACGCTCAATCTGCGCACCTTCCGCGTGCATGGACGCGCGATTGCCTTTTTTTGGTGCGAATGCCATCGCAAAAAAGAAACTTTTTTGTTTCATTAGGTTAACAATCCGCTATGTTAGTGAATATTCTTAAGCGCAGACGCGCGAGGGAATAATAAGAAAAGCAGTGCAAAATACACACAACATCACACTCAGTACAGGGTTGATCCTGTGCAATTTCCACACGAAGGAGTTGGAACATGCAATTACGCAAAGTGGCATTATCTCTTTTGCTGTTGAGCGCAGCAGCGGGAGCGGCCCAGGCGGAAGATCTCAGCGGTACCCTGAAAAAAATTAATGACAGTGGCGTCATTGTTATCGGGCATCGCGAATCGTCAGTTCCCTTTTCATATTACGACAACCAACAGAAAGTCGTTGGCTATTCACAGGCTTATTCAAACGCGATTGCTGATGCCATTAAAGCGAAGCTGAATAAACCTGATCTGCAGATCAAAATGATCCCGATTACTTCACAGAACCGTATTCCGCTGCTGCAAAACGGCACCTATGACTACGAATGTGGCTCAACGACCAACAACCTTGAGCGCCAGAAACAGGCGGCCTTTTCCGACACCATTTTTGTTATCGGTACCCGCTTGCTGGTTAAAAAAGGCAGCCCAATTAAGGATTTTGACGATCTGAAAGGCAAAACTGTCGTGGTGACCTCAGGTACGACGTCAGAAGTGCTGCTGCATAAACTGAACGACGAGAAAAAGATGGATATGCGCATCATCAGCGCCAAAGACCATGGTGATTCGTTCCGTACGCTGGAAACCGGTCGTGCCGTGGCCTTTATGATGGATGACGCCCTACTGGCTGGCGAACGCGCTAAAGCGAAAAAACCGGATGACTGGGTCATTATCGGTACGCCACAGTCTAAAGAAGCTTATGGCTGTATGCTGCGCAAAGACGATCCGCAGTTCAAAAAGCTGGTTGATGACACCATTGCAAAAGCCCAGACCTCCGGCCAGGCAGAAAAATGGTTCGACACCTGGTTTAAACAGCCTATTCCTCCTAAAAACCTGAACATGAACTTTGAATTGTCTGATGACATGAAAGCCTTGTTCAAAACGCCGAATGATAAAGCGCTGAATTAACAACGATAACAAGGGCGGCGCTGTCGCCCTCTCGATTGCTGAAACCGCGGCGTGGACAGACCGCCTGATCGGGTCGTTCCCCTGACTCAGGCGCATTAAGCCGTTCATCAATCTTCAGGGTAGCTCTGCTACCCTTTTTTACCGGAGTTCGTTATGGGTATCGATTGGAACTGGGGCATTTTTCTCGAACAGGCCCCGTTCGGAAATACCACCTATCTCGGCTGGTTGTGGTCCGGTTTTCAGGTGACAATTGCTGTCTCCTGCTGTGCCTGGATTATCGCTTTCTGCGTAGGTTCATTCTTTGGCATTCTGCGTACCGTGCCTAATCGGCTGCTGGCAACGATTGGCACCTGCTATGTGGAATTGTTTCGTAACATCCCCCTGATCGTGCAGTTCTTCTTCTGGTATCTGGTGGCGCCAGAGCTGGTTGGTCAGAAGCTTGGCATGTGGTTTAAGTCGGAGCTGGATCCCAACCTGCAGTTCTTTATCTCGTCGGTGATCTGTCTGGGCCTGTTTACCGCCGCACGCGTCTGCGAACAGGTGCGCGCGGCGATTCAGTCTTTGCCGCGGGGACAAAAGAATGCCGGGCTGGCAATGGGCCTGACGCTGCCGCAAACCTATCGCTATGTGTTGCTTCCTAATGCTTACCGCGTGATTGTGCCGCCAATGACGTCAGAAATGCTTAACCTGGTTAAAAACTCGGCGATTGCGTCGACGATCGGCCTGGTGGACATGGCTGCGCAGGCGGGCAAGCTGCTGGACTATTCCGCACACGCCTATGAATCGTTTACGGCCATTACGCTGGCCTACATTGCCATCAACCTGGTGATTATGTTTTTGATGAGCCTGGTTGAGCGCAAAGTGCGTCTGCCCGGCAATATGGGAGGCAAGTGATGTACGCGTTTGACTGGAGTTCCATTCCTCCCAGCCTGCCTTACCTGCTTAATGGTCTGGTCATTACCTTTAAAATCACGCTTACGGCGGTGGTCTTCGGCATCCTGTGGGGCACGCTGCTGGCGGTGATGCGTTTGTCGACCTTCAGGCCCATCAGCTGGTTTGCCAAACTGTACGTTAACCTGTTCCGTTCGGTACCGCTGGTTATGGTGCTGCTGTGGTTTTATCTGGTGGTGCCGAGTTTCCTGCAGCAGGTGCTGGGTATTTCCCCTAAAACCGACATTCGTTTGATTTCGGCAATGGTCGCCTTTTCGCTGTTCGAAGCGGCGTATTATTCGGAAATCATTCGCGCCGGCATCATCAGTATTGCGCGTGGGCAATCCAGCGCGGCGCTGGCGCTGGGCATGACGCAGTGGCAGTCCATGCGCCTGGTGATTCTGCCTCAGGCGTTTCGTGCCATGGTTCCGCTGTTACTGACCCAGGGCATCGTCCTGTTCCAGGATACCTCGTTAGTGTATGTGCTGAGCCTGGCGGACTTCTTCCGCACCGCCTCCACCATCGGTGAGCGTGACGGTACCCAGGTTGAGATGGTGTTGTTTGCCGGTCTGGTCTACTTCGTGATCAGCCTGAGCGCGTCACTGTTGGTCAGCTATCTAAAAAGAAAAAGGACGGTTTAAATGATTAGCCTGAAAAACGTTTCTAAGTGGTATGGTCAATTTCAGGTGCTGACCGACTGCTCTACCGAAGTCAAGACCGGTGAAGTGGTTGTGGTATGCGGGCCGTCAGGCTCGGGCAAATCGACCCTGATCAAAACCGTGAATGGCCTGGAACCTGTGCAACAGGGCAGCATTACGGTAAACGGTACTGAAGTGAACAATAAAAAAACCAATCTGGCCAAACTGCGCAGTAAGGTCGGCATGGTGTTTCAGCACTTCGAACTGTTCCCTCACCTGAGCATTATTGATAACCTAGTGCTGGCGCAGGTCAAAGTCTTAAAGCGCGACAAAACCGCCGCCCGCGAGAAAGGCCTCAAATTGCTGACTCGCGTGGGCCTGTCAGCGCATGCAGATAAATTTCCCGGCCAGCTCTCGGGCGGTCAGCAGCAGCGTGTCGCGATTGCGCGGGCACTCTGTATGGATCCGATTGCCATGCTGTTTGATGAGCCGACCTCCGCACTCGATCCCGAAATGATCAATGAAGTGCTGGACGTTATGGTCGAACTGGCCCAGGAAGGCATGACCATGATGGTCGTGACACATGAAATGGGCTTCGCCCGTAAGGTGGCCAATCGGGTGATCTTTATGGACGAAGGAAAAATTATCGAAGACACCCATAAAGATGACTTCTTTAATAATCCACAGTCTGAGCGGGCAAAGGATTTCCTGGCAAAAATTCTGCACTAAACGTCAGGCGGGCACAAAGCCCGCCTGCTTCTTCTACGGCTCAAAAGGCTGACGATAAAACTGATCGTGATTGCATTCGGGGCAACGTGACAGCGTTTCCGGCGTATAAATGGCGCGAGTGAAGTGGCATTTTTCGCAGACCAGATTGCCCAGGCCCACCACCTCACCACTTTGGTACACACCGTGATGTTGCAAATCCTGAAAAACCTCACGCCACTCTAACTGACTTTTATCCGTAATATCTGCCAGCTCCTTCCAGATGCTTTCCCGAATCACGCGCATAAAAACGGAGTCGGCGACCGGCTCTTCCGCCTCTGCATAGTTACGGCCAAACTCTGCCAGATCGCGACGCACCGACGTCAGCGCCCGATCGATTTCGTCCGGCGTCAGATCGGAGTGCGCTTGTAAATGACGGCGCCGATCGTCGACTAATGTATCCAGATCGCGATCGCCGTGGCGAAGACGTTCGGTTAATACCGCCAGTGAGGCGTGATATTCCTGGGCCACTTTATTCATTTTATTCTCCTTTTTGCGCTCAGTACCTGTACTAAGTTTAGCTACTTTGTCACATTTGCCCGGCTCGCTGGGTAAGGAAGCGTAAAAGAGTGAAAGCAGGGATGCGTTGACGATAAATCGCCCCCGTAAAAGTGGGAAGTGTTGTTGATGTGCGGCCTTATGGGTATGCTATGCGGATCGTAAAGTCAGCAAAGTGTCATCTATTAAGGACCACAGGCAGCCATGCAAGAGCAATACCGCCCGGAAGAGATTGAATCCCGCGTTCAGCAGCAGTGGGATGAAAACGAAACGTTTAAAGTGACTGAGCAGGAAGGCAAAGAGAAGTACTACTGCCTGTCTATGCTGCCCTATCCTTCTGGCCGCCTGCACATGGGCCACGTTCGTAACTACACCATCGGCGACGTCATTGCGCGTTATCAGCGCATGCTCGGCAAAAACGTGCTGCAGCCAATTGGCTGGGACGCCTTCGGTCTGCCTGCGGAAGGCGCGGCGGTCAAAAACAATACCGCGCCGGCGCCCTGGACTTATGACAACATCGCGTACATGAAAAACCAGCTTAAGCTGCTGGGATTTGGCTATGACTGGAGCCGAGAGCTGGCGACCTGTCAACCGGAGTATTACCGCTGGGAACAGTGGTTCTTCACCAAACTGTATGAAAAAGGCCTGGTGTACAAAAAAACCTCGGCGGTGAACTGGTGCCCGAACGATCAGACCGTACTGGCTAACGAGCAGGTTATCGATGGCTGCTGCTGGCGCTGTGACACCAAAGTCGAGCGCAAAGAGATCCCACAGTGGTTCATTAAAATCACTGATTACGCCGAAGAGCTGTTAAACGATCTGGATACGCTGGAAGAGTGGCCTGAGCAGGTCAAAACCATGCAGCGTAACTGGATCGGCCGTTCTGAAGGGGTGGAAATCACCTTTGAGGTGGCAGACAGCAGCGAAAAAGTGACGGTTTATACCACGCGTCCGGACACCTTCTACGGCGCGACCTATGTCGCTGTCGCCGCCGGTCATCCGCTGGCGGCACAGGCGGCGGCCAGCAACCCTGCTCTGGCTGATTTTATCGCAGAATGCCGCAATACCAAGGTAGCCGAAGCCGATATGGCCACCATGGAAAAGAAAGGCATGGCGACGGGCCTGTCTGTCGTGCATCCGTTAACGGGTGAACGCCTGCCTGTCTGGGTCGCGAACTTCGTCCTGATGGAATACGGTACGGGTGCGGTCATGGCCGTGCCGGCGCATGACCAGCGCGACTGGGAATTTGCGACCAAATACGATCTGCCGATCAAACCGGTTATCCTCAATCTGGACGGCAGCGAGCCTGACGTCAGCGCCGCCGCGATGACCGACAAAGGTACGCTGTTTAACTCTGCCGAGTGCAGCGGCCTGGATCACAGTGCCGGTTTTAACGCCATTGCAGATGCGCTGGCGGCAAAAGGCGTTGGCGAGCTTAAAGTCAACTACCGCCTGCGCGACTGGGGCGTTTCTCGTCAGCGTTACTGGGGCGCGCCGATTCCGATGGTAACCCTGGAAGATGGCACCGTCATGCCGACACCAGAAGACCAGTTACCGGTGATTCTGCCGGAAGACGTGGTCATGGACGGCATTACCAGTCCGATTAAAGCCGATCCGGACTGGGCAAAAACCACCGTGAACGGTCAGCCTGCGCTGCGCGAAACCGATACCTTTGACACCTTTATGGAATCGTCGTGGTACTACGCGCGTTATACCTGTGCAGACTACAAGGACGGTATGCTGGACCCGGCAGCAGCAAACTACTGGCTGCCGGTAGATCAGTATGTCGGCGGCATCGAACACGCCATCATGCACCTGATGTATTTCCGCTTCTTCCATAAACTGCTGCGTGATGCAGGCCTGGTGAATTCGAATGAGCCAGCCAAACGTCTGCTGTGCCAGGGCATGGTGTTAGCGGATGCGTTCTATTATCTGGGCGTTAACGGCGAACGTAACTGGGTTTCGCCGGTTGACGTGACCGTCGAGCGCGATGAGAAAGGCCGCATTGTTAAAGCCGTAGATACTCAGGGCCGCGAGGTGATTTACGCGGGCATGAGCAAAATGTCCAAGTCGAAAAACAACGGCATCGATCCCCAGCTGATGGTTGAGCGCTATGGTGCCGATACCGTCCGTCTGTTCATGATGTTTGCCTCGCCTGCGGATATGACGCTGGAGTGGCAGGAATCCGGTGTGGAAGGGGCAAACCGCTTCCTGAAACGTGTCTGGAAACTGGTCTACGATCATTCACAGAAAGGTGCAACGGTTGCCCTGGACGTCGCCAGCCTGAATGACGATCAGAAAGCGTTGCGCCGCGACCTGCACAAAACCATTGCCAAAGTGTCGGATGATATTGGTCGTCGCCAGACCTTTAACACCGCGATTGCGGCGGTCATGGAGCTGATGAACAAGCTGGCGCGTGCGCCGCAGGACAGCGAGCAGGATCGTGCGTTGATGCAGGAGGCCTTACTGGCCGTGACGCGTTTGCTGTATCCGTTCACCCCGCATGCCAGCTACGTGCTGTGGCAGACGCTGGGCGGCGAAGGCACTATCGACAATGCGGAATGGCCAGTGGCGGATGACGCCGCAATGGTCGAAGATTCTCTGCTGGTCGTGGTGCAGGTCAACGGTAAAGTGCGGGGTAAAATTACTGTGGCAGCCGAGGCTACACAGGAGCAGGTTCAGGCGCGCGCTGCTGAGGAGCCCCTGGTGGCGAAATACCTTGATGGTGTGAGCATTCGTAAAGTCATTTATGTACCGGGCAAACTGCTTAACCTGGTTGTGGGTTAAGTTCAGGAGGAACTGTGCGACATCCGATTATCAGGTTGTTTGTCATGCTGGCGGCGGTGATCACCGCTGGCTGTGGTTTTCACCCGCGCGGCACCACTCAGGTGCCGACGGAACTGCGAACGCTGGTCTTAGAAACGGGCGATCCTTACGGGCCGCTGACGCGCGTGGTGCGTCAGCAGTTGCGAATCAACAACGTTAACATCGTTGAAGCGACGCAGAAAAACAGCATGGTCGTACCGACCCTGCGTCTGGGCGGGGAATCTCAGGGTCGAAGCACCGCATCCGTCTTCATTAGCGGCACCACCGCTGAATATCAGATGGCGATGGTGGTTACGGCTCAGGTCTTGATTCCCAACAAAGGGATCTACCCTATCAGCACGACCGTTTATCGCTCGTTCTTTGATAACCCGAACGCGGCCCTGGCGAAAGATGCGGAACAGGACATGATCACCCAGGAGATGCGTCAACGTGCAGCCGAACAACTGGTTCGTAAGCTGTTGGCGGTACATGCGGCCCAGATGGACAGCCCGCAGACATCCTCTTCATCAACGGTGGCAAAACCGGTTCACTCTGCTGCGGGAACGGCCTCTTCCGCGGCACCCCTGACGCAATGATCAGGATTTATCCGGAACAACTCAGCGCGCAGCTCCGTGAGGGGCTGCGCGCCTGTTATTTATTAACCGGCAATGAACCTCTGTTGTTGCAGGAAAGTGCGGATGCCATTCGCGCCAGCGCCGTGGCGCAGGGCTTTGAAGAACATGTGAGTTTTACCCTGGATGCACAAACAGACTGGGACAGCCTGTTTGTCAGTTGCCAGTCAATGAGCCTGTTTACTCAGCGACAGACGCTTACATTGCAGTTTCCTGAAAATGGTCCCAATGCCGCCATCGCCGAACATCTGATCACGCTCGCCTCGCTGCTTCATGAGGATATTTTGCTGATTTGCCGGATGGCGAAACTCAGCAAAGCGCAGGAAAACAGCGCCTGGTTTAAAGCGCTGTCAGCCCATGCGGTGCTGGTCCCCTGCCAGACGCCGGAGCAGGCGCAACTGCCGCGCTGGGTCACCAGCCGGGCCAAAGCGATGAGGCTCGCGATCGACGATGCGGCGGTCCAGCTACTCTGTTACTGCTATGAAGGTAACCTGCTGGCGCTGGCGCAGGCACTTGAACGTCTGTCTCTTCAGTGGCCCGATGGCAAGCTCACGCTACCGCGCGTTGAAGCCGCAGTCAGTGATGCCGCGCACTTTACGCCTTATCACTGGGTCGACGCGCTACTGGCAGGCAAGAGCCGTCGCGCACTGCATATCCTGCAACAGTTGGAAAGTGAAGACAGCGAAGTGACGATATTGCTGCGGACGCTGCAGCGCGATCTGATGACTCTGCTGCACCTGCAACGTCATCAGACACAGCAACCTCTGCGTACACTGATGGATCAACAGCGCATCTGGCAAAATCGCCGTCCTCTCTTTACTGAGGCGTTGCAGCGCCTTGATGCAGCGCGCTTACAACAGGCAATCCATCTGTTGACGCAAATCGAAATTACGCTGAAACAGGATTATGGACAATCGGTCTGGCCACAGTTGCAAACGCTGTCGATGCTGATTGCCAACCGTGCTTTTCCCGCGAGTTTTGCCCATGTCTGATTTACACGCCCTGTTTGGCGGCACCTTCGACCCGATCCATTTCGGCCATTTACGCCCGGCAGAAGCGCTGGCGCAGCAAACTGGCCTGGCCCGGGTTACCCTGTTGCCCAACAATGTGCCGCCGCACCGGCCGCAGCCGGAAGCCAGTCCGCAACAGCGCCTGGCGATGCTGCGGTGCGCTATTCGCGATCTGCCGCTTTTTGATATCGATACGCGCGAACTGCAACGGGACACGCCCTCATGGACTGTCGATACGTTAGAAGCCATACGGGCTGAACGTGGCGATCAGCCGTTAGGGTTTATTATCGGTCAGGACTCATTACTGACGCTTGCAAAATGGCATCGCTGGCAGGATTTACTGAGCCTGTGTCATCTGCTGGTGTGCCAGCGACCAGGCTATCCGACTGAGATGGCGACGCCGGACATGCAGGACTGGCTGGACAGACACGTGATCCACGATCCTCAGGAACTGCAGCAGCGTCCGGCCGGCGGCATCTGGCTGGCAGAAACCCCGCGCTATGCCATTTCAGCTACCGAAATTCGCAAGCGTCGTCATCAGCATCTCGCCTGTGACGATTTACTGCCCGCCTCGGTAATCGACTATATCGACCGCGCCGGCTTATATCGCGACTGATATGGGCGTGATATACTACGCCGCTAAATTTTTCGGCTGTATCCCGGGCGTCAGCCAGCCCGCTCTCACCAGTTTTTAAAGGGGAACCTTTTGCAAGGTAAAGCACTCCAAGAGTTCGTTGTTGATAAGATTGATGATTTGAAGGGTCAGAACATCGTCACCCTCGACGTTCAGGGTAAATCAAGCATTACTGATTTCATGATCATCTGCACCGGCACCTCGACGCGCCACGTTACCTCAATCGCTGAACACGTTGAGCAGGAATCCCGCGCCGCCGGCCTGATGCCGCTGGGCGTTGAAGGCAAGACGGCCGCTGACTGGGTTGTGGTCGACCTCGGTGAAGTCATCGTGCATGTGATGCAGGAAGAGAGCCGTCAGTTATATGAACTGGAAAAGCTCTGGGGTTAAGCGGTGAAATTGCAGCTTGTTGCCGTCGGCACCAAAATGCCTGACTGGGTGCAGACCGGTTTTATGGAATACCTGCGTCGTTTTCCCAAAGACATGCCGTTTGAACTGACGGAAGTTCCGGCGGGCAAACGGGGTAAAAATGCCGACATCAAACGCATCCTGGAAAAGGAAGGTGAAGCGATGCTGGCCGCCACAGGTAAAGGCAACCGGATTGTCACGCTGGATATTCCCGGACAGCCCTGGGAAACCCCACAGTTGGCCCAACAGCTGGAACGCTGGAAACAGGATGGCCGCGATGTCAGCCTGCTGATTGGCGGCCCGGAAGGGTTAGCGCCAGCCTGCAAAGCGGCGGCGGAACAGAGCTGGTCGCTTTCGGCCTTAACGTTGCCTCATCCGCTGGTGCGCGTGCTGGTTGCCGAAAGTCTCTATCGCGCATGGAGCATTACGACAAATCATCCTTATCATCGTGAATAACCGATAAGCTCACTCCAGACATTACAAGTAGCGGATGAAATTACAAAGCAACGCCTTTCGCGATTACAGCGCCGAACAAAAAGTCTTTGTCCGCAGGGCTTTTATTGCTTTTGTCGGCGTCTTACTGCTCTCCTCCGTGCTGGTGGTTAATCTCTATCACCTGCAGATTTTACGTTTCGACGATTACAGTACCCGCTCCAACGAAAACCGAATCAAACTGGTGCCGGTCGCGCCCAGCCGCGGCATCATCTATGACCGCACGGGTACGCCGCTGGCCCTGAACCGGACCATTTATCAGGCGGAACTGGTGCCGGAAAAGGTCGATGACCTGAAACAAACCCTGCAAAATTTGCGTCCGGTCCTCGAACTCACCGATGAGGATATCGAGGCGTTTGAAAAAGAGCGTAAACGTTCACGCCGCTTCACGTCGATTCCGGTTAAAACCGGGTTGAATGAGGTGCAGGTGGCGCGCTTTGCGGTAAATCAGTATCGCTTTCCTGGCGTAGAAGTGAAAGGCTACCAGCGCCGCTACTATCCCTATGGCCAGACACTGACTCATGTTGTGGGCTATGTGTCGAAAATTAACGACCGCGACGTAGCCCGTCTGGATAAAGAGGGAAAATGGCCCAACTATGCGGCGACGCATGATATCGGCAAACTCGGTATCGAAGCCTATTACGAAGACCTGCTGCATGGCAAAACCGGCTATGAAGAGGTCGAAGTTAACAACCGTGGCCGGGTCATACGGCAGTTGCACGAGCAGTCGCCCCAGGCCGGTCGTGATATTTATCTGACTATCGATCTCAAACTGCAGCAGTATATTGAAACGCTGCTGGCCGGTAGTCGTGCAGCGGTCGTGGTCAGCGATCCGCGCACCGGTGAGATTCTGGCGATGGTGTCGACCCCCAGCTACGATCCCAACCTGTTCGTTGACGGCATTTCCAGCAAAGACTATCGCGGCTTGCTGAACGATGAAAATCGCCCACTCTATAACCGTGCGATTCAGGCCGCTTATCCGCCTGCTTCTACCGTTAAACCCTATGTTGCCGTCTCCGCCCTGAGTGCGGGGGTGATTAACCGCAATACCAGCCTGTTCGATCCTGGCTGGTGGCAACTCCCCGGCTCCGAGAAACGCTACCGTGACTGGAAAAAATGGGGACATGGTCGCCTGAATGTCACCAAATCGCTGGAAGAGTCCGCTGATACCTTCTTTTATCAGGTTGCCTATGACATGGGCATCGATCGTCTGTCGGAGTGGATGACGAAATTTGGCTATGGCATGCGCACCGGCGTTGACCTGCCTCAGGAAAGCGCTGGCAACATGCCGACGCGTGACTGGAAAATGCGTCGCTTTAAAAAGCCCTGGTATCAAGGCGATACCATTCCAGTCGGCATCGGTCAGGGTTACTGGACAGCGACACCGTTGCAGATGAACAAAGCGATGATGATTCTTATCAACGACGGCATCATCAAAGTGCCGCATTTGCTGCGCGCGACCCGTGAAGGCCGTACGCTGGTGCCTTATCGTCAGCCGCCTTCCCAGCCGATTGGCGATATCCACTCTGGCTACTGGGAAATTGCCAAAGACGGCATGTACGGCGTCGCCAACCGGCCAAACGGCACGGCCCACAAAAGCTTTGCCGATGCGCCTTACAAAATTGCCGCGAAGTCCGGTACCGCACAGGTCTTCGGTCTGAAAGAGAACGAAACGTATAATGCGCATAAAATCGCTGAACGCTTACGTGACCATAAGCTGATGACCGCTTTCGCGCCTTACGATAAACCACGCGTTGCCGTCACCATGATTCTGGAAAACGGCGGGGCCGGTCCGGCAGTGGGCACGGTCATGCGCCAGATTCTGGATCACATTATGTTAGGCGATAACAATACTGTCCTGCCGGATGCTGCGCCTACACCACCTGGCTATGAAGGTGAATAATCATGTCGATGAATGACAGCCCGCAGAAGCGGACGATCTGGATGCGCATGCACATTGATCCGCTGTTTATGCTGATCATCCTTGCGCTACTGACCTACAGCGCCATTGTTATCTGGAGTGCCAGCGGCCAGGATCCCGGCATGATGGAACGTAAACTGGGCCAGATCGCCATGGGATTAGTGGTGATGCTGGTGCTGGCGCAGGTCCCGCCGCGAGTGTATGAAGGCTGGGCACCTTATCTGTATATTATCTGCGTCATTCTGCTGATCGCGGTGGATGCTTTTGGGCAAATCAGTAAAGGCGCACAGCGCTGGCTGGATTTGGGGTTTGTCCGCTTTCAGCCTTCCGAGATCGCCAAAATTGCGGTGCCGTTAATGGTGGCGCGTTTTATTAACCGCGATGTCTGTCCACCTACCCTGAAGAATACCGCAATTGCGCTGGTGCTGATTTTTCTTCCCACACTGCTGGTGGCCGCACAGCCTGACCTCGGCACCTCGATTCTCATCGCCGCGTCCGGGCTGTTTGTGCTGTTTCTGTCGGGCATGAGCTGGAAACTGATTGGCATTGCCGTCCTGCTGGTCGCAGCCTTTATTCCTATCCTGTGGTTCTTCCTGATGCATGATTATCAGCGAGACCGCGTGATGATGCTGCTTGATCCGGAAAGCGACCCATTGGGCGCGGGCTATCACATCATTCAGTCAAAAATCGCCATTGGCTCCGGCGGCTTGCGCGGTAAAGGCTGGCTGCACGGTACTCAGTCACAGCTGGAATTCTTGCCGGAACGTCATACGGACTTTATTTTTGCCGTGCTGGCCGAAGAGCTGGGTCTGGTCGGCGTGTTGTTACTGCTGGTGCTCTACCTGCTGTTAATCATGCGCGGCCTGATCGTCGCCGCCCGGGCACAGACCACCTTTGGGCGCGTCATGGCGGGCGGATTAATGTTGATTTTATTCGTCTATGTTTTCGTTAACATTGGCATGGTTAGTGGTATCTTACCGGTGGTTGGCGTTCCGCTGCCGCTGGTCAGCTATGGCGGCTCGGCGCTTATTGTGCTTATGGCGGGATTTGGCATCGTAATGTCGATCCACACACACCGAAAAATGTTATCTAAAAGTGTTTAAGAGGTCGCAGATGCGTAAGGACTGGCTTGGCGTTGTATTGGCTTCAATGGTGTTGGCTGCATGTTCTACCCAGGAACCGCAACAGCAGAGTGCTCCACCCCAGCCCGCCTACAATGGCCCGGTGGTGGAAATTCCTGGCGTTGAGCCGCGTTATGAGCCGGTCAATCCGTCGACCAGTCAGGACTACAGCGTCAATGGCAAGACTTATCACATCATCAAAAATCCGGCTAACTACAGTGAAGTCGGATTAGCAGCCTGGTATGGCGACGAAGCCCAGGGCAGCCGTACCGCCATCGGCGAGGCTTTTGATCCGGATGCCCTGACCGCCGCGCATCCGACACTGCCGCTGCCAAGTTATGTGCGCGTCACGAATCTGGCCAACGGACGTCAGATTGTCGTGCGCGTTAACGATCGTGGCCCTTACACGCCAGGACGCATTATCGATCTGTCGCGTGCGGCCGGCGATCGTCTGAACATCTCCAATAACACCCGCGTCCGCGTGGATTACATCAGCGTCGCGCCAGATGGCACGCTCTCGGGTCCGGGTACTATCGGCACTGTTGTGGCAAAACAGAGTTACGCCCTGCCCGCGCGTCCCGATCTGAACGGCCCCGTCATGAGTTCGCCCTCCGTCATGAACGGCGGCGGTCAGACGCAAACGGCACCGGCAATGGAAACGGCACCTGCCGCACAGGACGTGTCGCCTATCAGTAATGCGACGCTGAAAACGGACAATGCCATGGGCGCGCCCGTTCAGAGCAGTGGTTTCCTGGGGGCCCCTCAGCCCTTACCGAGCGGTGTTCTGGAAGGCAGTGAGCCAGAGGCGGCCCCCGCCGCTGCCGCACCGGTGGTTGCCAGCGCCGCCGCGCCTCACGCCGCTTCAGCCAGCCAGAGCAGCAGCGCTTCGCTGTCCGGCTATGTCGTCCAGGTCAGCGCTATCAATGATGCTGCACGTGCGCGCCAGCTGCTCAGCAGTCTGCGCCAGCGCTTCGGCGTACCCGGCGCAGTGGAAAACGCGGGGAACAACGTCTATCGCGTACAGCTCGGCGGTTACAAAACCCGTGCCGAAGCTGTGGCGCTACAGCAGCGCCTGAGCCGTGAGGGCCAGAGCGCGGCTTTTGTGACCACCGCAGGTCGTTAAACAACAGCTTTACTCATGACTGGTAACGTCTGTTAACAACCCAGTTATCAAGCCGGATGCCTGTTAATCAGGCATTTGTTATGATGAATGACTTTTTTTAACCCTAAACCCATGGATGTTGTCGTCCCACACATGAACACGCTGAAACCTTCTCGTTTGTTAAAACGCCTGACAGTGGGATCACTGATCGCTTTCTCTCTCAGCCATGCCGCCATTGCTGATGATGTCAATCTTAAGACCATGATTCCGGGCGTTCCGGATATTGATGCGGAAGCCTACGTTCTAATCGACTACAACTCAGGCAAAGTGCTGGCTGAAAAGAACGCCGATGCACGCCGCGATCCCGCCAGTCTGACGAAGATGATGACCAGCTACGTGATCGGTCAGGCAGTGAAAGCCGGGAAAATTCATCAGGACGACATGGTGACTGTTGGTCAGGATGCCTGGGCAACGGGCAATCCGGTCTTTAAAGGATCATCACTGATGTTCCTGAAACCCGGCGATCGCGTACCGGTTTCTCAGTTAACGCGCGGTATCGTCCTGCAGTCCGGCAATGATGCCTGCGTCGCGATGGCGGACTATGTTGCCGGCAGCCAGGATGCTTTCGTAGGGCTGATGAACAACTACGTGAAAGCGCTGGGTCTGCAGAACACGCACTTCCAGACCGTCCATGGCCTGGACGCCGAAGGCCAATACAGCTCCGCCCGTGATATGGCGTTGATTGGTCAGGCGCTTATCCGCGATGTGCCGGAAGAGTATGCGGTTTACAAAGAAAAAGAGTTTACCTTCAACAACATTCGCCAGATGAACCGTAATGGTCTGCTGTGGGATACCAGTCTGTCGGTTGACGGGATCAAAACCGGCCACACCGCAGCGGCGGGCTATAACCTGGTTGCCTCTGCGACAGAAGGTCAGATGCGCCTGATTTCCGCCGTAATGGGTGGACATACCTTTAAGGGCCGTGAAACCGAAAGCAAAAAGCTGCTGACCTGGGGCTTCCGCTTCTTTGAAACGGTTGCACCGTTGAAAGCCGGCAAAGAGTTTGCCTCTGAGCCCGTGTGGTTTGGTAACAGCGATCGCGTACAGCTGGGCGTGGAAAAAGATGCGTATCTGACCATTCCTCGTGGCCGTATGAAAGACCTGAAAGCCAGCTATGTGCTGAGCAATACTGAACTGCATGCGCCGTTGAAGAAAAATCAGGTTGTGGGCAGCATCAACTTCCAGTTAGATGGCAAAACCATCGATCAACGCCCTCTGGTGGTGCTGAACGAAGTCTCTGAAGGCGGCTTCTTTAGCCGTATCGTTGACTACATCAAACTGATGTTCCATCACTGGTTTGGTTAAAGGTGCATGGCGGCGGTTGAAAAACCGCCACCTCGCCCCCATTACAGGTTAATATGATGCTCCCGCTTCGGCGGGAGCCTGTTTTTTAAGTACCGGAGTGATTATGAAAACCAAACTGAATGAACTGCTCGAATTCCCGACCCCGTTTACCTATAAAGTGATGGGGCTGGCACAACCGGAGCTGGTTGATTTGGTGCTTGAAGTGGTGCAGCGCCATGCTCCCGGCGATTACAGCCCTGAAGTGAAACCGAGCAGCAAGGGTAACTATCACTCGGTCAACGTCACCATTAATGCGACACATATCGAACAGGTTGAAACCCTGTATGAAGAACTGGGCAAAATTGAAATCGTGCGCATGGTGTTGTAACACTGTCAGTCATACTGCCAACGGGCCATGTCGGTGCTACCGGCTGGCCCGTTTTTGTTTGCTGACCGCGCCGGTGCGGCGGAAAACGTCTCACCCTTCCTTTTACGCTCATCATTTCACTTCCGCGCGGCCGGCGTTATACTCAGCCTCTGCCCTCTTAACGGATATTCGTTTTGTCAGCTGAAACGCTCCTTATTCGCCAGCCTGGTTTATGTGACTGGCAGTTAACCTCAGACGCGATGCATCGCTACACCGACCAGCGCGACGCCGAAAGCCGTGATGAAGTCTGGCTGGTTGAACACCTGCCGGTCTTTACCCAGGGCCAGGCAGGCAAAGCCGAGCACCTGTTGATGCCCGGCTCGATTCCGGTGGTACAGAGCGATCGCGGCGGCCAGGTGACCTATCACGGTCCGGGCCAGCAGATCATGTATGTGCTGATCGATGTTAAACGTCGCAAAACCGGCGTGCGTCAGCTTGTCACCGCGTTAGAAGAAACGGTGATCGCCGTACTGGACAGCTTTGGTGTGGCGGCTCGGGCGCGCGCCGATGCACCCGGCGTTTATGTCGGAGAAGAAAAAATCTGCTCGCTGGGCCTGCGCATTCGCAAAGGGTGCTCGTTTCATGGGCTGGCTCTCAATGTCGATATGGATCTCAGCCCGTTTTTGCGTATCAACCCCTGCGGTTACGCGGGCATGCACATGACGCAGTTAAAACATTTTTGCCCGGAGGTCACGCTGGCGGATGTCCGCCCACGGCTTGCCGAGACCTTCGCCCGCCAGTTAGGTTATCAGCAGGTGGAATGGCATGAGGCGGAACCGGCCTTACCTTGACGGTGCGTGCGTATTTACAAATATGTAACTTATCACGCACGTCTGTGGCTGCTTCCTGGCCGCTGAGATGATATAATTTTTGCACTTTTTTCAAATAAAGTTGAAAGCCGCCTTCTCGGGTTGAGTGAGACAGCTTTCAAATCGCAATCCGACCGGAACCTGCTGATTTATGAGTAAACCAATTCAGATGGAACGCGGCGTCAAATACCGTGACGCAGACAAAATGGCGCTGATCCCGGTGAAAACCGTGGCCGTTGACCGGCAAGAAATCTTACGCAAGCCGGAGTGGATGAAAATCAAACTGCCTGCGGACTCCAGTCGTATTCAGGGTATTAAAGCGGCGATGCGTAAAAACGGTCTGCACTCTGTTTGTGAAGAAGCCTCCTGCCCTAACCTTGCCGAATGCTTTAACCACGGTACCGCCACCTTTATGATTCTGGGTGCAATTTGTACCCGCCGTTGCCCGTTCTGCGATGTGGCACACGGTCGCCCCAACGCGCCCGACGCGAATGAACCCGGTAAGCTGGCACAGACCATTGCCGACATGGCATTGCGCTATGTGGTAATCACCTCCGTGGACCGCGACGATCTGCGCGACGGCGGTGCTCAGCATTTTGCGGACTGTATTACCGCCATCCGCGAAAAAAGCCCTAATATCAAGATCGAAACGCTGGTACCCGACTTCCGTGGTCGCATGGATCGTGCGCTCGAGATTCTGACCGCCACCCCACCGGATGTGTTTAACCACAACCTTGAGAACGTGCCGCGTGTATACCGTCAGGTGCGTCCGGGTGCCAACTATGAATGGTCGCTGAAGCTGCTGGAGCGTTTTAAAGAGGCGCATCCTGATGTACCGACGAAATCCGGTTTAATGGTTGGTCTGGGTGAAACCAATGCTGAAATCATTGAGGTCATGCGCGATCTGCGTCGTCACGGTGTGACAATGCTTACTCTGGGACAGTACTTGCAGCCCAGCCGTCACCATTTACCTGTTCAGCGTTATGTCAGCCCGGCGGAGTTCGATGAAATGAAAGAAGAAGCGCTGGCGATGGGCTTTACCCACGCGGCCTGTGGACCCTTTGTGCGTTCTTCTTATCACGCGGATATGCAGGCAAAAGGGCTGGAAGTGAAATAAGCATTTGCCGTTGTGTCAGGTGGTGCAGAAAAAACAAAAACCAGATTGTCCGCAATCTGGTTTTTTTCTGCAGTCAGAAATAAAAAGTAACACTTCTGTCATTCTGACGCGGTCTTACTCTTTATGAGAAACGCGTTCTGCAGGGGTTTCTTCCGCTGAGGTACGTGCTGCACTGGAATCTTCGTCTTTCATAGCCTTTTTAAAGCCTTTGATTGCGGAGCCCAGATCGCCACCCAGAGAACGTAACTTGTTGGTGCCAAAAAGCAGTACGATAAGCGCACCGATAATCAGCAGCTTGGCAATACTGATACCTTCCATATTTAACCTTATAATCTGACGAATAACGGTAATGACTATTTAGGCGCAGTTTAGGGGCAACCTCAAGCGGAATCTGTAACAGAGTAAGAAAACGCCCGACGCATTTTATGCGCTACGCCTTGCCCGTTCCCCTGCGCCTCGGGGATCAACGCGCCGGATCCAGCTCTGGCCGGGCAAAGCGACGGTTCTCCAGCACCGGCAGCAGAGCCCGCGCCGCCGCAATGCGCTGTGGGTCCAGATCGGCAACGATCAAAGCAGGCGACTCCGCGGCGCGACTTATGGGTACGCCCAGCGGATCGATCACCATACTGTTGCCAATATTACGTGCGCCGCACTCGCCCACCGCCAATACATAACAGGTATTTTCCAGCGCTCGCGTTCGGGTGAGTAAATCCCAGTGCATCTCTTTTAGCGGTCCTCTGACCCACGCTGATGGCACGACCAGCACGTCAGCACCATCCAGCACCAGACGTCGTGCCATTTCCGGAAACCGCACGTCATAGCAGGTCATCAGCCCAACGTTCATGCCCGCCACGGGCACCAACGGCGGCACGTCCTGACCGGCCTCCACCCGCGCCGATTCCTGCATTGAAAAGGCGTCGTACAGATGCAGCTTGCGGTATTCCGCCAGAATCTTACCGTCGCGAATGGCCACCAGAACGTTAAAGACTTTATGGCTGTCGCCCGGCACATGCATCCCGAACACGGTCGTCAGCGCTTGCCCCTGGCTGGCGGTCAGTAACTGGGTCAGAAACGGGCCGTTCAGCGGTTGGGCCGCTTCCCGTATCCAGTCAGGGTTGGTCATATCTGTGGCCAGCACGGCCTCCGGTAGCACCAGCAGATCGGCGCTGGCTTCCCGGGCTTGTGCCATCATGTTTATACAGGCTTGCGCATTCTCCTGCCATTCCCGTTTAACGACAAACTGACCCAGCGCGACTTTCATTCGTCATCCTCCCTGCCGACAGCAGCCCTGCTGTGGCGCTTATAATGGCTGTAAGGCTTTCACATGGTAGCGTGGTGATTCAACATACCCTTCGCGGCCATAAAACTGGTTGGCTTTAAGGCGTGACGCATGACAATGTACTTCCATGCGATCACAGCCATGTTGCGCCGCCAGCGCTTCAGCCTGCTTAAGCAGCGTCTGGCCCACCCCTTTGCTGCGCTCACCATCGGCAATACAAAAATAGCTGATACGGGCAAAATCACCGGCCAGGGCCAGTTGTGGGATGAAGTGCATAGAGAGAAAACCCAGCACCTGATTACCGTGTTCGGCCACCAGCAGCGTTTCACTGGGATCGGTTATCAACTGGGCAAGGCGCTGTTCAATAAACGACTCTGTGCCGCCATAACCTAATTCACTTAACAGCGCGCTCAACACGAAACTGTCCCTGGCCTGGGCGGGGCGAATATTCATCCTGTCACCTCTTCCTCTGCGATGTAGAAAGGTAGTTATAACCCGATCAGCCCGAAAATGCTGCCTCGGGAGGTTGTTATAATTATGTTACAGGAGCTATCTATGACTGGTAGCGCAATTTATGCGCTGAAATACCGTCCTGACGGCGGATAAGCGGCTGGCTGGATTAAGAAAGGCAGCAGGAAAGCAGCCGTTCGTGAGGTTAAAGTGAGCAACACCGCAAGCAGGGTTCTCGCCGCAGCTAAAATCAGATTAACGCAGGCATAAAAAAACCCGCCAGAAGGCGGGTTTTTAGAATTCTGACTGTTAACTTACAGACTGATAACGTTAGCAGCAGATGGGCCTTTTGCGCCGTCAGTGATTTCAAACTCTACACGCTGACCTTCAGCCAGAGTTTTGAAGCCATTGCTCTGGATCGCAGAGAAGTGTACGAATACATCTTTGCTGCCATCTTCAGGAGTAATGAAACCGAATCCTTTAGATTCATTAAACCACTTAACGTTACCTTTAATCTTAGACATCTATATTACCTTTACATGAAAAATGGACACTAAACTGTGTCGTCATCTAGTACAGCAATTGCTGAAGGTTTTGTCCAGCCTGATTTGATGAAAAAGTGATAAATATCCATTTTATTTACCCTTCGGTGACTTATTCACTGGCGCGGACAGTTAAAACTGCCAGCGCACCCAGGCAAAATACACGTTCCCGTTGTTATAAGTCCCTGGAATGTAAGTCATTTGAAAGTTCACCGGGCCGTAACCTACTGATGCCAGAGGTAATATAGCCGGGATGGGATAATATCCCCAGTTATCCCTTGCCGTTACCCCAACCGTATAGCCCAGTCCATAATGAAATGCCTGATTAGTGAGCGGGCGCCAGGTCGCTTCCCAGCCATAGCCTGTAAAGGGTTCCCAATGATTAAAGGAGTCTTTGAACGCCATCGCATAAAGACCATGCCAGTTCCCTTTTTCGTCGTAACGGGAAACGCCAACGCCCGCTCCCCAGGGACGTTCGTTGTAGCGATCAATATGCTCTCTGTCATAGGTCCAACGGTTGTGCCAGGTGATGGCAGGCACATAAAGATCGATGCTCTGCGGTTGTTCCCAGGTTTGCTGAACATTATCGCTAAAGGTGTTCCAGCCAGATTTGATTTGCTGGGTAAATGTGGCGGCCTGGAGGGAAAAAGAGACAAACAGGGCCAAAAAAGGGCCTGAAAAAAGAGATTTATTCACGTCAATGCTACCTGTATCGTTTCGATTAAATTCAGTATTCCACACTGAAACTCAGTAACGGAAAAACGCCTCAATCCCGGATACGTGTCCCTCTCCGGGTATTTTCAGCATGTAATTATCATTCATGTTACGGAAAAGTGGGGAAATTTTAACGTAAAAAATCTGAACACATCCCAAACGGCAAGGGCAAATAGCCGCTTACCTGCCCTTCAGCTAGCGAAACAGCAACTTACAGGCAACCGGGCTTACTGAGAAACCCGCTAAAATATGGTGTGTCCCTGTCCTACTCCTCTATGAAACCGGGCGCTGATCCTGCTTGTGCGGGCGTACGAGGGCCTTGATGAGAAGAACAGCGATTGCGGCCACAACGTACCTGGGGATGGCACAGCCGGTCGGGATGACGCAGAGATGCAGGCTGAAATACGAAGGGGAGAGAAACAACACACAGGAAAACTTTAGGCATCGGGCACCCGTCTGGATGCCCGTAAAAACACGATCAGAAGATGAGCTTAAACACGCCTGTCAGCGTCAGCAGTCCGACGATAAAAATGATGGCGATGATCCACAAAATTATTTTCATTTCATATCCCTTACCTAATAAAACAATCCCCTGACAGTATAGGCGAGATTTTGCCGTTTGCTTTTTGCCAGCCGTGATCGCATCCCGGAAGGCAATAATCGGTTTTAGCGGTTTCTTTCTGTGAGAAGTATCGCATCGCGTGGCTTTAGTGCGGCCTGCCGTTTCGTTTTGCAGATTATTCCTGGCTAAAATTTATGCCGACAGGAAAGCCCGAGAATGTTGACAGTCCAAATGCAGAGCAGGGAGAGACCTTATGAGCAGTATTAATACCAGTATGGGCCGCTACAGCCTTAAGGCAAAGTACAGCGGCGACAAAATCAAAGGTTTTTTCGCCATCAATGATGAAGGCGGCACGCAACTGACCCGACAAGAGTTTGCGGAGCATTACCTTGATGATGTGGTCAACAATGTGATTTATCCGGTTACGGGCGGTAACCGTGAGATTACCCGCGCACTGCGAGAAGAAATGGTGAAAGCGGGTTTTGAAGATGCAGATTAACCTTTTGGGCCGCCCGTTCTGTGCGGCCCTTTTGTTTTCTACACTCTGATTTCTATACCACGTAAGAGAGCAACAAACAGCCCACCAGCCCACACACCGAAATAATGGTTTCCAGCGCAGACCAGGAGCGAAGCGTCTCGCCTATCGTCAGGTTAAAATACTCTTTAAATAACCAGAACCCCGGATCGTTAACGTGTGAAAAAATCACACTGCCCGAGCCCACCGCAATGACCATCAGTTCAGGGCTGGCACCGCTGGTCGCAATCAGTGGTGCCACAATGCCGCCTGCCGTAATGGCCGCAACGGTAGCGGATCCGAGTGCAATACGTAACACAGCAGCGATTGACCATGCCATGAAGAGAGGCGACAGATTAGTTGCATGCATCATACCGGCGATGTATTTATCCACGCCGCTGTCCACCAGGACCTGTTTAAAGGCACCGCCGCCGCCAATGATGAGCAGCATCATGGCGATAATCTTGATGGAGTCGCTCAGGGTATCCATGACCTGTTCCATACTGCGACCACGATTCAGACCGAAGGTGAAGATAGCAATCAGCACAGCAATCAGTGTCGCCATGATGGGATCGCCAAAGAACTCAGCATAAGGGAGCAAGGCATGCCCTTTAGGCAGAACCATTTCGGCCACCGCGCGCAGCGCCATCAGTATTACAGGCACAAGCGATGTCCAGACGCTGACCCCAAAGCCCGGCATTTCCGCTTCCGTGAAAGTTTTGGGGTTGTACAGGCCTTCCGGAATCGGTTTATCAATGCCTTTCAGGAAACGGGCATAAACCGGCCCCGCAAGAATCACCGTTGGAATGCCCAGTAAGGTGCCAAACAGCAGCGTTTTCCCCATATCTGCGTTGAACAGCGTCGCAATGGCGGTCGGGCCCGGATGGGGAGGCAGAAAACCGTGGGTTACGGACAGTGCCGCGGCCATCGGCACGCCCACAAACAGCAGCGGGACACGTGCTGATGCGGCGACGCTAAACACCAGCGGCAGCATTAAGACAAAACCGACCTCATAAAACAACGCAAACCCCACGATGAAGCCGGTCAGCACGAGCGCCCACTGAATATGCCGCGTGCCAAACTTCGCAATCAACGTGGTGGCAATACGCTGCGCACCGCCGCAGTCGGCCAGCAGTTTACCGAGCATCGCGCCAAAACCCATAATCAGCGCCAGACCGCCCAGCGTGCCGCCCACGCCATTTTTAATTGAAATAATCACTTTGTTGACCGGCATGCCCTGCATCACGCCCACCGCCAGCGCAACCAGAATCAACGCGATAAAACCATTAAGTTTAAAGCGAATCATCAGCAGTAACAGTAATGCCACGCCAATCGCCACATAGAGTAATGGCATAATTTTTCTCCACCTGATGCCCTGAATGATGTCAGTGCCGCTTGGTTATCGTGGTCCCGGAGGACGCTTAAAATCAGGGAAATGTCGTGACATTTATGTTTTGACACACCCTGTTACCGATAACATGTTAAGGGTAACATCCCGACTCGCGCATCACCCCGCCAGGGATGAATTTACGTTTTGCGAAGGTGATCAACTTTTTAACCGACCGCTATTAGAAAGTTTCTTGAGGCCTGACGTTGGGTTTTCGTTACACTCAAAGCTTAGCGAAGAGACAAAAGGATGCGCGGGTGAGTGACAATCTGAGTGAGCTGTACAGCAATCAACATACCCTTTTTGGCCGGGGAAGCCTCAGCAAGCTGATTCCTCTGCTGGCTGCCCAACCCCAGGCCACTCTGCTCTTTTGCGGCCGGTCATTTTTGCAGGGGGAAGCTTATGCACGTATCAAAACCACCCTGAACGATCATATTGTGGGTTATGAAATTGTCAGCCATGAGGCTTCCCCGGCGGATATTGATGGCTGGGTCACCCGCTGGCGAGGGCATGTTGATCGGGTCGTCGCGATAGGCGGCGGAAGCGTACTGGATGCGGCTAAAGCCTTTAGCGCCATGATTCAGCATCCACTCTCCACGGCACGTTATCTGGAAAAAGTCGGCGATACGGCGGTCAACCCGGTTACCCTTCCCCTCATCGCCGTTCCGACCACGGCGGGCACCGGCAGCGAAGTTACCCAAAACGCGGTGGTGACCGACCAGCAGGATATCCAGATCAAAGCGTCGCTGCGTCATCCGGTATTTGTGCCGCAGGTCGCCATCCTGGATCCCGACTTACTCAAAGGCGCCCCCGATACTGTGCTGGCGACCTGCGGGATCGATGCCTTCACACATCTGTTTGAAGCCTACCTGTCTGGCAAGGGCAACCACTTTACCCGTCAGATGGCCTTGAGTGGGCTGCGTCAGTTTATCCAGGCCTGGCCGGCCTTGAACCAGTTGGATGAAACAGGCGATCGGGCGCGTGAGGCGATGATGATGGCTTCCTGGCTGGGCGGTGTCAGCCTGAGCACTGCCGGTCTGGGCGTGATTCACGGTATTGCGGGCGAGCTGGGGGCGATAAAGCCTTTCCATCATGGCGAAGTCTGCGGCAGGCTGTTATTCACGTTTCTGGACCATCTGGCCGTGAGCCAGCATCCTGAACAACGTCAGTTGATGGCCGACATGCATCAGCAGCTGTTTGGCACGCACACGGACTCTCCGGCACGTGACCTGAAAGCCTGGCTGCAACGTACCGCGATTACCGCATTCTGGCTGGATGGCCCGACGCTGAGCGAAGCGGACGTGGCCTGGATTCTGGTCCGCGCGAACAGTAAAAACAGTCTGATCAGCTACAGTAAAGATGAGATGCACGACATGCTTGTTCGTGCCTGGGCCGTCACCGCGTAGCCCACGGGCGGGCGTTTTGCCCGCCCGCATCAGGCCACTACCTCTGCTGCGCTGCCGCTGTATTGAACGGCGCTTCCCCTGCCAGCATCTGTTCAATCACCTGCAGGACACCTTCCTCATTGTTTCCGGGAGCCAAAAAACGCGCCGTTTGCTTTACCCGTTGCGGCGCATTGCGCATGGCGAAGCTGTACCCGGACTGCTGGAGCATTTCCAGATCGTTACCGCCATCACCAAAGGCCAGCACCTGATCGTGGGAAATGTCCCAGCGCTGTGCCAGCAGGTTCAGGCCATTGGCTTTATGCTGACCGGACACGATTAAATCTACCGAGCCGTGACCGCTGGATGTGGCTGCTGCCGATCCTGCGTGCAGGCGACCAATATCCGCCATTAAAGGCTCAACGTAATCGTCTGACAGATTCAGCGCAAATTTCAGTATCCGATCGTCAGCCACCTCATCAAGCGTACGTATTGGCTTAAGCCGGTGACAGTAGTGACGCATCTTCACCAGCCACGTTTCATCCATTCCCTTAAAATAATAGGCGCTGTTTCGTCCACAAAGCAGATAACGCAGGTCGGGATAGTGTCCGTTTTTCAACGTATCGAGCACGGCATCAATGTCGCTGCGTGAGAACGCGCCACAGAACAGCTCTTCATCCCTGTCGATAATCAGTGCGCCATTTTCAGCGACGAACGCGATCTCGCTGGCGATCTCAGGAAAAAACGACCGCAGTTGGTGGTATTGATTGCCACTGGCGACCACAAACCTGATGTTTCGCTGGCTGAGCTGGTGGTAACAGGCAAGAAAACGGGCGCGGTTGTACTGCTTTTTGTCATCCAGAAAGGTGCCGTCCATATCAACGGCAACCATTTTTACCGTGGTCATCAGAACTCCTTAGCAGGGAAACGTTCAGGATTGACTGTCAGAATAGCCTGATAATGCAGCGCATGTGGCATAAAAAAGGGATGGCATCTGCCATCCCTGTATGGTGATCAATGAAACGCGTTGTTGAGGATGAGTGAGGTGATAATGCCGGTGGCCGCTGCAATCAGCACATAGTTACCATCGATATCCGCCCAGTGCTGCCCTTCCGGTGGCTCTCTCAACCCGCGCTCACGCCAGTCATCGATCCGGTATCTGTCGCCGCAATATTCCCGTGGAACGGGTCGGCCGCGCCGGAATTCATGCCCTTCCCACGCAAACCGATCGTGGTCGTAGTCACGACGCGCATCAGGCGGTGGCGGTCCACCCGGTCCCGGCGGTCCTTCGCGTCGCAGGCCCGGCGGGCCGAAACCATCAGGACCGCGTCCCGGATGATGCCATGGGCCACCAGGACCACCGGGGCCATCCGCCAGTCCCGGCAGGCTGTACAGGGTGCTGTATGCTAAAAGGACACTCACTAAAACTGATTTTATTTTTTTCATGGTACTGCCTCCAGTGTAACGGCGACGACGCGCCGTTATGACTACTATCGGCATGAGGCGTCACAATAAGTATCGCCAAAACTCTTAAAAGTCAGCAGATGAAAGCGCCGTGTCTCAGGACGCGCTGAACGACGCCGCAGGTGGAAGAACAACAGGGTGACAGCAGAGACTCACGCGTAATCAGGCGAGCAGGGTCAGCCCGACCATGATGTTAAACGGCACGAAAGCGCGTCAGCCAGAGGCGCGCGGTCATCGGCAACGTAACGGAATCCTTTCCGATAAGCGGATCAGCCTCAACCGCAGCGCGTTATGCAGGCTGACTCAACACATAATTCAGCCTGCACGCGGCGGTCAACAGGTTCGCGCCTCAGGGAAAGGTATCAGGGATAACTCAGCATGACGGGCGCATCCGGTAATTTAGTAAACTGGCGGATAATGTTGTGGTAATCCGCGGTAGGATCCAGGTCACTAAACTGCTTTGGATAAAGATCTTTTGCCAGAATTTCCATACCAATAATGTTGTAGGGATGGTTATAAAAGTGGTGATAAATCCCGTAGGTCTTTCCCTGTTTCACCGGCTCAATCTGCGCCAGCCCTGTGCGTTTTAGTAATGTGGTAAAAGTGGTGGCGACATCCTGTTTATTCGCCCCGTAGCCCAGCGGCAACACGTTGCTGTTGGACCGTTTCGAGCCGGTCATAATGTAAACGTCCGGCTTCATGGCGATGATCTTCTCCAGCGACACAAAACCGGCATTACCGGGCAGCAGTGACGAGCCAATATTTTTGCCGCCGACCGCCTCAACCAGCCCGCCCCAGCCGCTGTGAGCGTGGGTAAAACAGCAGCTGTCGCTGTTACCGGCGATAGGTTCAATAAAGACGGTAGGCTTGTTTTTGACCTGATCGATTTTCGTTTGCAGCGCATGCCAGCGCTGTTGATAAAAATCTGTATAGGCTTTCGCCTCCGCTTCACGGTTCAGCACGCTGCCCAGCAACGTTATCCCTGGCACCGTGTTTTGCTTAGGATGCAGTTCGTCATCGACAAACACGACCGGGATATTCAGGCTTTTCAGCGTGGTCAGTACGCCAGATTGCATCAGCGCCGGTTTGGCACGCAGTTGCGCAATCATCAGATCCGGCTTCTGCGCCAGCACGCTTTCAAGGTTTACCTGTCCCTGATCGTTGAATCCCATATCCACAATACTGGCAGCCTGCGGCCAGGTTTTCTCCAGCAGCGCCCACGTTTGCGTGTCCTGCTTTTTGGGCAGATTGTTCCAGGCCACGACGCGTTTGAACGGATTATCACGATCCAGCAACGCCAGCGCCATAATGTCGCGCCCGTCCTGCAAAATGATGTGCCGGGGCTCTTTCTGCAGCGTGATACGCTGGCCATCCATGTCGGTGACGGTGACAGGATACGTCGTTGCCGAACAGACGGTTGAGGCCAACAATGTTGCTGCAAAAATACCGAATTTCATGTTTAGTAACCCTGTTAAGGAATAAGAATTATTCTCGTTAACTTTAACATGCAAATTCGTAAAAAATTTAAAACTTTTTTTAACGAATACGTCTGAAGCCGTGAACGGAGGATCGCTGTCCGGCAGAAACACAGGGCGGCGTTGCCAGCCGCCCGTCAGTCACGCCTGCAAAAGCGAATAGAAAATAGCGGAAATGGCAATCAGCCCACTGGCCACCACAAAGACATTACTGAGCTTGCCGCTGTATTGGCGCATGGCAGGAACACGATGAATAGCGTACATCGGCATTAAAAAAAGAATGACCGCAATCACCGGGCCGCCCAGGGTTTCAATCATGCTCAGAATATTGGGATCGAGCGTCGCCACCAGCCAGGTCGTCAGCAGCATAAAGCCTGCCGTCAGGCGATTCAGCCGCTGAGGCGCAATCGTCTTGCCCTGGCTACGCAGCGCTTTGTTAACGATGCCGTTAAACCCTTCGCGTGCCCCTAAGTAGTGCCCGAGAAAGGATTTAGCGATTGCGACCATGGCGATTACCGGCCCCGTCCAGGCGATCAGCGGCGCATTAAAATGGTTCGCCAGATAGGACAATATCGTAATGTTCTGAGCTTTCGCTGACCGCAGGTCATCAGGGGACAGGCTCAGCACACAGCTGAACACAAAGAACATGACGGTCAGCACCATTAACAGGTGCGCACAGGCCAGAATCCGTGAGCATTTTTGCTCAGCCTGGGCGCCGTATTCCTGACGTTTGGCAACCGCAAATGATGAGATAATCGGCGAGTGATTAAAAGAAAAGACCATCACCGGCAGGGCCAGCCACAACGTGCTCCACAGGTTGCCACCGCCGCTGTGCAACGTTTGTAGTGCGGCGCCGTGCCAGTGAGGAATCAGGCAGACGGCCATCAACATCAGCACCGCGACGAAGGGATATACCAGCACGCTCATCGCCTTGACAATCATGGTCTGGCCGAAGCGCACCACCGTCATCATGCCGACAATTAACAGCAGCGCCAGCAAGGCACGCGGGGGCGCAGTCAACCCAAGTTGATTGACCATCAGGCTTTCGACCGTATTCGTCATCGCCACGCTGTACATCAGCAAAATGGGGTAGATAGCAAAGAAATAGAGCAGCGTGATCAACCTGCCTGCGCCAGCCCCAAAATGCTCCTCCACCACATCCGTGATGTCGCCCGCCGGATGACTGCCTGACAGCACGAAACGCGTTAAGGCGCGATGGGCAAAAAATGTCAGCGGAAAAGCCAGCAGCGCCATAATTATCAGCGGCAACAGACCGCCCATCCCCGCATTGATGGGCAGAAACAGGACGCCTGCGCCGATTGCGGTGCCGTACAGCCCCAGCATCCAGACGGTATCCGTTTTACGCCAGCCCGTTTCTTCTGTAATGCGGGCAGATTCCAGGGGGCGGGTGTGCGAGGTTTTCATTAGCTTTTCCAGAGTATGCATCAGCCGCAAAGGCGGCCAGTTGCGGGTAAAAGTGTGGCCGTTCTCAGAGGGAACAGGTAAACGCGGGCGACAGGAATGCCTCAGGCTGCCGCTGCGTAATCGATTGCGCGTGCGTTTTTTTACACTATCTGACGACCTGAGTTCAAGTAATGCGTCATACCGTGCAGATTCCGGGCGGGTTATGCGCATCATCCCCTACAGAAAAGGCTTTACAGGCCGTGGTTGATTCATGGTTTCACCCCACCGCTCTGCTTACCCGTTTTTCCCTCACTACACTTCAAGCACCCTTACAAATTTTGGCGACGACTGTTGTCGGGCTGGTATCGCCGACCGCGCCGTTGCTGTCCTTCACCGGTTTACAGGAGTCAACTACATGAAAGCCTTAACCTGGCATGGTCCGCATAAAGTCAGCGTTGATAATGTTGCCGATCCCGGTCTGGAAGCGGCCGATGATATTATTCTTCGCGTTACCGCCACGGCTATTTGTGGCTCAGATCTGCACCTGTACCGGGGAAAAATCCCGGGTACGGATCATGGCGACATTTTTGGCCACGAGTTCATGGGCGAAGTGGTGGAAGCAGGTCGCGCAGTGACCGCCGTGGCAAAAGGTGATCGGGTAGTGATTCCGTTTGTGATTGCCTGCGGCGACTGCTTTTTTTGTCATCTGCATCAGTACGCCGCGTGCGAAAACACCAACAGCGGAAGAGGCGCGATCTTAAACCGCAAAAAAATTACGCCACCCGCGGCCCTGTTTGGCTACAGCAAACTGTACGGCGGTATCCCCGGCGGTCAGGCGGAATATGTCCGTGTACCCAAAGCGAATACCGGTCCGTTTAAAGTGCCTGCAACGCTCCCGGACGAGAAAGTGCTGTTTCTGTCTGATATCCTGCCGACCGCCTGGCAGGCGGTCAAAAACGCTGAAATCAAGCCGGGTTCAAGCGTCGCGATCTTTGGTGCAGGCCCCGTCGGCTTACTCAGCGCCGCCTGCGCCCGCCTGGAGGGCGCAGAACAGATCTATATGATCGATCATAATGACTACCGGCTGGACTTTGCCCGGGAACGTTATGGTGTGATCCCGATTAATTTCGATAAAACTGACGATCCCGCCGCCTGGATCATTGAGCACAGTGCGGGCCATCGCGGCGTGGATGCGGTCATTGACGCCGTTGGTTTTGAAGCCAAGGGCAGCCTGACAGAAACGGTATTAACTAACCTGAAACTGGAAGGCAGCAGCGGGAAAGCGTTACGTCAGTGTATTGCGGCCGTTCGCCGGGGCGGGATTGTCAGCGTGCCCGGTGTGTACGCCGGCTTTATTCACGGCTTCCTGTTCGGCGATGCGTTTGACAAGGGCCTGACCTTCAAAATGGGCCAGACGCATGTTCATGCTTATCTGCCCGACCTGCTCAGCCTCATCGAAAAAGGGCATTTAACCCCGGAAGAGATTGTGACGCACCATATGCCACTGGAGGATGCGGCACGGGGCTATGCCATCTTTGAAAAACGGGAAGAAGCGTGCCGAAAAGTAATTCTGGTGCCGGGCATGACGCCAACCCAGGCGACGCTGTAGCAAACACGGGCGGGGTTTCCCGCCCGTTACAGGTTAACGGTGCTTCGCCTGGGCGTAGGCCGCATCTAAATCCAGCCGCTGCCAGAATGCCTGATCCGCGCCCGGCCCACCCAGTGGGTAACCGGCGGGTAACGCGCTTTTCACCATCAGCGCACGGCGCTGCTTCGCCGACAGTTGAGGCAAGGCAGTTTCCAGCAACACCTCTGCGCCGTCGGGAACCGTTAACCTGGCCTTATTGCCTGCCACCTTCGGCAGGTTATAGCTCATGGTGAAACGGTAAAACGGCTTCATGCTGCCAGTGCCATAGGGATCATCCTGTCCTGCGGGTTTTGCGCACACCGCTAATGTGGTACCACACTCTTTTTCCAGCGCACTGCGTAGTTGCTGGCGAGCCTCTGCGAATAATGTCCGGTAAGCAGCATCATTCAGATAATGTGCGACGTTATATTGGGCCACCATGCGCGATCCCATCACGTCCAGCGGATAATGTACGCCCAGAACCAGACGCGAATACCCGTAACGCGCGCCCCGTTGCAGCAACGCATCAAAACGTTCCGGGATCATCTCAGCCAGCAATAACGCATCGGTGTAGCCGGTATTGGTATGTCCGCTGGGAAAAGACCCCCCATCGGCCGTATAAGGCTGGTTATCTTTGATCACCGTGTCATCCGGCACCAGATGAATCGTATTGCCTTTGTGCAGGAAAGGACGTGGATAGTCGAAGTGTTTTTTTGCCGCGCTGGTGCTGACTTCACTGGCTTTTATCAGCGCGGCAGCTTTACTCAGCTCCCCTTTTTCATAGGCCGCAAGAAAAGCTTTACCTAAGCGCGGTCCCAGGGCATCGGCAAGGAAATACAGATAGCTAATCCCTTCGGCGTCCGCCAGCGCCTGACGGCGTTCGCCCTGCGTGGCATTAAGATTAATTGATGTCACTGTGGCCCGGTTAGCGTTCATCACGTTATCCGGCAGCGTACTGAATCCCGATAACAGCGCAATGCCCGCCTGTTGCAGGGGTTGGGTCTGGAAATTGTAGCCACTGGCTT
Organism: Pantoea sp. CS_6; assembly: GCF_041954745.1. Taxonomy (NCBI): domain Bacteria; kingdom Pseudomonadati; phylum Pseudomonadota; class Gammaproteobacteria; order Enterobacterales; family Erwiniaceae; genus Pantoea; species Pantoea sp. CS_6. Next base: position 367,797 of record NZ_JAVAYG010000003.1, read on the forward strand.
TCAGCCAGCGATAGTCGGCGAGTTTGTCACTTTGTTTCGCCTGTTTTAGCTGGTCACGGCTGAGCGTAGGTGCACCGTTCTGGATGGCCGTGCGCTCTGCCGCCAGCGCCTGCAGTTCAAGCGCATTGAATACCGGACTGGATGAGCCCTGAGACGTTTTGTTCGCCAGCGCACTGGCTTCAGACAACGGGATTGCCTGCGCCTGTTGCGTCACGAACAGCGCCGCCGCAATCAGGGTAATGTGCATTTTCATTATTATTCCTTTTTTCTCTGACCTTGCCGGTTGTCACGCTAGCATTGCTGTATGACAGTTTTATTTCGCAAGCCTGGGCCGCGCGTCAGCCGTCAGTGGCAGGCTTATCTCAGAAATCTGTCGCGCTGCGCCAGCAAAACCGCCCGAACCCGCTACGCTAAGGTAGGCATCGTTCGCGGCCGCGGCCGGGGGCGCGACATGGCCTGTCTCTCGTCGGTTGTCTGCGACTGAAGAATGCGCTGGCGAAAGCAGCGTGAGGAGAAAATAAAAACAGAATTGATCGTTGATTCCCGATGCCACATTCATACACTTTCGGGTGGCCAATGCCCGCATCGGCATACGTGCTTATCAAGGGATGTTTACATGAGGTTATCCTATGCGCTTTAAAGGACTTACTATCGGGTTTTTCCTGCTGATACTGGCCATCGCGACGGTGGCTTTTTTCGAGGTATTAGCGCCCTACTTCTCGCCGATTCTCTGGGCTGCCGTGCTGGCCGTGATCTTCCATCCGCTGAAAACGTATTTGCGAGGCAAGCTGGGCGATCGTAACGGGCTTGCCGCCCTGCTGACGCTGTTGTGCATCTGTCTGATCGTCTTTACGCCTTTAGCGATTATTGCGTCATCGCTGGTGGTCGAAGTGAATACGGTCTACCACAAGCTGCAAACCAACTCGGCCCAGTTCCCGGTCGTTTTCGCCGATCTGCTGCAACATCTGCCAGGCTGGGCCAAACATTACCTTGCAGAAAACAACCTGGACAATGCTACGCAGATTCAGCAAAAGCTGTCGGCCTTTGCCCTCAAAGGCGGCCAGTACCTGGCCGGTAGCGCCTTTATCATCGGTAAGGGGACATTCAGCTTCACCGTCGGCTTCGGCATCATGCTCTATCTGCTGTTCTTCCTGTTGAAAGATGGATCGTACCTGGTCCATCTGATTCTGGAAGCGCTGCCGCTGTCTACCTATGTAAAACACCATCTGTTTAAGAAGTTTGCCGCCGTGTCGCGCGCGACGGTAAAAGGCACGGTCGTGGTCGGTGTGGTACAGGGGATTTTAGGTGGGCTCGCCTTCTGGATTACCGATATTGATGGCAGCCTGCTCTGGGGAGCCTTGATGGGTTTCCTGTCGCTTATTCCTGCCGTCGGCTCCGCTATTATCTGGGTGCCCGCTGCGATTTTCTTCTTCGCAACCGGGGCGTTGTGGAAGGGGCTGTTTCTTGTGGGCTTCTTTGTGGTCATCGTCGGGCTGGTGGATAACATCCTGCGCCCACTGCTGGTCGGCAAAGACACCAAAATGCCTGATTACCTGATCCTGATCGCCACCCTGGGCGGAATGGAAATCTACGGCATCAACGGTTTCGTCATCGGCCCGGTGATTGCTGCCCTGTTCATTGCCTGCTGGAATTTACTGTCCGGACGCGATAACCGCGAAAACATCGAAGAAATCGATGAAGAGTTTATCGAAGAGGGGAAAAAACAGTCTGATACGGCGCAGCAGGATGCCGCAGAAGCAGAGGCGGCAAAGGCCGAAGCCTTACAGGCTAAGACCGTTCCGGCCGGCCCCGAACAGAAATAGGGAATAAAAAAACCCACCAGCGGTGGGTTTTTTCTACACAAAAGCGGCTTAATTGGTCGCTTTGTTTTTCAGGTCTTCGGCGCCCTGCTTGGTTTTATCCCAGCCTTTCTCGGTGCCTTCTTTGGTTTTGTGCCAGCCTTTCTGCGCACCTTCAGAGATTTTGCTTGAGGTGGCGTTGCTCTTACCTTCCGCTGCATGCTCAGACTTCAGCTTCAGCTCCTGGCCTTTATGCTGCGTCTGATGCAGTTTTTCTTTAGCGGTATCTGCGCCTTTATGCGCTTCAGCGACAGTTTCATCCGTTGTGGTAGCAGCGAAAACTGGCGAGGCCAGTAAAACAGCAGACAGTGCAATAATTGCTTTCTTCATCGTAATTCCCTCTTGTGTGAAATTTGTCGTCTTGCGTAATTATCCTGGCACAGGAGACCAAAGAACGATTTAAGAATAGACCTGAAATGAAATATAGCGAACCTGACTGGTTAAAAGGACACCAGAGGTATAATCGTTGCCTATAACAAATCGAGTTGCTGAGGCGACGGGTCCGGTGCCGCAGGCTTGCGAACGCGACGTGGAGGAGGGGGTTGCTGCATAGCCTGGTGAATCCAGTCCATGATCACGGCTACCACATAAGCCTGCTGGTTATCAGTCAGCGTCTGATGTTGCGCAATACCGTGCCACTTTGCCAGGCATCCGCGACAGCAGGTCGCCGTCGCATGCTGAGCAATAAAGACCGGATGACCGCGCATCGGCGTTTGCTTGCCGTCATTCACCGGATGGGCGGCGGACAGACGCTGGTGGATAAACCCGGCGGCGTGCTGTTGCACCCCGGCCTGCCCTTTCGCAAGACAGTAATCGTATTCTTTACGACCCAGACGAAAACGCTGGCGAAAAGGCGAGCGCGACAGACGCGCAAACAGGTCCTCAAACATTGTTCTTCTCTGTCTTAACGATCACGACAACTTTCTTCCTGCCAGATAACGTACGCCCTGCGCGCCAAACGTCTCGCGGTGCGGTTGCCCGGCCTGCAAATGAAAAATGTCTCCTACCTGGTAGGTACGGACACCGTCTTCGGTAAACAGGGTGATATCCCCTTCAAGAATCAGCGCCATCGCCTCAAAAGGATGATCGTGCTGGTCCAGTTCACTGTGGGCTTCACGTTCAACAATGACCGGTTCTGCAAAGCCTTTCTCAGCCAGCAGCGTTCTGAATTGATGTTCTGTCATCGGCATCCTCGTCTGTCATTGGGTTTACTGGCAGTGTAGTCACTCGCGTGCTTTTCTGCCGTTACGTAAAGTAGCGCAAGCAAGGTTGTAACAGAGAATCCCGCATGTGTACTTTCTGCTAATCGTCTCGTTAACACGTCATCTCTTAAACGGATTAAGCATGCCGCACAGGGTAAAGACTGCGCTGTTATTGATCAATCAACGTTCACGCAAGGGCCGCATTGATGCCGCCCGCGCCACAGAACTGCTGCAGCAGGCGGGCATTGATCTAATCCTGCCCGCCCCGGGCGATCAACGTAATTACCCCGATCTTATTTCTGCTTACGCCGGCCAAATCGATTGGGTGATTGTGGGCGGCGGCGACGGCACGCTCAATGCGGCAGCGCCGGGACTGATGCGCACCGGGCTGCCGCTGGGGATTCTTCCGCTGGGCACCGCCAATGATTTTGCGCGAACACTGGGGATTCCAACACAACTGGAACAGGCGGTCAGTGTCATTTGCCAGGGCCATACGCGCTCTGTGGATCTCGGTGAGGTCAATGGTCACCTGTTTCTCAACGTCTCCAGTATTGGTTTCTCGGCTGAGCTGGCTCGTAATCTTACGGCACAGGCGAAAAAGCGCTGGGGCGTGCTGGGTTATGCCTTTGCCGCGTTGCGCATTCTGCGGCAAAGTCGGCCTTTCCGCGCCACGCTGATTCATGGCGGCAAGGCAACCGCCATTAAAACCGTGCAGGTGTCGGTTGGCAATGGGCGCTTTTATGGTGGCGGAATGACCGTACAGCAAAGCGCCGCGCCTGACGATGGCTTGCTGGACGTCTACAGCCTCGAAATCAAACGCAGCTGGCAACTGCTGTTGCTGTTTCCTTCGCTGCGACGCGGCACTCATGGCCGCTGGCGCAATGTCCGCACGTTCAGCACGACCGCCCTGACACTGCAAACGCGTCGGCCACACTTTATTAATGCAGATGGTGAGATCATCGGGCAAACGCCAGCCCATTTCCGCCTGCTTAATGATGCGTTGAGGGTGCTGGCTCCCGCCCCCTCCGGCAGGGAAAAACCTTAAGGGCTTACAGGTAGTGCGGGGCGTTTGCGCATAGCGCTCAGCGCCAGGATGACCAGCCCCAGCCCAATCAGCACCAGGAAGTAGTAATTGAGTAAATGCCAGAGCCCGATGCCGGCGATCCCGCCCGCCAGGAAAGAGAGGATCGTGTAGGTATGCAGCCGCAGGCGCTCAACATACAGCGGCGCGTCTTTTGGCGACGCCTTACGTCGAAGCACATCAAACAGCATCGCCAGCTCAATTCCAATGTCGGTGGAGGTCCCGGAGACATGTGTCGTTCTGACGCGCGCATTGGAGATGCGGGTCACCACCGCATTTTGCAGGCCCATCAAAAAACTCAGGCTCAGAATCAACAGCGCGCCGGACGACGCCAGCGTGTAATGGGCTTCGGTTATGCCCAGCGCCACCAGCGCCGCACCTTCCAGCAGAATATTCACAGCGTAGATTGTGCGAATCTGCCGTCGGCGTCCGGCATTAATAATCAGCGTCGATACCATCGCGCCAAAAATAAACATGCAGACAATCAGCAGGAAAAAGATGCCCTGATGCACATTGGCTTTGGCCAGATAATCCGACAGTGAGGATACGTTGCCTGTCATATTGGCCGAGAAGAAACCGACTATCTCAAAGGCAGCCGTGTTTAACGCGCCGGCGACAGCGGCAAGCGTGCAGGCAAGACGGCTGTCCGCGATATGCGTCCGTTCGGTTTCCGTGCTGATCAACATAATGTTCACTCAGATACGATGCGATTGGCTCTATCATTCGCTGAGTTCGTTAAGGAAACAAGCGCTAATTCAGCGACGTAGACCTCCGTCTGCCTGACTGTGTTTCACGAGAGGGTAGAAGCTATTACTGTGTCATTCGGCGCGAAGCCGGATGGCCTTTTCGGCTGGCGTGGCCTGTCTCCCTCTGTTCTGCTACTTACCGCCATAGAGAGACTGTTTCGACAACAATGCCGCACCTTATCAGGCTGTGTTCGCGTCTGTTGTGTTGGCCTCTGCTGCCCCGCTTCATGCTGTTCATAGCAACAGCATCAGGGCACATCGTCAGGAGAGCATATTTTATCTCGTCAGATCCGAACGCCGCGATAAAACCCCTCGCTAAAACAGTAATTGCCTCACTTTTCACCCAGTTGCACCCTACTCTGTGGCAGATCAAGGTACCACGCTGCGCAACGCTTCATGCTTTACGCTTTGTCCACCGACTCATTTATTAAGAGTATGAAACCGATTTCTAAAGCATTACTGATGTTAACAGCGACAGGATGGCTGGCTGGCAATGTGCTCGCTCAGCCGTTACGCGCACCGCTGCTGGGAAATTTGCAGGCCAGCGTGCACCAGCGCTGTGGACAGGACATCACACTGCAACTGCTGAAAACGACCGATAACATCATGCTTATGGGCCTGAAAAACCGGGAAAGTGGCCAAACCGCTCTGTTCATGTCCAGCAGCCCGTTTACTGCAGACAATAGCTATTCCCGCTTCGTGCCCGTGAAGTTCGATCAGTTGTCGAAGCACTTTATCGAAACGCATAACGCTGTGCTGGAGGTGATCTGGGGCGCAGCAAAAAACGATAAGAACGTGCTGCGCTATACACTGGCGTTAGGCAGTTACACCTATTCCTGCGGTGCCATTGAGTCCTGGCCGAATGATACGGCAAACCAGTTGTACGGTGAGCCGTATAGCAGCGATGCTGGCACTGCGGCAGAGAAAAAAGCGCTCAGGGAATAGCGCAACCCTCGACCTGTTTAACCGCAGTCTGAGGCGCCCGCGTAAATTGACCATGAATAATGGCAAAGCGTTGTACTACCGTGGCCTGCTCAGCGATAGAGACATTCTTTATCGTCATCTCAAGCGGAAACGCCTCGCTGTACCCGTCCAGCGTAATTTTTCCGTTGCCTGTCCTGACGTTGTCGAAGGTGATATCCCGGTAATCGGGGATCATCGTGCCGCTGGCGTGCGGATCATAATGCGTATCAATGACCACGGGATTGTCCACATCCTGCATACAAATGTTTTGGTAGCGAACCGCCCGCACCTGCCCACCGCGCGAACGGTCGCTTTTGATGCGCAGGCCATTGGTCGTGCCGGTTAACGTCAGCCCGTTCACCAGCACATCGCTGACGCCTCGGTTTATTTCACTGCCAATCGACATACCATGACCAGAGCCAAACTGGTTATTCACGATGGAAATATGCGAGGCCGGTGCGTTTCCGGCTTTAATCGCCACATTGTCATCACCGGTACTGATCCGACTGTTGATTAACGTAACATCGCTGGACCCCATGGGATCCACACCGTCGGTGTTTCGTGCCGTCGCGGGCGTGTCGATGGTGATGCCCCATAGCGTAATGCCTTCACTGTCACTGACAGCCACGTGAAAGTTTGGCGCATTCTTCAGGGTGATCTGATACAGCGTGATATCCCGGGCGTGATCAACCTGGATCAGCCGCGGCGCATTTTGCTTTGCGTCATCACTCTTGGCGCTGGCCGCCAGTTGCCACCAGGTTTGCGTCTTACCGGTGACAGAGGCTCCGCCCTGCCCGTCGATCATGCCCTGCCCGTATATTCCGCTACCGCGGACATGACTGAGAGTAATAAACGCCCTGCAACCGTTGCCCTGCGAATCCAGCGTGCCACAGCTTCCGCGCCCGTTATCATACAATCGTGGATCCGGAAGCGCGCGCAATACCGCCCCCTTATCAATGCCCAGACTGACACCCGAAGGCAAAGACAGTGGCCCGCTATAAAATACCTTCGCACGGGTTGAGGGTACTAACAGCACCATTTCGCCGGGCGGGCAGCTATCCAGCGCCTGTTGAATAGTCTGACTGACAGTGTAGTGATCCATGGCCGGGATACGCTGGCAGACCGGCGGATAAACCGGTTGTGTTACCGTTCGTCGATCGCCCATTTGTGCCTGAGCGGTAAAACTGAGCGCCAGGCCAACAATCATGGCTAACAGAACAAAGGGAGAGCGATACATCGTCACAATCGGGTCAGTCATAGTGAAAGGGGCGACAGAGAGACAGGCCTTCACAATACGCAAGTCCTTCCTGGCAGGTAAAGCAGAAAAATGAGCCCGTCACCGGAAGTGGTCAAAATGTTAAATTGATGCGCAGGGGTCAGCGAAATAAAAGCGGGATGGCTTCGTTATCCCCTTTTAAATGCCGCCGTCCACAGCCTGGATACAGCGGATTTTGACCTTTATTCGCCCAAGGGATGGGTTTGACAGCACCAGGGCCAGTGCTACGCTTCTTGTCATATAACCGACTGATTTTTGGCAGCCTTCGCGAGGCCGGGCGGCCATTAAACGCTGAGGTATTGATGCATGATGCTCAGAAAACCCCGTATTAAGGAAAATATAAAAAACCTTAATTTTGAATATCAGTTTAGTCGTGCAGGGTTTATTTTACTGACAAGTGTTGTTGTGGCGGCAGTGCTGGGATTATTTTCTAACGGCCTGTTTAGCGAGCAGCACCTGCAGAATAAAACGCACACCTTACGTCTCGATTACGATCGGTTTGGCCGCCTGACCAGCGAAAACGAAATCAAAGTCTCCATCAAAGAGCTCAACGCACCGGACTATATTCTCAGCTTTGGAAAAACGTTTCTGGACGAATTTCAGATTGGCAGCATTAAACCTCAGCCTGACCGGATGTACAGCGAAAAGGGTTATGTCTACCTGGTCTATAACCACGCCGACAAACAGCCGACCTTCTCAGTCTGGCTGGCCCTTACCCCAAGGAAGCCTGGCGCTTTTAGTAATACCCTGCAGGTCAACAATGAACCCGAAATCCATTTCAGCCAGTTTATTTATCCGTAGGTAACCTTTATGGAAATGGTCCTCAGAGCCGCTGCGATATACCTGATCCTCCTCCTTGTGTTCAAAATTGCCGGGCGAAGAGCCCTGCTTCAGATGACCAGTTTTGATCTGATCCTGCTCCTCATCATCAGTGAGGCAACCCAACAGGCGTTGCTGGGAAGCGATTTCTCCGTCACCGGCGCAATGATCACCATTATCACACTGATAGTGATGGATATGCTGTTTGGTTACATCAAGAGGAAACACAAAGGGTTTGAACAACTGATTGATGGCAGCCCGGCCATCCTGGTTGAAAACGGCCAGCCTTTTGCCGATAAGATGAAAAAAGTGAACGTCAGCGAGGATGATATTTTGCTGGTCGCGCGACAAAATCATGGGCTGTGCGAACTCGATGAAATTCGCTATGCCATTCTGGAAAGTAACGGGCAGATTTCGATTATTCCTGCTGAGAAATGAAACCCGTTTAATCCGCACCTGGCCATGGCGGCATTTCATCATGTGAGAAACGACACAACGACCGAAAAGTCAGATACGGGTCACGCATAGCCTGTAGAAAATGCGTCAGAAGAGGATTCAGTGACGGCAGGAGGAGATGGGCGGTCGTGGAAAGTTATGACGATATCTATCGGCGCCTCAAAAATGAGGGCTATGAAGCCTGGACAGGAAGCGGCTTTACGCGAGCCCGTCAGCGGCTCAGCGAGGTGCTTTATGAGCTTGAAGAAGCAGCATGGCTTCCTGACAAAGGGACTGTTCTTGAGCTCGGATGTGGCAATGGTGCCATGGCATCACATTATTTTGCCCGACAATCATTCGTCGTTTACGGGGTCGATATCTCAGACGTGGCGATTTGCTGGGCCCGGGAACGCTTCAGGGAAGCAGGTCTGGTCGGTCATTTTAACCAAGGCAACGTATGCGACCTTTCTCTCTATAACGATGCTCAGTTCGATGTCATCGTTGACGGCAGCTGCTTTCATTGTCTGGTGGGAACACAACGTACACATTGCCTTAAAGCCGTGCGCCGTGTACTGGCCTGTGACGGCGCGTTAATTATCAGCAGCATGTGTGGTTCGCCTAAACAAATAAGCGAATCTCTGCGTTATGACCCTGGACAGCACCTGTTACTGAAAGACGGCATTCCCTGGCGCACACTGAAACCGCTAGACGACCTGACCGCAGAAATCACAGCAGCCGGTTTTAACATCCGTTATTTTTCAGTTAATCAGAATTCGTGGTGGGATCATGCAACGCTTGTGTGCCACAAGGCTTCCAGTTAGTGCAGCCCGTCATCGTATTGGTGCGGATTGCCCTTACCCGAATACTTACCGCTTTTTGCCCGACGCGGTTGGCAGTTCAATGCCAACAAAACGCCTGTAGACCGTCGGCCTTAAAATACCTGTAAAGATGGCGTAAAAAAAGAGGCATACAAAGCATGCCTCATAGTGTAGTAACAGGTTAATCAGACCGTAAATAAGCCGGGCTGAGAAACAAACATGCTGAGATTAGTTGGCTGCGCGCTCTTTTTTAATCTTATCTGCGTACTCAATAACTTCTTCGCCGGTCTTACCGGCCAGTGCGCCTTTGATCTTTTTATCAATCAGCGCGCGTCCACCTTCATCACCGCTGCCCGCCTGCATCAGCTCTTTCATGCTGACCTGGCTGAAGGCGACAACCTGAATAGCATCGTTAAACGCGGCGCGCTTATCCTCTGCAAGTGACTCCCGAACTTTTTGAAGCGATGTCTGAAAAGCCTCTTCGGAAGAACCATCGATCTTAGGCTCTCCACATCCAGTGAGGACGAATGCTAACAAAACGACTGCGATTGCTTTTTTCATATGGGTTTTATCCTAAAAAAATTCTTATCAATCGTAAGTTTTTGTAGCAGTTTAATAAAGCTTTTTTTATTAAGACTTGCAGGGTGATGACTATCCATCCCTTGCTAAGCGTTTGTTACGTAATGTCTTCAGGTAACCGGCAAAAGAGAATAACGTTCAGGTTCGCAAGGGGATCAAGGTGAGAAATAAGGTTGAGCTGCTGGCGACGATCAGTATTCGTAAAAGCTTTGTGATTATTAAGCCTATTCGAAGTTGTTCTGGCTCTGTCCAATATGTGCTAAATATCGTACAAAGCTGTATGAAAAAAACGCCTGAAATCGCCAGCACTTTTCTGATTTTGAATCAATATATACTTTTGGATACAGTGAGCAGGACTTTTCTTTCGGGCCACAAAAAACCTTGCCCATACTGCGCGTGCGTTAGCAGAATACATTGTTTATCTTTTTGCGTTTCAATGCCTTCGACCAAAATATGGGGGTAAATTACAGAAGCTTTTGAAATGAGAGCAACAATTTTACCGGGATCTTTGATTTCATTTCGATCAATTTTTATACCATTTACTTGCAAAGGCATCTTGCTGATTAAAGGGATAAGCGTAGAAGTGATATCATCAAGCCAGATACTCCAGCCCGCCAGTCTGAGAGCAGCAATTCCCTTTTCGAAGGCGTTAAGCTCAGCCCAGGAAAGATGGGGTAATTTTTCGGGATCCTGGACCTCTAAAATAATACGACTATCATGATTTATATTTAAGAGTTGCTTAATCTTGCTGGCATTACAAAATATTTTTACGGGTAAATTAAGCCAGTATTCACCAGAAAATTTTGCTAAATATTCCATCTGCCATAGAAACAATGAAAAAATCTTTTCAGAAGATAATTCAGAAAACCATTTTCCAGGGTTATTATTTTTGACGCTCGATAACACTTCACAGCCAATAATCTCTCCGGTTTTGAGAGCAACAAGAGGTTGGAATCTAATTCCCTCAACATCACTAAGCATTTCAAACCTAAAGTTTCTTATCAATTAATTATGAAAAAAATTCGTTTTACTTCCTGACAAAAGAATCACAAATAAATCGTTTATCTTTAGGCCAGCGTCCATGCGCCTCATCACAGAGATAACGGTACCGCGAAGACTTCTGGAAAATTGCTATTTTAATCAAACTATCATAAACATTTGGATCATTATGAGTTTTTAAAAAATTGTCTGCCCATTTTTGAAAAGCATACAATAAAGTAAGATTCTGTTCTTTATTAAACCTTAAAAGCAGAGAAACATGATAATCAAAATCAATACGAGCTTGTTGGCTATAGCGATTTGGAAAGATGGACAATGTTTTATCGGGCTCCAGGAGGAATGCCTGCAGGCCATTTTTCTCTATCTGCGTCAATTTTTGCTGCGTTATTAATCCCGTGAAAGAAAAATAAACCATAAAAAGGGAAAATGCTCCCAATAAAATTCGTGCTATCGTAAAGCCCGATTTTATCTGCACGCCTGTTTTTGTCATTTCTGCTTTAACGGGCGATGCTATCACACCAGCAGCAAGCAGTAATAGCACTACCACCAAAGCATATACTGCCGACTGATAAAGGGGATATTCAAGGTTCATATGTACAGCAACAGGCAATAAGAGTGCCACGCCATACCACTTTAATGCCCCTCGTTCCCATAGTTGCATGATGATACCAGTAACGATTAGTACTAACCCACACAGAGCAATCACGCCACCTTCTACCCAGGCAAAAAGTAATTCGTTGTGAGGGTGCGTTACCGTAGCGGCTTCCAGGCCGGGCCAAACTGTTGAAGCTAATTGACCAAAAACCGCCTCAAAACTGCCATAACCCTGCCCAGTGATGGGGGACTGCATAATCAGTTCTGTTGTCAATCGCATCATATAAAAGCGGGCACTGTTGGAGGAAGTTTTGAGTATAACGGGCAGAACCGGGTCAGGTAAAAACAGGGGTAAAACATACAAAATGAAAAGCCCACATCCAGTGCCTGCCAACAGCAACATAAGAGCACTATAAGATCTGGTGCGTTTTTCTGTGAAACCCTTCCACAGAACAATACTTGTACCACCAACTGCACCAATAAATGCGGCTCGGGATTGAAGCAGGACAATGATGGCAGCCAGTAAAACGATACTAAAACCATAATAATAACGTAATACTGTTTTCTGTTCTGCTTTACTCCTGTTAAAAATGAACAACAAGCATACCAGGCCAGTTGCCAGAAAAGTAGAAAGCACATTAACTTGCTGAAAACTTCCGTAAGGTCTTTCACCCGGTGACAACACAAACTGGAGGATGGCATAGCCAGCCTGGAGTAGACTAGCATTCACAATTACATGCAAAAATAAATAACGGCATTTCAATCGGCGAGATAACGTGTGGCCAAGTGTGAAATAGAAGACAATCAATACAAGCAGAGCGATAACGCGCGGCAAGGCATTTTGATACCAATCAAAATCCCGGGTTAGAAAAAGGGGAAAACTCCACAATACCACGCCCAGTAAAATTACTCTCTCTCCGCCTGTAAAGGGAGATAACCTAGCCCCCGTTAACTTTATTGAAAAAGTACAAAGTAATAAAACGAGAGCGATAACAAGCCATGTCAATATATTTTGTGGCAGTGAAAGGCCCAAGCCACCGCTATTAGGAAAAGCATACAGGAATCCACCACACAACCAAAATATAATAACACCAAAAATATAAACCTGTACTTTAGGCATCGTTTCATTATTAGATAAATTTTTCATAGCATTTATTGAAGGGTGAATTCACTTGCAAAAAGCATAAAATCAATCTTCTGACATAACGACGACAGAGCTGGCGCTAAAAGCACCTAATGGAATATTTTTTACTTTGACGTCTGAGTTGCGAAAAAGGTAAAACCTCACGGTTTTTTCATGAATACCATTTTCATAAACCGTACTTATGCCATCATCATCGCTCTGAGAAAAATGACCATCAATATAAGGAACAATTTCAACCCCTTCAGACGTAGTATTAATAGTGCGATATTTCCCAACTGTTGTTTTAAGCATAACATGCATTTTTAAAGATATTCCAGCGTCACGTGTACAGGTAACAGGAATGTTGACATCTTTATAAATTGCGGCAGGATCTTCTGGGCTGGTAGTTAGATCTGTTCTTGTAACATTCCCGAAATGAACATGAATATCTCTGCCCCGGTTAATGTAACAGGTCGCTGCTTCGACCGGTAGTGGTACACCGTCACTGCATGAATAAGATTCATTGGGATCGACATAATAAGCATTATCCGTGCCATCCATATTTTGCAACGCAACACAAAATGATGCTGATGGCTGATTTTGTAAAGCACTGGCAGCCCCACCAAAGTTAGGCTTCGATTTGGATATCGTTTTAGTTGTATTGAGTGTGTTAGTTGTTCGGGTATGCAATTGAAAATTAGCTGTTGAAATTGTACATTTTACTGCCTTTGTGCTCTGACAAAAAAACAACACTGCATTATAGTTTCCACCATACTGTGGATAAACTTTGTAGCCGTCTAATTCAGTGACATGGTTAGTTCCTGTGGGCATAGACCATCCTTCACCTATCAAAAATCCGGATTCAAGCCCTTCCTGAGTTGGATGGCAGTCGCCAAAACCCAGCAAACCATCCGTCATATGTTTTGATCCCTTAGGACAACTTTTGGGTAAAGGAATGCCTTTAACATTCGCCAGTGAAATAACAGGAAGTCCAATGAGTAAAAGAAAAATTATTCCTGAAAGGTATTTTAAATAGTAATGCTTAATCATATACCACCGTCATGCTGGCAGAACCGGAAAAGTCATCGCCTTCCAGTGTTTTGGTTAACTGTTTAACTAATATAACTTCGAGTTGAGGCGGTGAAGACAAATTAACCATTTTTTTCTCATGAATCGTCATTGGTGTACCGTCCATCAGAATTTGCATTCCTAAGCCATTAATGCTGGTTTCAATCGTTTTTTCATCATCGAATCCGGCAGCTTTATTACCTTCTAATTTAAAAAAAACGTTATAGCCCGGCGTAGCATCCGAGCAAATAAATTCATACTGCAAAGATTTTTTATATTTCCCGGATGAGATTTTATTGGGATCTACCGCATCAAATACAACATCCATAGATTCGTTGTTATTAATGATGCACCAGGGAGAAGTATCGAGTCTGGTCTGCATTAATACAAATGTGGAAAAACCACAAGATCCTGTTACTTCACCATTATCAGCTACCTCGCTCTGACAACCATCATTGCTACCGTCGTAAAAGGCTAACGCAAAATGAGAGGATATGCATACTATGAGTATGGCCATTGAAAAGAATATCCTGTTTTTTTTCATATTATTGAACACATTAATTAGGTTGGACAATCACATTGACGACGGCAAATAATGACATATTATCCTCTAAGTCAGCACCATACGGATCCAACTGAATTAACTGAAACGCCATACCTGTATTTTTTCCTACACGCATCCAATGAGGCCGCTGAGTGGTCACAGGATTTCCATTAAACAAAAGTTGTAAACCTAAAGATTTTACATACTTGAATAGAGGGAGAGACAGTAGACTCATTACACTGTTTTTTTGTCCCTTGACGGTACCGTAGACAGGATACACCTGAACCAGCATGTAACTTTCCAGTGCCAGTTCGCCAGTGCAGGTAAATTCGACGTTGAAATTTTTACGATATTTTCTGTCTAATATATAGCGGCCATTGTATGATCTAAATACCACTTCACCAAAATTATAATTATAGACGTTATCATTTTCGACAAGACCGCTTAGTGCATCACCAGGTCCGGGATTGAGTCCTTCAACGTTAAAATAGCACATGCCGGGATCGGTAACGATATTGCCATCAAAATAAATATTAGTTTTAAACGTTTCACCAGCAATAGCATCAAAAGCATAAAAAAAAACACATAACGCAGCCATCATCAAAGTCGAATTCATTTTCTTTAGAGAGGTGTTTAACATCATTCATACCTCAAAGTGAAGTTTGCTGTTGCTGTGAAATCACCAAGCATTACAGTTTTATTTTTTACCGCCTGAGGTTCACCTTGTATATAAGCACCCAATACGAAAAAAACATCATCATTATTGACAGAGCCCCGAACAGGCGAATGACTGTTAATTAAAACGGGGGAACCATTAACACCTCCGGACTTTAAACCTATTGCAATGCCTTCGGCCTGCCCGGATATATGAAGAAAACCAGGAAGTGTTTCACTTTCTACTCCACTGAAATCTATGGTCAATTCATTCCCCGGCTGGCAATTTTTCGCAGTGATAGTAAATTCCTTTGCTAAATCAGGCGAGTATGAATAAATGTCTTTTACGTTCACCTCTGAAAAATCAACCAGATGATCTTCACTAGCATCAATAACTTCACAGGTCGATATAACAAGTTTTCCTGAAACATTGATATTATCAATGTCAACAAATTCATCACTTGCAGAAGTCTTTACAGATAATAAAAAAACCGCAGTAAAAAGAATGATAATTGCAATAATTTTTAAGTGACGATAAATAAACATGTTATTCATAATCGACCTTGAAATTGGCTACCGCCCAAAAATCACCAAATAAAACTTGTGATTTCGTTTTAACGACCGATACAAAAAAAACAAACCGCTCTGTTTTATGAGAGATAAAGTACTTACCGCCCCGCTGATTTAATGAGACCATATTCATATCTTTGTCGCTTATTTTTAAAGCAATCCCTTTGGCCCCCTGTACTTTCAGCAACGAAGTGAAGTCGTCATCAGCTAATCCTGAAAATGTAATTGTGGCTAATGGTTCTATATATGAAAACAGATTTTTTTTCCCAGGCATCTCTGATTGATCTTTAAATGAACGATAACAATCAGTCAGCCGGATACTAAACCTTACTGGTGTCGTCTCACTTCCTGGCTCTTCAAGCTCAGCCACATTTAATACACCTAAATCAATTTGTTGTAAAACCGAATTAAGATCCAGACGGCACGCGCCTTCGCTTAGTAAACCGTTCACAACAATTTGGCCATGCTCTCCCTCCACCTGCCAGGTATCATCTACTTTCGATGTAGCACTTACAAAAAATGAAGAAAGAATAAGACAACCAGCATAACACCCGGGTACTAGTCTACTTTTTAGATGTCTCAGGAGAACGTTGAACAAAATATTTAACCTGCTTTCTGCTCGGTGACCTTACAAGCATTACCTGAGCAACTAAAAATTAATTTTGGTCTTCCCCCCCAGTCGTTTATGTAAGTCAATACGGGCTGGGCTCCTAATTTTTCCGCACTCATTTCAACTATTTCGCTACTTTTCGGTGCAATCATTACCGATTTAAAATCATTGTTACTGGCAGCGTTATTAGCACTCATGTTGACTATCGTAATATAGTATCCTGTTGGATTGATAATACGGTAACGGTCGCCTTCACGACGCAATGTTAATGCTGTCTGAGGTACATCTCCACTTGCTAACTTAAGTGCCTCTGGTCGGTAAAACATTTTTATACGTGTTTGCAATGCAATCTGCAGCGTATTCGGTTTTTTGCTTTTAGGAGGGATCTCCCGGACATTAAAATAGTAAAGTGACTCTCTGTCTTGAGGATGTGAACTTCCCGCCATGGTCTGTACTTTGATTTGACCTTTTGAATTGGGTTCAATACGTTGCAAAGGGGGGAGCGCAATAAACTCGTTTTCAAGTTTTTTGCCAGAATCATCTTCAACCCATGACTGTGCCAGATAAGGGGCTTCTTTATTGTGATTAGTAATCGTTAATGTCTCAGATTTTTTATCGCCGTTAATAATCAGACGCGTGCGATCGAGTCCTACAGCAGCATTTGCTGCAGGAATAGTCATCACCATGATTGACGTTATAAAACGCAATAGAAACTTTCTGTTGTTCGTAAGCATATAAACCTCTAATTTAGCAATTAACACGAAGTAATGTTTAAAGGCGTTTAAAAATAGTGGTTTTGCGTTAACGCAAGCCAATAATAAACATTACTCATTAATACAAGGCAGTAATAAGCTAGCAGTCTTTTCGTCTGGTTTTTCAGGAAGAATAAAGATACATCGTTCTTTGCCGTTCCAGCTTACATCCATTTTTCCACCTGGTTTCATACCAGATAGCCAGACTCTTCCGTTTTCAGCAATGATACCCGTCTGGATTTTATCTTCATTTTTTACCATCGCACCAAAAGGCGGAACAGAACCATCTTCGAGTTTGACGATAGCCATTCCTTTTTGTCCGGCTAAAATACCAAATTTGCGATAGCCGATAGCGCCCTTAGTCAGGGTATCTTCAACAACAGAACGCGTCGCTTCAACATCATCTGGTAATTCATCCAGATCGATATTAACGTTGCTGCGATAGTAACTATTTATGTCTGTTACCACGGCCTTACCAAAGTAATTGGTTTTGACATCGTTTCCGCCCCCGGAGACAGCAACATCACTGATCCCTGCCGTATCTACCATCAGTCGGGTGCCATCAACACCGGATGAGCGGTGGAGTGCTGCGCCTTGTGCTGTTGCTGTCATTCCCCCTTCTACAGACAGACCCAGTGTACGATATCCATTATTTTCAAATCCGGCGGAGGCAGTCATTTCAGCTATACTGCCCGTGTAGTCGAGATAGCCATTAATCGAATGTTCACCATCCGAAGACGTGCCAATATCGACGTTGTAATCACTGTTATCGCCAAGGTTGTCACGCCAACCCACGTTTTGGCTTTGCGTCCCGCCTGAAGTTTGACCACTGTAGGACAAGGTACCTTCGCCAAAAGGCAGAGACAGACTTAAATAAACACCATCGTCATTAGTGTGATCATATTGTGTTCGATAGCCGGTGAGACTCAGACTGGCATTTTTAAAGCGACCCATATCAAAATTGCTGGAAAGTGAAAGATTCCATGTATCACTCGCAGCACGCTCCCAATAAGTTTGGTGGTTATAACTCAGGTATATTCCTGCATTAAGCTTTCTGAGTTGTTTTGCAATGGTAATGGTATATAACTCTTTACCCTTTCCCGGATTACTGTAAGCCGACGTTCTTGAGCTTAAAAACTGTGACATCGTCATATAGTTGCGGTCAGAAAACCGATAGCCTGCAAAGGTAATTTGACTATCATAATCATCAAACCGTTTGGAATAACTTAAACGGTAAGAGTTTCCTTTTCGGGTAACATGCTCATTTAATTTAGCCCGCGCTGAGGTGACATCCAGAGAAAGGGCGCCTAATGCTAATAAGTCTCGTCCCATACCTGCCGCAACGGTCAGGTAATCATTGGCAAAAAGCCCACCACCATAGACTGACCAGCCATTTGAGATCCCCCACGACAGTTCACCCGTAGCAAAATGAATATTTTGTGTGTGGTGTTCGTAATCCGATGGCTTACCTATTGCCAGTTTATAACGCACACTCCCTGGCCTGGTCAGGTAGGGAATCGTCGCAGTATCGACCTGAAATGTACGTCTGGTGCCATCCTGTTCCTGAATAGTGACATCCAGTTTGCCCATTACCGCATTATTGAGATCCTGAATGCGGAACGGCCCGGATGCTACTGTCGTTTCATAAATAACGCTGCCCTGCTGACTTACTGTTACTTTAGCGTTGCTTTTGGCCACGCCCACAACTTCTGGCGCATAGCCCCGTAAGTTTGGAGCAAGTTGCGCATCATCCGACGTTAAACTGGCACCTGTAAAACGAAATGAGTCAAATATCGTTGAGGGTAAATAAGATTCCCCTACTGTCAGTTCAGACTTGAGCGATTTGATGGCGCGAAAAATATAAAACCGGTCCCATTTGAAATTTTTCCTTAAAGTACCATCTTTACCAGATTCACGTTCATAATCGCCCTGCCAGTTTGCGCGTAAGCGCCAGGGGCCTATGTTAAATCCTGCCACCCCATTACCGCTTAATGACTGTGCATCCGAACTAGATTTCGACTGAGTGTGTCTCGCATTCAAGTAGTAATCCAGAATAAATCCCGGTATGCCGTCATCCCAGCGAGAAGGTGGCTCCCAGTTTTCAGAGGTATATTCCAGCAAAGACTGCGGTATATTAATTTTTAATATACCCGACCCCAAATCAGGCGTGACTGTCATGCCCGGCAATGAATCTACATCCAGACACTGGCCATCCTGCCACCAGCCTGCTTTTCTTATTTCATTTTCTTTAAAACCAAAGCGGCTGACTAAATCAGGAGAAAGGCACGCTAAAGAATCATCAGGTTTATCTTGAGGGGATAAGTAGCTAACTTTTTCCTCTGGAAATTCAGATTTATTAACAACAACATTGAATAGATATTCACCCGGCATCAAATAACCCGCGCGTGAGAATCGATTAATATCGACTTCATTACGTTCTTTAACGTCGAGCACGTCAATATTAAATTCCACCTCATCGCTGGCCGCGATAACACTTTCAGACATAAAACATGCGATGAATACGGCAAAGGCGACAGGACAAATGGATAACGTGAGATTGCGATTTTTATAATTCTGATTTCTCATAATATTTTATGTCAGGGAAAAAATTAGTAATAATCAACTTTGAAACGCACAACAGCACGGAATTTCCCCGAATGCATATGGTGCGCATCTCCAACAATCCTCATTTGATAATCGAGTGTTTGTCTGCCTTGCGTGAGCTGACCAAATGGCATCGGTTTACCTGGAAAAGCATAATTACCAGCCATGTCTTTAATTTCGATGCCTATACCGCTGGCACCACTGACACCAAATAATTTTCCATCGGGGATTCCATCAAAAGTCACCTGGAAGTGGGTTTTATCTCCGCCAGTGGTATTGGAATCAAAAAGCGAGCAATGAATAAGATGAATAGAAAAATTTCTGGTGAAGCCTGCGCCATCATGAGTGAGTTCACCTGTCGTTAACGCTGGTATGTCAATAAGCTGCTCTCTGTCATTGACTTCTATGGCACAGGGAGCATCAAGAATGCTGCCTTGCATACCGACAACACCCTGTCCATGTTCCTGCGAGTGGCAAATTCCAGATTCAGGCACGCATAATGTCAGTATGAAAGGCAGCATCCATAAAAATTTTTTCAATATTATTTCCATAAAAGATGCCTTTCCTGAAAAGGCATGAGCAGATCACGCTGCTCATGCAATCGAAGGCTAATGTATAATATTAACGTTCGCTTTCTGTCTTATTTATAAGCCAGAGTAAAGTTTGCTACAGAGGTGAAATCACCTGGGACAATAGTTGCGGAAGCACCGTCGCCCTGCAGGTATGCAGAAAATGCCAGGGTGTTAGTCCCATCCTGAATATCATGTGCAGGTGAAGCCTCACCCAGTTTGATGATCTGACCGGCACCATTGGTGATAGCAATTGATGCACCACTTGCCGTACCTGTAATACCTAACAGATCTTTATTACCTGCAGAAGCCGCACCGGTAAATGTTGCCGTTACGCTGTTAGAGGTTGCTGTATCGCACTGTTCAAGCTTGATGCTGAATGCTTTAGGTGCTGATTTTCCGCCATTTTTCAGCGCAGCATTGGTCACTTCACCTAAATCCACAGTCTGATTTGCAGACTCTGCAGTGATCGAACAAGGTGCATCAACAATTGAACCTTTGAAGTTGATTTCGCCATGACCCTGGTCAGCTGCAGTAGCGCCAAATGCAACCATCATTGCACACAGTCCGATTGATTTAACCGCTTTATTCAATTTCATTACAACAATCCCTTAAACTTAGATTTTTTATAATGCGAAATACGCATTCATCGCTCATACGCTTAATGAAAAGCATGGTTGCAGAAGAGAACCTATGTGCTTCTGAACGGAACAAATAATAATACCGACCTGAATTAATCAGCCAGAAAAAATTATGCAAACTATAACAACGAGATATTTACTCATCTTGCTCCACGCCCAAACGAATCACAAAGGAAAAGAAACCAAAAAAACCATATAAGCAAAATAAAATATCGCAAATGGTTAAATTAATAGCTTTTTATTTAGTTAAATACCTTTTAAAATAGCTCAAAAAACCAATTAAAAGACAATATCGACATAGCTATCGACTTATTTATTATTAGTAAAAAAAAACACAAAAGAGACGGCACCCATTTCTTCTTTAAAATTTACACAAACTCCGGCAAAGGGTAATTTCACTCACCCGTTAATTTATTATTAAGATAATGCCTTATGCAACTGCATCTCAACACTTAAGCACGCTATAAAAACTTTAATGTTATTGCGAGAGGTAATATCAATGGCATTGATGAGATAAGTAATAGTTATTAATAACAGTAATAAAAAACAGAATTGTTAATTACGGTAAAAGACAGAAAAAAAAGCCAATGTTGCAGGCTAACGTTGGCTTTTTTGATGCTGAGGATAAATAGTCAATTACACAAGTGCTAGCGCCCCAAATCCCGCAACTTCTCACCCGCCATCAAATTCTTCTCAATCCGCTCCAGCGTGACATTCTTGGTTTCCGGCACCAGATAAACCGTTATTACGATAAACACCAGATTAAAGCCGGTATAAAGCCAGAACGTGCCCGCCGCGCCAATGCTGCCCAGCAGGGACAGGAAAGTGGCACCGATAATCATGTTTGCCACCCAGTTAGTGGTCGTCGAACAGGTGATACCAAAGTCGCGGCATTTAAGCGGCTGAATCTCAGAGCACAGGATCCAGACGACAGGCGCTGCGCTCATCGCATATCCACCGATACACAGCATGGTCATGCCCACAGAAACCCAGGATAACCCATGGCTGATCTCTCCCTGTCCCGCTTTCATCAGGCAATAGCCCAGCACCAGCGTAGCAAACGCCATGACTGAGAAACCAATTTTCAGAATCGGTTTTCTGCCCGCTTTATCTACGGTAAAAACAGCAATAAAAGTGGCAAACATAAAGGTCAGGCCAACAATGACCGTGGCGATCATCTGCTCCTGTGTGCTTTTAAAGCCCGCCATTTTAAAAATCTGCGGCGCGTAATACATAATGATGTTCATCCCGGTAAACTGCTGCATGCCCTGTAATAACATGCCCAGAAAGACCGCACGCCTGACGTTCCTGTTGCTTTTAAACAGCGAAAAGCCCCCCTGCTTCATGCGCAGACTTTCCCGAATCTCGTTCAGTTCCTGACGGGCTTTTTCAGACGTATCGCGCAGCATCCGCAAGACATCTTCTGCTTCAACATGCATGCCTTTTGCAGCCAGCCAGCGCGGGCTGTTCGGCAAGAAAATAACCATGACAAACAGTACGACGGCGGGGATAGCCAGGACGCCCAGCATGGCTCGCCAGTTACCGCTATAGCTAAAAGCCGTATCCGATACAAAGGCCAGTACAATGCCCAATGTAATCATCAGTTGATACAGACTGATCATTTTGCCACGGACGTTTTCGGTTGCCATTTCAGACAGATAAAGCGGTGCGGTATAGGAGGCTACGCCCACAGCCAGGCCCAGCAGGAGGCGAAAGATCAAGAGCATTTCAACGCTGGTTGCACCGGCTGAACCCAGCGATCCAATCGCAAACAGCACTGCGCCCGCCATCAGACTGTATTTGCGGCCAAGACGATGTGATACCCAGCCATTACATACTGCCCCTATTGCGGCACCCAGCATCATGATGCTCACCACCCATTCCTGCTCATGGCTGCTCAGATTAAAGTGATGGGTGAGAAACGGCAGTGCCCCTGAAATCACGCCAATATCCAGTCCAAACAGCAGTCCTGCTAACGCAGCGGAAACAGAGATAAACAGGTTCATACGGCGAACTTTTTGCTTATGTTCGCTTTGAAGATTGAAAGTATTTACATGAGACATCATTAAGCTCCGCTCTCACAACATGTCGTGTCCATGCAGCATATAAAGCAGAGACAGCGGGCGATGAGGGCAAATAAGGTCTGGATATGGACGATTTTACTGATTTCACTCTAAGTGTGATGGAGATCTCATCGACAGAGTGAGCGTCTGTTTTTCGATTTATGACGTAATATTGCTACACGTCTTTTCTGGCGATAATGTGTAAAACAACCCATCGATGGGCCGCTTAATGCGGCGGACTGTTCAGGTCCGGCGGACACTCTGCAATACTTCACCACTGACGCAGTATATGAATTAAAGCGCTGTCAACATCGCTAAAAATCTGCCCTGGCCGCAACCGGTCTGACGATATGATGTATCGCCCAGACACCCTTCATAACAGAATCCCCCTTTATAATGAAAGCCAGCCACGACTCGCCCGCTTGAATCTCGTTCCAGGCTTATTTCGTTGTCGAGGGTTTATTCGCCGCACTACGGAAATACAATACTGCTCAGCAAAATGCATAACGTTTATCAGGATATGACAGGACGAAGGAAATGGTGTGCGCCGTTTTGGTTCAACCTGTTTTAATGACGGTGCTGTTTGAGCCCTGAGCATAACCTGGTCTACTGAATGATCGTTTAAACCGTTGCCAGAACGGGCTGCCGTGAATACATGCTTCAGTTGCGGAGAAAAGTGAACACAGGAAATTATTCATGACCAGCATCATTTTATTATTACTGCTCATTCTCATCTTGCTTCTGATTCAGGAAGTGCTTGATGAGCGTTATTCACCTCATTATGAAAGTGAGGATTACGATTAAACCTTCGTATTTCTGTCATGGCTTTCAACCTGAACGCTTATAATCGTTCATGACCACCCGACCTGTTTACACCGTTATCGTTTCTGGATCAGCCCAGTTATAAACCGCAAAGACCAGCCGGATATCGCCAGCTACGCTCCCATACCTACGGTGCATATTGTCAATAAAATACGATTTAAGCGAGTCGGGCAAGCTGGCAGCGCGATAGCGAAGCAACGTTGTATGCCAGAATTCAGGCGGGGTCGTTTTTCCACTGTGCCTTTCAAGCAGTAAATCCCGCCACGTCGCTGATGACATCAACGCATTCCAGAACGCAGCTCTTTGCGCGACTGCGCTGCCGTCAGGAAAACCTGCCAGCAACAGCTGATCGGGAAGCGCGACCAAACGCAATCCCTCCACCCTGAGTGATGAATCCGTTACGCACTGGCAAAAGGTGCCAGTCAATTCGCTTATCATCGGGATTTGTTGGCGCTCGTGATAACGGGCTGGCGTAAGCGGCAGGAAGGTGACATGAAAGTTTTTTGCCTGCATAACATCTGCAAGTGGGTCATTACGGGTTAAACGGCGGAGGTCATCAAGAAGAGCAAGGATGTCGGGATTCAGATCAGGCAAAATGCCACAGCTCAGTGCTTTATGCCCGTCAGGGTAAAAGAATTTTTCAGCATGGTGATGCGCTTGCCTGTTTTCCTGTTGCCACAGCCGCAGGGTTTCACTGTTTCGGTCTGCATAGAGAGCGTCAAAATAAGCCGCCTTTTTCACCTTTTCTCCTGAATGTCCCTGAACGATGTGTCCACAGCATAGCCAGACGAGCGGGGAAATACAGCACTTTCTACAGCGGATATATTCCGGCCCACTTCACGCAGGTGGGCCGGCAGACTTAATCTGGCTGTTTATCGCCGGATTCAGGCGCGTGGGTTACATCATCTTCCGCGCCGTTGGTGTCGCCTTGTGACGGGCTTTTTTTCCCCGGTTGATAATCCGGATGGTCACCCTCTACTGGTCTTTCTGTCATACAGGCCTCTCTGGTTAGCAAACCGAACACTAAGTCTGGTTCACAAAAATCGGGTAAGCACAGCGGTTTCCCCTCGTGGGATGGCGCTGCACGTATCCGCTTTCACAAAAGCATTGATATCACGCACTTTTTTTTCGCTACATTGACTTAGCGAAAATACCGACCAGACTTATCAGGCGAGCTGTTTTTTAAGTGTGTTAATCACGAGGGAAAGAGATGAAAAGCATTTTGAGCGGTCTGTTAATTGTTTCCAGCCTTTTAATGATGTCGGGTTGTCAGCAGGACAGCAGCGCCGTCGGCAACGATGGTCGCCCGCATGCGCCAAGCGGTCAGTCAGTGCCTGGCGGTCCACTGGGTAAAGGGCCGGTTGGCCAGCCGCAGGCATAAAAAATCCGGCCATGTGCCGGTTTTTTTATGCCTGCGCAGAAGCCCACCTGTGGCTTGAACTTTATGCACGTAACCATCATCCGCGACATTACTCCTGCGTAGTATTTAACGGCAATGGTCATATTGCTGCGTGCTGTAACCATTGCACAATGTGGGTTCACACGGCGTTTAAAGGTATCGTCACACCGGATACGGAATATAATCCCCGTCATATCTGTGGCACACGATAACGAAAGCATTTTCAGGCAATATAAGACCTGGCGCGAACACGGTATCTCAATACATGGTTATTTCAGTAACGCGCAACGGACTGACAACGCCCATGGCAGTCCGCTTTAACGTCAACCTCTCCTGCCCTACTGAATGGACGACGACAGCCGGAAAACCGGTCTGTATTCCGCCATATCCTCAAACACGCAAAACGCCAGTGCATTCAGTTCAATGATCGGAGAAACCCGCATAAGCTTTTCCAGATAAACCGCTCTTAACCTCTGAAGGAGGCGGCACTCCTCGGCGACCGGCGGGTTAATCAGATATGACACACTGACATGAAACTCGTAAACATCATGATTATGTCGTCTGCAGCGCAGGACATGACTGAGACGATCTCTCAGCCCGCGAATTTTTGTTTCTTCCGCCTGATTCATTGGCGCCAACGAGAGCGAGACGCCGCGCTTTAATACAACAGCCCCAATCCGCATTTTTACGGGAAATTCAGTTACGCTAAAGTCGGTCAGCTTTTGGGCAAATAACCGATCGCACGCCGACATGGGCGCATCAAGGCTCAGGTCTGCGGGCCAGGCCGGCAAATAACGCGCCCTGTCATTCGCACCATTAAAGACGGTCATGTGGTAGCTCGCCGACGGCAGAAAGGTATAACACCGTGCCAGTCCTTCCGCCTTCATGGCCTCCACCATCTCAGAGATCACGCTAACGATTTCGCTGCCCTGATCCAACTGGCAAATGAGCGTGTTACCTCTGAAAGGCAAATATGCACCATCAGCCGCAAATTTTTCACCGATAGCATTCTCTTTCCAGCCGTCGTACTCAAGCACTTCTGACATAGCTTCTGCCCTAATCAATGGATAAATGCCTGCGTTTGAGACGCGCGTGCTTCGCACAACAAAAGACAGCGCCGTACAACATGATCGGCCACGCCTGAATAGCGTGGCCTCACGGGCTTATGACAATAATGCCGAAACATGACCGTTTTTATTGCGCTGCCCGAAGCAGCCAACGAACGCCGTCGTGCAAGGCGGCTGCATATCAGCAGCGGAAAGGGGTGCGCAAAGACTGTTAAAATTTTATGTCTCTTTACCTTGCTGCGCCTGACAGACTCGTCGGGCAGACGTTGTATTCCTGTGCTGGCTACCCACGTCGCACGCGCGGGCGATGAAGTTTCATTCTGCAACAAATTTCACGCCATTTACTGCTTATGCCCGGAAGGCTTTTGCCGAAAACATCATGGGCCATATAAAATCTTAACTGGGGTGAAAAATGAAAGTATCGACGCGATTATCTGCTGGATTTGCTTTTTTAATGTTGTTTTTCGTCATTAGCTCTGGGGTTGCACTGAATCATCTGCTTGAAGCCCGAAAAAATATCAACGAAATCGTCAACACCAATCTGAAAAAAGTCACCCTGGCGAATGATGCGGGAACGGCTCTGCGAAATATGCTGGTCGAAGTCAGGAATATGGCCCTGTTTTCTGATCCCAAAGCCATCGAGAATGAATGGGGCCGTTTCGAAGGCCAGAAGGCCGTTTATACACAAAAGCGCGCTGAGCTGGCCTCGCTGATTGAAATCAACAAAAACCCCGAAGAACTCGGCCTGCTTAAAAAAGTGCAGGAAAATGAAAACGCCGCGCTTACCACCCTGGCGACGGCGGCCACAATGGGCAGACAGCGGCAACTGACCGGACTGGCGGACTATCTGACCAATGTTGTCCGCCCGCCCCAGCAAATCCTTATTGGCAGCCTTAATGAACTGACCGAGATGCAGCGGGCCTTTGCAGAGCAAACGGCAGAGAAGAGCAATGACTCTGCCAGCCGCATCATTAAGATCTTTATTTTTCTGGTTCTGGCGTCCCTGATTTCTGGCGCCGTGATCTGTGTGTTAATGAGCAGGAAACTGATGGCGCAGTTGGGTGGAGAGCCGGCTCAGGCCCAGCAGTTGGCCGCCGCGATTGCGGCGGGTGATCTGACTACGTCCGTTACGTTACGCCGCCACGACAGGAGCAGTCTGCTCGCTTCTCTGGATACCATGCAGGCAAATCTGCGCGGCCTGGTGTCGCAGATTAAACATGCCTCTACTACTGTTGCTCAGGCCGCCGATGAAATTTCCCAGGGCAATACCGAACTGTCCTCACGCACCGAGCAGCAGGCCGCCGCGCTGCAGGAAACTGCCGCTAGCATGGAGCAACTCACAGCCACGGTGAAAAGCAACAGCGCTGGTGCGCAGCAGACGGCTGAATCCGCGCGCGAAACCGCCCGACTTGCCCGTTCCGGCGAAACGGATATGAATCGCATGTCGGATACCATGAACGCGATTGCCATCAGCGCGACCAAAGTGCGGGACATCACCGCGGTAATCGAAAGCATCGCTTTTCAGACCAATATTCTGGCGCTCAACGCGGCAGTGGAAGCGGCACGCGCCGGAGAAGGCGGACGCGGTTTTGCCGTGGTGGCGGGCGAAGTCCGAACGCTGGCGCAGCGCAGCGCTACCGCTGCCCGCGATATCAAAACGTTAATTGAACAGGCCGTAAACCAGGTTGAAAGCGGTGTTGCAGTGGCGTCAGGCACGGGCGAAAGCATCATGAAGATTGTCGGCATGGTCGGAGAGCTTGCCAGCGCAATGGACAACCTGTCGCTGGCCTCTTCAGAACAAATGCAGGGTATTTCTCAGGTCAGCGTGGCGGTCAGCCAGATGGACAGCGTGACGCAGAATAACGCAGCACTGGTAGAAGAGTCTTCTTCCGCGTCACAGTCACTGTCAGTTCAGGCCCATGCGCTTCGGGGCATGGTGGAAACCTTCCGGGTCTGATTATCATGACGCGGCGAGACGATTATTCGCCTGAGGGCAGCAATCCGCCCTGTTTATCGTATCACCCCCAGCCCGGATGCCGGGCTTTTTTCATTTGTATAAACATCGCACTGACCAACAGTGAATATCGGACATGCTGTTATGGTTTTCAGTATGTGCGGGACCGGGCTGTCACCTTCGCTATCTTCATGTCGCTTACATTCGCCGGGGTCGATGAGCGACCCCGGACATTTTCGTCGTGCTGAGAACATCAGACGCAAAGACTACGTTACTTAACCAGATACAGGTCTTTGGTATAGTAGAAACGCAAATGCGACGGCGCATAGCCGCCCACTTTTGGACTGACCATCTGATTCAGCGCGCCGTAAAAGACCGGAATGACTGGCGTGTCATTAGCAATAATATCGCTGGCTTTTTGATAATCCCGGGTCACGGCATCCGGGCTGGTATCCATGCCTGCGGCTTTTACAGCGGCATCAAACGCCGGGCTGGCATAACCCGCCGTATTTTGACTGTCGCCGGTACGATAGGTGTTAAGGAAAGTGGACGGTTCGCTGTAATCGGCACCCCAGGTATAGCGCACCAGATCAAACTGCCCCTGATGCATATTATCCACCATGGTTTTCCACTCCTGGTTTTGCAGGGTGACCCGGGCGCCCAGCACTTTCCCCCACATCGACGCGGCAGCGATCGCGATACGTTGATTATCCTGATTGGTGTTGTAGAGCAGAGTAAAAGTTAAAGGATGGCTGGCGGAATAACCGGCTTCACTGAGCAGCGCTTGGGCTTTTTTCACCCGTTGTTCCTGCGTCCAGCCCGCCCATGCTGGTGCCTTGAGCGTCACCTCCCCCATAGATAAGGGCAGCATAGCCCAGGCCGGTTGCTGGCCCATACCGATGACTTTATCAGCGATAATGGTTTTATCCAGCGCCAGGTTGAGCGCCTGCCGCACACGCACATCCGTAAAGGGCGGCTTGCGGTTATTAATTTGAAAATAGAACACGCTGTATATCGGTGTACTGCGCACCTCTTTTGGCCGCTCTTTTTTCATACGAGGAAAGTCAACGGCAGGAATGTTGTCCGTGATGGTAATGCCGCCCGCAAGATAGCGATTAAGCTCCGCAGACAGATCGTGGATGGGTAAAAAAGTGACCTTGTTAATTACCGTATGTGCGTTATCCCAATAGCGATCGTTACGGACGAGCGTAATTTTTTCATTTACCACCCACTGGTCCAGCTTAAACGCTCCGCTGCTGACCATATTGCCGGGCCGTGACCAGGCCTCTCCAAACTTTTTGACATTATTTGCACTAATCGGAAACAGGGAAGGATGAGCGACAAACTGCAAAAAATACGACACCGGCTGATCAAGCGTGACCTGAACGGTATGGTCGTCCAGTGCCTTAACCCCCAAACTGTCAGTCGGGCTTTTTCCGCTCGTCACCGCATCCGCATTGAGGATGTGAGCATAGCTGGCAAAAGAGGCATAAGGCGAAGCCGTTTTGGGATCGGTGAGACGACGCCAGCTAAATACGACGTCCTGTGCGGTCAGCGGCGAACCATCGGACCAGGTCAGATCCGGGCGAAGGTGAAAGGTCCAGACTTTGTTATCCGCTGTTTCCCACGAGGCTGCCAGCCCGGGCACCACCTTACCGTCGGGCATAGTCTGCACCAGTCCTTCAAACAGGTCATAAAGGATCGCAAAGGCGTCATTCGTTTCCGCTTTTTCAACATCCAGAGTGGGAGGTTCGTCACCGTTACCGCGCACGATTTCCTGTAAGGGAGCCAGCGTTACCCCGGCTGGCACGTTTGCCCCTATGGCGGGAAAGGAAGATAACAGCCCTGTAAAAATAACCGGCCCACATAAACGGATAGCATATGAACGGCTTACTGGCATTCGTCTGACTCCTGTTGGATAAATTATTATGTGACTTTGCGCCAGCACTGCTGCAATTTATGGGCCAGAGGCGAGACGCTGTACTGCGCCAGTCTGCCAAAGGTCAGGTGGTAAAAAGCGTTATCACTGCACAGTTTTGATGCAAAATGACAAACGGGCTGTGCCGTTTGCCCCGTTGCGATTAACAGAACTTTTACGCTATGCCAGCAACCCTTTTTCACCCGCTTCACACCTCGACACAGCCAAATTGATAGAGTAATGGGATATCAATCTGGAGCCTGTATGAAAAAAGTCATCCTGTTAGTGATTGCGTTAGTCAGCGTCTCGGCGCTGTCGGGCTGTGTCTGGCCGTTCTGGGGACCGGGCGGTGGCGGCCCAGGGCATATGGGACCGGGCGGCGGACCCGGTGGTGGTCCGGGCGGTGGGCCGCACGGCTAAAGAACCCAGGACGGTCTCGTCATGAAGCCGTCCTGCTTCCCTAATCAAAATCATTCTGGCATTCACACCTGTGTTGCCAGATGCGCGCGACAACTGCGAAATACTGCACTGGAACTTAAATTGACAACTCAGCGTATGACACGATCCGCTGGCAGACGAGGTGCGCCGGCCGATAACACGCTGGGCTTACTGATCATCCTGACCGATCGCCTTGGCCGTACGCGGCGTGGACATTTTAATACGCGCGCTAATCTGCTCTGACGGGATCTGCCCGGCAATCTCATTCACTTTACCCTGCCAGGAGAACAGCAGCTCACGTGGCTGCATCACAGCTCCCGCCACGTCAACACCATTCGCTTTAATCAATAACTGGTCAGTGAATTTACCCGTTATCGCCTGCCTCGGGAAATCTGCCACAGTCAGGAAGTGCGTGAGAATGTACGGCATAACGATCGCCCGGGCAGACGCACCTTACATCACGGTGAGCCTGAATTGGGTTGTTTTTTTGCTCCTCAGAAAAAACCACCTGTATTTCTGTGAAGAGTAATAAAGCATGATAATCTTGATTTTTATTGCAAAGAAAACCTCCTGAAAAGTGAAATTATATATTCTACAGATGAAAGGTGTGATTAAAAAACAAAGCCAGCCACCGGGGTGGGTTTGCTATTTTTAAAAGTATAAATAAAATGCCTGAATTTTTTAGCAGGTAAGCTGAAGCCTGCAGAGTAATCGTTTACTTCCTCATACCATCCGTTACTAATATCCATTTCAATTAAAGTTATCAATTAAAAAAAGATAAAACCAGCACTAATTAAAATAACCCCCTCACTAATAAAACAACCGCATTACAAAATAAAAGTTAATATCACACCCGGGACAAAAAACACGTGCCGAAATCAGTAAAATAGATGATTAACAATAAATCATTAAGCTGTTAAGAATGAAATCAACTCCCTCTCAATGCCATTTTCTATGTCTTTTTTTACAGTATATACTTATTTTCCCACCAGACTTATGATTGTAAGGTGCCATGTGGACACGGTGGAGGTCGATATGAGAAATTTCGGTTTCGTCGTAATAGGTCTGGTTGGTTTTGCTGCATTCAGCGTTGCTTTTTGTGCCCTTTGCCTGACGACATCCGGTGTCATCCATTAGCTGCGCGGGAAATCCACGATATGGCCATTCGTGGCCATTTTGGTCAATATCATAACGCCCTCTACCGGCTCTGCCTTATCTCTTCGTTGCAGAGTCACAGCGCTAAGCGGTATCTGAACGTGCAACGACCTGAAAATTTTAACGGAAGGCCTGCGATGTTCAGGTCAGCGATCTTTGCCCTGCGTCTGACTTCTGCTAACTTTGTTATGAAAACGTTAACTTCAGACAAGGCAAGCTATGAATCAGTATGACAACCTCTGGAATGCTATCGAAACGCGCGTTAAGCAGAACAATGATGCCTCAACGCTGGATATGAGCCATTCCGATAATCTGATGGTTAACCAGGTGAAACAACGCACCGCGCAGATATTTATTCTTGAAATCATTTTGGATAAACATCGTAAACAATTTGGCACGCGTTATTTCCCGTTATCCGGCGAAGAAGCGCTTTATCATTTGATCTTTACGCGCACGAACTGGTTACCGGCACAAATCAGAACCCTTTCACTTTCTGATGCACTTTTTGTTATCGCAGAACTGTTTCGCGATGGCAATCTACAGGAGGGCGTCAGAAACTTTCTGGGCACGCAGGGACTGCGAAATGTCTCTTATCCCCTTGATGAGTTTTCAGACAGAGACTGGGCACCTAAGGAAAACGAGGTACATCTGTCCCTTCCCTGAGACAAACGTAACAGGATGCCGTAGGTGATATCACTGTGCCTGTGAGACTATCCCAGGCACCGTTGGCGCTAAAGAAAAAATGTCCTGGCCATCAAGCCGATAAAGTTGATAGCTTTCTTCTTTATCTGCTGGTCTTTCTCCCTGCCAGACAAGCGTGCCATCCACAAATTCCTGCGGATGCTTTTTATCGTGCTGTACCAGAAGCCAGTGACAGCGAAAGGCACCTCTGTGCTTTCCTTCCCTTAGCGTGACTAAGCCGTCGTAATACTCCAGTAACGCGCGCTGTGGCTCGCCAAGGTGCCGACTGGCTACGCACTCATCTTTAGGCAGCCAGGCTCGCATCGGGATAAAGACGTCTGAATAACGCTTCGTATAATCCAGATAAGGCATGCCAAGCGTCATGGCCAACACCCAGCACAGGGTTATACAACTGGTGAAGATATATAAGGGGCTTTGTCGCGCTGCCCGATGGAAAAATACGATGCCACTCATCATCAGGGTAACCAGCAGTGCCACGCTAAACATAAGCGGATGGAACTCAGGCATAAATCCAGGTGCGCCTGGCACCACCCACTTATTCCATAACGGGACAGGCCAACCGGTTATCAGTATAATCCCCGCGCCCCACATCACCGCAGGAAGCAGACAAAACAGGCCCAGAGACCAGGGCCGCAATTTTTCAGCCCACTCCGCTTTTCGTTGACACGCCCCCGCCGCTAATATTGCCAGTGGCAGCAACAACGGCATGGCATAGAGTTCGCGTGCATCTGCGGCGGCAGACAATGTAGCAAACCCCGCCACAAAAAACGTCAACAGGACTTTGACTGCCGGGCTAATGCCGTTTGCCCCGCAGCGCCATAACCACCATACCGCCATAGGAAGCGCTGGAAATGCATACCACGGAAGCAATTTAAGATAAAAGAACGGCTTCGCTTTCGGACCCAGTCTGGCGGTACCGTCAAATCGGCCAAAGTTATTTACCATAAGCCAGGTTGAAAACAGCTTTTCTGAACGCATCCAGAGCGCGTAAAGCCAGGGCGCGACCAGTGGGCAGAAAACCAAAAAAGCAATGGCACAAAAGATGACATAGCGCCTGCTGCGAAATTCAGTATTGAGCAACGGCAACCCCATCGCCGTTACTCCCAGAATCCCGGGACCCAGTAGCCCCTTTGAGAGAAACATAACGGCAGCGCCCACGCCCAGTACAATGCCGCCAGCAACATGGCGTCGAATCCCCAACACGAAACCATAAATGCCGATGGCGCCGCCCGCCAGCAAAGCCGTATCGGTAATCATCTGGTGCGCCCGAATGGGAAAGCCGACACAGGCAAAGAGAATAAGAACAGCCCAGCGTCCGGCGCCCTTACCCAGTAACTCTCTGGCAGATAGTGCAATAGCGTAACAGGCGATCAGGATGAAGAAGCCTGTAGTCAGACGCGCTGCATCCGGCTCGCCTAATAACGGACTGAACAGCCGAAGGAAAAACGACGCCGCCACAAAATAGAGCGGCGGCTTTTCCATAAAAGGCTCACCTGCCAGCGTAGGCACTACCCAGTCACCGGTCTGCGCGATGTGGCGAATTAACCCAAAGGTATAAGCTTCGTCAGGCTTCCAGGGTTCATGTCCTACCAATCCTGGTAATAACCAGCAGCTAAAAATAATAAAGCATAAAAATAAGGGAATTTGCTGCGCAAGAGGAAAGAGGATCGGAATACGCTGCGTGCGAGTATCGCTGCTGTCTGTGGATGTCAGAGGTATAAATGCATCCGGGGCAGCGGCCCGTGTTGCAGGAAAAATAACCTGAAAATGTTTTGTGTTCACGCGTTACTCGCTTGTCTTACCGACTTTTAGAGTAAAAATACGGTGTATAAGCTCTATGTCTGTTCGCAAAAATCTTTACAGAAACGGCCCAATAAAGATGCAAAATGTGCTTCTTAAGCAAAATGCTGAATCCCTTTATCCGCTCAGCACTTTTTGAAGTTTATAAGCGCTTATTAGTGCGAGGATTTGAACATCCGGAGCTCCGGGCTTACAAAAAATTCACTGTTAATAAGATAAAGAAGCGGAAGTAAACGAGAAAT
Organism: Pantoea sp. CS_6; assembly: GCF_041954745.1. Taxonomy (NCBI): domain Bacteria; kingdom Pseudomonadati; phylum Pseudomonadota; class Gammaproteobacteria; order Enterobacterales; family Erwiniaceae; genus Pantoea; species Pantoea sp. CS_6. The sequence goes on from NZ_JAVAYG010000003.1 coordinate 401,863, forward strand.
AAACATTCTGCGCTTTGAGTTTAAACGCTTAGCCCAGACTGACATTGAGGATAAGAACTGATGAGGAGCCACCACCAAATCTAAAAAGATGAATGTAAAGAACGGAATAATGACTTATGGGTCCGGTTCAATTACGGGATCTGATCATGATAGATGTGTTAAACGCGTCACTAAAGCAGAAGCATCTGGCATAGTGTTCCCGTTTAAATGAAAGCACGAAATGCAAGAAATTTTCCTGTCAATAAGTCAGCTGAGGCACCATTAAATCACCTATTATTCGGACCTAAAGACGAACGTCTCTAAGTGCCCTGTGCCGCAATATGATCACAGGATCTAACGCCTTTCTGAAAAGGTGCAGATATGAGCCAGAGCGAGGCAAGTCGCCCATTGACTAAGAAGCATTATGAGACGCTTAAACGAAAAAAGCCCTGTAACGAGCAGGGCTGATAACCATTCAAAAAAATTTATCTATTTCTTATAAAAAGTGTATGATGAGCGCGGAGTATTCCCTGGTGTTGGCTGTGTTAGCCACCCTCACATCAACCCTTGAGGTTTCCGAGGCCACTGGTGGTGTGGGGGTTTCTTTTTTAAATCATAAATTATATTGAACCTTAACCCGCTTCATAACAACTAGACTTTAGATCAAAAAAAACTATACTAAAGGATAGCAAAGTGAGCTTTATCACTTTGTAATCAGATGCATAAGCGAGAACCCTCTCAAGCTAACTTCGGATTGCGCTTGAGTTTTTTGTTCATCACCTTTAATTAACCACACAAACACCTGAGCAGCATTATGCTCTGCAAGCACGTCGTTTCCAAACGCCTTCAGACTGATTCCCTGCCCCCGGAAAGAATAAAACCATCAGAAAAATTGATACTAACCGAGTATGCTGCGCTGTAAGCTGAGCCGATCTGCCCTTCCACGTACAGCACCTGGTGCCAGTTCACCCCTTCTCCTGGTTTCACTGAATTCTCTTCCGCCGGACCCACGTATGTTTTACATCGTCGTATAATTGTCATCATCCTGTGATAGGTTCTCTGAGGGGTTATACACGCTCTTCTTAAACGCACTGGAGTTGTTACATGAAAACGACAAAAGCCCACTCTTTAGAACAGGCTAATGAATTACTGTCCAAAGGACTGGCTAAGAATGTTGAGTTGTGTTTTGAATTGACCACGGATGAGTTTTTCAGATTCACCGATCACTGGTGTGATAAAGGGGCAAAAATTCTAAAAAAAGAACACTTTGTCGTTAAACTGAAGCCTTCCGCTTCGGTCTCCGACCCAGAGTAATTCTGTTCTTTGCCTGCTGACTGCGATCTTAACGATCGAGACGCTAACCGCGTTTTTATACACGCAACGACAGTCAGTAGGTGTTTTTTCACGGCTTGCTTTTTGAATAACGCTGGAAATCCCTCCAGTAAAACCGGGTATAGTGCTGCCTGACCCGTCAAAATCCTTATACATCTCAGTTCAGCGTGCCGGTACAGCCCGTAAGCAGTAGCAGAACGACACAAAGCACCACGTTTATCACTCGCGGAGACATTCTGATTGAAGCGAGTAAATTACGGTCTTTTGATACGTGCTTATTGTGACCCGTTTTAGCGAAACGCTGAGACAGCATTAAAATGTCGAATGGCAGTAACAGCATTGCGGGGGTCAGCTTTGGCCGGTTCTCACTCTTTAATGGCTGCATTACGTTTTTCTCCATACCTAAGGCCTGGCACCGTTGAAATACGTTCGGCGATGAAAGACCTGATGCCAAAAGTCGCTATATCTCTGCCCCACAGAAACCGCATAACCGAACGGTCAGAAAGACGCATCCATTTTCGAAATCTTTCAGGTGAACTGCGCCCAGAAACAGTACATATTTTTTTTACCCTTACCTTCAGTCATTAGCTAAAAGCACTGGTCCTTAGTACTGACCCTACGATAGTAATTGTAGGTGATAAAAACTTTCCGCATCGACTACGGATAATAACGATGTGACAATCGTTAAAACCTGATAACGGGTTTATACTTATGAGCAGAAAAATTACCTGTCCGCCTGTTCATTTCTCAACATTTTTTGCTAAGACCAGCATCGAACAGTTCATCATGAGCAGCATGCAACTATGTGCACTGCCGTAGCATTATGATGTTCCCTGTACGGATGAGTATGAGCATGGCCATATGACAATACGATGGCGATAACAGCACTAACAGGGTAAATCGCACTAACGGCACCATAATGTTATTTAACTCCTGTCACAAATCTGATTCATTCAAAGTGAGGTGAATCTTGATAGTGGCGCATTCTCCGTGCTCATCAGCCTGAGTGGATTATCCTTAGCGCATCAACAGATGGAAAAACCCACATACATTTATCAATCCATTGACTGCACAAGAGTTAGGTTAAATAATTAATTTCCATTTAAAGATAAGCATGGTCCGCTTTAATATAACATCATGTTATTAATGACCTGTCTTAGTACTAATCTTTCGTAGACCTGGTCGCTATCTTCATAGTTCACTTTTATAACCACCTGAAATATTTATAATTTAACCAAACCGATGTAAATGACGACAAATAAATTAGCGCTCTGGATACAGAGCGCCTGATGCTATTTACGCTTCAGAGCAACGTTAATTTTGCCACTTTTCGATAATTACGCTTACAGAGCCAGAATTATCTGCACGTTGCCAGTCCTGTAGATACAAATCAAATCCACCACCTTGTGGAAAAGCATGCATAAGCGATGAAGCCTCAAGCCCATCATCATTCAAGCCATAAAAACTTACAGCGGCTGATTTATCAGAAGTAGTAGTGCGATCGTAGATCATTAAAGCAGCAGATTTAGAACGTGTGTTTCCTGCCTGCCCCGTTGCGTAATCGACGCCGGCTGATTCCGGATCAATACGAAAACGATACACTCCAGAAGCCACATTAGTTT